>NZ_JACZFS010000047.1 GCF_014904795.1 Nisaea nitritireducens
AAGCCCCGCGCTGATCATATGAGATGTGCAGCGACCATCGGACAATCATTCATAAGCTCGGTTTTTTGACCTGAATCAATGCTGCACTGCACAGGTGTCGCTATTGGATCGGACAAGACGGTGAACGCTGGCTGAACTAAGCAGGTTTTCTCCGCAGTCCGCTTCATGGCGATTGCCTCACTTGTCCCGTGGCGGGCGCGTTTCTCTAATGGAGTTCAGTGCCATGCAGGCCAATACCGTAAAGTCACGCACGCGGAAGACTCGTCGGAGCACGGATACCGGCACGCGTAAGCCCCGGGTATCCAGCGCCCCCGCAAGCGCTCCGCTTGTCCCCGAATGTGACCGGCCGACACCGGGTCACTATACGGCACAGGCGATAGACCATGCGTTCAAGGCCAATCTGGCGCGGTTGACCCTCGGCATCTCTCCCGCCGGTCTCGCGACATCCTATTTCAACTGGTTCTCACATCTCGCGCTGTCCCCGGGCAAGCATATGGAGCTGGTGGAGAAAGCGGCCCGCAAAGCCGCACGGATTATGATCCATGCCGGAACGGCTGGGATGAACGCGGAAGCGCCCCCCTGTATCGAGCCGCTTCCCCAGGACCGCCGTTTCTCGGGCGAGGCCTGGAAACAGTGGCCTTTCAACATGATCTCCCAGTCTTTCCTGCTGACCCAGCAATGGTGGCATAACGCCACAACGGAGATCGACGGCCTCTCGAAGGAAGACGAGCATGCGGTGTCGTTCATGGCCCGGCAGATGCTCGACCACTATGCGCCGTCGAACATGCTCTGGACCAATCCCGAGGCCCTGAAGGCGACGGTTGCGCAGGGCGGCACGAACCTGGCCCGCGGGGCCGGGTATATGGCGGACGACTGGCAGCGCGCTATTGCTGGCAAGAAGCCGTCCGGAGCGGATGCCTTCCAGGTCGGGCGGGATGTCGGAGTGACGCCGGGCAAGGTGGTCTACCGCAATCACCTGATCGAGCTGATCCAGTATGAGCCGACCACGAAGCAGGTCTACCGGGAGCCGGTTCTGATCACGCCCGCCTGGATCATGAAGTACTACATCCTCGATCTCTCGCCGCATAATTCGCTGGTCAAATACCTTGTCGATCAGGGCCATACCGTCTTCATGGTCTCCTGGCGCAACCCGACATCGGAAGATCGCGACCTCGGCATGGAGGACTACCGTCAACTCGGCGTCCTTGATGCCCTCGACGCGGTTTCGGCGATTATTCCGGACACACAAATTCATGCGGTCGGCTACTGTCTCGGTGGGACGCTGCTCTCGATTGCGGCAGCGGCCATGGCGCGGGACGGCGATGACCGGCTGAAATCGATCACCACTTTCGCCACCCAGGTGGATTTCACCGAGGCCGGCGAGTTGATGCTGTTCATCCGGGAAAGCGAAGTCGCCTATCTGGAAAACATGATGTGGGACCAGGGTGTCCTTGATGGCTACCAGATGGCCGGGGCATTCCAGATCCTGCGCACGAACGACCTGGTCTGGTCACGCATGGTCCACGACTACATGCTGGGCGAACGTCAGGAAATGAACGACCTGATGGCCTGGAACGCGGATCTGACACGGATGCCCTACCGGATGCATTCCGAATATCTGCGCAGCCTGTTCCTTGACAACGACCTCGCCTCGGGACGGTTCACGGTGGGAGAGCGGCCGATCAATCTGGCCGACATCCGGGCGCCGATCTTCGCCGTGGGAACGGTAAAGGATCATGTCGCGCCCTGGCGGTCTGTACACAAGATCACCTTCCACCCGGCGACGGATGTCACGTTCGTGCTGACGAGCGGCGGGCACAATGCCGGGATCGTCAGCGAGCCGGGCCACCCGCGCCGGAACTATCAGGTAGCGACCAAGAAGGCGGGCGAAAGTTATATCGATCCGGATACCTGGGTGGCGGAAACACCGCGTAAGGACGGCTCCTGGTGGCCGGAATGGCAGGCCTGGCTTGCCGGGCAATCGACGGAAGGGGCCGCGCTGCCGGTCATGGGTGCGCCGGACGCGGGATACGCGCCGCTCTGTGATGCGCCGGGCACCTACGTTTTGCAGCAATAACGGCAGGATGTAGCCGGGGATCTGCTCACTCGCCGTGACATATGCAGTGAGGTCCCGTGATCGCAGACCGGCTTGGCCTTTTGTTTACGATGGTTTGTCTTTTCCAGCATGTTTTGCCAGCACAGCGTAAAGCTTGTTCGGGTCTACCGGCTTGGAGATATGATCGACCATTCCGGCGTCACGGGTGCTTTGCCGGTCGTTGTCGAAGGCGTTTGCCGTCATGGCGATAATCGGCAAACCGCTGTGCCCCGGGTCTCCGAGGATCTTTCGAGCTGCGCTCAGACCGTCCATTTCCGGCATTTGCAGGTCCATGAGGATAGCGGAAAATGTTCCCGGCGGTTCCGAACGTACTCTCTCGATCGCGCGCTGTCCTGTCTCTGCAACCGTCACCTGCATGCCGATCTGCTCCAGCATTTCCCGGGCAACCCGTTGGTTCGCAATATTATCTTCGGCCAGTAAGACGCGCAGGCCTGAGAGAGCGGCACGGTGCGAGTGGTCGATTTGGGGGCGCGGGCGATCGGTTGGCGCTGCCTCTCCACAAGCTGTGAGCAGGGCATCTCGCAGACGCGTAGGCGTTACGCCCTTCGGTATCATGCCGTCCATTTCGGCCGCCGGCGCGCTTTCGTGAATCTCGTTCCCGCCGAATGTTGCGATCAGGCGGCGCTTAACCTGCTGCCCGCTCATACCCGGGCGGTTTTGCAGTGCCGTGCGCAGACGGTTTGCGGTTTCCGGTGTGGTTATGGCGTGGTCCAGCAGAACGATGTCGTAGGGAGGCTCCGCCGTGCGCAGAGCGTGCTCCGCAGTTTCGCAACCGGCAGCGGTTCCGGCCGTTGCCCCAAGCTGCTCAACCGATCGCGCAAGGGTCTCACGTGCTTTATCCACTGCGTCGACGACTAATACATGCAAGTCGCTCCGGATATCATTTTCCGGCAGTGGAGCAGCATCGGTCGGCGTTTTAAACTTCACCGTAAGATGGAAATTGCTGCCTTTGTCCTGAACGCTTTCGACACCGATCGCGCCGCCCATCAAGGTTGTGAGTGCCTTGGAAATCGCCAGGCCGAGGCCACTTCCGCCATAGCGCCGCGTCGTTGAGGTATCCGCCTGACTGAAGGCCTGGAACAGGTTCTCGAATTGCTCCGGCGCCATGCCAATGCCGGTATCGGCGATCTCAAAACGGAGGGTTACGCCTTCTGCGTCCCGCTCAACCAGATCGACACTGAGAACAACCGATCCCTTATGTGTGAATTTGGCGGCGTTACTGGTGAGGTTTAGGAGAATCTGAGCAAGCCGGAACGGATCGCCGATAAGCCTTTCGGGGACGTCCTCTCCGACTGTGAGGAGGAGGTCGACATCGGACGAGAGTATACTGTTGCCTGTCAGGGCGACGACGTTGCCGAGTATGTCGTCGCGATGAAACAGCAGGCTCTCAAGCTCCAGCATACCGGCGTCGATCCGCGAGAAATCGAGGATGTCGTCGAGAATTCGGAGCAGGAGCTGGCTGGAGCTTTCGACCTGTGTCAGATGCTCGTTTTGCTTCTGTGTCAGATCTCCCCGGAGGACGAGCTGGGTGAAGCCTATAATTGCATTGAGTGGAGTCCGAATTTCATGGCTCATGTTGGCCAGGAAAGCGGATTTGGCGCGCGCCGCCGCTTCGGCGTCATCTTTCGCGAGCCGGATTTTTTCCTGATCCTCCATCCAGTCAGTGATGTCGACCAGCACGGAAACCCATCCGCCGGATTCCGTTTTCCGGGTCCGCCGGTCGATATGTTTCTGCCGCATCGGCCAATATTGGACGGAGTGGTTGAAGTCCTCGAACTCGTAGTAGTTCAGGTACTGTTGCCACACTTCCTCATATGTTTGTCCAGGAAATGAATCGAGCTCCTCGACTTCGTAGCGCAGCAGGTTGGCCATGCCGCCCATTTCCAGCATCAGGTCTTCCGTGTAGCCCTGAATTTCGACGAAGGCGCTATTCCAGGCCCGGAAGTTGAAATCCTTGTCGTAGATGATGACCGGGTGCGGGATTGCCTGTAGAGCCGCGTTCAATTCCTCATGCAGTTGCCGGGATTGATCTTGCGCGGCGGCCAGGTGGGTGTCCCTGTCCAGAAAAGCCAGGAGCACAGCTGCGGTTGTGGCGGCTATAGAGCGGAAGATTTCCCGGTCGATATCCGAGAATGCATGCTCGCGATCGGCGATGGCGGCGATAGCACCTAACGTGCCTGCGGCCGTCATAAGCGGGGCGGCGAGGGTCGTTTGCTGGCGGGACTGTGACGGCGCTGTCTCTGAAACCGCCACCGACTGACGGATGCGGATACATCGGGATAGGGGCGAGTCAGGGTCCTCAAGGGAGATCGTGTCGCCCTCGGTATTCGAATACGCGGTTAATTTCTGGCCCGCTGTGTCGATTAATACGAGCTGAGAGCGGTCGCATGAAAGGAGCTTCGGTACGCGCTGGTCAAGCACCCGGTTGAGTGCAGGGATGCCGTCTGCGGCCACGAGCGAGCTTAAAACGTCGGCGAGTTCGCCGAAAGGCGATGCGTGAGTGGTCAGGGTAATGTCGGCGGTTGGTGCGGTCATGCGCGGCATCTCTCAGGCGCAAACAGAATGCAGCCCGGAGAGATTTTTCGTAAGCAACATCTTGTCTGGCGCACGCGGTCTGACCATGGCAGCTGGTGGCGGACCCGGGATGGGTCCGCCTGATTTCGCAAGGTTTGGCCCCGTGGCCTCACCCCTTCCGGAACATGACTGGTTCTTCGGATTGGCTGATAACGCGGTGTTCGAAAGGACCGGAGCGCTTGATCGTGGATCCGGGCTGCAGATCGTATTCCTCGGCATCGGTCGATCCGTCGACCCGGCGAACCTCCCGGCGGAACAGAAAGCGCGTTAGCGCGGTAACCGTGTATGTCTCATCGGCGCCGTATTTGTGCCATTCGGTCGCGTCGCCTTTTTCCGGAAAGACAACCAGTCGTCCCTTAACGTTGGGTGAGCCGATCGCTACCCCATCGCCTTTATCTGTATCGTGATTATGAACAGTCATCGCGGTCCCACCCCGATTGATTGAGATACCAGATTTCTAATGTGAGAAAACTCGTGTCGTCAATCGAATGTCATAATCTGAATTAAGGGAAAATATTGTAAAATATTCCCTTAATTATAGGTTTCTTTGCAGCAGTTTTCTTGGGGTTTATCTGCCGGCTAGATATTCAGCAGGAAGATTCTGGTCACCGCGATCGTTACCAACTCCAGGTAGAGTACCATCGCGATCATCATGCCGTAGCGCTGCAGGTCGCTGATCAGTTTTGATTTCCGCTTGCGGGCAGCGGTACTGAAACTGCCCCACTTGGATGTCACATAGTCGATCTTGCGCACTTCTGCCGATTGCCACCACTGCAGACTGAGGACCACGCCGGCGCTGGCGAGGCTGAAAATCCAGACCATGATCATAAGCAATTGGGCGAGTGTCGGATCTTTCCAGTGGGTCCATTCCCCGTAGCCAGTCGCAACCGCGGCGCCGATGGAGAAATAGAGCACGGCGCGCCATTGCTGATGCTTCGCGAAGCGCAGGTTTTCGGACGCATCGGCATAGATCGCGAGGAATTCTGCGTGGGTCGTTTCCTCAAGTTCGCTCGGGGTGTCTTCCTCAGGGTTGAGCGGATCGAGGCGGTCTTCATCGGTGTCGATCGGATTCAGCGGCTTGGCCATGATCGGATCCTTCCCGTTCAGGCGGCATTCAGTACCGCCGGGCATTTCGGCTCTTTACGATGCCTTATTTTAGGCACCGATGGAATTTCGCTTTCCCTGCAAGGTCCGGCGTGCTGCTGGACTGAAGCTTACCCTTTTAGGAATTCGATCATGGATGGCCACATTGCGGCACCGTATTAGAGAGAGGAGGTGTTGATGTGCATCTGCTCCATGTTCGAAGCAGGAAAAGCGGTTGTTAAGTCAATATGTGAGTATGGCCAGTCCTCCGGCGAAACATCCTGCGCCGACTGCAGCGCCCAGCAGCAGGTTGCGTTTTGCCAGGAAGAACACCGCGAAGCCGATCGCCACTGCACCGACCCTGAGCATGAGCGGGGTGTCGGCCAGATCGCCGGTCGGCAGGATCGCCATGCGGGAGATCAGCCCGGCGACGGTGGCGTAGGAAACGCAGCCGATCCAGCGAAACAGAGCGCCGTCAGTGTCGATTTTCGAGGCCAATAAGGCACCCAGGACACGCCAGAGAAAGGTGACGGAGGCTGCCAGTAGGACCAGCGCGAGAGGCGAAATCGCGGCGGCGCTCATCGGCGCCTCCCGAGAATGATATAGGCAAGCGTCCCGCCGATCAGGCCTGTCAGGATCACCCCGTAATTCGGCTCGATGCTGTGCAGGGGAGGGCCAATGACGGCGCCGGCACAGACAGCGAGAATGACAAGGCGGTCTCGGTTCAGTGCAAACAGTAACGAAAGAAATACGACATTGAGGAACACCAGGGTAAGGCGGACGATGGCGGGCATGTCCGCAGAAAGCCAGTATCCGGCAAGCGTGCCGATGCAGCCCATGGTGATGCAGAGCCCCGCGACGGGCCAGTAGTAGGCCAGCGCCGATTCTTTGTTCATGCGCTGTGCGGCCGCCATGCCCATCGGCCAGGTCGATGCCGACATCAGGTGCGCGATAAAGATCCGTTTCAGCGGATGCGTAACGGCATCGCGGAAGGTGCCGACCAGGATCGTCGCCATCGGGAAGAAGCGGACGCTGGCCATGGATACGGCCAGCAAGGTGACGAAAAGATCCGCTCCCGAGGCTTTCAGGTCCGCCATCGCGACCTGCCCCGGCATGGCCCATACAAGCGCCGTTGAGAGCAGGGCCTCGAAGGCGGAAAAGCCGTTGGCATGTGCAAGGGAGCCATAGCCGAGCATGGTTGCGAAGACGACAATCGACGGGACCGCAAGGCCATGCCGCACACCTTCGCGAAAGGCTTCTTTCCGATTAGGACTGCATTCACTCTCGGTTTTCGCTGCGCTCAAGGCCGCCTCATACGTCTTAACTCTTCCGGGGAGCGAAATTTGACAGATTGCGTCTGGATTTGACTATCAAAAGCATACAGACTGCCCCGCTGAAAATGGTGCAAAAAAGAGAAAAAATCAAAGCACCGCCTAGATACGAGCGAGCCATGGGAGGCCGTGTAAATGCATGATGACCGACTGATCGAAGTCGACGATCTTCGGGTTCACTTTCCGCTTGATGACCAGACGGTCAAAGCGGTTGATGGAGTCTCTTGGCATATTGACCGGGGCGAAACGCTAGCTGTTGTCGGCGAGTCCGGGTCAGGTAAATCCGTTACGGCGATGTCGCTGATGCGGCTGACCGATTATGCCGGCGGGCATATAGCGTCCGGCAAGGTCGATTTCCGGCGCAAGAACGGTGAGGTGATCGATATCGCCAAAGCCGACCAGGGCACGATGCGGGATATTCGCGGTAACGATATCTCGATGATCTTCCAGGAGCCGATGACCTCTCTCAACCCGGTTTTCACCATCGGGTTCCAGATCGCCGAAACCATCATGCTGCACCAGGGCAAGAGCGAGCAGGAAGCGCTCGACATGGCTCTGGAGATGCTGAAACTGGTCCGTATTCCGGAACCGGAAAAGCAGCTGACCCAGTATCCGCACCAATTGTCCGGTGGTATGCGCCAGCGGGTGATGATTGCGATGGCGCTGAGTTGCCGTCCGAGCCTGCTGATCGCCGACGAGCCGACCACCGCGCTCGACGTGACGATCCAGGCGCAGATCCTTGATTTGATCAAGATGCTGCAGCAGGAAATCGGCATGTCCGTGATGTTCATTACCCACGATATGGGGGTGGTGGCCGAAGTGGCGGATCGTGTCGTCGTCATGCTGAAAGGCAAGAAGGTCGAGGAAGGGCCGGCGGAGCAGATCTTCCATTCGCCGCAGCATCCTTACACCAAGGCCCTGCTCGCAGCCGTGCCGAAACTCGGCTCGATGAAGGGCATGACCTTCCCGGCCAAATTCGCGAATGTCGATGTGAGTCGGTCGGAAGGCGAAGCAGTCAAGGACGCATCCGCCGCGCACGAACTGCAGGAAATGCAGGACACGGTTCGGCACACGGAAGCACCGTTGCTGACGGTCGAAGGTCTGACCACCCGGTTCGATATCCGTAAGGGTATGTTTGGATCGGCTACGGCGCGGGTTCACGCGGTCGAGGGGGTTTCTTTCGGTCTGCAGCCGGGCGAGACCCTGGCGCTGGTCGGAGAGTCCGGCTGCGGCAAGTCGACCACCGGGCGGTCTATCATCAAGCTGGTGGAGCCGAACAGCGGCAGCATCAAGTTTGAGGGCACAGAGCTGATGGGGCTCGACCCGAAAGACATGCGCCCGCTGCGCCGCGACATGCAGATGATCTTCCAGGACCCGTTCGCATCCCTGAACCCACGTATGACGGCGGGGTCGGCCATTGCGGAGCCTATGATCGTCCACAATATCGCCTCCGGGAAGGATGCGGATGAGCGGGTGGTCTCTCTGCTGCGCCGTGTTGGTCTTGATGCCGAGCATGCGGAACGGTACCCGCATGAATTCTCCGGCGGGCAGCGCCAGCGGCTTTGCATTGCCCGGGCTCTTGGGCTCGGGCCGAAGCTGATCATCGCGGATGAAGCGGTTTCGGCTCTGGACGTGTCGATCCAGGCGCAGGTCGTGAACCTGATGATGGATCTGCAGGAAGAATTCGGCCTCGCCTATCTCTTCATCAGCCACGACATGGCCGTTGTCGAACGTGTCAGCCACCGGGTTGCCGTGATGTATCTCGGTGAGATCGTCGAGATCGGCCCCCGTGCGGCTGTGTTCGAGAATGCTCAGCATGCCTATACGAAAAAGCTGATGTCGGCGGTTCCGGTCGCCGATCCGTCGCGCCGCAAACGGGACCTCAACCTGATGACGGACGAGATCCCGAGCCCGCTAAAGCCGATTGGCTACGAGCCTCCGAAGCAGGAATACCGGCAGGTCGGCGAAGGGCACTTCGTGCTGGAGAGTTAATCTGGCTGCGACCAAATCTGAAATCTGAAACGGCGCCTTCGGGCGCCGTTTTTTGTTGCCGTCTCGGTGAGTGAAATCCGGATATAGTCGGCCGGCATTCAAGCTGGAGAGCGATAATGACAGACTTCGGACAGGCCGTGCCCAGCGGCACGGATATAGATCATGCTGTAGCCGCGCTGGCGGGGGTTGCCGAGGAGACACCACTGATGGCAGCGCCGCATCTGGCCAACCTGTCCGGAGCCGCCGAGGTGTATGTGAAAGCTGAGTCGCTCCAGCGTACAGGATCTTTCAAATTCCGGGGTGCCTATTGGCGCTGCTGCAATCTGACCGATGGAGAAAAACTGGCCGGTGTCGTGGCCTACTCCTCCGGAAATTTCGCGCAGGGGCTTGCCGCCGCCGCAGCAGTTTTGGGGATTCCGGTAACGATTGTCATGCCCGAGGACGCACCGGAGGCAAAGCGCCGCAAGACGGAAGCCTATGGTGCAACTGTTGTCCTGAGTAAACATGGCAAACGCCCGCGCGAAGAGGTGGCCAGTACGCTGGCCAGGGAGATTTCAGAACGGGAAGGCAAAGTCTTGCTGCATCCGTTCGACGATCCGCTTGTTGTGACGGGGCATGCCAGCGCGGCTGCGGAGATAATCGAGGGGCTGCGGCGCGGTGGGAAAGAGGCGCCTGATTTTGTGTTTTCATGCGTTGGCGGCGGCGGCCTGATTGCCGGTCTCGCAGCGGGTTTCAATCGGTTATCCCCATCAACGCAGCTTGTCGCAGTCGAGCCCGAAGGCTTTGACAGCTTCGGGCAGTCCCTGGATGCTGGTGCAGTAACCCGGATCCGCGGCGACAGGGCGTCGATTTGCGATGCGCTGCAGGCAACGGCGCCGGGCGAGGTACCGTTTGCCTGCGCCAGAGCGACGGGGATGCAGCATCACGCTGCGGTGGGCGACGATACTGTCCGTGCGGCAATGCGGGTCGCATTCGAAACCCTGAAGCTTGTGCTTGAACCGTCGGGCGCCGTGGCGCTGGCGGCCTTGCTGCAGCGGCCGGACTATATTCAGGGCAAGCGCGTTGTGGTGATGGCTACAGGCGGGAATATCGATTTCGAGCAGTTCTGCGGAACGCTGGGCAGTGTGACACTTCAGTAAACCGTCAGAGCCTTAGCTTTATTGTGATTGTCTGAGCGCATTCCGGACAAAGAAAAAGCCCCGCCAATGGCGGGGCTTTTTGCTGAAGGTGTTGGTCTCATCCGCGCGTTCTGAGTTTCGGATCCAGGATATCCCGGACCGCGTCCCCGAAGAGATTGAAACCGAAAACGGCGATGGTAATCGCGAGGCCTGGCCAGATCGGAACCCAAGGCGCACTTTCGGCATATTCCTCGGCTCCGCCCTGCAGCATCAGGCCCCAGGCCGGTGTCGGTTCCTGCACGCCCATCCCGAGATAGGAGAGGGAGGCTTCCAGCAGGATCGCTTCACCTAGGAAGGCCGTCAGCATGATCAGGAACGGCGCGAGAACGTTTGGCGCAATGTGCTTCATGATGATGCGCATATGCCCGTATCCGATGGACCGGGCCGCATCAACATACGGCATCTCTCTGATCGCCAGTGCACTGGACCGCACGACGCGAGCGCAGCGCGGCACGAAGGGAATGGTAATCGCAATGATCACCTTGTCCGTACCGGTGCCGAAGATCGAGACGATGGCCAAAGCCATGATGATCAACGGAAATGCCATGAACACATCGATGATGCGCTGCATGATCAGATCGAACCAACCGCCGAAATAGGCACTCGCGACGCCGAGAATAAGCCCCCCGAATGCACCGACGAGGGCGCAGGCGAACCCTACGAAGAGAGCCGTTCTCGCGCCGTAAACGATACGCGAGAAGAGATCTCGTCCGAACTGATCGGTACCGAGCAGAAATTCCATGCTCGGCGCTACCAGCATATGCTCGAAACTATTGGCCTCCGGGTCGTATGGGGCAATAAATTCGGCAAAGACAGCCATGAAGACCATCAGAATAATGACGATGGCTCCACCGGTGCCGAGCGGCTGGCGCCGAACCATCCTACCGATATGATCGGTGATTCGGACCCGTTTGAAGCCGGTGTTGGTTTCGGGACTTGCATCCATGGTGCTCATGTCCTGCATCTCCCCTAGCTGTAACGAATGCGCGGATCGAGCCACGCATAGAGCACATCGACGACGAAGTTCATGAAGACGAAGATCGTCACCACGAGCATCACCAGCGCCTGTGTCAGTGTGTAATCGGATTGGGTCACGGATTCGACGAACAGCTTTCCGAGGCCGTTCAGGTTGAACACCTGCTCGGTCACGACAAGGCCGCCCATCAGGAACGCGAATTCAATCCCGATGATGGTCACCACCGGCAGCATCGCGTTTTTCAGCGCGTGCTTGTTGACGATGACTTTCTCGATCAGGCCCTTGGCCCGGGCTGTGCGGACATAATCCTCACCCAATACTTCAAGCATGGCCGAGCGTGTCATGCGGGTGGCGACAGCGGAATATCGATATCCCGTTGCCAGTGCAGGCCAGATGAGCTGCGATATATTATGTGCCGGATCATCAAAGATCGATTTGAAGCTGATCGGCGGCATCCAGGGTCTTCCCATGAATTCCTGCGTTCCGATCAACAGGCCGAGGATCATCAGAATGCCGAGCCAGAAGGATGGCATTGCGATACCGGCGATGCTGAAGCCGCGGACAACGTAATCGACCATCGTGTTCTGCTTCGCTGCGGAGATCACCCCGAGCGGAATAGCGATAACGATCGATGTCAGTGTTGCCATGATGGCGACCTGCAGCGAGAGCTCGAACCGAACGCCGATCTCGTAGGTAACGTCCTTGCCTGTCCACATGGACGTGCCGAGATCAAGAACGAAGAAGCCCTTCATATAGTCCCAGAACTGGACATAGATCGGGTTCTCGAGGCCGAGATTTATCTGACATTGTTTGATCTGCTCAGGATCCGCGTATGCACCTTCGCCGCCGAACTTGATCAGGCAGATATCGCCCGGAACAAGCCGCAAGAGAAGAAAGACGAGGATAGCCGCTCCGATCAGGGTCGGAAGCAGCATGAGCAAGCGTTTGACGATGTATCCGTACATGCCTTGCCGTAAAACCTTTGCTGGAAAAGGGCGGCCGCCCCGCCGGGTGCGGGGCGGCCGACGTCTTTAGCAGTGGATTAACCGCCGAGTTGTTTCTTCTTCTCGGCCTGGTCGATCCAGATGTTGTCGAGTGCCTGGTTCAGGTAGTGGCTTGGTGCGATCTTCCAGCCCTTCACATAGGAACGGTGCGGGTTGATCTTGTACCACCACAGCGTGATGAACTGGGATGACAGCTCGTCCAGAACCCGCTTTTCGTACTTGCGGATGATCTCGCGCTGTTTCCCTTCGTCACCTTCTGCCAGAAGCTCGTCATACCATTTGAGCAGCTGCTCATCCTGGAACTCGGCGTAGTTGTTGCCGGCGCCGGGCAGGAACTTCGAGATGTCGGCGATCGGGTTCACGATCGACTGACAGTTGAAGTCGAGCGAAATGGTGAAGTCTTTCTTCTTCCGCAGCGTGGCATAGAAAGGAGTGGTCGGCTGGACCCACTGGTCCGCCTTCACACCGATCTTCTTCCACTGATCGATCAGCCATGTGCCGACAACCTTGTAAGGCTGGTCGACGCCGCGATTGTGCAGGGTGACCTTCAGGTTCTCGTGACCGGCTTCTTTCAGCAGTCGTTTTGCTTCAGCACGGTTCGCCTCGACATCGTTGCCATAGCCGGCAAGCTGAGCCAGTTCGGCTTCGGTTGCTGCGAGCGGGTGGCCCGGGAAGACAACCCCGCCAACCGTTTTCACGATCGCGATGCGGGACAGATACTTGGAGCCGCCTTTGCGATCGATGGCGAGCGAGAGGGCTTTACGCACCCGCACGTCGTCCATCGGCTTGACCTTGTGGTTCGGGGTCACGATCAGAACGCAGTTCCAGTCGCTTTCCTGAACCGTGATGCTGTCGCCAAGGGCTTTGACAAGGTCGTCACGCGCTTTCGGCGGGAAACCGCGGAATTCGATGTCGGCCTGGCCGCCACGGATCGCCTGCAGGCGAACGGACATTTTCGGCGCGGAAATCGCAGTGAAACCGTCAAGGTAAGGCATGCCCTTGTGATGGTAGTTCTCGTACTTGACGCCTTTCACATGGCTGCCCGGTACGTGCTCAACAAACCGGAAAGCGCCCGATCCGTTGATGTTTTTCTGGTGCCAGGTGTAACCGTGCGCGTCCAGATCCTTCTTTGCGTAGAGGAAGTTGTACGGCATGGCGACAGACGGCAAGAAGGTGCCTGTCGGGTTTTTCAGCTTGAAGACGACGGTGTAATCGTCAGGAGCTGAAATCGATTCGACGGTCTTGAAATATGCCTGCCGGTTCGAGGCAATGCCCTCCGGCGGAAAGGCGATCTTGTCGAAGGTTGCCTTGACGTCGTGCGCGGTCAGCGGCGTGCCGTCATGGAACTTCACGTCCTTGCGGATCTTGAAGGTGTACTTGGTACCGCCGTCGGTCGGCTTCGGAACATCGCCTTCACAAACGTCGCAGACAAAGTCTGTCGGCGAGGAGGGGTTGTCCGGGTTAACCCGCATCAGCACGCTGTAGAACGGGCGGATCGGGTGGATCATACCGAAGGTGGATTCAATGTGTGCGTCGTAAGACGGAATTTTCGATCCGACAACCAACCGCAGCTCGTCGCCATATTGCGGCGTTTCGGCTGTTGCGGGGCTGGCGGGCCCGAAGATGGCTGCAACACCCAGCGCGAGCGCTGTTGTGGCAGCAGAGCGCCAAAGAATTTTCATAGACGTGTTCCTTCCCTAGTAGCGGATTTATTTATTGTTTTTGAGAGGATCGGTCGGAAATGAGCGTTTCCGTTTCTTCGCCAAGCGAAGAACGGACTCATTACCAATTGGACCGTTGTCTGACGTTCCTCCGTTCGCCTACCCTTTCGACAGTCTGCTAACCGTTGTTTTCCGGTCTTTCAGCTGATCGAACTGAATATCATTGTCCCGGCTTTCGATTTCCGGTCAAGGAAACACTGCATAACGGGACGTGCTTTTCCGGACTACGGGAACATGTCGAGGGAATGGAAACAAAATGACGGTGGTTAAAGCGCTTTTTTTTGATGTGTTTGGGACCGTTGTCGATTGGCGGAACAGCATTGCTGCGGAAATAGACCGTTTTTCCGATAAAAAGGGCCTGGACCTGGACGGGCAGGCCTTCGCGCTCTCCTGGAGGCGGCGTTACGTCCCGGCAATGGCCCGGATACGGAGTGGGGAACGGGGGTTCATTGACCTCGATACGCTGCACCGGGAAAACCTGATTGAGGTGCTCGAAGAGTTTGGGCTCAAGGGGCTGGGCGACTCCGATGTCGACCATCTCAATATGGTCTGGCATCGCCTTAACCCCTGGCCAGACAGCGTGCCGGGGCTGACGCGGCTGAAGACCAAATTCATTCTGGCAACCATGTCGAACGGCAACGTAAAGCTGATGGTCGATATGGCGAAGCACGGCGGCCTGCCCTGGGACATGATCCTCGGGGCCGAGATCGCGCAGAGTTACAAGCCTGATCCGGAAACATATCTTGCCGGGTGCCGCATGCTGCGCCTCGCTCCGGAGGAATGCATGATGGTGGCGGCTCACAATAGCGACCTGGTCGCTGCCAGGGCGCTGGGCCTCAAAACCGCTTTCATTGCACGGCCCACGGAATACGGGCCGGAACAGACGATCGATTTCAAAGCCGAGCACGATTTTGACGTCGTCGCGGAGTCGATGGAGGGCGTTGCCGACAAGCTCGGCTGCTGACGCTGTTAGAAAGGGAGGAACGGAATGGCCAACAAGAGCCCGACCGAGACATTCGGAGATTTCATAGCCGCGATGAGCGGTATGCCCGTGCCGGAGACGGCACAACATCATGCGAAACGTTGCGTCCTCGACTGGTTCGCGGCGGCCGTTCCGGGGGGCGTGCTGCCGCCGGCGACATTGCTGCCGGACGCAGTGCCCGAGGACCTGGATCGAGGCCGCGCGCGGCTTGTGCCGTCCGGGCGCTTTGCGACGGCACGGGCCGCGGCCCTGATCAACGGTGCCGGGTCGCACACGGTCGAATTCGACGATATTTTCCGCGACGGGCTCTACCATCCGGGTGTTGCCGTCATTCCGGCGGCGCTCGCGCTCGCCGAGGAAACCGATGCGGATGGTGCACTTTTTCTCCGCGCGGTGATCGCTGGCTATGAGGTCTCCAACCGGATCGCCGCAGCGGTCAATCCTGCGCATTACGACTATTGGCACACTACGGCGACCATCGGGTATTTCGGCGGCACGGCATCATCTTCCGTCCTGCTCGGTCTGACGGCCACGGAGGCGGCGCATGCGCTTGCCACAGCGGGCACCATGGCCGCCGGGTTGCAGCAGGCTTTCCGGGCGGAGGCGATGAGCAAGCCTCTGCATGCCGGACGGGCATCGGAAGGCGGCGTGCTGGCGGCGCGGATGGCGAAAGCCGGCATCACAGGCGCGCTCGATATTCTGGAAGGGGCCGCCGGATTCGGTGCGGCGATGAGCCGGGATGTGGATTGGGAGGCCGCCGTTGCCGGACTTGGCTCCGACTGGACCATTGAGCGGACCACGCAGAAAAACCATGCAGCATGCGGGCATGTTCATGCAGCTGTCGATGCCGTGAGGGAAATCGTTACCGCGAACAATCTCACCGCGGAGTCCATCCGCAAGATTGAGGCCGGATCATATCAGAAGTCGCTCGAGATCTGCGGCAACGCCGATCCCAAAACGGCTTTCGAGGCCAAGTTCTCGCTGCCCTATTGCCTCGGTGCAGTCATTGCCACCGGGGCGGTCCGGATCGCTGCCTTCTCTCCGGAGGCGCTTGCAAGCCCGACGATCCGCGATATCGCGGCTAAGGTCGAGCATACGGTCGATCCGGAATGCGACGCGGCGTTTCCGCTCCGGCGCTCTGCAAAAGTCACCATCGCGACCACGGATGGCCAGCGTTTCAGCCACTATGCGCAGACCCGCAAGGGAGATCCGGATTTGCCGCTGACCGATGCTGAACTGGAAGAGAAATTCTTTGAGCTGACGGGCGATGTGCTTGGCACGGCGGCCAGACCATTGCGGGATGCGCTCTGGCGGATCGATGCCTTGGCATCCCTGTCCGAACTGCCATTCGGCACCATCGAAGCTAAATCAGCAGCGGAATAACCGCGCCTAACAGGAGGAAGTTTTGGATTTCAATTTGAGTGAGGAGCAGCGTCTCTTCCAGGATGCCGTGCGCGGTTTTGCCGAGCGTCATCTGCAGGAAGATGCGCTCGCCCGGGCCCACGAAGAGAGTTTCCCGTTCGATGTGGCGAAACTGATGGCCGGACAAGGCCTGATGGGCATCACCTTCGATGAGGCCGACGGCGGGCAGGGCGGCTCGGTGATGGATGCGGTGCTTGCCATCCAGGCCGTCGCGGAGATTTGCCCGCGCAGTGCCGATGTCATCCAGGCCGGTAATTTCGGCCCGATCCGGACCTTTGCCGAATATGCCAGCCCGGCACACAAGGAGAAGTGGCTGGGCAAGCTTCTGGCCGGCGAGATGGCGATCTCACTTGGTATGTCCGAGCCGGAAGCAGGCTCCGCCGCGACCGATCTCGTCACCACTGCCACGCCGGACGCGGACGGCTTTCGGGTTAATGGCACGAAAGTCTTTTCCACCCACAGTCCGGAAGCGGGGATCTTTCTGATCTATGTGCGCTTCGGGCCGGGCATTGACGGCATTGGCTCGGTGATCCTTGAGCGCGGGCAGGACGGTTTCACCATGGGCAAGCCGGTGCGCTATGTCGGCGGCGAGCACTGGTGCCAGCTCTATTTCGAGGATGTCTATGTTCCGGCGGAAAATGTACTGCTCGGCGAGGGCGGGTTCCGCAAGCAGATCGCAGCCTTCAATATCGAGCGGATCGGGAATTCCGCCCGGGCACTCGCCTTTGGCCGGTACGCGTTCGGGATCGCACGTGACCATGCGCTGACACGCAAGCAGTTCGGTCGGGAGTTGGCGGACTTTCAGGGCATCCAGTGGAAATTTGCGGAGGCGGCGGCCCAGATCGAGGCCGCTCAGCTCATGCTCTACAAGGTCGCGACAGAGGCCGCGGAACGACTGCCCTCCGCCTATGACACGGCGATTGCCAAGTTCCTGTGTAACGAGGCCGGGTTCCGGGCAGCGAACGACGCCATGCAGGTGTTGGGTGCCCTCGGTTACACGGAAGAGAGCCTGGTTGAATATTGCTGGCGACGGACGCGGGGTTGGCAGATAGCTGGCGGCAGCCTTGAGATGATGAAGAACCGGATCGCCGAAGGCGTGTTCGAGAAACGCTTCTCCCAGCGGGCGCCGAAAGCAAAATAGTTGCTTTTGGCAATTAATTGATTGCTGTTGGCACTTAATGCGGTCACCATGCTTCCGTAACAGGGAGGAACATGGTGACCGATACGCATGACCCGGTGGAGGCTGTCCGCCACTTCACCCGCTTCTATACCGGCCGGATCAATGTTCTGGCGGAGCGCCTGCTGGAGAGCGAATTCTCGTTGCCGGAAGCGCGTGTGATCTTCGAGCTTGGCCATTGCGACGGGATGAGCGCCAGCGATCTGGCGGACATGCTGGGGCTCGACCCGGGTTATCTCAGCCGCCTTCTGAATGGCCTGAAGCGTCGCGGCATTCTTAACCGGTCTGTTTCCGAAGCAGACCGCCGGCGGCACGTTCTTTCGCTGACGGATGAGGGGCACAGCGCGCTCGATGGGCTTCAGGCGAAATCGCGTGCCGAGGTTTCAGCCGTGCTGGAGCCGCTGGGGCGGGAGGCGCGCCGCGATCTGGTCTCGACCCTGCGGAAGGCGGAAAATCTGCTTGGCGGTGAGAGTGTCGGTGGAAAATCGGTTCCAGTGATCCGGCCGCACCGGGTCGGAGAGCTTTCCTGGGCGCTTGCCCGGCAGGCCATACTTTATGAGCAAGAATACGGCTGGGACGGCGGCTTTGAGCTGACCTTGCTGAAGATCGGCCGCGAATTTCTTGAAAACTACAATCCAGCCGACGATTGTCTCTGGATCGCAGAGGTGGATGGCCGAGTGGCCGGATCGGCGGCCGTGGTGCGCGACGGGCCGGAAACGGCACGTCTCAGGATCGTCTATGTCGAGCCGGATGCGCGCGGGTTGGGGCTCGGGCATAAACTCGTCGGGGCCTGTCTCGATTTTGCCCGTTCGCGTGGGTACCGGGACATGGTGCTGTCTACCTTCAGCGTACTGTCCGCAGCCCGCCGGGTCTATCAGGTGGCTGGATTCTCGCTTTACGCGGAAGAGGACGCACAGGTCTATGGTCAGTCCCTGACGGAACAGCACTGGCGCCGCGATCTGGCACAGGATCAATGCCCGGAATAGCGCTACTCCCGAGCGGAAATTTCTAGCAATATCAGTGTCCCGGCGCGGATATCAGACCCGTTGCCTATCCTTTGCAGCGGGTCATCCTGATGTCTGAATACACTCCCCTTCTTCTTGCGCTCACGGCCGCTTTTCTCTTTGCGGTGGGCGGGCAGCTGCAGAATCTCGGGGTGAAAACGGTCGACTCCCGCACTGGAACCGCGATTTCGATCAGCGCCTCGGCGCTCATGTGCTGGTGCGCCGCGCCGTTCTTCATGGACTGGTCGAGCTGGATGCATCCGGCGGTATTGATTTTCATGGCTGTCGGTATTTTCCGGCCGGCGCTGTCCGCGAATTTTTCAGTCGTCGGGATCCGCTATCTGGGCCCGACTCTGTCCTCAACCTTGTCCTCGACCTCGCCGCTGTTCGGTCTCGCTCTTGGCATCCTTGTGCTTGGAGAAGTGCTGACCTGGCAGACTGCGCTTGGCACGGTCGGCATTGTTGTTGCCGTCGTCATGTTGTCCCGCAGAGGCAACATGACGGAGGTTTCCTGGCCGATCTGGGCACTGCTGTTCCCAATCGCAGCCGCCGCGATCCGGTCGGCGGCCCATGTGCTCTCCAAAGTGGGCATGGAGTTCATACCCGATCCATATTTTGCCACGCTCGTCGGGTTTACCGTTTCCGCTCTGGTCGCGACGGGGGCCCGGTTTGTAAAGAAGGCCGATGTGCCTTTCACCTGGAACGCTCCGGGACCGCGCTGGTTCGCGGCGGCGGGATTGGTTTTCGGAAGCGCAGTTGTTTGTCTCAATCAGGCGCTGCTGATGGGGAAGGTCGTGACAGTGGTGCCGATCATTGCCGCTTCGCCGATCTTCAGCATGATGCTGAGTCTGATTGTGTTCCGGCGCGAAGTGCTGACCCTGCGGATTGCGATGGCGGTGCTGGTCGTCTGTGGCTCGGTAGTCATGATCGCGGTGAACCGCTAGACCGGGACGGCCACTTCACCGTTCATGAGCAGACGGGCGGTGCGAGTCACGGTTACGGAACGGACCGTAGGTCCGTCATTCGCGGTCACGTCCGCACCGACGGGCAGGATGCCCGATGGATTGGCGAGGCGCACATCCCCGTCCGGTATCTTCGTCAGTGCCGCCGGAACGGTACCGGACAATCGGCAGGCGACGCCGGTGCACATGGCGCCGGTCAGGGGCAGGACCCGGTGGACGTTTTCCATGGAGAGCATCCGGACAGCAAGGTCCGCCATCTCCGGTTCGATCATGTTACCGGCGAGGTCGCGGGCAGCTTGCGGCGCGCCGACGATGGCGATCTTGGGAACGGCGGCGGGTGCCGATGCCTCGTCCTTGGCCAGTCCCATCATGACGGCCGCCTTGCGCCGTAATTGATCGAGCAGATCCATCAGGGGGCGATCGGATTCAAGTTCCGCAATGGTCTCATTCGCGGTGCGGCCGACAGCTGCTGCATCGATGAAAACACTCGGATTTCCGACATCCATCAGCGTAGCGTCGAAGCTCCGGCCGTCGTCGGTGCTGATTTGGTCCGTCAGGTTTCCGGTCGGAAGCAGGCTACCCGTTCCTGCGCCGGCGGGATCGAGAAACTCGAGTCGGATCGGCGAGCCGGTGCCGGCAACACCGGGGATGGCGAAATCACCTGTCTCGACCGCTAGCCCGTCCTCGACAGCGAAATGGGCAATCAGAATCTTGTCGGTGTTCGTATTGTAGACCCGGACGGAACGCTGGCCGTCGGCCAGCCGGATCAGGCCGCGCTCCAGCGCGAACGGTCCGACGGCGGAGGACAGGTTTCCGCAGTTCGAGCTGTAATCCACCAGGGCATCGCCGACGGCCACCTGCCCGAAGGTAAAATCGAGGTCGGCATCGTCGCGCGCGCTTGGCGAGATCACAGCCACTTTCGACACTGATGAAACCCCGCCGCCCATGCCGTTGAGCTGGCGGCCATAGGGGTCGGGGCTGCCGATAACCGACAGAAACAGCGGGTCCCAGTGAGATTGGTTGGGCGGCAGATCGTCGAGTGCGAAGAAGACGCCCTTGCTGGAGCCGCCACGGATGAAACAGGCTGGGATGCGAAGGCTTGTCATGATCAGCCTACCGCTCGTTCGCCGGAATGGCAGCGCTCGGCGGGAAAGAGAGAGTGACCGTTGTCCCCTCTCCGAGGGTGCTTGTGATGTTGATCGTGCCGCCCATCGCTTCCGTCAGCCGCTTCGAGACATGCAGACCGATGCCGAGCCCGCCGGCAGTGACGTTGCGTTCGGTCTCCGAGCGAACATAGAGATCGAATATGTTCTCCAGAACGGACGGCGCGATCCCGGTTCCGGTATCGGAAACCTGCACCTTCATACCGGTGGCATCCTTGCTCAGGGAGAGGCTGATGGTGCCCCCGGCATCAGTGAACTTGATGGCGTTGCTCAGAAGATTGAGTACCACCTGCCGCAGCCGTTGCGGATCGACCGGATGCGCGATCGGTCCGCGCGGCAAAAGAAGACGCAGCTTAAGGTTCTGCGAGCGGGCCTTCGGCTCGATAACAGCCTGGCACTCGTCCAGGATTTCCTTGATGTCCGAGGGCTCGAGCTTGAGCCGCAGGCTGTTGTCTTCGATCAGCGACAGGTCGATCAGCTCGTTGATCAGGTCGAGCAGGTGGCGTGCGGATACGCCGATGGTCCGGACATAGTCCGCGTATTTCTCATGCGGCAGCGGTCCCAGCGTTTCATGCTGGATCATCTCGGAAAAACCGATGATCGCATTCAGCGGCGTGCGCAGCTCATGGCTCATGGTGCCGAGGAACCGGCTCTTGGCGACATTGGCGGCATCCGCCTCGTCCGCAGCTTCGGTCAGGGCTTTTTCGATTTCAACATGACGGGAGCCGTCCCGCATGCTTGCCGTGAACATGACACCGACAGCCGTCGGCACCAGCATCATCGAGAGCTCGACCGGAATAAGCGCGCCATTGCGTTTACGCGCAAAGACCTCGCGCCGCATCGTCTGCGCCGCCTCCGCCGCTTGCGACAGGAAGGTTTGACGTACCGAGCGGTGTGCGGACCGATCTGCATCGGGATAGAGAACTTCCACCGGCTGGCCGATAAGCTCGGACGCGTTGTAGTCGAGCAATTGGCTCAACAGCCGGTTCGCGCCGCGAATGATGCCCTCGGCATCGAAAACGACAAGCGGATCCGGCACTGCGTCGATCGGAATCGGCAGATCGGTCTGGCTCACGCCGCCGCCATAGCCGGCGAACGGCTGATCTGAATCCTTTTCCAATTCTCCTAGGCCCCGGAGGGTCGGATGAGGCAATGTGGTCGTTCCCGGATGGTTTATCTGAACAAAATCGGCCATGCCCTCCCCCATTTTGAGCATGGTGCCGACAGCTATTTCTTCGCCGCCACATCACAAGACTAAGTGCAATCGTATGCGGAAGCTACATGATTTAGTGGTGGGTTTAGTGAAATTGTATCTAGTTTTGGGCGTTAATTACATAAGCTGTTGCTTTATTGGAACGGGCGGTCGCCAGCGAGTGTGATCCGGTGCATGAGGCGTCTATATCCATGATAATCGTTGACCGGATAATGCATCGCCGCACGGTTGTCCCAGAAGGCGGCAGCCCCCTCTGACCAGCGGAACCGGCAGGTGAATTCGGGCTGGATTTGATGCTCGAACAAGAACCCCAAAATGGGGGCGCTTTCCTCTTCGGTCATGCCTTCGAACCGAACCGTGTGCGCGACATTCACGTAGAGTGCTTTTCGTCCGGTTTCGGGATGCGTCCGGATCACCGGATGGCATGCTTCGAACTCGTCCCCTTTCAGGCCTGCCGAGGCACGGTCCATCATGTGCGTTCGCGTTCTTTGCACCTTGCGTTTGCCTGAGATGTTGATGGCTTTCAAAGGGGCGAGCAGCGCCTTCATGCCGTCGGACAAGGTTTCATATGCCAGATACTGGTTGGCGAAGAGGGTATCGCCGCCGAAGGGCGGAAGTTCCCGCGCATAGAGCATCGTGCCCATCGGCGGGTTCTCCTGGTAGACCGTGTCCGAGTGCCAGACCCCGCCGAAATTGAACTGATCGTCTTCTTTTTTCAGGATCGGTGTGATCTCCGGGAAATCGTCCAGGCCTTTCGCGAAGGGATAGATCAAAGGCTCTCCGAAGCGGCGGGCGAAGCGGAGTTGCTGTTCCGGGCTCAATGTCTGGGCCGGAAGGAAAATCACCAGGTGATCGAGCAGGGCCTTGCGGACGGCTGCGACGGTGGCCTCATCAAGCTCCCGAGATGCATCCACGCCATGAATTTCCGCACCCATGGCGCCGGCGATCGGTCTGATGTCGAGCGTCTGCTCCGCCAGTCTGGACTGAGCCATCTCTTCCTCCCGTGTGATTGTTTTTTTGCGTTACTGCAATTTAATCTCACGGTGCCGGCCTGCGACAAGGGGCCTATTCAACCATTCGGAGGTTCCGAACGGGCGTCAGTCCGAGCCCTGGTTCCGGGCCATTGCGCACACTTCCTCGGGGCTGTGCCCTGCGGCACGCAAATCCCGTATGGCGATGGACTGGTCCCGCTTGGCGAGCCGTTTGCCGTCTTCGTCCCGCAGTAACCCGTGATGCTGGTAGTCGGGTGTGGGCAGGTCGAGCAGGGCCTGCAGCAGCCGGTGAATGTGGGTCGCGTCCAGCAGATCCTCGGCCCGGGTGACCAGCGTGATGCCCTGCAGCGCGTCGTCGAGCGTCACCGCGAGATGATAGCTCGTCGGAATATCCCGCCGGGCAAGTACCACGTCGCCGAACATTTCGGGCCGGGCCTGTTGCAAGCCCCGCTTTCTGTCCGTCCAGACGAGTGGGCCGGTCCGTTCAAGCGCACGCGCCATCCGCAAGCGAAGGGCGAAGGGCGCACCCGCCTCGAAGCGCCGCTGGCGTTCATCTTCCGGGAGCAACTTGTCGGTGTCCGTGGGGGCGTCTGCCGGAGCGCCGTGCGGTGCGGAGAGCGCCTCGTTCAACTCACGCCGGGAGAGAAAGCATCGATAGAGCAGTCCCATATCTTCCAGCCGGTCGAGGGCCGTCTGGTAAAAACCGAAATGTTCCGACTGGCGGCGCACCGGCTCCGGCCAGGACAGGCCGAGCCAGCGGAGATCTTCGAGGTTTGCCGCTTCATGTTCCGGACGGCAACGGGTGATGTCTATGTCCTCGATCCGCAAAAGGAAGGTGCCGCCTTCGCGTGCCGCGAGATCCGCCGCGAACAGGGCCGAATAGGCGTGACCCAGATGCAGGTCGCCTGTCGGAGAGGGCGCGAAACGGGTGATTGTTCCCGTCGGCGATGGCGAAATGGATGGAACGGACAGAGTGTGTCTCCAAAACTTGGCGAGGAGCCATTCCTGATATAGGTAGCGTAGCAGGTGAGGGAGCGAAACCGGTCTCCCGCGACGGAGCATGGGAGACTGAGATGACCGAACTTGATGGGCCGCGCATGGCGGCTGCGAGCGGAGAGGCCCCGACGGCACTGGTGGTGCTGTTGCATGGACTTGGCGCCGACGGTAACGACCTGATCGGCCTTGCGCCGGTCTGGGCGCCGCATCTGCCGCATGTCGAGTTCGTCTCGCCGAACGCACCGTACCCCTGCGACATGGCGCCGTTCGGCCGGCAATGGTTCAGCCTGCAGGTCCGGACGGAAGAGGTGATGCTTGAAGGTGTGCGGCAGGCCGCACCGATCCTGGAGAATTTCCTGGCCGGTGAGTTGGCCCGTACCGGGCTCGGCTGGGACCGTCTGGCGCTGGTCGGGTTTTCCCAGGGAACCATGATGTCCCTGCACCTGGCGCCCCGCCTGGAACAGGCACCTGCCGGTGTGGTCGGCTATTCCGGTGCTCTTGTCGCAGGTGGATTGCTGGCTGACGAAGGTGTTGGAAAGCCGCCCGTCTCGCTGATCCACGGATTGGCGGATGAGGTTGTACCGCATGCGGCAATGCCGGCCGCCGAGGCGGCGTTGCAGGCGGTCGGTATCGAGGTCGAATCGCTCTCCCGGCCCGGTCTCGGCCATGGCATCGACGAGGAAGGGCTTGCCCGGGGCCTTGCCTTCCTGCAGCGGGTACTACCTCAATAACGACAGGCGACAAGGCTTTCCCGCGATCCGGGAAGAGGCCGGGAAATTCGCCGGTGACAAGTTCGAAAAACCGTAACAATATATTGATATCAAGCGGGTGCTCTTGAAGCACAAGACGTTGGAAACTGAGGTCGACGAGAAATGAACATCGTTATACCCCACAACATATTGTGGCCGGGCTTGGCGCGCCCCCGTCAGTTTCCTAGTCGGTAATTCCTCGGCAGGACGGAGAGAAACGCGTGAACGCCCTATCAGCTGCTCATCCTTCTCCGGCCCTTGTCCTGAACGCTGATTTCAGGCCTCTCAGTTATTTCCCTCTTTCCCTTTGGTCCTGGCAGGACGTCGTCAAGGCGGTGTTCCTGGACCGGGTCAATATTCTCTCCGAATATGACCACGTGGTGCGCTCGCCGAGTTTCGAGATGAAGCTGCCGAGCGTGATCGCATTGAAGGAATTCGTGCCCCAGTCGCGGCGTCCGGCCTTCACAAGGTTCAATGTGTTCCTGCGGGACCGGTTCAGCTGCCAGTACTGCGACACACGGTTCCCGACCCACGACCTGACCTTCGATCATGTTATCCCGCGTTCGCGCGGCGGTAGGACCAGTTGGGAAAATGTCGTGACCGCCTGCGGTGCCTGCAATCTGCACAAGGGCAACAAGATGCCGACGCCGCGCGGCTTCATGCCGATCGTGAAGCCGGTGCAGCCGTCAACTTACCTGCTGCAGGAGAACGGGCGAGCCTTCCCGCCGAACTACCTGCATGAAAGCTGGCGCGACTATCTCTATTGGGATAGCGAGTTGGAGCAGGACGAGTTCGAAAACCGCCCGGGGTTTTAGCTCAAGTTCGGTGTTGACGCCTACCCGAGCAAACCGGATAGATCTCCAAGTCCCCATCCCACCAGTGCACCGAGCAGGACGACCAGCCAGGGTGGCAGCTTCCAGGCCGCCAGCGCGAGATAGGCTGCCGCAACCAGCGCGAAGTCTGCCGGTGACGCCACAGCACCGGTGAAAATCGGATCGTAGAGCGCGGCGAGGATGAGGCCGACGACCGCTGCATTGACGCCGCGCAAAGCCGAGTGCGCCTTGCTGTTGCTTCTCAGCTTGGCCCAGAAGGGGAGGGCTGCCGGGACCAGCAGGAAACTGGAAAAGAAGATCGCAAGCAGTGCAGCCCCTGCATAGGGAATCTCGCTGCCGGACGGGGCGATGACGGCGCCGAGATAGGCGGCAAAAGTGAAGAGCGGCCCCGGCACAGCCTGCGCCATACCATAGCCTGCCAGAAACGCATCGTTGCCGATAATGCCCGGCGGTACGATTTCGGCCTGCAGCATCGGCAGGACGATATGCCCGCCGCCGAAAACAAGCGCGCCGACCCGGTAGAAAATGTCTGTGAGCTGGAGCAGCGGATGGCCTGATTGTGCGGCCAGTAACGGCAGCCCGACGAGCAGTGCGGCGAATATCGCGAACAGCGCCAGTGCGGTCTTCGTGCCGATCGCCGGTTTCATGGCGGTCCCTGCCGGCGGGCCGTCACCGGATTTTGGCAACAGCAACCCGGCAATGGCGCCGACAAGGATCACAAGCAACTGGCCATAGGCCAGGGCCGCCATGAGCATGAAGGCGGCGGCACAGACGGCGAGGGTCGCGCGGGGTGCATCGGGACAGAGCGAGCGTCCCATCTGCAATGCGGCCTGCGCCACCACGGCGACGGCAACCAGTTTCAAACCGTGCAGCCAGCCCTGGCCTTCCGCTCCACCCGCGACAGTGACGCCATAGGCAAAAGCAATCAGCAGAGCGGCCGACGGCAGGGTAAAGCCTATCCAGGCGGCCAGCGCGCCGGGGACACCGCCGCGCAGCAGGCCAATTGCGAAACCGACCTGACTGCTGGCAGGGCCGGGCAGAAACTGGCAGAGCGCCACCAACTCCGAATAGGCCCCGTCATCGAACCATTTGCGGCGTTCGACGAACTCGGTACGGAAATAGCCGATATGGGCGACCGGGCCGCCGAAGCTGGTGCAGCCAAGCTTCAGGAAAATAATCAGAATGTCGAACCAGGATGTGCGTTCTGCCGTTGGAACGCTTGCACCAGTTTTCATGATCAGGTCCGGCGCGGCAGGCTGAGTAAGATGGCAACGCAGCCTGCGATGGCGCAAAGCAGGAAGTTGTACCCGGCCATCGAAATGCCGAACATTTCCCAGGCAATGTCCGTGCATCGGACGATTGGCTGGTTCATGAGCTGCGCCTTCAACGCTTCTAGACTGTCCGGCATTGAGGTCGCTCCGCACTCGGCTGTGCCTTCCCACCAGAGATACTCGACACCGACATGGAAAAATCCGATCCCGGCGCTTGTGAGCAGGGCCAGGCCTCCCAGCACGCAGAGCCACCGTGAGACTTTTGGGGCGCGGTTAACGAAAGCGAGGGCCAGAAGACCGAGAACGATAGCGGCCGCGTGCGGATAACGCTGATAGAGGCAGAGGACGCAGGGGGCGAGGCCGCCGATATACTGGAAAGCAAACGCGCCACCGAGCATGGATGAGGCGAAAGCGGCGACTCCGGCTGGAACCAGCCAGGCCGGAAAGGGTCCGATCAAGGGTCTCACAGTCCCGGTCTCCATGGCCACATTCCCGGCTGTTCGGCGGTTGGTCCCGTCGGTTCTATCGCCCCTGCGGCAGAGGTCAAGTCCCGTCGGCGTTATCGTGTGGTCACGCTGTTTTCCCGGCCCGCATGGCTGCCCGCAGGTAGCAGAAAAACCCGATGATCGAAGTGCCGACGACGACTTCGAGCGCGAAGTCGTAGCCGCCGATCTCCCAGAACAGTGAGCCGAGGAACGGTGCGGCGGCGAAACAGGCGAGATAGGGCAGCGCCATGGCGCCGGCGATGGACCCGAAATTCATCTCGCCCATGATCTCCCGGGTGACGACCGGTTTCATGATGCTCGTCAGCCCGTAGCCGCTGCCCTGCAGGAAGACGAACCCGACAAGCAGGATCGGCCAGGACCCGGCGCCGATCAGCAGGACGCAGGCAACGGAAACGGCGAGGAAGCAGTAACACATGGCAACGAAGTTCGAGATGTAGCGCTCGACCGCCATCATTACCACCCGGCCGAGCACCTGCATCGGGCCGATCATCGACGCGGCCGCGACGGCGATGGCGGCATCGACACCCCGTTCCTTCAGCAGTGGCAGCAGGTGGTTGATGACCACGCCATGGGAAATCGCCATCAGGGAGAAGCCGATGGCGAGGAGCCAGAAGGTCGGGTTGGCGAGGAAAGCTGATTTCTTCGGCTGTACGGCAGCGTGTGCGCCGGAGCTCGCTGCTGGCGGGGGCACATGGGTCGTTCTGGTGCGTTCCAGCTCGCGCGTGCCCGCAATCATCAGCGGCAGTGCGACAAGGCAGACGGCGGCGCCCGCAACCTGAACCGCGAGGTGCCAGTCTGCGAGAGCAACCAGGGCATGCGCGGAAGGGAACGAGACCGTTCCGGCGAACCCGGCCGCCAGCGTGATCAGCGTAATCCCGCGCTTTGCGGAGACGCCCCGGGTCCGGGTGACCAGCATGAAGCAGGGCTCGTAGAGGCAGGCGGACATGGCCATGCCCAGGCCACACCAGAAAGCGTAGAAGACGGGCAGGCTGTCGACCAGGGAGAGCAGGGCGATCAGGATGCCGCCGATCAGTGTTCCGCCGCTGAGCACCGTTGCCCCATGCCCCCGGTCGACCAGATTGCCGACGATGGGGGAGCAGAGCGCGCTCATGGCGATGGAGGCGGTGAAGGCACCGGTTAGCTCTGTCTTCGACCAGCCGAGATCGGCCTCCCAATGCACCAGCAGGGCCGGGAAGATGTAATAGAGACCGGCCCAGACAATGGTTTCCGCGACGGCGAGCAGAGCTATTGGTTTGTCGAGGCGCATACGGTTACCGGTTTTCCATAGTGTGGCTTTTTGTCAGGAGACGGTGCCGGAGGCCACCGGATTGCGGTCCGGTCCGTGATGTACCGCCCATTCCATGCCAGCCGCGCCGAAAGTGCATGAGAAGGTCGCGAGCGTGTAGCTGTCGCTCGCATCATGCTCGCCGCGGCACAGGATCGGGAATTCCTGGACCGTGCGGTCGAACAGGATTGTCAGAGCATCGCGCTCTCCGGCGAGCAGCATTGCGTCTGCGCGGGCCTGCCGCTGCCGGGAGGAGTCCGAGATGGTTTGGTCGATCGACGCCAGAGCGGGACGGACCAGATGATTGGCATGAGCATGCGGCGCAGTCACTTCCAGAGCGACCATCCCGCTTGCCGGGGCTTCGACTGAAATCATCCGTCCGCTGCCGTCCGCGAAATTGTGGTGGAAACCGGAGGCCCGGTCGTCGCGTCCGACGATTTCCAGCACCTGCTCAAGTGTCGTGGCGGACAACACCGCGCGGGTGATGACATGCCGGGGGATGCCGACGGTCAGGTCATGCGGGCGGATATTGTTGATGGTCTGGACGATGCCCACCGCGTTCCAGCCAAAGGCGTGACCGGGCAGCATGCCCGGGTAGCAGTAAGCGGAGAAAGCGGGGCCGGTCTCGGGCTCGAAATGGGCGATGAAACCCTGGCCGGCCAGTTCCGGGGCACCATCCTCGTTATGAGCGAGGGTGGCCGGTCTGTCCGCTTCTGCGGGTAGCATCAAACTGGTGCAGGCATCCTCGTCGCTGCGCACCAGATCCCGAAGGTCGCCCCGGCAATTCCAGAGAAAGACGCTCTCGAATGGCTGACCCGCTCCGTCCGCGATGCCTTCTATTTCCCGGACATATTCCGGAAAGGCGTTTCGGGCGGCGGCTTCGAGGCCCTTCAGACGCTCCGAGCCAAGCCATGGTTCAAGCGCCCGGAATTGCGGTGTTGCGAAGGAGGCCTCGGCGATGGCTGTTGCCGCTTGTTTTCCAAGGCCGTATCCGAGCTCATAGACGGAGCCGCGAAGGGAGATCTGGTCCATTGCGATGGTCTTTTCAGTCTGTCGTTTCTTGTGCTTCGCGCCAGGCATCTTACGGCGACGTGAAGAAGGATGAGGGCGCGGGACATTGCCGCGAGGCAATACCATACGCACATTGTCTCCTGAATCCAGCGGTGCTGACGCGAATGCTTGAACGGAGTGTGCGGACATGAGTTTTCTGACGCGGCTTGCTGCGCTGCTTGTCGTTGTGGCTGTCTGGAGTATGCCGGCCGGCGCGGCGCCGAAAGCCGCGCTTTGGGATGTCTGGGCGGCGCATGATCCGGCCAGCGCTATCGCTGTGGATCATGCGGGTTGGGACCGGTTTCTTGGACAATATGTCCGGCCCGGAAGCGACGGTGTAAACCGCGTCGCCTACGACGAGGTCACGACGGCGGACCGGAAGGCGCTTGACGGTTATATCGATGCTCTCGCCGCGGTGCCGGTGCGATCCCTCTCACAAGCCGAACAACTGCCGCTCTGGGTCAATCTCTACAACGCGCTGACCGTTCGCGTGGTGCTGGAGCATTACCCGGTCGCCTCGATCCGTGACATCGACATATCACCCGGTTTTTTCGCCGACGGGCCGTGGGGGAAGAAGCTGGTCACGGTGGAAGGCGAAGCGGTCTCGCTCGACGATATCGAGCACCGCATCCTGCGCCCCATCTGGAGCGATCCGCGCATCCACTATGCGGTGAACTGCGCTTCTCTCGGCTGCCCGAACCTGCATACGCGCGCCATGACGGCGGAGAATGCGGAAGCTTTCCTGGAGGAAGCGGCAATCGCTTTCATCAACCATCCGCGTGGCGCCCGGATTGAAGACGGGAAGCTTTATGTCTCCAGTATCTACGACTGGTTCGACGTTGATTTCGGCGGGAACGACGCTGGTGTCATCGCGCATCTTAAAGCGTATGCGCAGGGGGAACTTGCCGGGGCGTTGACCGGGGTTTCGCGGATCGCGGATGACAGCTACGACTGGCGCCTGAACGGAACGGTATCGCCCTGACGGCTCAAACCCGCCAGCGCAGCAGCATCTTCTCGGCCCGGCCGATGATCCAGGACACGGTAAGGCCGATTGTCGAGAGAATGGCGACACCGGCGATGAGCTGGTCCATTGCCATCAGGCTGCCGGCCATCAGGATATAAGCCCCGACACCGAACTCCGCGCCGATCATTTCAGCCGCGACCAGCAGCACGATGGCGATGGCGGCGGAAATCCGGAAGCCCGGCAGGATCGCGGGCAGGGCGCCTGGCAGGATGATCTTGCGGACGATGGAGACCCAGGAAAGCCCGAAGGACTGGCCCATGCGGATGAGGCCCCGGTCCACATTGTCGACCCCGCCATAGGTCGCGACCACGGTCGGGAAGAACGTGCCGAAAAGGATGGTGGCGACCTTCGAGCCCTCGCCGATGCCGAACCAGATGATGAAGAGCGGCAGCAGCGCGATTTTCGGTATCGGGAAGATCGCGGCTACCAGCGGCACCATTCCGGCCCGGGCGAGGGAGAACAGCCCGATCGCAAAGCCGACAGCGATGCCGAGAAGGGTGCCTGCCGTCCAGCCGATTACCAGACGCGAGAGCGAGGCGCCGAGATGCGTCCAGAGCAAGCCGCTGTCGACCAGTTCCATGAAGGCCGTGGCAGCCTCGCTCGGGGCGGGCAGGACAAGCGGATGAATGATGCCGGTCCGGCAGCCGGTCTCCCAGACGGCGATCAGGACCACCATGACGGCAAGACCGACCAAAGCGCGTGGGCGCGGGTTGAAGCCGCCACCCCGGAACGGAACGGGTTGAGAAGTGGGGTTCTCAGGCATCGATCAGCTCCATGTCGGCGGCAGCGGCTTCGTCCCGGATCAGGGACCAGAGCTGTTCCTGCTTTGAAGCGAGCTCGCCCACGCGGTCGGCACGTTCGGCAAGCGGCATGTCGATGGAGACAACCTCCCGGATACGTCCCGGACGGCGGGACAGGACCACGATCTTGTGACCGAGCCGGACCGCTTCGTTCAGGTTGTGGGTGACATAGACAGCGGTGAATGGCGTCTTCGACCAGAGGCCGACGAGATCGTCCATCAGCAGCTCGCGGGTCTGACTGTCCAGAGCGGAGAGCGGCTCGTCCATCAGCAGGACCGCAGGGCGGACGGCGAGGGCACGGGCGATGGCCACACGCTGCTTCATGCCGCCGGAAAGCTGGCGCGGCAGGGCATTTTTGAAATCGGAGAGCTTGGTGCGGGCCAGCACGTCATCAATGATGGCCTCGGTCTCTGCCTTGCCGAGCCCGTGATCTTCCAGCGCGAGGGAGACATTTCCGGCGACACTGCGCCAGGGCAGAAGGGCGAAATCCTGGAATATGTAGGTCAGCGGGTTGAGGCTGTCAGCCGGTGGGGCGCCATGCTCAAGTACCGCGCCTTCGTCCGGGCGTTCCAGGCCACCGATCAGGCGCAACAGGGTCGATTTCCCGCAGCCGGAAGGTCCGACGATACAGACGATTTCACCGGCGGGGATTTCGAGGTCGATATCGCTCAGAACCGGCATACCGCCATAGCGATGATTGATGCCGTTCAGTGTGAGTTGCATGGCGGCTCGCGGGGACCGTCCGCGCCCGGCTCCGGAGAGCCGGGCGCATCGGAATCAGTAAGTTTCGACGAATTGCGTATCGACCAGCGTGTCGATCGAGATGTCCTTGCCGACCAGACCTTCGCTCTGGAACCAGGCGAGCTGCTTCTTCACATTGGTCAGGTTCAGCTTGAGGTCCGGCTGCAACCGCATGGCGCCGTTCTTGATCGACGGTGCAGCTTTTTCGTAGGGCCGGCTGGTATAGACATATTTGTGGATGAGTTTGGTCATCTCTTCGATGGCCGCATCGCCCTTTGTCTTGTCGACCATGACGGCGTTGAAATCGGCCGATCCCTTGGCGTAGGCAGCGACGAACTTCTTCACCAGCTCCGGACGCTCGGCGGCGTTCTTGGCAGAGGTGAAGGCGGTGGTCACCTGATAGTCGTCATAGTCGTTGATCCAGCCGATGATCTTCGCGGCGCCGCCTTTCGACAGCGGCTTGGCGATGTGCGGAACGATGATCATGGCGTCGACCTGACCGGACTTCAGCGCGCCAATGATGGCGCCGACCTTCTGCAGTGGCTTCAGGGAGATTTTCGAGATGTCGAAACCTTCCTGCGCCGCGACCTGTGAGGCCATGTAGTGGAAGGAGGAGCCGGTCTGGGTGATGCCGAGGCTGTGGCCCGCGAGCTTGTCCGGGCTGGTCAGGCCGGCCTCAAAAGCGGCGGTGCCGGCGAGGATGGCGGAGCCGTCGATGCCTTTTTCTTCCTGCAGCACGCCGCCGATCACTTTCACCGCACCCTTGTCGGCGAGGTTAACCAGACCGCCGGTGATCGAGGTCACGCCGAAATCGACGTCGCCCGAGGCAATCGCCACGGCCATCGGCTGGGCTGCCTGGAAGTATTTGAACTCGACTTCGAGACCCTGCTCGGTGAAGTAGCCTTTCTCAAAGGCGACGAAGCCACCCGAGTGCGAGGTGAAGCGGAGCGCCCCGACGGTGATCTTGTCGGCGGCAACGGCCGTTCCGAACGTCCCGGCCATAATGCCGAGTGCGGTGACGCCCGCCATCATGGCGCGGCGCGAGAAGAGATGCTTCATCTCTGATCCTCCCGAGTTTCTTTTGAATAGCAGCGCAAAACCGCCAGGTGACACGGGCTTTCTCTTAGTCGGTTCGGCTCCATGAGGAAACCAAATTGCGCAACCGGTTAAGCTTGCGCAATGATAGGGCCAATTAACCAACCCTCGGAAACGCCCTTCCCACCCTTGGAAATACCCTTCAATGACCAGCTTTGATTATGTGATCGTCGGCGCCGGCTCTGCCGGTTGTGTGCTCGCGAACCGGCTCAGTGCGGATCCGTCCGTCACCGTGTGCCTGCTCGAAGCAGGGCCGCCGGACTATCATCCGATGATCCATATCCCTGCCGGTTTCATGAAGACGCTGGTCGATCCCTCGGTGAACTGGCTTTACGAGAGCGAGCCGAGCTACTGGACCGGCGGCCGCTCCATCGCCGCGCCGCGCGGTAAGACTCTCGGTGGCTCCAGTTCCATCAACGGGCATATCTACAATCGCGGCCAGCGGCTCGATTTTGACGGCTGGGCCCAGCGCGGCAACCGGGGCTGGGGTTATGCCGACGTGCTGCCCTATTTCAAGCGGACCGAGCATCGTATCGGCGAGGGCGAAGATACGTTCCGCGGCCGCGAGGGCAATATGGCGGTGACCGATATCGACTGGCAGCACCCGCTCTGCGATGCTTTCATCAAGGGCGCCGAAAGCATCGGTATCCCGCACAACAAGGATTACAACGGCAAGATCCAGGAAGGCGTATCCTACGCCCAGCGGACGATCTACGGCCGCCGTCGGATGAGCACAGCGCGGGGTTATCTGCGTCCGGCGATGAAGCGCAAGAACCTGACCGTGCGGACCAATGCGCATGCGACGAAAATCCTGTTCGAAGGCAAGAGCGCCAAAGGCATCCGCTATTCTGAAGGTGGCCGGCACGGGATCGAGACGGAGGTTTTCGCACGGCGTGAGGTGATCCTGTCCGGCGGTGCGGTGAATTCGCCGCAACTGCTGCAACTCTCCGGCGTAGGCGATCCGGAACTGCTGCGCGGGCTCGGCATCGATGTGCAGCACGCGCTTCCCGGTGTTGGCGAGAACCTGCGCGACCATTACGCGCCGCGCTTCACCGCACGGGTCAAGAACTCGAACAGCATCAACGAGCTGGCACGGGGGCCGAGGCTCTGGGGTGAGGTCTTCAAGTATTTTACCGGACAGAAGAGCATCCTCGGCCTCAGCCCGACGCTGGTCTACTGCTTCTGGCACTCGAACGAGGCGGCGCGGAACAGCGATCTGCAGTTCACCTTTACGCCAGCCAGCTACAAGCACGGCGTGCAGTCCAAGCTGGACGATCTGCCGGGCATGACCATCGCCTCCTGGCAGCAACGGCCGGAGAGCATCGGCTATATCCGCGCCCGAAATGCCGATCCGTTCGAGGCTCCGGCGATTCAGCCGAACTATCTGGCGGACGAGACCGACCGGCAGGTGCTGTTGTCGGGAATGAAGCTCGCCCGGCGCCTGTTGCAAACCGAACCTTTGCAGCCTTTCTTTGATGGTGAACTCTATCCAGGTCCGGGCGTGCAGAGCGACGACGAGCTGCTGGCCGCCGCCCGTGAGCGGGGCACCACGACTTTCCATCTGATGGGCTCCTGCCGGATGGGCCCGGATAGCGACAAGACAGCCGTGGTCGACGATCAGCTTCGGGTTAGGGGAATGGCAAATCTCAGGGTTGTCGACGCGTCAATCATGCCGACCATGCCGTCTGCGAACCTGAATGCCTCGACCATGATGATCGGGGAAAAGGCTGCGGATCTGATCCTTGGTAATCCATCAGCAGAGCCCGTATCCCTTAAAGATTGAAGTGCCTAAATATTCCGCTCTATTGGTTGTATTTTGCGGATTTACGGGCGTTTTGGGGATTCGATGTTAAACAAGAATTAATAAGTTCCGTGTTTTTCTGGTTTTCCGGATCATTCGGATTGTTGAACGCATACAACTTGTCTTAGTATTCACGGGAATTAACCATGGCGTTGGATTTTCACGGGGGCAGCATGAGCTCTTCAAAATCACGCAAGAATGTTTATGCGGGTCACCGGACCTCCATCATCCTTGAAGAAGACTTCTGGGAGGCGTTGGAAGAGTGCGCGCATGACCGTGAATTGTGCATCGATTCTATCGTGACAGACGCCGAGAAGGCGTTCCCCGAGATGAGCCGGACCGCTGCTGTCCGGATGTTCCTGCTGGAGCATTTCCGCACCAAAGCGGAAGACACCGACCCCATCCACTAAGCTAACCATATCCGAATGATCGGAGTGTGGCGCTCTGCGCCAGACCCGTTATCATTCCGGAATGACGATTTCTCCTCTCCTGGCTGACGCCAAATCCGCGCATCACGCAGGCGATCTGGAGCGTGCGATCACCGGTTACCGTTCCGTTCTTGAAGGCGGACCGGATGCGGCGACAAGCAACCTGCTCGCCATAGCGTTGGACGGAAGCGGCCGTGCCGGCGAAGCGGAGTCGGTGCTGGCCCGTGCCCATGAGATGGAACCGGACCTGGCTGATCCGGCACTCAATCTTGCCCGCCTCAGACTGCGGCGCGGAGCGGTTGAAGAAGCCGTTCCGCCTCTTCGGAGGGCCGGTACAACCGGCAGTCAGGAAGCCCTGGCACTCCTTTTCGAAGTTGCCTGTGCTGCCGGTCTGCATGCGGATGTTCTGAACACAGGCCGCCAGCTCCTGGTTGACGGAAGCCTGCAGGTGCAGCAGGCGGAACGGCTTGGCGAGATCGCATTCCGGACCGAAGCAGAAGATGCGCCAGCGATCCTGGAGAATGCCGTCAGGCGTTTCCCGGATTCGGCCCGCTTGCATCTCCTGATGGCTCATCATCTCGGTCGCCGCGGCACGCATGACGCGGCGGTGACGGCGTTCCGACGGAGCCAGTGTCTCAATCCGGCAGACCTGGACGCTGTTTTCAATGCGGCTCGTATTCTCGATCTGTCCGGGCAGAACAATACTGCCAGCCGCGAATGCAACCGGGCACTCGCAATTGCTCCCGGTTGGCCGGATGCCTTGCTTCTCTGTGCCCGTATCGAGGCTCTGCATGGAAGCCCCGCCAGGGCACGCGCCCTCGCGGCGCAGGCACTGGCCGCGCTTCCCACAAGTGCCAAAGCACATGCTGCCTTTGCCCTTGCCCGTTTCGCCGGGGGAGAGAAAGAGGCTGCCATTGCGGGCCACAGGCGCGCATTGCTGCTCGATCCGGCGGATGCGATGGAATGGAATGACCGGGGGGTGATGCTCAAGCAGGTCGGCGCTGTCGGTGTTGCGGATCTTGCCTATGGGCGGGCCCGCACAGTTTCACCGGAGCTTCTCCCTGCGATCAAGAACCACGCGGCGCTTCTGTTCGACATGACAGACATGGAGGCTGCCGCCGACGCTTACGATCATGCGCTCCGTATTGCCCCGGACGATGCCGGTCTCGCGATGAAGCGGGCGATGACCTTCCCGACCATCCTGCGGTCCGAAGCTGAAATCGATGCCATACGGGCGGATACCGAACGCCGGATGCAGGCGATCAAGCACTCCGGTATGGTGATGACGGATCCTCTTAAAGAAGTCGGTCGGCCGAACTTCTATCTCGCCTATCATGGCCGGAACGACCGCGGTCTGCAGACGTTGATTGCAGAGACTTATCTCGCGCTCTGTCCCGCTCTTGGTTTTGTTGCGCCGCATTGCCGGTCGCCGAAACCGCGCTCCGGCGGCAAGTTGAAGATCGGCTTCCTGTCGAAATTTTTCTACGATCATTCGGTCAAGTTCATCAGCGAAGGCATCATCCGCAATCTCGATCCCGCGCTTTTCGAGGTGCATCTGATCAGCACCATGGAGCCGCAGGATGTAGATATCTTCCCGCCGGGCCAAGGGCCTGCCGGGTATACACGGATCGAGGAAGACCTTTTCCAGGCGCAGCAGGATATTGCGGCGCTGGAGCTGGATATCCTGGTGTTCGGCGATATCGGGATGGAGCCGCTCAGCTATTATCTCGGGTTCGCGCGATTTGCCCCTGTGCAATGCGTCATGCAGGGACATCCGGTGACGACCGGCCTGCCGCATATGGATTACTTCGTCTGCAGCGCCTTGCAGGAAATTGACGGCGCGGAGGCGCATTACACGGAAATGCCGATCCGGGTGAAGGACATCCCGCTCTGCTATCCGGATTTGCCGGAGGTCCCGGACAAACGGCTTTCCGACTTCGGCCTGCCGGAGGACCGGACGCTCTATTTCTGCCCGCAAACCCTGTTCAAGTTTCACCCGGATTTCGATGCCATCCTGAAAGGCATTCTTGAAGGCGATCCGGACGGCATGCTGGTGTTGTTGAAAGACCGGCAGGAAACCCGGAACCGTCAGCTAATAGCGCGCCTTTCGGAGACTCTTGGCGATCTGACGCAGCGAATCCACTGGGTTGGCCGCCTGCCGAAACTCGATTATTACGCCTTGCTGAAACACAGCGCGGCGATGCTCGACACCACTCATTTCTGCGGCGGCAACACAACCATCCAGGCGCTCGGTCTCAGCATCCCGCCGATTACCCTGCCGGCGGATTATGTTCGCGGACGGATGACGATCGGCTGGCTGAAAGCCATCGATGTGATGGAGCTGGTCGCGGAAACGCCGGAGGATTACGTGCGGATCACGCTGGCTTGCGGCACCAACCCGGCATGGCGGGCACGGGTCGTCGCGAAGATCGAGGCAAGAAAGCACGAGCTGTTCGAAAATCAGGCCTGCGTCCGGGAACTGGAGGCGTTTTTCCCGGAAGCTTATGACGCGGCCCTGCGGGGAGAACGGTTACGTTGGATTTCCGGGCGCCATATGCCCTGAGACGGGGGCATTTAGACGAAATTTGGAACCTGATCCAATTGCGCGTCGGCCAGTGAGCCCCAGCCGAGAGCATGGGTGAAAAGATCGAGCCCGCGCGATCTAGCGTACTGATTGCCGTTCAGTCGTGCCTGATAGGACATGCTCCGGGCGAGAAAACGCTCCTTCATTTCCGATATCCGGCTTTCCGTCCCGTTTTCGAGTCGTCCGATCATTTCCATCGTCGCCAGTTCTATGGCGCGACCTGAATTCTCCATCGGAGCGATTCCTGCGTCCTGATAGAATTGTGCGTCGGGCAGAGGTGTTGAATTGAGGGTGATCGGTAGGTCACGCTCCAGAATTTGCTGATAGGTGAGAGGTGCTGAAGCCCCGGTTTCGATGAGCGGTTTATAGAGGAACAGATCGCCCGGCAGATGATGACCGAAAATGGTCGGGATCAGGTTTGTCGTCAGGCTCGGCCGTCCGAAGGCGCGGACCAGACCTTCCGGTCCGGATTGGCAATTGATTGACAGGAAACACTGCCCGCAGAGGAAGACATCCATCCAGTCTTCGTGGTCATCCAGATGGGGCACGTCGAAGACAAGACCACTCCCGGTATTCAACAACGGGTCATCCTTGCTGCCAATGCGGAAAACCGGGAACCCCTGTTGTGTCAGCCATTCAATGGCGGGGAGGAAATTCTCCAGCGACGCGGTGCGCATCACACCTTCACGTCTGTTGACCGGGTTGGATACGTGCTCCACGTCCCGGACATGGAGAAGGATGAAACGGCGCCCGGCTTCAATGCCGAGCCGGTTTAGCCAATGCCAGCCGCGTTCCAGTAACTGCTCATCCATGGAAAGAAACGACGGCCCGTGGGTCCAGCGCTCCATTCCATAATCTCTATAAAACCGCAAAATATGTGCGGCATATAGATCGTATGGTCCTTTCTGTACGAGCCCCTGATTGAGCAGTGACGAATAGAGCACCAGCTTGTCGTCGGTCTCGATGATCGTGAATTGCTTCGCAAGCAGATCGAACAGACCCTGATTGATCCCGGCGTCACTTCTTGGCGGTGTGATCAGCACGATCTGCTCGTACATGCTTCCGAACATTGTCTTCAGATAATGAGGTTCCGGGCCCAGATGCCCGATATGCCGCGCGAGCGGAAGAGTGGCGACCAAACTGCGCGCGCCCTTTCGCAAATATGGCTGCACGAGGCCGCGCAACCTGTCATCGAATTGTGGAGAGGACAGAAGGGTCAGCAGGTCTGAAATGTCGGGGTTAGGCTCGTTAACGGCCATCATAGTCAATCAGGTCAGCTTCTTCCCCGGGCGCAAAGTCGACGTGGATATGATTGCCGTCATGATCGTGGATGTTCACCTGCTGAATTCCCATTTCCGGCAGCACGCCGCAGCGATAGGCGACTTTCTGATCCCTCAGGTGTGCCAGGAAAGTGGCTAGCCCGTCCGCCGAGATCGCGAAATGCTCCAGCTGCGCATCGGCACGATACGGTGCCGGCTCAGCTTTGACGCCGACCAGATGCACCATTGCGGCGCCGTTGGCATAGAGCCAGGCGCCGGGAAAAGGGAAGGGCGGGCGCTCGCCGGGATGCATGTCCAGCACCCGGCCGTACCAAGCGACCATCGCATCGAGATTCTGTGTCCGGAGGTTCACGTGATCGAGCGTCTTGAGCGCCATGGGCTTTCCTTTTTGTTCACGTTATGTTTCGATCCGGTAGGGCAATTCGGAAGAAGCTTACCTCATGGCCGACATCATACCCAATCGCGACGCGCGGCGTCTGTTTCTCCATCTGCACGCGCTGTCGGAGTCTCCCGGCCGGCCGTTCAGGCGAAAGGATCTGCCGGAGCTGATCCATCGCATCGGATTCGTGCAGGTAGACAGCATCCGCACTGTGGAGCGGGCGCATCATCACATCCTGTTTTCTCGCGCGACCTCCTACAAGCCGGAATGGCTGCACCATCATATCGAGCGGGAACGGACCTTGTTCGAGAACTGGACGCACGATGCCTCGGTTATCCCGGTCGAGTTCTACCGCTACTGGAAGCCGAAATTCGCCCGCACGCGCGACCGGCTGATGAGCCGGGACTGGTGGCGGGAACGGCTTGGCGAGGATTACGAGGAAACCTGCGCCCGGATTCGCGCCCACATCATCGAGAACGGCCCGGTCCGGTCCCGCGATCTGACGGAAGGCGAGAGCCATCACGATGGCAGCGACGAGAACAAGGCCTGGTGGGGCTGGAAGCCGTCGAAATCCGCGCTCGAACATCTCTGGCGCACGGGAGAGCTGGCTGTCTCTGCCCGTGAAGGCTTTCAGAAGGTCTATGACATCGCCTCCAACGTGGTGCCTGCCGAACATTTCGAGCCGGTGGTGCATGACGAGGAATTCATCGACTGGGCCTGCCGTTCCGCCCTTGTGCGGCTTGGCTTTGCGACGCCGGGGGAGTTGGCCGCCTATTGGGATGCGATCTCTCCTGCGGAAGCGAAAGCCTGGGCCGAGCAGCAAACCGCAGAAACAGCCATTTCGGTCGAGGTCGAGAATGCGGACGGTACCCTGCGGCAGCATCTGGCCCGGCCCGAAGTCTTTCACCGGACGGCCGCCGCACCGACACCGCCCGGCCGTATCCGGTTCCTCAGTCCGTTCGACCCGGCACTGCGCGACCGCAAGCGCCTGCAGCGCCTGTTTGGCTACGATTACCGGATCGAGGTCTTCGTGCCTGAGGCGAAACGGGAATACGGGTATTACGTCTTCCCGATGCTGGAAGGCGACAGGCTGGTTGGCCGGATCGACATGAAGGCCGATCGGCCTGCTGGCGTGCTCCGGGTGCGCAAGCACTGGCTAGAACCACGTCTCAGCCTTACCGCGCAGCGCAAGGCCCGGATGGAGGCAGAGCTGCTGCGGTGGCTGAAATATCTCGGGCTGGATCGGGCCGAAGGAGACGGCTTCGATGCCGCCCTTTAGCCTATGGTGGGATTGTCCCGGCGTTTCAGAACTGTTTTTGCCGTATCGATGAACGCCCGGAGCTTGGGGTTGTTTCCTGCCCGGTCCGGGAAATAAAGAAACAGGCCGGTTTCCTCGACAGAGGCTTCCGGCAAGATCTCGACAAGCCGTCCGTCTGCCAGTTCCGCCGCGATTTTCGGCTCGAACATGTAGATGATACCCAGCCCTTCCAGCGCGAAATCGATCGCGACGTTCATGTCGTTCACGATCAGGTTGCCTGCGGAGGGGACAGCAATCTCTCCGCTGCCGCTCTCCAACTCCCAATCGTAGAGTGCCCCGCCCGAATGCCTGTATGAGAGGCAGTTATGATCCGCCAGGTCCTTGATGGAAGCGGGCTGCCCGTGCTGCTCGATATAGGAGGGCGCTGCGGCCATGATGGTCCGGAAGGGAGGGGACAGACGGAGGATCTTCATGTCCTGATCGATGGTGCCGCCGAGACGGATACCGGCATCGAAATTCTCCGCAACGATGTCGATCAGACGCTTGTCCGCCGAAACCTCAATTGTCAGGTCCGGGTAGCGTTTTGTCATTTCCCTGATAACCGGCGTCACCACCATGTCGATAAAGGGCTGGGCAATGGTCAGGCGCAGCAACCCGGAAACCTGCCCCTGAGCCGACTTCAACCGCTCCAGCGCGTCGTCGATGCCGGTAATGGAGGGGCCGGTGGTATCGACGAGTAGCTGTCCCCAGTCGGTCAGTGAGACGCTGCGGGTGGTGCGGGCGAAGAGCGGAAGGCCGAGCCGATCCTCAACCAGCCTGACGGAATGGCTGACTGCGGAAGCGCTCATGCCGAGCTCTTTGGCGGCAGCCGCGAAGCCGCCCCGGCGCGCAACGGCGAGGACGACGGGAAGGTGGGGGAGGATGTCTCTCTGCATTGCTGAAAAATATTGCACAATACATGCAGTTCAAGGGTGGATATCTTTTTCGCAAGAGGACCCATCTCTCTCCCAACGGCGACGAAAGCGGCGTGGGGATACGCCGGCGAGCTTTCGCGCGTGTGGGAGAGCTGAAAAATGATCACATTAAATCTGAACGGCACCGAGCATCAGCTCGATGCCGACGCGGATACTCCACTGCTGTGGGCGATCCGCGACCATGCCGGTCTGACCGGAACGAAATTCGGCTGCGGGCTGGCGCAATGCGGGGCCTGTACCGTGCATGTCGATGGGACGCCGGTGCGCTCCTGTCAGACGTTCCTTGGCGATATCGAAGGGGCGAAAGTCACTACCATCGAAGGCGTCTCCGGCAAGGTGGCCGAGACGGTCCAGACAGTCTGGGCCGAGCTGGATGTGCCGCAATGCGGCTATTGCCAGTCCGGACAGATCATGTCGGCGGCCGCACTGCTGGCGGAAACGCCGAAGCCGACGGATGACGATATCGACGCGGCGATGAGCGGAAACCTTTGCCGTTGCGCCACCTACCAACGCATTCGCGCCGCGATCCATGTCGCCGCCGACCGTCTGGAGGCCTGATCGATGCTGTCTCATAAACTCAATGCACTTGCCGAGCGCGCGAAGACCGAACCGGTTTCCCGCCGCGGCTTTCTGCTGTCCGCCGCGGCCACCTCGGCGGGCCTTGCCATTGGCTACCGGCCGCTTGCCGGTCTGGCTGCAACAGAGCCGTCCAAACAGGGCGATGAACTCGCGGCCTATATTGCGATTTCCGAAGACGACACGGTGACCATCTATTCCTCGCAATTCGATATGGGACAGGGCTCCTATCACGGCATTGCTACGCTGGTTCTGGAAGAGCTGGGCGCGGACTGGGCACAGGTGAAGGTCGAGGGCGCGTCGGCGGACGTGCGCCATTACGGCAACGTCATGTGGGGCGGCGGCTTCCAGGGTTCCGGCGGTTCTACCTCGATGGCGTCTTCCTGGGACCGGTATCGCAAGGCCGGCGCCGCCGCCCGGATGATGCTGGTCGAGGCGGCCGCGCAGGCCTGGGGCGTTCCGGCGTCCGAGATCACGGTCAGCAAGGGTGTCATTGCCCATGCGGGTTCCGGCAAGTCTTCCGGTTTCGGCGCTTTTGCGAAACCGGCGGCGGGCCTGACAATCCCGGACACCATCGCGTTGAAGGACAGGTCCGAGTGGACGGAGATCGGCAATCCGGATCTGAAGCGGTTCGACCGTGTCGGCAAGACCAAAGGCGAGCAGGATTTCACCATTGATGTGAAATTGCCCGGCATGCTGACCGCCGTAATGATCCACCCGCCGAAATTCGGTGCGACAGTTGCCAGCTTCGATGCGGATGAAACCAAAGCGCTGAAAGGCGTCACCGACGTGGTGGCGATCGACCGGGGTATTGCGGTGGTGGCGACGGATATGTGGTCCGCGCTGAAGGGCCGGGACCTCGTCACCGTCACCTGGGACGAGAGCAAGGCGGAGACGCGCGGTTCGGCGCAGATCATGGCCGAATATCATGCTCTGGCCACGAAGGCCCCGACGGCGGTTGCCCGAACCGACGGCGAGCCGGAAGCGGCTCTGGCTTCTGCTGCCAAGGTGCTGGAAGCGACCTACGAATTTCCGTATCTCGCCCATGCGGCGATGGAGCCGCTAAACGCCGTTGTGCATATGAACAACGATGGGGTTCTGGAAATCTGGGGCGGCCACCAGATGCCGGATTTCTACCAGCAGATGGCCTCAAAGGTCGCAGGCGTGGAGTTGGTAAAAACCCGCATGCACATCATGAAGACCGGCGGCGGCTTTGGTCGGCGGGCGACCCCGGACGCGGATGTCATCGTCGAGGCGGTGGCTATAGCCAAGGCTATTGGCTGGAAGGCGCCGGTCAAGGTGCAATGGACCCGCGAAAACGACACGCGCGGCGGCCGCTATCGTCCGGCCTATGTCCACCGGATGCGTGCCGGAATTGACGCGGATGGCAAGCTGGTGGCCTGGGACAACCATATTGTCGGCCAGTCCATCGTTGCGGGCGGTCCCTTCGCCGGACTGATCAAGGATGGCGTTGACGCCACATCCGTTGAAGGCTCCTCCACCCTGCCTTACGCCATTCCCAATCTTGGCGTTGGGCTGACCACCACGGATGTGGGGGTTCCGGTTCTCTGGTGGCGGTCGGTGGGCTCGACTCACACGGCTTATGCGACCGAAATGTTCCTCGACGAGGTGATCGCCGAGATCGGTGCGGATCAGGTGCAGTTTCGTCTCGACCTGCTGAAGGACCATCCGCGCCACGCGGGCGTCCTCAGGCTGGCGGCGGAAAAAGCCGACTGGGGCAAGAAGCTGCCTGAAGGCCACCATTGGGGCGTCGCCGTGCATGAGAGCTTCCACTCTTATGTCGCCGAACTGGCCGAGGTTTCGGTTGAGGACGGACAGGTGATCGTGCACCGGGTCGTGGCGGCCGTCGATGTCGGCACGCCGATCAATCCAGACGTGATCAAGGCGCAGGTCGAAGGCGGTATCGGTTTCGGACTGGGCTCGGTCCTGCAGGAAGAACTGACGCTGACGGATGGCGCGGTGGATCAGGGCAACTACGACACCTATCTGCCGCTCCGCATCGACCGGATGCCGAAGGTCGAGGTGCATATCGTGCCCAGCACGGAACGCCCGACCGGTATTGGCGAGCCCGGCGTCCCGCCGATTGGCCCGGCCATTGGCAACGCGGTGTTCCGGGCAACCGGCCAGCGGGTGCGTACCTTGCCGTTCGAGAAGGGCTTCAAGTCGGCCTGATTGAACAGCGACTCTGAATAAAGTGAACCGCCGCCGGGCAACGGGCGGCGGTTTTTTTATGTTCATCTTTCGTCGTCATCCCGCACTTGATGAGGGACCCAGAGAACGAGGAGTTGTGCTTTATGATCGCCTGGGTCACGGCTCCCCGGCCGGAATGACGGCTGTGTGGGTTCCGATAGGCCATGATACTGTTCCCTGATGCAAAGAGGGAGCGAATGCATGTCCTGGAAGGGTCGTCTGGATCACATTCACATCTGTGCCAAGGGCGCGGAGGCCATGACCGAGCTGCGGGAAGCAAAACTCGTCGCGGGGCAGGGGATCGAGGGGGATCGGTATTTCCTCGGCACCGGCACCTATTCGGACAAACCGGCGCCCGACCGGCAGGTAACCCTGATCGAGAGCGAGACGCTCGCGGCGCTGGCGCGGGATCACAATATGGAACTCACCCCGGTCGAAAGCCGCCGCAATCTGACGGTGACCGGCGTGCCGCTCAATCATCTTGTCGGCAAACGTTTCCGGGTCGGTGATGTGGTGCTTTATGGCGGCCGGCTGAACACACCCTGCAAGTATCTCGACGATCTGCTGGGCAAGAAGTTGTTCAAGCTGTTGTTGAATCGCTCCGGCCTCAATTGCGAGATCGTCGAGGGCGGTACGATACGGCCCGGGGACACGGTCGAACCGGCGGAATGAGGAGGGTGTCTTGAGTGTGAAGCGGATCGTCGCAAATCTCGCGGTCCCGGATGTGGCCGCGACTACGAAATTTTATCGCGATCTGTTCGATCTTGAACTGGAGATGGATCTCGGCTGGATCGCAACCCTGGGCTCTGAAGAGCATATGCGGGTGCAGTTCAGCTTGATGCGCGAAGGCGGTTCAGGTGCGCCGGTGCCAGACATCTCCGTCGAGGTGGACGACCTCGACGGGATGCTGGAAAAGGTGAAGGCAGCCGGTTACGAGATCGAGTACGGCCCGGCTGACGAGCCTTGGGGCGTGCGCCGTTTCTATCTGCGTGATCCCGAAGGGCGGCTCGTGAACGTGCTGACGCATCTCTGAGGCGAACTCAGAAATGAAAGTCCGGCAGTGCGTTGAAGGCGCTTTTCAGCGCATCGCCCCAACCTTGTGAAATGGTCAGGTAGTACGGGTCGTCAGCAGTGATCCGGCGCTCGTGACCGATCTCGAAGCTGTCTTCTTCGTAAGTCATGACATCGATCGGCAGGCCGACGGAGAGGTTGGCCTTCACGGTCGAGTCGAAAGAAACCAGCAGGAGTTTGACGGCTTCCTCGTAGGTCATCGTCGGCTCGAACGCGCGCAGGATGATGGGGCGGCCGTACTTGGTCTCGCCGATCTGGAAGAAAGGTGTGTCCTCCGAGGCTTCCAGGAAGTTGCCTTCCGGATAGATCAGGAACAGGCGGGCGCCGCCGCCACGGATCTGGCCGCCGAGCATGATGGTCGCATCGAAGGTGGAATCCGCACGCTCGCCCGTGGGCGAGGCGGTCCGGATGACATCGCGCAGCAACTCGCCGACCTGCCGGGCGACATCGAACATGGACGGTGCGTCCAGAATGGACGGGTTGCGGTCTTCGGGCGCCTTTGTGCGCTCGTCGAGCATGCTGACGACCGTCTGTGTCGTCGCCAGATTGCCGGCGGTCATCATGGTGATCACCCGCTCACCGGGCTTCGACCAGGTGAACAGTTTCTTGAACTGGGAAATGTTATCGACACCCGAATTGGTACGAGTGTCCGACATGAACACGAGACCCTTCTCCAGCCGAAGGCCGACGCAGTAGGTCATTCTTTTAGTGTGCTCCGAACGCGCGGTTACTGTTGTTCCACCTGGAGGCTAACGGAGAAGGATTCGACGCTATCGCCGAAACGCATCCCGGACACAGGTGCCGCTTCTTTATAATCCAAACCACAGGCGACACGAACATATCGTTGATCGGGCGAAATGACATTCGAGACGTCGAACCCAACCCAGCCGATATCGGCAAGGAAGACCTCCGCCCAAGCATGCGCCGCTTCCTGATCAATCCGGTCGTCCATCATGAGATAACCGCTGATATAGCGGGCCGGAAACCCAATTTCACGGGCTGCGGCGATCAGTATATGGGTGTGATCCTGACAAACACCATGCCCCGCCTTCAAAGCTTCTTCCGCGGTTGTGGTCACCTCGGTCCGGCCGGTCTCGTAGGCGACCCGTTCGCGAATCAGGGCCGAAAGCATATGCATCCGGGTAAGATCGGATTTCTCCTCCCGGAGCGACTTCAGCAGCTTTCTCAGTTCGGGTCCGGCCAGCGTGGCAGGGGTTTCGCGGCGGTAATACCAGAGTGGAGCATGCTGCACTTCAAATCCGAGCACACCGTGGGTCTCGTGCGTATCGATCTCGCCTTCGCAGAGGATCGTCATTTCGCTCTGGCCGGGTTCGATACTGCTCAGGATAACGTGATTGGCGTGCTGGTCTGTAAAGCTGAGTTCCTGTTTGGCGCCTTCGAGACTCACATTCCAGTTCACAATCGACTGCATAGGTGACGGACGCGGCGTCTTGCGAAGCTGCTGGAGTGCGAAATGGACAGGCGTATCATAGTGATAGCTTGTCCTGTGGGAGATCCTGAGACGCATGATCAGCTATAAAATCTATAATCTTGTTCGATCTGGCCGCTGAGTTGCCCGGTATCCTGAATGAAACCTTTCAGAAACTCGTGCAGCCCGGAGGCTAGGATAGAGTCAATGGGTTGCCTGTCCAGCTTGCTGAACATTTCCGTTGCCTGCTCCGCGCATTCGCTGCGTTCGCCGTAGCGGTTCGAGAGCTGGTCCAGGTTATCCACGATCTCTTCCATGCAATGGGCAATGGACCGGGGCATCGAGCGGTCGAGGATCAGGAAATCAGCAATGCTGGTCGGGTTGATATCCTCGCCGTTCAGCCATCGGTAGGACCTGTTTGCAGAGACGGAGCGCAATATCGTCTCCCACTGCACATTGTCCAGTGACGAGCCGATATGGGAGAGAGACGGTAGCAGGACGTAGTATTTCACGTCCAGAATGCGCGCTGTGTTGTCGGTCCGCTCGATGAAGGTGCCGAGGCGGGCGAAATTATAGATATCGTTCCGCAGCATGGTGCCGACGAGCGTGCCGCGCACCAGTGTGCTCTGCTGTTTGATGGTTGCCAGAACGGACGGCAGGTCCCGTTCCCGGATCGGCCGCTGCAGAGCCTGATCCAGCACCATCCAGCATTCGTTCGTTGCTTCCCAGACCTCCCGGGTCAGCGCGGTGCGTACCAGTCTGGCGTTCGTCCGTGCCTGCTCAATGACATAGCGGACACTTGAGGTGTTGTCCCGGTCGCGGAGCAGGAAATCGACAACGTTCGGAGCATTGTACTCGCTGTGGCGGGCAACGAAGCCTTCCGTCACGCCGGCGGTGGCGATCACGGATTGCCATTCACTGGTCGCCGCGCTTGAGCGGGTGAGGGCGATGCGGAAGCCGGCTTCCAGAAGGCGCGCGAGATTTTCGCTGCGCTCAAGATAGCGGAACATCCAGAACAGGCCGCCTGCGGATTTGCCGAGCATCAGTCCTCCAGCACCCAGGTGTCCTTGGTCCCGCCGCCCTGACTTGAATTCACCACGAGAGAACCCTTTTTCAGGGCCACACGGGTAAGGCCGCCGGGCGTGATGTCGATCCGGTCGGGAGAGACCAGGACGAACGGGCGAAGATCGACGTGGCGCGGAGCAAGACCGGCCTTGGTCAGGATCGGAACCGTGGACAGCGCCAGAGTCGGTTGGGCGATGTAATTTTCCGGCCTGGTTTTCAGCAGTTTCCGGAAGCGGGCAATCTCACGTTTGCTGGCGGCGGGGCCGATAAGCATGCCGTAACCGCCTGAGCCGTGTACTTCCTTGACGACCAGCTGTTCCAGATTGTCGAGGACATAGGCAAGCGAGTCCGGCTCGCTGCAGCGCCAGGTATCGACATTCTTCAGGATCGGCGTCTCGCCCGTATAGAACTCGACGATATCCGGCATGTAGGAATAGACGGCCTTGTCATCCGCCACACCGGTGCCCGGCGCGTTCGCGATGGTGATGCCGCCGGATCGGTAGACATCCAGAATGCCCGGCACGCCCAGCATGGAGTCCGGATTGAAATTCATCGGGTCGAGATACTCGTCATCGACCCGGCGGTAGATCACGTCGATCGGCTCGTAACCGCGTGTGGTCCGCATGGCAACGCGGCCGTCGATCACGCGCAGGTCGTGCCCCTCGACCAGCTCGGCGCCCATCTGGTCGGCCAGGAAGGAATGCTCGAAATAGGCGGAATTGTGGATGCCGGGCGTGAGCACCGCGATGGTCGGCCGGCCATTACAGGCGCTCGGCGCGGAGCGTGCGAGGGTACGCCGCAGGTTCTTTGGATAGTCACCGACATTCTGCACCGGTATGCGCGAGAACAGCTCCGGGAACATCTGCATCATGGTTTCCCGGTTCTCCAGCATGTAGGAGACGCCGGAAGGCGTGCGGGCATTGTCTTCAAGCACGAAGAATTCATTGTCGTCGGTACGCACCAGATCGATACCGACGATATGTGTGTAGACGCCACCCGGTGGATTGACGCCGATCATTTTCGGCTCGAAGGCACTGTTTTCGGCGATCAGCCGTTCCGGTATGCGCCCGGCCTTGATGATCTCCTGCTGGTGATAGAGATCGTAGAGGAACGCGTTGATGGCCCTTACACGCTGCTCGATACCACGCGCCAGCTTGGACCATTGCCACGCCGAGAGGATGCGTGGAACGACGTCGAACGGGATCAGCCGTTCCGTGTTCTCCGTATCACCATAGACATTGAAAGTGATGCCGGTCCGGCGGAAAAAAGTCTCCGCTTCTGCCGATTTTCTGAGCAGCTGACCCGGATCCTCTGAGTTGACCCAGTCATGATACTCGCGATACGGCTCGCGGACATCGCCTCCGCCACCGAACATCTCATCGTAATCGTTTTTGCTTTCTGACATTGTTCGAAATTAGAGCAATTTATCTGGGTATTTCGCAAGTGCGAAGATTCCCGGTGGGCGATAATTGCGCTGTCAGAGTTGGTTTTGGGTGGCTTTTTTCTGCCCGGAAAAGTCGCAGTTTCCAAAGGCATTCGCTGGGCTGGTTCGTTAGGCTTCCGAGCCTAGATATTCGAGAAGTTCCGAGCTCACCACATCCATCAGCATAGATCGGGTGATCTGTGATTTCAGGACATAGCGGTTGATCTCGTCGTTCTCTCTGGCTTCCCGTTCGGACATTAAACCCGGCTGTCCGGTGCGCAGAATAATCCGGATATCGTCCTGACACAGTGTTTCCCGGATATAATGCGCCAGCTTGAGGCCTGCGTCCGGTGTTTCCATCACCACGTCAAGCAGGATGACCGAGATACCGTCGCATTTGCCCAGAACGTCGATCGCTTCGGCGCCGGAATATGCGTGGTGAAAATGGAGCGGGCGGCCGAGCATCATCTCTCCGCCGAGAGCGAACAGTGTCGATTGATGTACGTCCGCATCGTCATCGACAATGAGAATGCGCCACGGCATCTGGCTCTCTGGACCGCACTCGGCATCCTCTTCGACGTCTGAGTCCTCATCCATGAAAACCAGCGCATCATCGTCTTCTTCGATGTTGTTTGCGTATGGCCTATACGATCCCATGCCAGCCCCGAATACTTCCCATCCCTTGATCATGCCACCACCTGAGTGCTTCTGCTCATACCTGGTTTATAACGTGGCTCCGCTTTTCGAGCGGGCAAGGCCATTTTACAAACCGAGTATTAAGCCGAACTTAATAGGGCGGGTTCAAACGCGGGAATTTTCGGATTTTTGGGATTGGTCGTCGGTAGGCATTCCGGCGCCAAATGACGCCGGAATGCGTCGTGCCGTCAGCCGACGAAGGCGCGCTCGACCACGAATTCGGCAGGCTTGTTGTTCGCACCTTCGTTCAGGCCAGATTTCTCCAGAAGCTCCTTGACGTCTTTCAGCATCGCCATGGAGCCGCAGATCATGCCGCGATCCGTTTCCGGATTGAGCGGCGGTACACCCAGATCCTCATAGAGCTTGCCGCTTTCCATAAGATCGGTGATGCGGCCCATCTTCGGGCTCTCTTCGCGGGTCGTGGTGGAATAGAGCGTGAGCTGGGCCCGGGCAAGCTCGCCGAATACCTCGTCCTCTTTCAGCGAGGTAACAAGATCCTTGCCGTAATCCAGCTCCGCAACTTCCCGGCAGGTATGGGTCAGAATCAGCTCGTCGAATTTCTCGTAAGTCTCCGGATCGCGGATTACGGAGGCGAAGGGCGCGATGCCGGTGCCGGTGGAGAACATGTAGAGCCGTTTGCCCGGGGTCAGGGCGTCATTGACCAGTGTGCCGGTCGGCTTCTTGCGCATCAGCACGGTGTCGCCCGGCTGGATCTTTTGTAAATGCTCGGTGAGCGGGCCGTCCGGAACCTTGATGGAGTAGAATTCGAGTGCCTCGTCCCAGGACGGGCTGGCGATGGAATAAGCGCGATAGACCGGCTTCTCCGCGTTCGGCAGACCAATCATGACGAACTCGCCGGAGCGGAACCGGAAGCTTTGCGGCCGGGTCATGCGGAAGCGGAACAGGCGGTCCGTATAGTGCTGCACTTCGGTCACGGTTTCGGCGAAGACACCGTCCGGGATCGGAAAGCCGCCGGTGCCGCGCTCTTCGGCGCTGGCGGGAGTCGCCGCGTGACTGTCCATCATGTTCATTTACCTGCTCACCTGTTGCGAGGGCCGGCTGGCACCGGTACCGCCGGTCATGATCCGGCGATCTGGATTTTGTCGGCCCGTTGAAAGGACGACGACCGCCGTTTTCTAGCGTTGGCGGTCGCCGGGATCAATCTTTCCATGCGGGATGGGACCTTCGGTCCGTGCCGTTGCATGGCTCTGAGATGGTTGAAAGAGGATCAGGCGGCTGCCTGATTCCGGTTGTTCCGATCTTGCTGGTCGCCACGGCTTACGGAGCCGTCGGCGTTGAAGTGGATGCCACATTCCGTCTTGTCGGATTGCGCCCAGCGACCGGAGCGGACGTCACCACCGACAGCGGCGGGGTCGGTGCAAGGCGCGCAGCCGATTGATGTGTAGCCCTGTGCCTGCAACGGGTGGCGCGGCAGGTCCCGGACGGTGAATTCGGTATCGATCCTGGACGCATCCCAATCCGCGAGCGGGTTCAGGCGGATGCGTTCGCCGAATTGCTCGATCATCTCGATTTCGGAACGCAGGCCGCCATGGGCGCGTTTGCGACCGGTGATGATTAGGCCGAACGGCTGGATGGCCTGGCGCATCGGCAAAACCTTGCGAAGGTTGCAGCAGGCATCGGGATCGCTCTGCCAGAGCGTGCCGTCCCGGTCCTGACGCCGGATCAGCGCGGTCGACGGGGTGGCGTTGCGGATATCGGTAAGGCCCAGCCGGGCTGCCAGCTGGTCTCGATAACGCAGGGTCTCCTCGAAATGCTTTCCGGTATCGATGAAGATCACCGGCAGGTTCTTGTTCACTGACGCGACGATATCCAGCAGCACGGCGGATTCCGTGCCGAAGGAGGCGATCACAGCGCTGCGGCCGGGAAATTCCTCTTCGGTCAGGGCGGCGAGCATATCTTGCTCGTTCAGGCTTCCATATTCATCGCTCAACCGCCGGTGCAGAGCCGCCGTTTCTGCTTCGCTCTGGTCCCAGGACCGGGAGACAGTGTCCTCGTGTATCCGTTCGATTGCTTGCGCCATGCTCGTTCTATCCTTCCAGCGTCGCTCGCAGGCGTCCCTCAGCGATTGGGCATGCCCCACCAATTGGACAAGACGGCCCGTTGACGGAATCGGTCCGTCTTTTTCATCACTCAGGTCATGCAAGACCGCGTAGGACGCGGCATGCCCGCCACTCGGTTCGGGCCCACGGGAACGTACCCGTGGCGCTTTAGCAGTTGGTGACGCGGATGCAAGCTGCCCTGTCAAATCCCGCGGGAATGGTTATCCGTTCCGATCCTGAAGGTAAGGACGGTGCGGGGGAGGGTCAACGTGCTGAAAAGGCGGAAAAGTTAAATAAACCGAACCGTTCCCGGATCGGCTTTCGCCGGATTAATTCCGTCTGCGGCCACGGCGCTGGCGAGAAGATTCTTTGCTCTCTCCATCGCCGAGAAGTTCGGCTGTGGCCCCTGTCAGGGTGCCGCAAGCCGCCACGATGGCGGTCATGTCGGGAGTGCCGCCCTTGGTGTGGCCTTCCAGTGCCTGCCGCATGGCACGGACATGCTCCGGCGTGGTGCCGCAGCAGCCGCCGATAATCCGGGCGCCGAGATCGACCGCGAGACCGGCATAGGCCTGCATCAGCTCCGGGGTGCCGTTGTAGCGGACTTCGCCGTCCTCGAAGACCGGAATGCCGCAATTGGCTTTGGAGATCAGAATGTCGTCAGCTGCGAGGCTTTCGCGGGCGCTGAGCAGGCCGACGAGCAGGTCCGACGCACCGGTGCCGCAATTGCCGCCAAAGCCGACCGGTTTCACGGCGCGCGCATGCATCATCTCCACCAGGCGCTGGGGCGTCATGCCCATCATGGTGCGGCCATTGGTATCGAAAGAGAGAGTGCAGACCGCCGGAATGCTGACCTCGTCCGCTGCGTCCAGTGCGGCCGTCAGCTCCTCTTCGGAGGAGATGGTCTCGATCCAGGCAACATTGGCACCGCCATCCTTCAGGCCGCGCATCTGGGCGGCGAAGGCGTTCTTTCCGTCTTCTATGGTAAGCGGGCCCAGCGGCTCGTAAAGGTCGCCAGTCGGTCCTACGCTGCCGGCATTGACGATCGTCCGGCCGCTCTCGGCAATTTCCGCCGCGAGCAGTTCGGCGGCTGCCTTGTTGATCTCGTAGACCTTGTCTTCCAGCTTGTGCAGCTTCAGCCGGTTCGCCGTGCCGCCGAATGTGTTGGTCAGGACGATGTCACTGCCTGCCTCAATGAAGTCCCGGTAATGTGCCCGGACTTTTTCAGGCTCTTCCAGATTCCACAGCTCCGGTGCGTCGCCATGTTGCAGGCCGCGTGCGAACAGGTTCGTGCCGGTGGCGCCGTCGGCCAGCAGCCAGGGGCGGGTTGCAAGCATTTCGGAGAGAAGATTTGTCATGGCGGCGGTCCCGAAGCTGGACTTGTCTCTGATTGGTAGGGCAGCATTACCGGTCTGAATACCGGATTGTAATCACGTTGATTGCGCACATGCCGACACTATGTGTCGTTGACCGCCGGTTTATCCGCACCGACAGGAGTTCTTATGGCCGCCGATGTTATCGACTACCGGATCGAAGGGGATCACGCCCCGCTCCTGACAGTCACCCTGGACCCTGGCGAGGCGGTGCAGGCCGAGGCCGGCGCCATGGTGTTGATGGACCAGCACATCAAAATGACCACGGAGCTGTCCGGCGGTCTGCTTGGCGGACTGTTCCGCAAGTTCTCCGGCGAGAGTCTGTTTCTGACCTATTTCGTGAACGAAGGCGATGAACGGCAGGATGTGTCCTTTGCCGGCTCCATGCCGGGGCAGATCCGGGCCATGGACCTCAGCCAGAATGACGGTCTCTTCTATTGTCAGAGGGATGCCTATCTCTGCAGCGCCCGCGGCGTCGATGTCTCCATCGCGCTGACCCGCAAGCTTGGCGCGGGCTTCTTCGGCGGCGAGGGACTGATCCTGCAGAAGCTGGAGGGCGACGGTCTCGCCTTCCTCAATGCCGGCGGCACACTGGTGGAGCGTGAACTTGCCGCGGGGCAACGAATCACCGTCGATACCGGCTGCCTCGTCGGTTTCTCCGGAACGTGCGACTACGACATTGCTTTCCAGAAAGGCATCAGGAATTTGGTGTTCGGTGGTGAGGGGATCTTTGTGACACACGTCACGGGCCCCGGCCGCGTCATCGTGCAGACCCAGCCGATTGCCGAACTCGCCATGTCGCTGGCCCGGCTGATGCCGAAAGAGAGCGACTGATCGAGGCAAAATCCGGGAACACAAAAACCGCCGCTCGGCATGCGAGGGCGGTTCCGTGTTTGGATCGGGTAGTTAGCCGCCGGAGCGGCGAAGCCCTGAAGCTCTAGAAGCCCTCGCGCTCCATGCGCTTGCGCATCAGCTTGCGGTAGCGGCGGACGGCTTCAGCCTTCTCGCGCGCCCGCTTTTCGGACGGCTTCTCAAAGTTGCGGCGCAGCTTCATTTCCCGAAAGACACCTTCGCGCTGCATCTTCTTCTTAAGCGCGCGCAGTGCCTGATCAATATTGTTATCGCGGACCGTTACATGCACGAAACCCGACCTCCAAAACAATTGTGCGAATTCAGAACGCAGTATGCCCCGGGGAAATTCGCCCCCCTGAGACAAGAACGCGGTGTGTATCACAAGAGATTGCCGCTTGCAAAGGCCGAGCGTGCATAAATCACGCGGCTTTTGCATGGCGGCATTGCAATCTGTTCTCGGCGCCAATCTGACGCACGCACATTATAGCCGAGAGTTTACCAAATGGGGAGAGGGTTCTATATCCATGAGATGACAGCAAAACAGATCGTACGCATGGGCGCGCCGGTGCTCAGCCGCCGGGCCGATGAAATTCCGGACCCGGCCTCGGAAGAGATCGCGGCCCTTGCCGAAGACATGGCCGACTCGATGGCGGCAGCCGGTGGCGTTGGCCTCGCGGCGCCGCAAATAGGCATCCCGAAACGCATCATTGTCTTCAAGGTGCCGGGCGAGCGGACAACGGCAGCTGCGAATGACGGACCGCTGGAGCTGCAGGTCCTGATCAATCCGGTAATCGAGCCGCTCTCTGGCGAAATGGAGCTGGGTTGGGAAGGCTGCTTGTCCATTCCCGGCCTGAAGGGCGAGGTGCCGCGCTACCGGAAGATTGCCTATCGGGGCTTCGACCTGCAGGGTGAGAAGGTACTGCGTCAGGCGGAAGGCTTTCATGCGCGTGTGATCCAGCATGAAGTCGATCATCTGGACGGTATTCTCTATCCCGAGCGGATGACGGATATGCGCCGCTTCGGCTATGGCGAGGAACTGTTGCAGGCGGCGGTCGATGCATCGCCGGAAGACATTCGGGGAGACGGCGAATGACCGAAGACACCGATTCCGTTCTGGAACAACGCGAGGCGGAGCGCGACCGGGTGCTCGACTGCATCCTGCCGCATGTCATGTTCGACGGATGGAGCCGCAAGACCCTGCGCCATGGGGCGGAGGATGCGGGCATCTCCGTTACCGAGCTGGACCGTCTGTTTCCGGCTGGTGTCACCGACTGTATTGGCCATTTCCTGGACCGGGCCGACCGGGACATGGTGCAGGCCTTCCAGAGCCGGAACCCGTCTGCCATGAAAATCCGGGAGCGCATTGCCGCTGCCGTACGCATCCGTCTGGAGCAGGCGGCCCCACACAAGGAAGCGGTGCGCCGGACGCTGGCCTATCTCGCTATCCCCGGTCATGGCGGGCTCGGTACCCGCAGTCTTTACAAGACAGTGGATGCGATCTGGAAGGCCGCGGGCGATACCGCGACCGATTATAATTTCTATACCAAGCGCGGGCTGCTCGCGGCGGTCTACAGCTCGACCCTACTGTTCTGGCTGAACGATACGTCGGATGATTACGCGGAGACCTGGGCGTTTCTCGACCGCCGGATCCAGAACGTCATGCAGATCCCGAAGCTGACCGGCCGTCTGAAAGAAGCCGGCGCAAAGCTGAAGAACCCGTTCGAGGCGCTGAAAGCCTGCGCCCCGAAACGGCGTCCTCCCTTTGCAGGCGCGCGGTAGATCGGCTCCCTGTGAGCTGAAGAGGCCGGGGCTGATTATGTTGTCGGCAGATTGTCGATGCAGAGAGTGCGTTGCATTTCTTCCAGCGTCAGATTCTGGTTTTCGTTAGGCGAGGTGGAGGAAGGATCGCTGGGCGGCAGGTAGTCTCCATGCCGTTGCTTTCTCGAATCGGGAATAGGGATCTCGAGAGGTGTCTTGTCTAGATGCGTAAAAGTACCATCGCGATAGCCTTTATAGCCGAGTGCCGAGCCCGCGATATCGTCTGCATAGATAAATGCTTGCAGCAGATCGCCTGCGGGATAGGCGAAACGGAGCACCTTGTCATTCACCGATGACATGACAGTAACGCGTTTTGCTTTGGTGGCTGCTTGCCGGTACACGGCTGGATTGCTGAGGCACGTATCGTCGACGGCTCCTGCCATCAAGCAGATCTGATCAATCGATCCGTCGAATGTTCGCGGTAAGCCTTTGATGGTTTCCAAGGCAACGCGGCACCCTTTGCTGTGAGCCGTGAACGACAATGTGGGTTTCGAAAGCCTGTCCCAGGTCTCCCTTATATAGGCGCTAAAAGATGACGCCGTATCATCGGCGTCTACACCTTCGAACGAATAACCGAGGGGGCCAAAATAGCTGTCTCCGGGCCAGAGAACGCCAACCAGGGCGTCTCTTCCTGAGGTGGCAAGTCCGTCCGCCAAACGTGAAAGCGAGACAATGCCTTCGTCCCTGCTGACGTTAAATCCATGAATCAGGAAGACGATGTCCTTGGCTGCACTCAGGTCTGCTTCTGAGCAGGAACTTTCTCCGATTGGAATGAATTCCGGTCTGCTTCTAACCGCTCCACCGACACGGCTCATCCGGAAGTCCAAGATGCATTTGACCGGGCTCATCGAAGCTGTTTCAGCTGTTTGCCGTATGCCTGAAGGCTGGAGGCTATGTCTTTTGCGACTGGCGCTATCGGCACGGCAATGAAGCCAATCAGCAGGCTCAGGAAGAAGAAACTCCAGTCGATGGAGGTGGATGTGCCGGTACTGATCCCGCTTCCAAGATATTGATTTCCGCATAAACCGATCAAGACCGAGATCAGGAGGGCGAATCCAGCCGCACTGATACGGTTGAAGGCCGTGTGATGCGCCTCTGCGAGACCGAGTAGGGCTTCGATCCGTGTGTCGACGGCTGTCTCAAAGCGGGCAAGTGTATTGCGTTCCGGATCCGTAAGCTCTTCCGACTTGGAAATTTTCCCGGCGATTAACGTAAGAGCCTTGGCGTCTATGCTCCCGAGATGCGCGGCCATCACTTTAGCTGTGTCCGGAGTGAGGCCGATACGGACGCCTTGGCGCAGCGTTTTTCCTAACTCACCCTTGGCGCGTCCGTTGAGATATTGAGCCCTGATCAGTTCTTCCGATGCTTCTCCATAGGCGTATTCGAGAGCCCCTTCCAGAAACGTCAATCGATCCTTGATATGGGTGAGGCCTCTGATGGCGAATCTGGGCCAGATCTTCAGTGCGTCCACGATCCCGAAACATGCGGTTCCGAGCGCGCCCGCCGCGAGGACGACGGTCGCAAGTATTTCCACAAGGCCCATTGTGTCGGCCATGGCTCTAATCTCCCGACGTGTTCTTTATCTCCCCTGATCCGCCAGCAGAGTATCTCAGTTTGGTTTTAAATTGCATTGTTAAATACACGTAAATAGGGAGTTCCGAGTTGCAGAATGGAAGCTTTGTTTTATGCCGGGGGGGAAGAAAAACGGCGCGGAGATTCTCCGCGCCGTTTTCTCTTATCGATGTTTAAGGGGTGGTTAGCGCGTCAGAACAGCCTCAATGCCGGCGGCGACTGACAAGGTCTTCGCATCACCCATCGTCTCGCCCATGACCATCAGGCCGACCGGTGCCGTGCCTGCTTCGTGGCAGGGCAGGGAGACGGCGGAGCGGTCGAGGAAGTTGCCGAGGGACGGGTTGCGCAGCATCAGCAGGTTCGTCGTGTGGTAGAGGTGCTCGTCGGTCTCAAGGCTGGCGATGCTCGGAGCGATTTGCGGCACGGTCGGCATCAGCACGGCGTCGTAGTCCCGCGTTGCCGCATTGGCGACGGTCTGGATCTCGACCCGGCGCCGGCTCAGGATCACATAATCTGCTGCCGTCATTTTAGCGCCGCCCTGGATACGGCTGGCCACACGCGGGTCATAGGCGCTTTCCTTGCGGGACAGCAGCTCGCGGTGGATTGCATAGGCCTCGGTCGGGGCGAAACCACCCGCCTTGTTGGAAGCCGGGATCTCCAGCAGCCATTCGAAGCTCTTCTCTTCCAGCAGCGCCCCGGCGGCCGACAGTTTGTCGAGCGCGGCCTCGAAAGCCTTGGCGACATGCTCGTCCATATCGTCCATCACCATGGTGCCCGGCACCACGAGACGCATGCCCTTGACCGAAAGCGGTGCGACCTCCGATGGCGCCTCTCCGGCCATGATCGCATCCAGCAATGCGCAGCAATCGACGGAGCGGGCCAGCGGGCCGATGGAATCGAGCGCCCATGACAGCGGGAAAGCACCATCGGTCGGCACCCGGCGGGCCGTTGGCTTGAAACCGGTCAGACCGTTCAGCGCAGAGGGGATGCGCACCGACCCGCCGGTGTCCGTGCCGATGCCCGCGGCAGCCATACCGTCGGTGACGGAGATCGCGGCGCCGGAGGATGAGCCACCCGGAATGCGGCCGGTCTCCCGGTCGAACGGGTTTTTCGGCGTGCCGTAATGCGGGTTGAGGCCGAGGCCGGAGAAGGCGAACTCGGTCATGTTGGTGCGGCCGAGGATCACCGCACCGGCGGCCCGGAGGCGGGCAACGACCGGCGCGTCCTCGTCGGCTGCCGGCTCACCCTTGCGGGCGACGGATCCGGCCATCGTGACGCGGCCCCTGATGTCGAACAGATCCTTCACCGAAATAGGGATACCCGCGAGCGCGGAGGGTACTACGCCCGAAGCGCGCAGAGCGTCGCTTGCTTTCGCAGCAGCACGGGCGGGATCGGCAAAAACATCGGTATAGGCCCTGCCGCCTTCACCCTTTGCATCCCCGATCCGGGCGAGGGCTTCCTCCGTCAGTTTCTCCGAGCTTGTTTTTCCGGCGGCAAGATCGGCGGCGAGGTCTTTCAGGGGGGCGAACATGGGCTTAACTCACAAGTGGCAGGGAATGAATATCGTAGGCGTGGGAAATCGTGGCGCCGCGAACCGGGTCCTCGATCTCCATGGCAAAACGGCTGGCGGGACGAATACCGCCGATGGCGGCGAAGGTGCCGAGCATCATGACAGAACCGGATGGCAGGGCGCCATTGGCATAAAGTTCCATCATTTCCTCCGGGCGGCGCATGGCGGCAAGCGCTCCGTCCTGATAGGGGACTTCGGTACCGTCAATAGTGGCGCGAGCCCTGAGCCGGAGATCGTCCCAGTGATCCAGCAGATCGTCGAGCGGCCAGGCTTCCCGGGCGAGAATTTTTGGGCACATCTGTTTTGAGCCGGCGACCGAATAGGTCTCGGCGGCGCGGTCTGTGTGATCGGAGCCGACGGTCACCCAGATGCCTTCATCGGTGGAGACCAGCACGGCCTCGACTTCACCCGACGTATCCGGACCGACAACCTGGATGGCGTCATCCTGCATCAGCACATTGACGGCGTTGCGATAGAACAGCGGCGTTTCGCTCGGCGGGGTGACGCCAATGGCTTTCAACTCGTCGATGTGATGCTGGAGCGCGCCCGTATCACGGCCGGTCCAGCCGCCGACGATCAGGTCGGACACTGCGACAGCCAGCATGCCGCCGTCGGGTTTTTCAAATCGAAGCGTAACCGTGGCGCCGTCGCGCATGAGCGGTTCCCCCTATATCGTCGGATCGGTAGCCGATACGGCAAGAGAAGAAACGATATCCACTTCCGGTGCGTCGGGAAAGACGGCGGCGAGCAGTTTTACAAGAGTTTCACGCAGCGGCGGTCCTGGCGGCTGACCGACGGCTGCCAGATAGTGTGTCAGGTTATTTATGCCCGTCTGAAGAAGCGGTGCCTCCGGATCGGAAGACAGGGTGCTGAAGCGCTCGTAAAGTCTGCTCTGCTGGATTTTTTCAGCGTCGAACTCAAGCGCGGCAAGTTGCTTGCGGAAGCTTGCGATGTGCTCGTCTGCGGTTTTAGGTTTCAGGTGCCGGCGGATCGCGCGCAGAGGCACAATCACCGGATCCGCCCATTCTCTGGCGAGAGCAATTGCTTGATCAGTTTGGGCTCGGTCAAGAGCGGTCCCGCGGGAGCCCAGCCAGCAGCAAAGCAGGATAAGGTTCACGTCGAGCCCGAAGCGGTCCTGCAGAGCCAGGCATCCGGCGGCCACGTCTTCCCGACTATAGGTCGCGAGGGAATAGATCCAGAATGGGGTGTCAGGCACGCTCATACGTCTTGTCTAGCATGCAAAAGCGCCCTACCAAACTATTGTGCTTTGCGATATGACAGACCGTCTCATCATACAAATTGTAACGGATTGCCTTGTTGGAACAGGACCGCGAAGAACTGTCCCGCCGGCTCGAAGAGCTGAAGATAGAACACCGGGACCTTGATGACGTGATCGCGCGTCTGGCGGAAGACGGCCCGTTCAATCAGCTCCAGATCCAGCGCTTGAAAAAACGCAAGCTGCTCCTGAAAGATCAGATGATCAGGCTTGAGAGCGAGTTGCTTCCAGACATCATCGCGTGAACCGATTGGCCCTCAGCTAACGACTTCTCGGGCGGCCTGCCGAAGGATTTCGGTGGCCCTTGCAAGTTCATCCTCTGAAATGGTTAGGGGCGGTGACAGGGTGAGAAGCCGTCCGTCGGCTGAACCTGTATTGAGGCCGAGCCTGTAGCAGGCGTCTTTCAGAGCTTTTAGCTGGCTGGGATTTGAGCAAGCAACAGCCATGGAGAGTCCGAGGCCTGTTGCGGTCTCGTATGCTGGAACGTCCTCTGTCATCCGCTCCAGCGCAGACAAAGCGCTGCGACCTTTGTCGGCAGATGCAGCCACCAGATTTTCCGCATCGAGTATCTGCAGTGTCTCGATCCCGGAGCGTGCCAGGACCGGGTTTTTCTGGTGCGTGTAATGGCCGATCCCAAGATGACTGGCGACGTCAAGCTCGGCTCTGGCAATCACCGCCGAGAGCGGCAGAACGCCGCCGCCGAGGGACTTTCCAAGCACCGTCATATCCGGCGCGATGCCGGTATGCTCGCTGGCGAACTGCCGTCCGGTCTTTCCCAGACCTGTTGGTATCTCATCGAAGATCAGCAGGGTTCCGGCCTGGTCGCAAAGAGCCCGAACGTCCGGCCAGAACCAGTCCGGTGCGGTCTGCCCGGTGGACCTGACAGGCTCTGCGATGAGCGCGGCGATCTCGTTGCTTTCAATGATTCGCTTCAGGCCGTCGAATGAGCTCTGGGCGCAGATCTGCGGATCTTCCCCTCGTCGGCGAGGCCAATAGGATGGAGCGTGATGGCAGTCTTCAAGCGCCGGCAGGCCAACTCTCTCAGCGGCCGTTCCTCCAACCGAGAGCGCGCCGAGAGCGGCACCATGCCAGCTGCCGTCAAAGGCTACCGTGCCGGCCCGGCCGGTTGCGATATAGGCGAGCTTGAGGGCCATTTCGATGGCATCGGCACCAGAGGTGCCGAGCAGCACCTTTGCCGGGCCATAAGGCCAGCGGGCGGCCAGCATCTCTGCCAATTCGACTGGTGGTTCAGAGGTGAAGAGCCTTGGCGTAAAGCAGAGTGTATCGAGTTGTTCTTTCAGGGCGGCGATCAGTTTTGGGTGCCGGTAGCCTATGTTGTGGCAAGAGTTGCCATGAAAATCGAGGAAGCGATGACCGGTTTCGTCCGTCGCCCAGGCGCCCTCGCACGAGACGAAGGTATGGTCGACGGGGGTGGAACCTGCCTGATGCAGAAAGGCCGCTGCATCACGTATTTCCAATGTCGTCATTGCGCCTGCCTCCCCAGGATATCAGGTGCCGGGACTGAAGCACGAAGCCGGGGCGTGTGGAAGCGGTCAGTCCATGCTTGTAACTGCAAGCGCCGCTCCTATAATGCGGCGCTTCTTTGGCCTGCCCGGCCTGGCCCGGGGACCGGGTCGTGACGGAAGCAGGAATGCGTATATGGCCAAGGCCGGGACACCTCTTGTCGGTATCATCATGGGCAGCCAGTCTGACTGGGAAACCATGAAGGAAGCCGCACTCATTCTCGAAGCCCTCGACGTCCCGCATGAAACCCGGATTGTCTCTGCTCACCGGACTCCGGCCCGGATGGCGGACTATGCCGCGACGGCACGGGAGCGGGGGATCAAGGTGATCATTGCTGGCGCCGGCGGCGCCGCGCATCTGCCGGGTATGGTGGCCGCGCAGACCACGCTCCCCGTGCTGGGCGTTCCAGTCGAGAGCAAGGCTCTCAAGGGGATGGACAGTCTTCTCTCTATCGCCCAGATGCCCGGCGGTATTCCGGTCGGCACGCTCGCCATCGGCAAGGCGGGTGCGAAGAACGCGGGCTTGCTTGCCGCTGCGATCCTGTCGAATGAAGACGAAGCTTTGCATACCCGGCTTGATGCCTGGCGCAGGGCACAGACTGACTCCGTTGGTGACGTCCCGGTGGATGCCTGATGACTGACGTACTGGCTCCCGGTTCCGTCATCGGGATCATTGGCGGCGGTCAGCTCGGCCGTATGACGGCGCTGGCAGCGGCACCGCTCGGCTATCGCTGCCATATTTTCACGCCGGAAGAAAACAGCCCCGCTTCACAGGTGGCCGAGAAGACCACTGTCGCATCCTATGAAGACGAGAAGGCGCTGGCTGAATTCGCCGCAACCGTCGATGTCATCACCTATGAATTCGAGAATATCCCTGTCGATACGGTGCAGCGCCTTTCGAAACTGGCGCCGGTGCGGCCACGGCCGAGTGTGCTGGCCGTCTCGCAGCACCGCGTTGCCGAAAAGGATTTCGCGCGCGATTCGGGAGCGGCTACAGCGCCCTACAGGCATGTCACCGGTCTTGACCAATTGCGCGACGCTGTGTCGGAAATCGGCCGTCCCGCCGTCCTCAAGACATGCCGCTTCGGCTATGACGGAAAAGGTCAGGTCAAGATCACGGCGGAGACGGATCTTGCGGCGGCTTGGGCGTCGTTGAAGACAGACGATGCGGTGCTTGAAGGCTTCGTCTCCTTCGACAAGGAAGTCTCTGTCATTGTGGCGCGCGGCGCCGACGGTACAGCTTTGGCTTTCCCTGTGGCCGAAAACCATCATGTGGATCACATCCTCAGCACCAGCACCGTGCCGGCGAGCATTCCCGAGGCGACGGAGAAAGCTGCCCGGGCCACGGCCGTTGCTCTGGCGGAGCGGCTGGAGTTGGTCGGCCTTCTGGCTGTCGAAATGTTCGTGACCACAGAGGGCGAGGTTCTTGTGAACGAAGTTGCACCACGTCCGCACAATTCCGGACATTGGACGCAGGACGGCTGTGCCACATGCCAGTTCGAGCAACTCGTGCGCGCGGTAACGGGGCTGCCGCTGGGCCCGGTGGACGTGTTGTTCCCGACTGTCATGCAGAACCTGATTGGCAATGAGGCAGATCAGTGGCTGGATATCGCCGCCGAGCCGCACGCGAAGTTACACCTCTATGGCAAGGCGGAAGCCCGTCCGGGCCGCAAGATGGGCCACGTGAACCGGATCAAGGTTTCCTGATCGGAAGTTTTCCGTGTTGGAGGAAATAGCGGATTGCTTCACCCATCCGCTGTGCCCGGTCCGGAACAATGGTTGGGGCGGACCGCGGCTTCACCGGGTAAAGGTTCGGGAACAAAATGTCCCGTCCGTCACCGACAAATAAATATGATTTCTGCAGCCCGATGACCGGAATGCCGACCGAACACGCCAGAGCGAGCGCTGCCGTGCCGGGAGATACAGCCAGATCTAGGCAAGACATCAGCGCGGCGACGCGGTCCAGTTCCTTTGTCTGGTTCAGATCGGGAAAGTCATGAACTGTAATACCGGTTTTTTCCTGAAGCTCCCTGATTTCATCTGATGGGTCGCCGTATTGCAGATTTATCAGGGTGAAGCGTTCGGTCGGTATTTCCGCGATCAATTCCTCAAGGGTTAGATAAGCGATTTTTCGATGGTCTGTGATCAAGGTTCCGCTGCGCCAGCAGAGGCCGAGATATGGTGCGGGACCGCATTCCCTCAGGCGCTTTTGCCATTCCGACTGCATCATCCCATCGGCCTTGAGATATCCGTTTCGCGGTTCGGATTTAAGTGATCCGTGGCGATAGAGAGCCGGCAGGTCTCCGGATATCAGGCTATGGGTGAACCGGTGCTCGCTCTGAGCGTTTTGATAATTGTGAGTCGTCTCGCCATTTGGGCTGGGCTGTAATTGTTTCTCTATGAGATTCAATTTTGGAAAGCTGCGTTTCAAGAGGGGAAACAGGCGGGCGTCGGTCTCGACGGTCACTTGCTCGACCTCGTCCAGCAGATCAGGCAGGCAACTGAGATGTATGATGTCGTCGCCGATTCCCTGTTCCGACGCCACCAGGAGATGGCCGGGCTCGTCTTCGTTTGGAGTCCAGTGCATGGGCAGGTGGAAGCGTTTCGCGGCCTTGGCCATGCTCAGCCGACTTGGCCAGTATTTCCATCCTGTCTCGATATCGCCGATACTGAACGCCGAAAGGCTCAGGTTAAATCCGATGTCTCCAAACTTCGGCGAAACATTGAGGCCGTAGCGGGAGATGCGAATGGAGCTTTCGAACTGTCCGAGGTGATAGGTGGCCGTGGCAAGGGAGTTATAGGGGCCGATGAGTTCCGGGGTTAAAACCGCACCACGTTGAGCCGCCCTGGCGACGGACGCATATTTCAATTCGCTATAAAATTCGGCTGCGAGTTGTTCCCAGACCTTCGAAGACGAAGGCTTTACGATGGTCGCAAGTCGTTTTGGGAACAGGCCTTTCCAGCTGGTGGCTTGCTGGATATCGCCACCACGAAAATGGGCATAAAACTCGTGTCGACCAGGATCAAGCAGCATTCCCTGTTTAGCCACTTTGTCCGCAGCAGCGGTGTCTTTCAGGGCAGTGTGGGTTCTCTGCAAATGGAAATAAGGCTCGACGGAGTCTGGAGCCATTTTGCGAGCCTGACCGAAAGCCTCCAAGGCCATTTCGTATTTGTTGGTCGTGTAAAGGGCGGAGCCGAAGCGTAACCATGCTTCCGCATTGCCGGGCATGAGGCGAACCGCTTGCCCGGCTCTCTCCACTGCCTTGTCGGGGCGCCCTGTTTCCAGCGCAACAATGGCTGAATTCAGGAAGGCGGAACCCGATGCAGGATTGATAATGCATGCGTGTCCATAGGCTTCTTCTGCGCGAGCCAGATCGCCGGTGCTGCGGACGGCACTGCCGAAATGATCATGGTATGAAGCTGCCTCTGGCCGCTGGAGAATGGCCAATCGGATCAACCGGGCACCTTTTGTTGCGGCTCCCTGCTGAAATTCAAGAGTGCCCAGAAGGTGCAAAATGTCAGGGTTTGGCCCAACGGACGTAAGGAGTCTCTCGTAGATCGGCCGCGCTTCATCAAGGCGTCCAGCTTCATGCTGGGCGATTGCTTCGGTGAACAGTCGCTCGAGATTTCCGTTTTCCTGATTCACCGTGCCTGCTGCCGGTGTCATCGATAAGGAGCCCTGTTATTCTTCGCGTTTGAATACCCACCAGTTTGAATCACCAAACCCGGTCAGTTTATCCCAGAAGAACCCGGCTTCGACGGGGCGCCAGCCGGGGTTCCGCTCCATGAAGAGCTCGCCGTAGTCAGCTTTCCAGAGCATCTCGTTCTGGCCGCGATACTCCACCTCCTGAAGGTGTTTGGAATAATACTCCGTCATCAGCACGTACTTGTTCGCGACACGTCCAAGTTCCGAAAGGGCGGTATCCAGGGAATCCGGTTCTACATGGATCAGGACGCCCGATGTGAAAGCCATGTCGAAATGCCGGTCCGGAAACGGGATCGATTGCAGCCACCCTTCGACGATGTTGCCTTTGGCGGTTACGCCAGCAGCAATCGCTTTGGCACGAGCCTTTGCATTCGGCTCGATAGCATGCAGTTCAGCGGAGGTGATGTTCGACAGGGCGCGCAGGGCGATACCGACATTACAGCCGCATTCCAGAATGGTCGCGGGCGGATCGGCAGCCATGCACTCCCACATTTTTCCGTATGCGCGGGTGTAGTCGCGCACGCGTTCAGCTGTCGCTGAGTTGCGCTCGGCGTAGATATCGCCGAATCTGCCCCGCCATGTATCAAGCTGCGCCGTAATTGTTTTCTTGTCCACTGGACTCACTCCTGGAAACACCGAAGAATTCAAGGGCTGGTATTGGCTCACGATGGCCTGAACGAAGAATCGCTCCGGCCTGTTCTCCAGCATTTAGTAAAATGTCTACGATCGACATAAAGCTCAGGAAGCCAGAACCGCATTGTTGATAGATCGGGTGATCGTAGCGCTGGAATACTAGATTGATGCCCGCTTCCTCAAAGCACTTCATGCCGTCCAGGCCAATATAGTCGGCGGAGCCTGGAACGCTGACATAGGTATCTGCGCCGAGGAAACGGCAAATTTCGATCAAGCGCATAACCCGCCCATCGAAATTGGGCAGAGATTGAGCGCGGACTGTTTTCGTTGTTATCTTTAAACGCTCCATCGCAAAATGAATGAAGTTTATATTCATTTCTGCCAGGCTTGCGCCGTCGGAAATGCCAGACAAATGCTCTGCCAAGACTGGAAACTCGACTTCAAATGCTCGCGCGCTCGAATACTCCTGGCGCAAGGTTTTTAGGAATTTCCGCATGCGATGTTCTGGGTGGACAATCGCGGTATTGAGATTGGAATCTTTGCTGAAACGGGCGGAAACAGGCAGCGAGATCCATTTGCTACCCTGGCTGGTCTTGATTCGGTTGCGGCAGTGCCAGGATCGCTTAGTGAATTGAACGGTATCGAGAAAAACGAATAGATCGACTTGGTCGATCAAATCGAAATATCCCATCCAGGGGAGCCAAGTCGGTTGCATGATCGCAACACGCATCTTCGTCTCCTAGGCGCGCCTGCCTGCGATAAACATTGTTCGTCCAAATCCGGCTTCTCCGAAGGCTTTATAGAGGCGCCTGCGAACTTCGGTCGGGACAGATCGCTCGAACGCTACGCGTCTGTTGTGACAATCGGCGCCGATCGAACGATCCGAAATATAATCAAAGCCAAGCAAAAGCCATAGCTCCATCGGGAATTCGCCATGCCGATGAAAGGGCATGATCCCGACATCGTGCATCATGGCCTCAACGGCATCAAAGGTGAGGTAATTGATGTGCCCTGGCGGTGAGACCCACCATTCTTCCAGGCCGAGAGAATTGACCGCCGCCATCTGCAAATCGTTGAAGTCATTTCCGCTGCGGACCATCAGAACTCCGCCAGGCTTCAGTATTTGGGACGCGACCTTCAGATTGTGTGCCGGGTCATGTGTAAATTCGAGAACATTGTTGAAGATGATCGCATCGAAGCTTTCGGGCTTGATCGCGCCATTTTCAAACAGGCCGTCAATAGACCCTTCGAGAGCTTCCAATCCTTTGGATTTCACAGCTTTAACGGCATCGCCGGCCAGATCAATGCCGAGCGGTTCAAGCCCTGCCTGTTTCATGTGACCGACAAGTTCGCCGAGCCCGCACCCGACCTCTGCAACCCGCTTTCCGGGAGCGAATTCCAGAAGAATGTCGATAATGTCTTTATGGACGGTTTCCTGGAGCCAGTTCTCCTGGTCGGCCGCCTCGTCTCCGCCGCGGCTGGATCGCCCAATGTCGGGGGCAACCTTACCTTCGTTTACGAGGTTGTAGTACTGCTCAGAATAAAACCGATCGAGATCTTCCCGCGTCGGAAGCGGGTCCAGAACTCTATGACCGTATTTTGATGCCGGTTTTGTACCGTATTTTTTCAATCTTCTGAGCCTTTCATTTCCAAACCGTTTGGGCCGGAGTTGATTGCCTATTCTAGGCTTAAGCCATGGCTATTTTACGCAAACTTACGATTGCGATACCAGATTTGTTTTGAACAGGTTTACTCAAGAGTTGGCAGCTCCGTCGTTCAGTTCCGTGCGTAAAGCCCGTCCAGTCTTTCCCAGTATGTCTCGCGAATCTTGTGTCGCCTGATCTTCAGGGTTGGGGTCATCATCGCATTTTCCGTCGTGAAGGGTTCGGACGCGATGACGAAACGGCGGACTTTCTCGAGTTGAGACAGGCGGCTGTTGGCACGCTCCAGCGCAGCGCCCAAAGCCTTGCCGAACGCGTCGTTTTTCGACAGATCGGCAAGGTTTGCTTCTACACCTGAAGACTTGGCCCATTCTTCAATGAAGCTCTGTTCCGGAACCAGGACTGCGACGAGATAGGGGCGCTTGTCGCCATAGGTCATCGCCTGACTGATTTCCGGTTCGATCGTCAGCTCACCCTCGACTTTGGCAGGCGCAATATTGTCCCCGCCGGAATTGACGATGATGTCCTTCTTCCGGTCGGTGATGACGATATAACCGTCCTCGTCGATCTTCCCGATGTCTCCGGTATGCAGCCAGCCGTCGACTATGGTTTGCGCGGTAGTCTCGGGGTCCAGCCAGTAGCCTTTCATCAGGAGCTCGCCGCGTATGAGGATCTCTCCGTCCTCCGCGATTTTCACTTCGACACCTTTCAGGGGCGGCCCGACCGAGTGGATCTTGATCAGGGAGCTTCTGTTGCAGCTGACGACAGGAGAAGCCTCTGTCTGCCCATAGCCTTGCAAGACGGTCACACCGAGCGAAAGGAAGAATGTGCCGATATCGGGATTGAGCGCCGCCCCGCCGGAGACAAAGGCTTTCAGTCGTCCTCCGAACCGTTCCGCTACCTTGCGGCGAACCGCTATATCCAGGAGCCTGTTTTCCGCCCGCTCCAGCAATGTCAGGCTATGCGGATCTTTATAGGCCTTCCGGCCGAGGGCAACAGCACGGCGAAACAGTTTCGCGCTGAGACCTCCCTTGGCCTCGACACCGCGGCTGATACGATCGTGCAGCACCTCGTAAAGCCGGGGGACAGCGGTCATGATCGTCGGCCGCGCTTCGGTCAGGTTCTGCGCGACCTTCTCCGGGCCCTCCGCATAGTAAATCTGGGCGCCGATGGAGATCGGAAAATGCAGGCCACAGAGATGCTCGTAAGAGTGGGACAGCGGCAGAAGGGAGAGAAAAACCTCATTCTCCAGACCACAGCCGCGCAAGAGATCGTGCGCCCCGTCGCAGTTCGCGAGCAGAGACCCATGGGTCAGCATGACGCCCTTTGGCCGTCCACCGGTCCCCGACGTGTAGATGAAACAGCAAACCTCGTCTCGTTGCAGGGTCGCTGCCCATTCGACGGGATTGCCTGACTCGTCAGCACCCATTGCTGCGATCGCGTCCCATCCCAACACCCGAACCCCGGCCTGAGTCTCTGCGCCGGGAGCATCGATGGAGATGACCGTCTCGCAGGCGTCTGCGCTCCGCGCCGCCGGCAGGAGCTTGCGCGCCAGCTTCTCGGTTGAGACGACGGCGGCATTGGCGCCGCTATGGTCGAGAATGTAGAGAATATCGTCGGTCGTACTTGTTGTGTAGGCGGGGACCGCGACGGCGCCGATGGTAATAATGGCCAGTTCGGCGATCACCCATTCGGGCCGGTTCTCCGAGAGGAGAAGGACCCGGTCCCCTTTTGCAATCCCGAGCGCCCGGAGGCCTTTCGCGATCCGCTGCACCTCCGCGCCGACTTCTGCATAGCTCTGACTCTCGTATGTGCCAGAGCGTTTCGCCCAGAGAAACGGCCGGTCGGAATAGGTCTCGGACTGATCGAAGAACAGCGTTGCGAGATTTCGTACTGCCTTGTAGTCCATTATTAGTGTTTCCTCCCGTGGTCGCTCGTTTCTTGGCGGCTCTGGATAAGTTTAGCAGACGAACGATCTGTTGAGTGTTCGCGCTCACATTAATGAAACGAATGGATAAACAGATGGCCGAAGCCGCACAATCCGAACTTGGCGTTCTCCCCGAATGGGATCTTTCCGATCTTTATCCCGGGCCGGAGTCGGAGGCCCTGAGCAAGGATCTGGATAAACTTGCCGCGGACGCGAAGGCTTTCAAGAACCAGTATGCCGGAAAAATCGCTGGTCTGGGCGGCACCGAACTTGGCCGCGCCATCCAGGCCTATGAGAAGATGGACGAGATCACGGGGCGCATCATGTCCTATGCCTATCTCGTCTATGCCGGGGACATGAGCAGCGCCGAGAATGGCCGTTTCTTCCAGTCCATGCAGGAGAAGGTCAACGCTGCGGGAACGGACTTGCTGTTCTTCACGCTGGAGATCAACCGGATCGAGGAAGCCGCTCTTGAGGCCAGTCTGAAGGCGCCGGAACTCGCTTTCTACAAACCCTGGCTGCGCGATGTCCGGGCCTTCCGCGATCATCAGCTCTCCGACGAGATTGAGGAGAAGCTGCACGAGAAGTCCGTGACCGGAAAATCCGCCTGGGTCCGGCTTTTCGATGAGACCTTCGCCCGCCTGCGCTTCCCGTTCGACGGCAAGCAGCTCACCTCCGCCGAGGTGCTGGACAAGCTCAGCCACAAGGACGGCGCCATCCGGAAGAAAGCGGCTAAAAGCTTCGCCGGTGTGCTGAAAGAGAATATCAGCCTCTTCGCGCTGGTCACGAACACACTCGCCAAGGACAAGGCCATTGATGACAAGTGGCGTGGTTATGCCCAGCCAATTTCGGCACGCAACCTCGCCAATCAGGTCGAGGACGAGGTGGTGCAGGCATTGTCCGATGCCGTGACCGGCAGCTATCACCGATTGTCGCACCGTTATTATGCGTTGAAGGCGAAATGGTTCGGTGTCGATGCGCTGAACTATTGGGACCGCAACGCGCCGCTGCCGGATGATGACGACACGACGATCCCCTGGGCCGAAGCACAGAAAACAGTGCTTGAGGCCTATGGGAGCTTTTCAGCTGATCTCGCCGAGGTCGGCCAGCGTTTTTTCGACAATGCCTGGATCGACGCGCCGGTACGGCCAGGCAAGGCGTCTGGTGCTTTCGCGCATCCGACGGTGCCGAGCGCGCATCCCTATTTGCTGCTGAACTATCAGGGCAAGACCCGGGACGTGATGACGCTGGCCCATGAACTCGGCCACGGCGTGCATCAGGTTCTCGCCGGCAAGCAGGGCCAGCTTCTGTCCGACACGCCGCTCACTCTTGCGGAGACGGCGTCCGTCTTCGGCGAGATGCTCACCTTCCGCGCCGTCCTGGCCTCAAAAACCGATCCGAAGCAACGCCGCACCATGCTCGCCAGCAAGGTCGAGGACATGCTGAACACGGTGGTCCGGCAGATCGCCTTCCACCAGTTCGAGACCAAGGTTCATGCGGCCCGCAGCAACGGGGAGCTGATGCCGGAGGATCTCGGTAATATCTGGATCGAGACCCAGACCGCCAGCCTCGGTCCATCCATCAAATTCGACGACGACTACCGGACTTTCTGGTCCTACATCCCGCACTTCGTCCATTCGCCGTTCTATGTCTATGCCTATGCATTCGGCGACTGCCTGGTGAACTCGCTCTACGCGGTCTACCAAAACGCGGAAGAGGGCTTTGCGGAGAAGTATCTGGAGATGCTTTCCGCCGGCGGGACACTGCGCCACAAGGAACTGCTCGCGCCGTTCGGGCTGGATGCCAGCGATCCGGCCTTCTGGTCCAAGGGCCTGGATGTGATCGACGGCTTCATCACCGAACTTGAAGGTATGGAATAATGCGTGCGCCGGACGCGCTGCAACACCGATTGGATGGTTTTCCGCGCGTCCGGCTCGGACATTTCCCGACGCCTCTGGAGAAGATGGACCGGTTGGCCGGGCATTTATCGGAGGAGCTTGGCAAGCCGGTGCCGTCGCTCTGGGTGAAGCGGGACGATTGCTCCGGCGTTGCCACCGGCGGCAACAAGGTGCGCCAGCTCGAGTATTCCTTTGGCGCCGCCCAAGCCGCCGGGGCCGATACGGCGGTGATCACCGGGGCGGTGCAGTCGAACTACATGCGCACGGCGGCCGCCTTCGCGGCGAAGCTCGGCATGGAATGCCATGTCCAGCTCGAAAACCGGGTCGAGGGTATGGGCGAGGAATATCACAAGTCCGGCAATGTGTTGCTGGACCGGATGTTCGGTGCCCGCATGCATCACTTCCCGCTTGGCGAGGACGAGAAGGCGGCGGACACGAACCTGTCCCGCATTGCCGACCGTTTGAAACGGGAGGGCAAGAAGCCATATCTTTTCACCCTCTCGGCAGACAGCAAACCGACCGGTTCTCTCGGCTACATGCAATGCGCCGTCGAACTGCTTCAACAATCGGCCGCCAATGACATGCAATTCGATGCCGTAGTGGTGCCGAGCGGCAGTGCGGCGACCCATGTAGGCACTCTGCTAGGCCTGCGCCTCGCCGGATATAGCGGGCCGGTACACGGTATTTGCGTGCGCCGGGACGCGAAGAGCCAGACAGAGCGTGTCCTCTCCATCACCCGGCTGGCCGAAGACATGCTCGGCTGCGGCGAGGTCGTCCCTGAGAGCGATGTAATGTGCCTTGATGACTGGCTTGGTCCAAGCTATGGCAAGATGGTGGAGAGCACGCACGAGGCTATTGATCTTGCAGGTCGTCTCGAGGCGCTGATCGTCGATCCGGTCTATACGGCGAAAAGTTTGGCCGGTCTGATCGGCCTCACCCGCGCGGGCGCGTTCGAGGACATGGGGAACGTGCTCTACATTCACACCGGCGGGCTCCCCGCGCTCTTCGCATATCGTTCCGCGCTCTATCCGGACGGGTAAGCTAAGACTGACCGGTGAATCTACCTGTCCATTCAGAACCGCGCTTGATCACTCGGGCCCGGGCTGCGATGTTTTCTGCAGCGCCTTCTTGGCGTCCTGTCCGCGGAAAGGGCTGCGCCCATCCTGACTGATCGATAACAGATCGATTTCCTTGCCTGTTGGCGGACACAGGCGATACGCGACGAGGGAATCGTATGTCTGAAGTTAATGAGCCGGCAATGGCCGGTCCGCGGGATTATTTCGGCGGGCGGCTCAATCTCGAACAACAGAAAAAGCGTGCAAAAGAGCTTCTGAAAGCTGTCCGCGACGGCGATGCGGACGCTGTCGCACGATGGCAGGCGCATCATCCGAATGGCGTTGCCTCGGAGCGGCTGCTTGCCGATGCGCAGCTTGTCATCGCGCGGGAAAACGGCTTTCCGAGCTGGCCGCGCATGAAGGCGCATATCGACACACTGCGCATCGCCCGGCAGCGCATGGAAGCGGGACGCCCGCTGGTGCCTGACAGTCCCGACATGGTGCATATCCGCTGTGGAGAGGATATCCGTCATAGCCTCAATGTCGCGGGGTTCGCCGGTGCATTTGCAGAATTCTCCGACCCCTATTGTCAGGGGCCTGTGCCGCGCCTCGACCGGGCGGCTTTTCTGGACAAGCGCTCTGAATTCATTGTGTCCGCATATGATCGCCCGTTGAAAGAAACGAGGGTCAAGCTGGAGGCCGAGTACGACACGGTGGACGCGATCGGAGCGGGAGGTCGGGTAACGCTCTGGTTCGAGCATGACAGTTACGACCAGCTGATTCTCGCTCGCCTGCTGGCGAATTTCTCCCGCCTTGATGCCAGGCCGGACCTTCAGATGATTTGCGTCGGCGAGGTGCCGGGCGTGCAGGGCTTTGTCGGTCTCGGCCAGTTGCATCCCGAAGTGCTGCTCTGGCTCTGGGAGAACGAGCGGAAACCCGTGACAGAAGAGCAACTCGCGCTCGGTGCTGAGGTCTGGGGCGCTATTACCGATCCGGACCCTACCAGCCTTGCCCGGATTGCGCGCGACGGCACACCAGCGCTACCGCTGATGGCGCCGGCGCTGCTGCGGCACTTGAGGGAGCTACCTTCTGTGCGCACGGGGCTAGGCATGACCCAGGAGCTGGCGCTGTCGATTTTGGCCGAGGCCGAAGGGCAGAGCCTGCCGGCGGGCCGGATCTTTCATGCACTGATGACCCGACATGAGCCGCTGCCGTTCCTCGGCGACCTCATGTTCTGGCATGTCCTGAAGGATCTCGCTGACAGCACGGAGCAGGTCATCGAGCCGGACCCGGAGACAGCGGGTTTTCCATGGCCAAAACGCGGTTATGCACTGACGGAGGCGGGACAGAGGGTGCTGGCAGGTGAGTTGGATCGTCTGGGCATCGCGGGCGCGCCGCGCTGGGTCGGCGGTGTCGAAATTCAGCCGCGTGCACCGACATGGCGCTGGGATGAGGGGCGCTCCACTGTCGTCATGACCTGATCGTACGGTGCAGGGAGGCTCGTCCTTGGAACGGGCCTCCCGTGCCGTTACCATCGCCGGATGATCCGCGAATGTCTCACCTACCTCACAACGCCGTGCCCCGCGCCCTTCCGACGCATGGGCTATCTTCAGGAATGCGTCGGTATCGAGAGCCGGTACCGGCGGAACCGGGGGGCATGGGCATCGCATCTGGAAGAAAGCCGCCAGCTGATGCTGGAGGCGGCCGGACAATGCGCCGAGCGGGACACGGTGCTGATCTTCGGTGCCGGGCTGCTCCACGACATTCCCCTGACGGATCTGCTCGGCATGTTCCGGCGCGTCATTCTGGCGGATATCCTCTTTATGGCGCCTGCTCGCCGGGCGGCGGAGAGAGAACAACGGTTAGAGCTGGTCACGCTTGACGTCACCGCTTCGCTCACATCCCTCGCCGAAGGAAAGACCGAACTGACGCAACCGACCGCCTATCTGGACGACCCGTCAATCTCGCTGGTGATCTCCGCCAGCATCCTGTCCCAGCTTTTCGTCGTCCCGAACGCTTACCTCGAAAAGCACTTCGGGCAAGGTGATGCGGAAAGCGAAGTGTTGGGGCAGGCACTGGTCCGCGCGCATCTTGCCTATCTCGGCGCGTTCGAGTGTCCAGTGGCACTGATTGCCGACGAGACGCACATCATTCGCGACCGATCAGGGGCGGAAACCGCAACAGCGTCCGCCCTGCATGACGTGCCGCTGCCACTTGGCGGCAGGTCCTGGGACTGGGACATCTGTCCGCTTGGGGAGATCGACCGGGATCATGCGGTGATGCATCGGGTGCGGGGGTATCAGGATTTTCCGAAAACCTGAACCGACTTCACTTCTCGAAAACGGCTCTCGCGCTCTAGTATGATCCCCAATGAAAAAAGCGGGGAGCATCGACCAATGAAACTGATCGGAAATTATCTTTCACCCTTCGCCCGGCGGGTGGCGATCAGCCTCAATGAGCTCGGTATTGCTTACGAGATGGAAAACGTGATGGTGAGCAAGAACCCCGAAGCGGTTTCGGGGCACAACCCGCTCATCCGGATCCCAACGCTCATTCTCGATGACGGCGAGGTACTGGTCGAGAGCTTCGCTATTCTTGATGCTATCGACGAGATGGCGGGGGCCGAGAAGGCTCTTGTCCCGGCATCCGGTGCGGACCGGCGCCGTATCCTCAAGATCACCGCGATCGCGCTCGGAACCATGGATAAGACTCAGTGGGCCGCTTACGAGGTTACGTTCCATCCGGCGGAGAAAGTGCACCAACCCTGGATCGACAAGAATGAAAATCAGGCCTGTGGTGGCCTGGCCTATCTGAACGAGCTGGTCGAAAAGGCGGGAGATGGCTGGCTGGGCGGGACGGATCATATCAGCCAGGCTGATATTTCGGCCGTTGTCGCTTTCAGTTTTGCGCGGAAGATTCGCCCGAATCTGGACGTTGAGAAACGCTTCCCGGCGCTTGCGGCCTTTGCAGAGCGTTGTGAGGCGCGGGAGACCTTCAGAAAGGCGCCGGTACCGGGTTGATCAGGAGGCTTCCTCTGTCTTCAGGTTTGCAGCGACAAAGGCATCGCGTTCCGCGTCATCGACGATACCGGCAAAATCGCCGATCCCGCCCATGGTGCGCATGTAGGCGCGGCGGCTGGTTGAATAGATCCCGAAGAGGCGGCGCAGTTCAGTGACCGGTTCCGGGTGGTCGTCGACGCGGATGTCGGCTTCGGCATAAGGCTCGCTTCCCTGGATGAGCAGGGCCGCCGATTGCTTGCCGCGTTTGTCGCCGCCAGCGGCTTCCCCGGCCTCCAGAGCCGTCAGCAGGCGGTTGCCGAATTCGAGGCCCGCGTTAGCTTCGAAGCTGGCCAGGGTGTCGGCGACCACGGCAGGGCCGGCCAGCATGTTGCCGGCGACGGTGAAGTTCTCTCCTGTCAGGTGACCGCACCAGTCGACACAGTGCGCGCCGGTATGGGCGAAGGTGTTGCCTTTGGCGTCGACGCCATGCACCTGGCGAATCTCCCGGCCTTCGTCGTGGGCCAGCGTCATGGCGAGGGCTTCGGTAACAGGCAGGCCGCGCGTCATCAGGTCAATCGCGAGCGGGCCGTGCAACGGGTTCGTATGAGCCTGGGTGGAAATGGCTCCGACACCGGCACGGGACCAGGGACAGATGGCCCCGACGGCGAAGGCGCAGGTGGAGACGGCGATGCCGAAGCGGCCGCTTTTCGGATCGCGTGCGACGATTGACCACGTCATGAGCTGTTCCCGTTTTTGTCGATTCAGCCGAGATTGCGCCTATATTCTGTGCTTGGTCAAATTCGCCGGATGATAGGCAATGCGTAACGTGATCCTTCTCGCCCTGGTCCTCTTCAGCCTGCTCGCGGGCGCCCTCTGGGGTGTTTGGGAGGTGTGGTTCGCTGTCGAGGATGTCGAGATGAGCATCCATGGATTTATCGCGCTGGCCTTGGGGGCCTTCTTCACATTGCTGCTTGGCGGCGGTTTGATGTGGCTCGCCTATTACAGCTCCAAGCATGGCTATGACGAACGGACGATCCACCCTGAGGACGAAGGTTAATCCAGTCATCCGGAGGATGGGGGTTAATCCGGTGCCCGGTAGGGTATGGTCTCCACCGGCTCGTGGCTGGTGGCGCAGCATTTTTCGTGATCCGACAACACGTTGATCGCCCGGCAGTCGGCAACAGTTCCGTGTGAGCAGCTCTCCAGCATCCGTCCCAACTCACCTTCCAGGGCCTGTAGTCTGCCGATGCGCCGGCGCACCTCGCCCAGATGCCGGCGCACGATCTCGTCGGCCTCCACGCAAGACGCGGCGGGCCGGTCGGTCATGTCCAGCAACTCGCGGATGGCATCGAGGGGGAAGCCGAAATCGCGGGCGTGTTTGATGAAGCCCAGCCGATCAAGCTGATCCTGTCCGTAGACCCGCTGGTTCCCGGCGGTGCGGGCAGGCTGCGGCAGCAGGCCGATGGATTCGTAATAGCGGATGGTCTGCACCTTTGTACCGGTCTGGCGGGCGAGATCGCCGATCGGATAACGCGGCGTGGTGGTGTTCGTGGCGGCTTCCGTCATGGCATTCCCGAATTCTCTGTCGTTTGTCCTTGAACCTACAGTCGCTGTAGCTCCCATATTTGGGCTCGATGAGTTGATTTGTCGAGGAGCGCGCCATGGCCGGCTGTTGCGGTCACGATCATGAAAATGTGGTTTTCGAAGGAATGTCAGCGGCATATCGCCGGGCGCTCTGGGCCGTAATCCTGATCAACGGCGTGATGTTCGTCGTCGAGATGGCGGCAGGGTTCGGAGCGGGGTCTATGGCCCTGAAAGCGGACGCGCTGGATTTTCTGGCCGATACCGCGACCTATGCGCTCAGCTTTTATGTCATCGGCAAAGCGGCCCGGGTTCGGGCGAGTGCTGCTTTGTTCAAGGGGATCTCGCTCGCCCTGATGGGGCTCTGGGTGTTTGCCTCCACCGCCTATCAGGTGCTTGTGGTCGGTGTGCCGGAAGCAGTCGTTATGAGTTCGGTCGGTGTCCTCGCCTTCATTGCCAATATGGCCAGCGTTGGACTGCTCTATCGCTTCCGTGACGGTGACGCGAATGTCCGCTCCGTCTGGCTCTGCTCGCGCAACGATGCGATTGGAAATGTTGCCGTGGTCATCGCCGCGGGCGGTGTCTGGTATACCGGAACCGGCTGGCCTGATCTTGTCGTCGCTGGGGTGATGGCCGGCCTGTTCTGCTGGTCTTCGTTCCAGATTATCCGGCAGGGTTTAGGCGAGATGCGGGCGGCGTGCGCGACCTGATTGCGAGGCACCTGCCCACGCGATTAGTGCCCCCTCATTACGATAATATTTCGTGTTCCACGATGTGGATTCATTGACTCGTTCATGGTGCGATGCAAAAAATACTCGCTCCACACTAGGTAACAGACGAGGTCAACCTCGCGTCTCACCTAAAAATACGGAACAGGGATATTGATATGATTCGTTGGACACGACGCAGCCTGATGGCTCTCGCGGTCGTGGCCCTGCCTTTGGTAGGGACCCCGACTTTGGCGAGCGCCGAAACGGTTCTGCGGGTAATTCCGCACGCGGACCTGAAGAACCTCGATCCGATTTGGACGACGGCCTACATCACCCGCAACCACGCCTATCTCATCTATGACACGCTCTTCGCGATGGATGAGAGCTTCAAACCGCAGCCGCAGATGGTCGACACTTGGGAGACCTCTTCCGACGGCAAAGTCTGGACGTTCAACCTGCGCGACGGGCTGAAATTCCATGACGGCGCGGCGGTCACTTCCAAGGACGTCATCGCTTCGCTGAAGCGTTGGGGCGCCCGTGACGGCATGGGCCAGAAGCTCATGGAACAGATGGAAGAGATGGTCGCCGTCAGCGACAAGACCTTCCAGTTCAAGCTGAAGGCGCCGTATGGATTGGTGCTGGAGTCGATCGGCAAGATCTCCTCCAACGTGCCGTTCATCATGCCGGCCCGCATTGCCGCGACTGATCCGTTCGAGCAGATCCCCGAGCATATCGGCTCCGGCCCGTTCAAGTTCGAGGCGGACCAGTGGGTTCCGGGTTCGACCGTGGTCTATACGAAGTTCGAGGACTATGTCCCGCGCTCCGAGGCACCGTCTGCTGCCGCTGGCGGCAAGATCGCCAAGGTCGACAAGGTGATCTGGACCTACTTCCCCGATCAGACGACCGCAATGAACGCTCTGATCGCCGGCGAAATCGACTTCTTCGAACAGCCGTCCACCGATCTGATGCCGCTGCTTTCCGCGGCGGAAGACGTGACTGCGGAAGTTAACGATCCGCTCGGCTCCATCGGCTTTGCCCGCTTCAACCATCTGCTGCCGCCGTTCGACAATGTCGAGATCCGCAAGGCGGCGACTATGGCTATGAAGCAGGAAGATTACCTGGCCGGTGCCATCGGTGCTCCGGAGTTCTGGAAAACCTGTTTCTCGATCTACCCCTGCGGTACGCCCCTGGCGACCGAAGTGGCGGCCGAGACCATGAAAACCGGTTCCATCGAAAAAGCCGCCGCTGCCCTGAAAGCTGCAGGTTATGACGGAACGCCCGTCGTGATCATGCACCCGACGGACATTCCGGTGCTTTCCGCTTTCACCCTGATCTCCGCCGAGAAGCTCCGCAAGGCTGGCTTCGAGGTCGATCTGCAGGCGATGGACTGGTCCACCCTGACTTCCCGCCGGGCCAAGCGTGACCCGGTTTCCGAAGGCGGCTGGAACATCTTCCACACCTGGTGGATCGGTGCGGACGTGATCGACCCGATGTCCATCGCCTTCTCCGGCGATCCGGACAAGGGCTGGTTCGGCTGGCCGACTGATGAAGCGCTCGAGAAAGCGCGTGCCGACTTCGCCGCAGCGACAACGGCGGAAGAAAAGCTCACTGCTGGCAAGAAGGTGCAGGAGCGGGTCTGGAGCATCGCAGCCTCTGCCGAGCTCGGTCAGTTCTTCGTTCCGGTTGCTTACCGGAACAATGTGAAGGGCCTGATTAAGTCTCCGGTCCAGTTCTTCTGGAACATGTCGGTCGAGTAATCTCGCCCGTCAGAAAGCCGTCCGGATCGCCTGGTCCGGACGGCTCCTCTGCAATGCTCTGCCCTCGGGCCGGTAAAGGCCCGTACTGGCGACAGACGCCTTGAGGAGCTTACCTCTCCATGCTGACCTATGTTTTGAAGCGCGTGCTCTCGACGATCCCCGTGATGGTGATTGTCGCCGTGCTGGTTTTCCTGCTTCTGCGACTTGCACCTGGCGATCCGGCAGCTGTGATCGCAGGGGATTATGCGACGGCTGAGGATGTCGAGCGTATCCGCACTCAGCTCGGACTGAACGATCCGATGTTGGTGCAGCTCTGGCGCTGGATCCTGCAGCTCGCCTCGGGCGATCTCGGCACCGCCATCTTTTCCAAAAAGCCGGTTATGGAACTGATCGGTCAGCGGATCGAGCCGACCCTGCTGCTTTCCCTCTGCACGATTGTGTTCGCGGTCGCCGTCGCGGTGCCGCTCGGAACCATCGCTGCCTGGAAATCGGGGTCTCTGATTGACCGGTTCGTCATGTTCTTTTCGGTCGGCGGCTTCTCGGTGCCGGTCTTCGTCCTGGCCTATTGCCTGATTTATGTATTGGCGATGCAGCTGAAGATCCTGCCGGTCCAGGGCTACAAGTCTCCGTTCGACCACGGACTTTTCACCTTCCTCAGACATATGGTCCTGCCGGTTCTTGCGCTCTCGGTGATCTTCATCTCGCTGATCGCGCGCATGACGCGGGCCTCGGTCATGGAAGTCCTTGAAGAGGATTATGTCCGGACCGCCCGTGCAAAGGGCCAGTCCGAGTGGAAAATCCTGATGAAGCACGCTGTTCGCAATGCGGCGGTGCCGATTGTGACTGTGATCGGCGTCGGCATCGCACTGCTGATCGGCGGTGTGGTGGTCACTGAATCGGTATTCAACATTCCGGGCCTCGGACGGCTTGTGCTTGATGCGGTTCTGGCCCGCGATTACCCGGTGATCCAGGGGCTGATCCTGTTCTTCAGCTTCATCTACATCCTGATCAACCTGCTGATCGATCTTTCCTACACCCTGTTTGACCCGAGGATCAGGTACTGATGACAGCGACAGATCCTCAACAGATGTCCGTGGACGACGTCCTTCCGGAAAAGCAGCAGCCGTCGACATTCGCGCTGATGATGCGGAACAGGTCGGTGTTCTGGGGCGGTATCCTGCTGCTGATCATGGCGGCGATCGCACTTATCTGGCCGTTCTTCACCGGATCGCCGACCGAGCAGAACGTAATCAGCCGGCTGAAACCGCCGTCGGCGGATTTCTGGTTTGGCACGGATTTTCTCGGCCGCGATATTTTCGTCCGGGTCGTCCATGGCGGGCGGATCTCGCTCGTTGTCGGTATTTCCGTGGCGGCCATCGCAACCGTGATCGGCCTGTTCACTGGGCTTCTCGCTGGTTATGTGCGCTGGCTCGATGCGCCGGTGATGCGGGTGATGGACGGCTTGATGGCGATCCCGGCAATCCTGCTGGCGATTGCCATGATCTCGATTTCAGGCGCGACGCTGACCACGGTCGTCATTGCCATCACCATTCCCGAAATACCGCGGGTCGTGCGGCTGGTGCGCGCCGTTGTGCTGACGGTGCGGGACGAGCCCTATGTGGAAGCGGCGATTGCCTCCGGCACACGGCTTCCGGCGATCCTGATCCGGCATATCCTCCCAAACACCATCGCTCCGATGATCGTGCAGGCCACTTATATCTGCGGCGCCGCGATGCTGACCGAGTCGATCCTCGGCTTCCTCGGAGCCGGCATCCCGCCGGAAATCCCGAGCTGGGGGAACATCATGTCCGAGGGGCGGACCTATTTCCAGCTCACCCCCTGGATCATTTTCTATCCCGGTGTCGCTCTCGCGCTGACCGTTCTGGCCGTCAATATTGTCGGCGACGGACTGCGTGACACGCTTGATCCCCGTATTGCCCGGAAGATGCGCGCATGACCGATACACAAGTCGCAGCGAAGACGACGGGGGCCGCAGCGGCCACGCCCGTCCTTGAAGTCCGCAATCTCTCGGTGGCGCTGCCCAAGGGGGCGGACCGCCCGTTCGCCGTCGAGGATATCAGCTTCACCGTCGGGGCGCGGGAGATCGTCTGCGTGGTGGGGGAGTCTGGTTCCGGTAAGTCCGTGACCGCTTTCACCACCATGGGGCTGAACCCGAAGGAGGTGAAACCGGTCAGCGGTGAGATCATTCTTCAGGGCGAGGACTTGCTGAAGAAGTCGGATGCCGAGATGCGTCGCCTGCGCGGCGAGAAAATGGCGATGATCTTCCAGGAGCCGATGACGGCGCTGAACCCGGTCATCAAGGTGGGTGATCAGATCCGTGAGATGCTGGAGATCCACACCGACCTCTCGGCGGCCGAGCAGAAAGAGCGTGTGCTTGAGGTCATGGCGGACGTTTCCCTGCCGGACCATGTGAAGATGTATGACAGCTACCCTCACCAGCTTTCGGGCGGGCAGCGTCAGCGCATCATGATCGCCATGGCACTGGCGCTTGAGCCGGGGCTGCTGATCGCCGATGAGCCGACAACCGCGCTCGATGTGACCACCCAGGCGCAGATCCTCGACCTGATCAAGGACATCCAGCGCCGGCATGGTTCGGGCGTGCTGTTCATCACCCATGATTTCGGCGTGGTGGCGGAAATCGCGGACCGCATCGTCGTCATGCAGAAGGGCAAGATCGTCGAGCAGGGCACGCGGGATGAGATCCTGCTGAAGCCCCAGCATCCTTACACAAAGATGCTGATCGGTTCCGTGCCTTCCATGACACCAAGCCACCGGGTCGAGATCGACAAACGCTCGCCAGCCCTGATCGCGCAAAAGGTCAACAAGGTCTATGGCGGGACCGGACTGTTCCGGAAGAGCCGTGAGGTGCACGCCAACAAGGATGTGAACCTCGTGGTGCACCGGCGGGAAACCCTCGGCGTGGTCGGTGAATCCGGCTCCGGCAAGTCGACACTGGCCCGCTGTATCGTGCGTCTGCAGGATCCGACGTCTGGCCATATCGAAGTGGAAGGTGCGGATATCGCGACCATTTCCGAAAATGCGATGCGGCCGCACCGGCGGGATATCCAGATCGTCTTCCAGGATCCATACCGGTCGCTCAATCCGCGCCGGACGGTCGGGCAGTCGATTGTCGAGGGGCCGATGAATTTTGGCGTGAGCGAGGCCGAAGCGGATAGCCGGGCGCGCGAGCTGATGGAGATCGTCGGCCTCAGCCCGGATGCGCTGGATCGCTTCCCGCACCAGTTCTCCGGCGGCCAGCGTCAGCGTATCTGTATCGCCAGGGCGCTTGCCATGCAGCCCAAGGTGCTGATCGCGGACGAGGCGGTCTCGGCACTGGACGTCTCAGTGCAGGCCCAGGTGCTGGACCTGCTGGACGATGTCCGAGAGCGCTACGATCTCGCCATGCTGTTCATCACCCACGATCTGCGCGTCGCGGCGCAGATCTGCGACCGGATCATGGTCATGCAGAATGGTGTCGTGGTCGAGGAAGGCGAGACGGCGAAGGTTTATGCCGATCCGAAGCACGAATACACCCGCTCGCTGCTCGCAGCCGCGCCGGGCCGGGATGTCGCCTTCGCGAAGTGATCCGGATCAGGCTTCGTCAGAGCCAGCAGCACCATCGCCTGGTGCTGCTGTGGCATTTCTGAAACCTTGCTGCGCGAGCATTCCTTTGGGCTGCTAAGGCGGGGTATCAGCCGGCGGAGGTCACCTTGCTGATCAGTGCCTTGTAGGTGCCTTCGCCCATGGCGATCAGAACACCTTCGGGGCTGTAGACCTCGCAGCTGGCGAAGAATACCGAGCGTCCGCCGCCGCGCCGTTTGGCGGTGGCGTAGATTCGGCCTTCCTTGGTCGTCCCCATGAAGCTGGTGGTCAGCGACAGGGTGAGGGCGCGCTTTTTCTCGGCCCCTTCAGGCACCCAGACACCGCAATAGCCACCGACCGCGTCGATGATCGTGGCGACCACGCCGCCATGCAGGATGCCGCTGCGGTTCAGGTGCTTTTCCGTCAGCTCCAGCTCCAGCTTCGCATAGCCGTCCGCCCACTCTGTGAGGCGGAAGCCGAGGTCGGCATTGAAGCCGAGCATGGTTTCAAGGGATTGGGGCTGATCGGATGCGGAAGCGTCGGCCGATTGACTCATGGAAAGACATACCTTAGAACAAATCAAGAACATTTAGGTGGTCGAATGGGCGATCCTAAGCGCAGTAACGGCGTCGGGCAACGGGCCGATTTGGCATCTCTGCGTGCGCAGGTGCGGGCTATTGAACGCGGCACTGACGCTGGGGATCGGGCGGCGCGCTGTCCGCTCGGCCTGGAGGGTCTGGATCATCATCTTGGCGGTGGCCTCGCCCTTGGCCGTATTCATGAAATCACCGGCGAAGCGCGTACCGAAGTAAGGGACGCGAGCGTCTTCGGTTTCGCTGCCGCCATGTCGGTACGCCTGCTGGGAGCTGCGCGTGGCGGGGATATCCTCTGGTGCCTTCGGGATGCCAACATGTTTGGCGGTATGGCCTATGGCTGCGGGCTGGCGGCTCTCGGACTCGATATGGACCGGGTCCTTTTCGTCGAGGCGCGGGACGAGGCGCAACGGCTCTGGGCCATGGAGGAAGGATTGCGGTGCACCGGTCTTGCCGGGGTCGTGGGCGAATTCGGCCCGGCACATGCCGGGGAGGCGGCGCGGGTCGCCGAGCGACGCCTGCAGCTCGCGGCGGAAACAAGTGGCGTCACCGGCTTTCTGCTCCGGAGCGTTGCAGGAGAGACGGCAGCGGGAACGGCAGACAGCCGCTGGTCCGTCAGGGCCGCGCCTTCAGGCGGTGATCCGCGGCCGCTCTGGTCGCTTTCTCTCGACCGTTTGCGCGGGGGGCAACCAGCCGCTTGGCGGTTGTTCTGGGATTCGCGTGATGGACGATTCCGAATGCCGGAGGAGCGCCCGGAAGTGAGCCCTGTGTGGCCGGAAACGAGGAGCTTTGCGGCATCGGGTGCTGCCGCGTAGCCCTATATGTACTTTTTGATATTCCTCGTTAACATTACGCACACTGCTTGGTGCTGTGCCGGATCACTCTTTTGCCTGGTTGACGTAAAGATCATCCTCCGCAGCCGAAATGGCAGCAGTCGTGTACACTGTTGCCAAAGATGAAGGGGCTGACGAATGAATGCTGTCGCGGAGACAGTGATCGCTGAGGAAAGACGCAGGCACGGACGGTGGTCTGTGACTGGCGCCTATGCTTCGGTGGAAGGGCGTCGGCTTCCGCTCATTGATATTTCCATCGGCGGTTTTCTTGCCCGCCTGCCTGAAGACGGGCGGGATATCGGAACCCCTCTTGAAGGCACGATCTACTGGAAAGGTCGTGAAGAGCTGATCGAATTTCCGTTCAGTGCGGATATCGTTCGTCGTCTGCATAACGGGCAGAGTATCGCCGCGCAATTCCAGTCGCTGGCAGGCGAATCCATCGACAATTTGCTGCGTTTCCTCAGTGCCATTGAAGCGGAACGGCATCAGCGCATCGAGACCCAGCAACGCGCGGCGGAACGCCGGATCCTGTTCCGCCGGCTTGGTCTTTGGAGCGTCGTTGGCGGCAGCGTGCTGATTGCTCTCTATCTCTTCTGGCTGTTCGGCCTCTCCGGCCACTGATCTCATTTTACGAGACGCCTGTTTTCGATCGTATTGACAATGAGAACAAATAGTGAACAAATAAGGTCAACTCATTACGGGGAGACGGTTCATGGCACGGCGATTTCTGTATCTCTTCATTCCGGATTTTACTTTCGACTGGCGCTGCAACGGCGACAGCGGCCTTGCCTCGGGTGACCGGCCCCTGGTCATGACCAGACGTGTTGGGGGGGCTGAAATTATCGCTGCGGCAGGCAGTGCTGCGGTTCAGCAAGGAATACAGGTCGGGCGTTCTCTTGCCGATGCCAGGGCGATGCTGCCCGGTCTGAAGGCTTTTGAAGCCGATACGGGAGCCGATCGCAAACGGCTGGAACAACTCGCTGCCTGGTGCCAGCACTATACGCCGATGGTCGCGGTGGATAGCAGCGCGGCACCTTTCAATGGGGAAGGCGGCAGTGCTGGCCTCTACCTCGATATCACCGGTTGCGCGCACCTCTTCCGGCGGGACGGGGCGGAGGACACTCGAACGGAGGAACAGGCGCTTGGGCGCGATTGCCTCGCGGCCTTGAGCCGGTTTGGCTTTGCTGCCCGGCTCGCGGTGGCGGATACCCCTGACGCCGCCCGTGCCATCGCCCGTTTCTCCCCTTCTACCCTGACGTTGGTACCGCCGGGGAAAACCTCCATGGCGCTTGAGCCGCTGCCTGTAGCGGCGCTTGGCCTCGTGCCGGCCACAGTCGAGGCGCTCGATCGGGTTGGCTTGCGCCGTATTGCCCAGATCGTCGGCAAGCCGCGGGCCCCACTCGTGAGCCGGTTCGGCGCCGCGATGGTGGAAGCGCTGGACCGTGCCCTCGGTCACCGACCGGCCGCGCTCGACATGCGCCTGCCGGAAGTACCTTTCCGGGAACGGCTGGCCTTCGCGGAGCCTATTGCCCTTCGGGAGGACCTGGAGCGTGCGGCCCGGCAATGTCTTGCCGGTCTCTGCCGACGTCTGGAACGCGAACAAGCCGGCGCCAGGCGGGTGCGGATCCGTTTCTTCCGGGTCGATGGCACTGTGCCGCAAATCACCGTCGGCACCAGCCGGCCCTGCCGGGATGCGGATGTGCTGTTCCGTCTTCTGATCCAGCATTTCGATAAACTCGACCCGGGGTTCGGTATCGATGTTGCCGTGGCCGACGTCATCGAAAGAGATATGGCGGGTGGCGTGCAGGCTGCGCTCGGCGCTACTGCGGGACAGGACCGTGATGCCGTGGCCGATCTCGGCGACCGTCTGGCCAACCGACTCGGGGGTGAAGCGATCTACCGGTTGCAGCCGACAGAGAGCCATCGGCCCGAACGGGCGGAGCGGCGGGGGGATATCCGTCCGTCCGGCAAGGCACTTCACTGGAGCAATCTGCGCCCACTGACGCCGGAACGGGCCCGGCCTGTGCGGCTTATGCGGCGCCCGGAGCGGGTAGAGGCAACGGCGCTTTTGCCGGATCATCCGCCAGCCCGGTTCCGCTGGCGCGGCGCAGAGTACCGGGTTGCGGAGGCTGCCGGACCGGAGCGGCTGGCACCGGAATGGTGGCGTGCCGGTACTGAAGCCGCGACAGAGGTGGATGCCATGACACGGGACTATTTCCGGCTGGAGGATCAGGACGGTCGGCGTTTCTGGCTCTATCGCGAAGGTCTGGCAGAGCGGGGCGAGAAGCCGCAATGGTATCTGCACGGCCTGTTTTCCTGAGGGCTCGTATGGACCCATGGCCGGATATGCCGAGCTTCAGGTCTCCAGTAACTTCAGTTTCCTGCGGGGAGCCTCCCACCCTGAAGAACTGGTGGAGACGGCAGCCCGGCTGGGTCATGCGGCCATTGCCGTCGCCGACCGGAACAGCCTCGCCGGTGTAGTCCGGGCCCATATCGCAGCCAGGGCACATGGCATAAAGCTGATCGTCGGCGCGTGCCTCGACCTTGAGGACGGCACGCGTCTGATCTGTCTGCCGACTGACCGGCCTGCTTATGCCCGTCTTTCCCGTATGCTGAGCGTCGGCAAACGCCGCGCCACAAAAGGGGAATGCCTGCTCACCCGTCAGGATGTGATCGAGCATGGTGAAGGCCAGCTCTTTCTGCTGCTGCCGCCACCCCGTCTTCCGGAAGACTATGCTGCGGATCTCAGGTTCTGGGCGGAGGCTTGTCCCGCAGCCTGTCACCTCGCCGCCAGCATGCTCTATCACGGAGATGACGGCCGGAGACTGCGAGCGCTCGCCACGCTCGCTCGTGGAGCCGGTCTGCCTTTGGTCGCAACCAATGACGTGCATTATCACGTACCGGAGCGCCGCCCGCTGCAGGATGTATTGACCTGTATTCGCGCGCATTGCCGGATAGACGACGCGGGCTGGTGGCTCGATGCCAATGCGGAGCGTTACCTGAAACCGCCGGGAGAGATGGCGCGGCTGTTCCGGGACTTGCCCGACGCCGTCGCCGAAACTGTTCGTATTGCCGACCGCTGCCAGTTCTCACTGGACGAGCTGGCTTATGAATATCCCGACGAGATTGTCCCGAACGGCCGGCCGGTACAGGAAGAGCTCGAGGCGCAGACCCTTGCCGGTGCTGCCGAACGCTATCCCGAGGGCATCCCGCAACCGGTGCGGGCTCAGCTTCGGCACGAGCTGGATCTGATCGCCCGGCTCGACTACGCCCCCTATTTCCTGACCGTTTACGACATGGTCCGCTTCGCCCGAAGCCGGAATATCCTCTGTCAGGGGCGGGGCTCGGCGGCGAATTCTGCGGTCTGCTACTGCCTCGGCATCACCTCGGTCGATCCATCCCGGGCCGATCTGCTGTTCGAGCGATTTGTCAGCGAGGAACGCGACGAGCCGCCCGACATCGATGTCGATTTCGAGCATGAGCGGCGCGAGGAGGTCATCCAGTACATCTATCGGAAATACGGAAGGGAGCGTGCGGGTCTGGCGGCCACAGTAATCAGCTACCGTTCCCGAAGCGCGTTGCGGGATGTGGGCAAGGCGATGGGATTGTCTGAGGATGTGGTCGGCCTGTTGTCGTCTCAGGTCTGGGGGCGGCACGGAGATGGTGTCTCGGACGACCGGATCCGCGAGGTCGGTCTCGACCCGGCAGACAGGCGGCTTGCCATGGCGATGAATCTCACCCGGCAACTGATGGGCTTTCCGCGCCATCTCTCCCAGCATGTCGGCGGCTTTGTCATCACTCGCGGGCGCCTGGACGAGTTGGTGCCGATCGAGAATGCGGCGATGCAGGACCGCACCGTGATCGAATGGGACAAGGATGATCTCGATGCGCTGGGAATGCTCAAGGTCGACGTTCTCGCCCTTGGCATGCTGAGTTGCGTACAGAAGGCATTCACCCTGCTGCAGCGCCATTACGGGCTCGAATACGATCTCGCCTCCGTGCCGGCAGAGGACCCAAAAGTCTATGACATGCTGAGCCGTGGAGACAGCCTCGGTGTCTTCCAGGTGGAGAGCAGGGCCCAGATGGCGATGCTGCCTCGCCTGCGTCCGCGGAATTTCTATGACCTTGTCATCGAGGTGGCGATCGTCCGGCCGGGGCCGATTCAGGGCGACATGGTGCATCCGTATCTTCGCCGCCGAGATGGGATCGAGCCGGTAGAGTTTCCGTCCGAAGAGTTGCGGAAGGTGCTGGGCAAGACGCTCGGCGTGCCGCTCTTTCAGGAGCAGGCGATGAAGATCGCCATCGTCGCGGCCGGGTTCACGCCCTCGGAGGCGGACCGGTTGCGCCGCGCCATGGCGACTTTCAAGAAGACCGGTCAGATCGGCCAGTTCCGCGACAAGATGATCGAAGGCATGGTGGAGAGGGAGTATGAGCGCGACTTCGCCGAACGTTGCTTCCGGCAAATCGAGGGGTTCGGCAATTACGGGTTCCCGGAAAGCCACGCCGCCAGTTTTGCTCTGCTGGTTTATGTCTCAAGCTGGTTCAAGTGCCGGTATCCGGCGATGTTCGCCGCGGCGTTGCTGAATTCGCAGCCGATGGGTTTTTACGCCCCGGCACAGATCGTCCGGGATGCGCGCGAGCACGGCGTCACCGTGCTGCCGCCGGACGTCAATCGCATTGGCTGGGACTGCGATCTTGAGCCGGATGGAACGGGCCGTTTTGCACTCCGTCTCGGGCTCCGGCAGATCAAGGGCATGCGTGAGGAAGATGCCGACATGATCGCGGCCTGCCGGGGGCAGGGATACCGCGATCCCGGTGAGCTCTGGCGCCGGGCCGGGATCACGCCTCCGGTGCTGGAAATGCTGGCGCGGGGCGATGCCTTTGCTTCAATGGGGCTGGCCCGGCGCGAGGTGTTCTGGGCTGTCCGCGGCCTTGCCCGTGCTGTGACCGGCCCGGTCCGGTCGGATCGGGACCCGGGCGGCTTGCCGCTCTTCCTTGCAGCCGAAGTCCGGGAGCAGGCACATATCACGCTGCAGGAAGCGGCGGTGCATCTCCCGGCGGCGCCACTCGGGGAACAGGTGGTGGAGGATTATGCCGCGCTCCATCTGTCTCTCAAGGCGCATCCAATATCCTTGCTGCGCTCCAGTCTTGATGGCGATGACTGTATTCGCTGCGAGGATCTCGGCCGGATGCGCGACGGCAAGCGGGTCCGGCTTGGCGGTCTGGTGCTGGTGCGTCAGCGCCCCGGTACGGCAAAGGGTATTATCTTTATCACTCTGGAGGACGAGAGCGGCGTCGCAAATCTGATCGTCTGGCCAGACCGGTTTGAGCAGTTTCGCCGCATTGTGCTCGGCGCCAAGTTTCTTGGCGTCACCGGGCTGGTACAGCGGGAAGGGCGGGTGATCCATGTGGTGGTCGAAAAGCTGGAGGACCTGACCTACAGGCTCGGGTGGCTCACCGACGGTACCGTGGACGAGGCCGGGTTTAACGGGGCCATTGCCAATGCGGACGAGATCTCCCGGCCGCAGGAAGATTACCGTGAGAAACCGCCGCGTCCGAAACTGCCGCTTCACCCGGCGCCGAACCCGGAGCAGATCCGTCCGTCAAAGCCGCTCCACACTCATCCCCGTAATATGAAACCGGACCTGAAGGTGGTAAGCCGGGATTTCCATTGACCGGCCTCGTTGGCCTGGCCGATCGAAGGCCTGATGGTTCAGGAAGGCATATGAAGGCGACGCGATACATCATCTGGCGACGGCTGGATGAGCCGGGCACGGACCTTTGCCGCATCATGCGGAGCGAAGACGCGTGGCATCTCAAGGGCACCGCAACCGGGCTTCACGGCGGAATGCCGTTACATCTCGATTATCATATCGCCTGCGATAGCGACTGGGTGACCCGGAAAGCGCGTTTGCTCGGATGGGCGGATGGCCGCCGGATTGATCTCATTATCCGGCGGGACGATGACGGAGGCTGGACCTGCAACGAAAAGCCGGTCCCGGCCGTTATGGGGGCGTCGGACATTGACCTCGGCTTTACCCCGGCAACAAACACGGTTGCTGTCAGGCGGAGCTGTCTGGCCCCTGGCACTGCCGTTGAAACCACAGCCGCCTGGCTCGACGAGGCTGACTGGAGTCTGAAGCCGCTCCGTCAAATCTATCGCCGCGTGACGAATGACCGGTTTGAGTACGTATCACCCGCCAATGGCTTCAAAGCGATGCTGCTTCTGGATGAAGCGGGGCTGGTTCGTAACTATCCGGGCCTTTGGGCGGCCCTTGATCGTCGGGGCGAGGTTGCCGACGGGAGCAGCACCTAAACGCAGGCAGGCTCCCTGTCCTGGCTGATCAAGTTCCGGCTACTGTCACGGTGAGCGTGTTGAGCAATGTTGCCATAGCACTTTCGTAGTCGTCGCGGCGGGCGCCTTGTGCGATGGCGAGTGCTGCACGATCGAACGAGGCGGAGAGCAAATCCGCAAGGGCCTGCATTTCCGGATCCGGAGCCCGGCCGAAAAGTGCGGCGAGTCCGTCCAGCAACGATCCGCCGCCGGTCTCCCTGTCGATACGGGACATCTCCTCCGGACCGAGCACGGCCGGCCCGTCGAGCAGAAGCAGACGGGCCCGGCCTTCTATGGCCATCGCATCGAAATAGGCATTCGATCCCGATATCAGCGCATCTAGAGGCGTTGCGGCGGCGCAGGCGTTCCGTTCGATTTCCGCGCCTACCGTAGCCGCCTCCCGTTCGACGACAGCGCGGAACAGGTCTTCCTTGTCCCGATAATGGTGATAGAGCGCACCGCGTGTGACGTTTGCTGCCTTGACGATCTCTGGCGTGCCTGTGTCGGCATAGCCATTCTCGATGAAGAGGGTCCGCGCCGCCGAGAGCAGGGCCGCGCGAGTTTCCTTGGTGCGCTCGCGATTGGAGCGGTGGCCGGAATTTTCTTGCATACATACAGCCTGTATGTTTATTGATTTTTACATGCACACTGTATGTAAATGCGAGAGGGAGCGAAAGGGATGAAATGTACGCAGTTCTATCCGGTTATCCTGACAGGCGATGTTCCTGGAACAGTGCGGTTCTACCGGGAGCACTTCCGCTTCGAGCCGGCTTTCGAGAGCGATTGGTACGTCCATCTTCAGTCAATGGAAGACGAGTCTGTAAATATCGCCGTGCTTCAGGGCGACCATGAGACGATCCCCGAGAGCGGTCGTGGCCGTACGGTAGGGCTGATCCTCAATTTCGAGGTACCAGATGTGGATGCGGAATATGCGCGGGTTGAGGCGGCGGCGCTGCCGGTATTGCTGCCGCTGCGGGATGAGCCGTTCGGGCAACGCCATTTCATTACGCAGGACCCGAACGGAGTGCTGATCGATGTCATCACACCGATCGCGCCAAGCCAGGAGTTTCTGGCTCAGTATGCGCCGGAAGCGGTACCGTCCTAGAGGGCAGGGATTAGCAACCCAATCCCGGAAAGCCCAAGCATCCAGAGCAGCACTTTCTTGAACTGCGCGTCATTGATCCGGCGATAGAGCAAAAACCCGAGCGCGCTGCCGAGGATCAGGGCCGGGGCGGAGGCGCCGAGCAGCGTCAGAACATTGTCCGGCAGCCTGTCCTGAAGGACATAGAGGGTCAGAGTGGCGCTGTGCATGGCGGCGTTGAATAGCTGGAAGGTTGCCCGCTGCTTGTCCTTCGGCCATTTCATCAGGCTGCACCAGATCGTCGGCAACACACCGGAGAGGCCGGCGAAACCGCCCATGATACCGCCGCCAAGGCCAACCAGACCGTTCAAAAAAGGATGCTTGCCGGTGATGGCGGGAAATCGGCCGCTCAGCAGCAGGCCACCGCAATAGAGGATCAGTGTGGCGCCGACGAAGATCCGGAAGGGACCGGGATCGACCAGGGGCAGCAGGGCGACGCCGGCAGGAACACCAATCAGGCCGCCCAGGATAAACACCCAGGCCGAGCGGAAATCGATAGAGCGCCAGATCGCCGCGAAGGTGCTGAGCAGCACCAGAAGAGAGCAGATCACCACCATCGGCGCCGCTTCCGCCGGGCTCAACACATGCGCCCAGATGCCGAGCGAGGTGATGGCGAAAGCAAAACCGGCGAGCCCGGAAGCGAGTGCACCGGCAAAGGCGCCTAGTGCAATGACACCGTAGTAGAAGAGTTCGTTTTCCAAGATCAGAACCGCTCCTCGCCACGCTGGCGCTGCGGGTCCGGGAAATCGCGGTAGAGCGTGAAGCGGACGTTCTGGACCTTCGAGTTCACCGCATGATGAAAGCTCTCGACCGGCTCGCTGCGGGTCGAGACGTGGTTGAAGGCGGCATCGAGTTGCGCCAGGTCCTTCGTCTCGAGCCACATATGGAATTCGGTCCCGTCGGCGGGGCCGAGCCCGAGCTTGCGACGGGTAATCCGGGAGCCCTCGATCAGGCCTTCCTGCTTCAGGTGCGCGAAGTAGCTCTGGACGGAGTCTGCGAAATCCATGTCAGACACGTCCGGCTTCAGGTCGCAGTAAATATGGTAGAAATCCATAAAAGTTCAGTCCCAGATAAATGCCGCCCGGGAACCAGGTGCCAGAAAGGGGCGAAAATGGGAGCTGGCGAGATTAGATAACTCTGCTCCAGCCTCTGGTTACGGTCTGTTTGGATCATCCGGACGACCTAGCGTGAAGGCAACCCGTCAGTGAGAATTGATCAGTCTGTTTTGGTCTCAATTCTATAAATGAGCATACCGAAACTGTGTCGGAACCTTGTCGGACGTTGATTTTTCAGTTTTTCGAGCGATGAACAGGATAGTCCAAACTCCATCGCCCATTTTTCCATACAAATGATCTGTTGGGTTATCATAAGTATTGTAAGGTTGAATTGAAATTTTTGAATGACCGTCTTTTCCTGAGCTCTTAATTAAAGCGCAATTCAATATTTCGTATTCATTGGCTCTGTAATAGTCGAAAAAAAGAGTGGGTGAAAGTTGATAAAATCCATGATCAACAGTGTTGTTTGCTGGTCCCGCGTGAATTACTACGCCGTTTGGTTTGAGCAACTCGTGGCAGGAATTCAATGCATTTGGCACGTTGAATACATGCTCTATCGTGCCATTGTTGTAGACGACGTCGAACTGGCCAATCCATTCGGGTGGCGGGGTCGGCTCGTTGAGATCATGAATGACCTCAGACGCTTCATATGCCGATTTGTCCGAAGACAAAGCCTCGTCATATCCGAGGCATTCGAAGAAGAGGTGGTCAGGTACCGGCTCGTCCCGAGGGTGATCTTTCAGCTGCTTTGGAATGTCGAGGCCCGACGCGGAAAGTCGTTGTTCTAGATAATCGGCAGTGAGGGAAGAAGGCGATAGACGACCAAGCGCCAGAAAACGACCGCCTAGCTTAAATGTGGTCGAGCAATGGACCAACATATCACATGTAAACGGAGCGAGAGGGATGGCCGCCTCCTATTGCTTATTATGTGCTCGGAAAGGTGCTTTTGAGCGGAACCTGCTGTCGACGGTATCGAATTCTGTTTGCTTCGCACAGAAAAAACAGGCCGCCCTAAGGCGGCCTGTTTGTCGTTCTTGGATGTTGAGACTTGTTAGCCCATCGCCTTCTGCAGGTTCTCGTCCAGTTTGGACAGGAACTGCTGGGTTGTGAGCCAGGGCTGGTCCGGGCTGATCAGCAGCGCCAGATCCTTGGTCATATCGCCGGCTTCGACAGTGTCGACACAGACTTTTTCCAGAGCTTCGGCGAACCTTGCAACTTCCGGCGTCTCGTCGAACTTGGCGCGGTAGGCGAGGCCACGGCTCCAGGCAAAGATCGAGGCGATCGGGTTGGTCGAGGTTTCCTTGCCCTGCTGATGCTGACGGTAGTGACGCGTAACGGTGCCGTGGGCGGCTTCCGCTTCGACCGTCTTCCCGTCCGGGGTCATCAGCACAGAGGTCATCAGGCCGAGCGAGCCGAAGCCCTGGGCCACGGTGTCGGACTGCACGTCGCCGTCATAGTTCTTACAGGCCCAGACGAAACCGCCGGACCATTTCATTGCGGCCGCGACCATGTCGTCGATCAGGCGATGTTCGTAGATGATGCCCTTGGCTTTGAACTTCGACTCGAACTCTTCCTCGAAGACTTCCTGGAACAGATCCTTGAAGCGGCCGTCATAGGCCTTGAGGATGGTGTTCTTGGTCGAGAGATAGACCGGCCAGCCAAGATCGAGACCGTAGTTCAGGCAGGCCCGCGCGAAACCGCGGATCGACTCGTCCAGGTTATACATGGACATGGCAACGCCGCCGCCCGGGAAGTCGTAGACTTCGTGGGTGATGGCTTCGCCGCCGTCTGCCGGCTGGAAGGTCATGGTGAGCTTGCCCGGACCCTTCACCACCATGTCGGTGGCGCGATACTGGTCACCGAAGGCGTGACGGCCGATGACGATCGGCTGGGTCCAGCCCGGGACCAGCCGGGGCACGTTCTTGCAAATGATCGGCTGACGGAACACGGTGCCGCCGAGGATGTTGCGGATCGTGCCGTTCGGCGAGCGCCACATCTTCTTCAGGCCGAATTCCTCGACCCGGGCTTCGTCCGGCGTGATGGTCGCGCATTTGACGCCGACGCCGTATTCCTTGATCGCATTCGCGGAGTCGATGGTGATCTGGTCATCCGTCTCGTCGCGCTTTTCCATGCCGAGATCGTAATATTTGAGATCGACATCGAGGTACGGGAGGATGAGTTTTTCCTTGATCATCTCCCAGATGATCCGGGTCATCTCGTCGCCGTCGAGCTCGACGATAGGATTTTTGACCTTGATCTTCGCCATCTAGCTGGCTCCCTTGTGGATGGATTTCTTGAGCTGCGGCGGCAAAATATCAGCTAGGCGGCGCAATGCAAGATGCGCGCGCCGGGCCTGCTGCCATGATGCCGCGTTGTTAAGGAAGTTCAGACCCACTTTGAGTCGACACTTCCGTGTGTCACGGGAACGGCCGCGACCAATGGGAAGACCTCTTCCACGCTATTCGCGACCTGGATGATCGCGCGGTTCTCTTCCCGTGCGAACCCTGTCGCGACGAGATGGTCGACCAACGTCAGGAGCGGATCCCAGAAGCCGTTGATATTGGCGATCACCACCGGCTTTTTAGAGAGGCCGAGCTGTGTCCAGGTCACAACCTCGAAGGTCTCGTCCATGGTGCCGAGGCCGCCGGGCAGGATCACGAACGCATCGGAGCGCTCATACATGATCCGTTTACGGTCATGCATGTTGTCGGTGACGACCAACTCGTTCAGTCCCTCATGGCCGACTTCATAATCCTGCAGGAATTTCGGGATCACGCCGAGGACCGAGGCGCCGGAAGCGAGTGCGGCGTCCGCGGCAATGCCCATCAGGCCAACATGGCCGCCGCCATAGACGAGATCGTACCCTTTCTCGCCGACAAGGGTGCCGAACTGGGTTGCTGCCTGCCGGAAGGCCTCATCGACTCTCCCGGAGGAACCGCAGAATACGCAGATGGATTTTTTCTCTTTCATAAGATCGTCTATCTCACCCTCTCAGGATCCGGTCAAGCGGCAAGAAATCACAGTTTTCCGCTGCATTGCGCCCGCGATTGTAAGAGTTTATTGTTAACGAACCGCGTGTTGGAGCCCCGAAGTATGTTATCGAAGCCGTATCTGATCGGCGCTGCCGGAATCCTGGTACTCGCCTCGGCCGTGGGGCTGGTTTATTGGACCACGGATGAGGGCGGTTTGCCGCTTCCGGTGGAGACGCCGGCTGTGACAAACTCCGCCGTCGCGCCAGCGCCGAAAACGGCTGCAAAAGCGCCGGATACAACGAGTCCGCCGGCTGTCGCCGAGACGCCAGCACCTGTGGCAGAGAAACCGGATCTCGCTGAGCCGAGTTTCGACGTTGTCCGTGTCGACCCCGAGGGCAACACGGTTATTGCAGGAAAGGCGAAGCCGAACGCGAACGTCCGGATCATGGACGGTGAGCGGAAAATCGGCGAGGTGCAGGCTGACGACAAGGGGGACTGGGTCTTCCTTCCGGAGCAGAAACTGCCGTCGGGCAGCAGCGTTCTGACTCTCGAAAGCGATACCGGCACGGATACGGAAGCGCCGTCCAAATCTGATAATGCGGTGGTCGTTGTGATCCCGGAAAAGGGCAAGGACATCGCCGGGCGCGAAACCAAGGCGACGGAAAAGCCGTTGGCCATGGTGGTACCGCGCGATCAGGCTTCCAGCGCGCCGACCAAGATATTGCAGGCGCCGCAGCCGAAACCCGAACCTGCCGGGGCGGCGACAGAAACACCGAAGGTTCAGTCCTTCCCCGAAACCGAAACGGCGAAGGCGGATGGCACAGCCTCCCCGGACGCCGAAACCGATGTCACGCTTGACGTGATCGACTATGACGACACAGGCGCCGTCGTCTTCAGCGGCAAGACTGCGCCGGACACTGAAGTTCAGATTTATGTCGACAATAAACTGGCGGCGCGGGCGACGTCCGACGCCGACGGAAACTGGTCGGCGAAGCCGGAACAGAATATCGAAACCGGAACCCATCAGGTGCGGGTCGACAAGGTGACGACGAGCGGCCAGGTGGTTGCTCGTATCGAGCTGCCTTTCATCCGCGCCGTGCCGATCACGGGATTGCCGAAAGACTCGGTGGTGATTATACAGCCCGGCAACAATCTCTGGCGGATCGCCAGCCGGGTCTATGGCTCCGGCTTCCGCTATACCGAGATCTATCAGGCGAACAGCGACCAGATCCGCGATCCCGACCTGATCTATCCGGGCCAGGTCTTCGGGTTGCCGACAGTCAACTAACCGGACGGAAAACGAATGTTAAATCAGCAGGACGATGGCGTTCTGAAGGGCGTGCTGGTCCCCGTGGCACGCGAAGGGTACCCGTTCATCGCCGCTTTTGCGGTGCTGACACTGCTGCTCTACGCCGTGTGGGAGCCGCTTGGCTTTGTTGGCCTGGTGCTGACGATGTGGTGCATCTACTTTTTCCGTAACCCGGACCGGGTGACCCCGAGCCGCGAGGGACTGGTCATCACGCCCGCCGACGGCGTTGTCCAGATGATCGTCGATGCGCCGCCGCCGAAGCAGCTCGACATGGGCGACGAGCCGATGTGCCGGGTCAGCGTCTTCATGAATGTTTTCGACTGCCATGTGAACCGCATCCCGGTCGATGGGCAGGTCTGCAAACTGGCTTATGTTCCCGGCAAATTCGTGAACGCCGCTTTCGACAAGGCGAGCGAAGAGAACGAGCGTCAGCTCGTTGCCGTCGAGATGAAGGACGGGCGCAAGGTCGCCTTCGTGCAGATCGCCGGTTTGGTCGCGCGCCGTATCATCTGTTATCTTCAGGAAGATCAGGCCGTGCAGGCGGGTGAGCGGTTCGGTCTGATCCGCTTCGGCAGCCGGGTCGATGTCTATCTTCCGAAAGGCGTTAATCCTCTGGTCGCGGTCGGACAGCGCGCTGTCGCGGGCGAGACCGTGATTGCCGATCTGAATTCCGCCGAGGCGGCGCGTAAGGGCGAGATCCGCTAGGTACTGGCGGTTCCGACAACTGGACACGGATAAAAGCACCATGATCAGGGGCAGACGGCGCCGGCTTCCGGTGATTTCGATCAGCAAGCTGATTCCGAACATGATTACGGTCATGGCGCTGTGCGCCGGGCTGTCCGGGGTCCGGTTCGCCCTGAACGAGCAATGGACGCTGGCCGTCGGCGCCATCGCCGTCGCCGCCATCCTCGATACGCTCGATGGCAGCATGGCAAGGCTCCTGAAGGGGCAGAGCAAGTTCGGCGCCGAGCTCGACTCGCTCGGCGACTTCATCAGCTTCGGCGTCTCACCGGCGCTGATCCTGTTCCTCTGGTCGACCCAGGAGCTGAAAAGCTTCGGCTGGATGGCGGCGCTGTTCTTTGCCACCTGTATGGCGTTGCGTCTGGCCCGTTTCAACACGAAGACCGAAGACCCGACCCTGCCGCCCTTCACCTACCGCTTCTTCACCGGAGTCCCGGCTCCGGCCGCCGCCGGCCTTGGCCTGCTGCCTCTTATCCTGAGCTTTGAGGTGGATTTCGGCTTCCTGCACCAGCCGCACTTCCTCGCGATCTGGCAGGTCGTTGTCGGTTTGCTGATGGTCTCGCAGGTCCCGACCTATTCCTTCAAGGGCGCCCGGGTGCCGCAGAAACTGGTGCTGCCGCTCCTGATTGTGGTCGGCGGCTGTGTCGCTTGGCTGGTCAGCGCGCCCTGGCAGTTCTTTGCCGCCTTTATCTTCACCTATCTGCTTTCACTTCCGCTCAGCTACCGCTCCTATCTGCGCCTACAGCGTAAGGTGGATGTGGAGGCGGACGAAGAGAGGGATGCTGGTCATGAATCCTCCGGTCCGAGTGAGAATGTGACTCCGATTGAGAAATCTAAGAGAGAGAAATGAAATTCTTCTTAATTGGTCTTGTTTTTGTTAAATAAAAAGTGAAACCCTTAGTGCTATAAGGGAGGGTGTTTGAGTGTTTGTGAGGTGAGTGCGATTTTGGAGTTTTTTAATTTCATTCAAGGGTTTGTGTTTAGTAAAGAGTTTCAGATTTCTCTTTGGTCGGCGATTTTTTCTTCAGTTATTGTCTCTGTTTTCATTGCTTTGATTGTGAATTATTACACGAATTTCTTTAAATCTCCTGACATAACGATGTTGGTAAAACAAGGCGATGAGTACAGTGACAAATTAATGTTTGTGGAGGCGCCGAATGGAAAATATGAAGCGACCTTCAAATTTTCCATAAGAAATAAAGGCACGCAGGTTTTGAAGCCAGAAGAGGGGTATTGGCACATTTATCTTCCAAGTGGTTGGAGGATTAATGTTGATGAAGAAAAGGGAGTTCCAAGTTACATTGATCCAGGTGCGCCAAATCATCTTAGAGAATTAATTCGCCTTCCAGTGTATCCAAATTCATTCACCGATTTGGGTGAGTATTTTACGTTTTCGATAGAAAAAGTGCATTTCAATTCTCCGGAGATCCATTTCTTTTTTGAAACGAATTATGGGTTTTTTCCGGATCGTATCAAAAGAGATCGGAAAACAGGGCTTATTAAGTTCGATGATTTTGGAAAAATTAAAATTTCTGTAAGGTGAAAAATATATTTCTCCTATTTTTCTCGTCGACATGACTTTTTTGTAAAATATTCAAGCTTTTCTTGTGCAAGTGATAGTTGTTGTTTTTCGTTTGTGATTATTATTTTTGATTGGCTGTGTTTGTGTTTCCAGATTAGGTTTCCCGTGTTCGCGAATTTTATTCGGAGCTTTTGCGCGCGAGGTAGACCGTCTGCGTGAAGGGGCGGTCCTGCAGCGGGTTGTGGAAAGTCACCGGCTCGGCCCAGGCTCCTGCGAACGCACCGGATAGCCTTTCGGTGAAGGCCGGATCGGGTTTGTCGTTTGACCAGAGACCGAAGATGCCGCCGGGCTTGAGATGCGCGGAAAGCGCTCCCAGACCTTCGGGGCCGTAGAAGCCGGCACTGCGGTCGTCGAGCAGTGCTTCCGGCGAATGGTCGATATCGACCAGAATGGCGTCGAAGCGGCGACCGGGGTCGTCGGGATCGAAACCGGCTTCGCTCGCGGCTCCTGCAAAGAAGTCACCCTGGACCAGTTTGCAGCGCGGATCGTCCGCCACCTCCGTGCCGAGCGGCAGCAGCCCTTCGCGGTGCCAGTCGATCACCGCCTCCAGCATGTCGATCACCAGCAGAGAGCCGACGCTGTCATCCTCCAGGACGGCCTTGGCCGTGTAGCCGAGGCCGAGCCCGCCGACCAGGATGTCGAGCTTGTCACCGGTAAGCGGAGCAAGCCCCAGCTCGGCGAGGGCGATCTCCGAAGCCGTGAACAGGCTCGACATGAGATGCTCGTCCCCGAGCATGATCTCGAAGACATCGACGCCGAGCGACAGCTCGCGCCGCCGCCGGAGACTGATGGCGCCGATTGGCGTGGGCCGGTAGTCAAGTTCCTCGAAATACAGGCTCATACGGCTCGCGATCCTTCTCGGGCCAGCGGCTCCAGTCTGACCTGACCGGATTAATCCGGTGTGTTGGCGTTCCCGTCACCCAGCTTCTGTGCCAGTGAGGCTTCCAGGAACTGGTCGATATCGCCATCGAGCACGGCCTGTGTCGCGGAAGTCTCCACGTTGGTCCGCAGATCCTTGACCATCTGATAGGGCTGCAGCACGTAGGAGCGTATCTGATGGCCCCAGCCGATATCGGATTTCCCCGCCTCAATCTCGGTTGCCTCATCTTCGCGCCGTTGCAGCTCCGCCTCGTACAGACGCGCTTTCAGCATGTCCATGGCGGTTGCCCGGTTGCGGTGCTGCGAGCGGTCATTCTGACACTGTACGACGATATTTGTCGCGATATGGGTGATCCGAACAGCCGAGTCGGTTCTGTTGACGTGCTGACCACCAGCACCAGATGCCCGGTAGGTATCAACCCGGATATCCTTGTCTTCAATCACGATATCGATGCTGTCATCGATCACCGGATAGACCCAGATACTGGAAAAACTCGTATGGCGGCGCGCGGCGCTGTCATAGGGCGAGATCCGCACCAGACGATGTACGCCACTCTCGGTCTTCAGCCAGCCATAGGCATTATGGCCGTTTACCTTGATGGTGGCGGATTTGAGTCCGGCTTCTTCACCGGCGCTCTCTTCCAGCCAGTCGACCTTGTAGCCGTGGCTTTCGCACCAGCGCGTATACATGCGCAGCAGCATCGAGGCCCAGTCCTGAGCCTCTGTACCGCCGGCACCTGCGTGGACTTCGAGGTAGCAGTCGAATCCGTCCGCCTCGCCGGAGAGCAAACTCTCGATCTGGCGTTTGGCGCAGACTTCCTTCAACCCGAAAATCGTCGCCTCGGCTTCGGCGATGATATCGGAATCCTCTTCCATCTCACCCAGTTCGATGAGTTCGATGGCGTCGGCAAGGTCCTGTTCGAGCTGCTTAACGCCGTTGAGGTTTTTCTCAAGCTGGGTCCGTTCGCGCATCAGTTTCTGTGCGCGGTCAGCATCGTCCCAGAGGCTCTGATCCTCGACGAGGGCGTTCAGTTCCGAAAGGCGGACATGGGAAACATCCCAGTCAAAGATGCCTCCTCAGCAGCTCTATCGACTGCTTGATCTCTTCGGCGGTCGCGGTGATCTCGGCACGCATGGCCGACGCACTCCCTGATTGGATTGGAAAGACGTGGGCGCTCTTAATATAGGCCGGAGCCGCGTCCCGCAACCGGAGCCGTGTTACCGGGGCCTGTCGAGTCCCATCCGGCGGTATCGCCGCCGAACACGATCTCGCTTTCGCCGGTCGGCTCGGTGCCGCTCTTGAAGCTCTCTACCATGACGTCCCGGTCGCCCGGCTGGGCCAGGGCGCCGGTCGCGACATTGATCCGGACCTTGCGGACACCCGGCGGAATCCGGAAGGGGATGGAGGGCTGATCAGCCAGCGCCTTCTCCATGAAATGCTTGAAGAGAGGCGCGGCGACGTTGGAGCCGGTATCCCGCGGTCCCAGCGTTTTGGGCTGGTCGAAGCCGACAAAAGCACCGACCGCAAGGTCGGGGGTGAAGCCGACGAACCAGGTGTCGATATTATCGTTCGTGGTGCCCGTCTTGCCGGCGAGCGGCTTGCCGATGGTGGATATTCGCCGGCCAGTACCGCGCTTCACGACGCCTTCCAGCATGCTGACCATCTGATATGCCGAGGCCGGATCGGCGACCTGCTCGCGCGTGTCCGGGATAGCCGGGACCGGCTCGATCCGCCAACGGGTGGCGATGCAGCCGTTACAATTCCGCGCGTCATGACGGTAGATGGTGCGACCGTTGCGGTCCTGCACCCGGTCGATCAGTGTCGGCACGACACGTTTTCCGCCATTCACCAGCATGGAATAGGCGGTCGTCATTCTGATCAGGGTGGTTTCCCCGGCACCGAGCGCCATCGAGAGATGTTTCGGCATGTCCTCGTCGATGCCGAAGCGCCGGGCATAGTCGGTAACGAGATCCATACCGATGGTCTGGGCGAGGCGCACCGTCATCAGGTTCCGCGACTTTTCGATACCGAGCCGCATCGGGCTTGGGCCGTAGAACTTCTTGGTGTAGTTCGCGGGCTTCCATTTCCCGAGGCCGGGACCCTGATCGATCACGAAGGGGGCATCCAGGATACGGGTCGCCGGCGTGTAGCCGTTATCGAGCGCTGCCAGGTAGATGAAAGGCTTGAAGGCAGAACCGGGCTGTCGGGAGGCCTGGGTGACCCGGTTGAACTGGCTGTCACGGAAGCTCCAGCCGCCAGAGAGCGCCAGCACGCGGCCCGTATGCGGGTCCATGGCGACGAGACCGCCATCGACATTCGGGATCTGGCGTAGGGTAAAGGTGTTCGGCGGGTATTCCTTGCCGTCATCGTCCTTGGCAACCGCCTCGACGAAGATCACATCGCCCGGTGCCAGGACATCGGAGGCTTTCTTTACGCTGTTGCCAAGCCGCTGCTTCTCACGCCATTCCCGTGCCCAGGTCATCTCGCCGAGAGGGATCATGCCGAAGGATCCATCCTCGAAGCCGATCTGCACATGCTTTTCCTCGACGATCAGGGTGAGCGCCTTGCGCCAACCGGGCAAAGCACTTTCAGAGACCTGGAACTCCCCGAGGGCGTCGCCCCAACCGGCCACGACATCGATCTGGCCGAGTGGGCCACGCCAACCATGCCGGCGGTCGTAATGCATCAGTCCCCAGTGCAGGGCCTCGTCCGCGATACGCTGCAGCTTCGGATCAAGTGTGGTGCGGACGGAGAGGCCGCCTTCATAAAGGCCGTCTTCGCCGAACCGATCGACCAGCCAGCGCCGGACCTCTTCGGCGAAATAATCGGCCTGTGCCACCTCGGTCACCGTCCGCTTGTGTGTGGCGAGCGGCTGTTCCCTTGCCGTCTCCGCATCTTCGGCAGTGATGAAGCCGTTTTCCTGCATCTGACCGATCACCCAGTTGCGCCGGGCGATGGCGGCGTCATGTTTGCGGTCCGGATGGTAGTTGTTCGGGGCCTTTGGAAGAGCGGCAAGATAGGCGGCCTCGGCGATGCTCAATTCATCCAGGCTCTTGTCGAAGTAATTCAGCGCGGCGGCGGCGACCCCGTAGGAGCGCAGGCCCAGATAGATTTCATTCAGATAAAGCTCGAGTATCCGGTCCTTGCTGATCGCGCGCTCGATGCGCAGTGCCAGAATGGCTTCCTTGGCCTTGCGTTCGATGGAAACCTCGTTGGTCAGCAGGAAGTTTTTCGCGACCTGCTGGGTAATGGTCGAGGCCCCGCGGGGGCGTCGGTTCTGGGCAAGGTTGCGCACATTGTCGACAACCGCCTTGGCGAGGCCGATGAAGTCGATACCGGGGTGGCTGTAGAAATTCTTGTCCTCGGCCGAGAGGAAGGCCTTGATGACCCGGCGCGGCATGGCATCGATCGGCACGAAAACCCTGCGCTGGCGGGCATATTCGCTGAGCAGGCGTCCGTCACCCGCATGCACGCGGGTCATCACCGGAGGCTCGTAATCTGCCAGTTGCTTGTAGTCCGGTAACCCGCGGCCGAAATGGTGCAGGCCCCACAGGACACCGCCCACGGCGATCACGCAGCCGATCAGAAACGTCGAGAACAGAACTAAAACCCAGCGCATGCGCCGATTAATGCCTCCGGTTGCGCAGCCGACGGGCTGCATGCCAAGCGCACAATACCATTTTCAATGTGACACAATTGTGCGCGATGTCATGTGGCTATCACGTGAAGGAATATCACGGGCGTTTTTGAAATTAGTTCGCGCGGGCCGCCGACTGAACGAGGTCGAAGTAATTGTCGATGGAGCGGCGGAGCGCCCCTGCGACACGCTTCAGGTGCGCATTGGAGCGCAGCAGCTTCTCGTCGTGATTGTTGGACAGAAAGCCAAGCTCGACCAGAACCGACGGGATGTCGGGGGCTTTCAGCACGGCAAACCCTGCAAACCGATGCGCGGTCTTGAGCAGTTTGACCTCGCCACGCATCTCGCGGACCAGCATGCCGGCGAAACGGGCCGAGTGGTTCATGGTCTCACGCTGGGCGAGGTCGATCAGGATGCTGGTGACTTCCGGTGTCTCCGTGCCGAAATCCATGCCGGCGATGATGTCCGACTTGTTTTCATTCTCCGCCAGCAGGTTCGCCTCCTTGTCCGAGGCTTTTTCGGAAAGCGTATAGACAGAAGCTCCGCGCAGCTTTCGGTTCGGGATTGAATCGGCATGCAGGGAGACGAAAAGATCGGCCCCCGCGCCGCGCGCGACCGCGATCCGCTCCCGCAGACGCAGGAACACGTCGCGATCCCGGGTCAGCAAGACCTTGTACCGCCCCGTGCGTTCCAGCTCGCTCTTCAGCACGCGGGCGGCATTCAGGACGATCTGCTTTTCATAAACGCCGGAGACCCCAATGGCGCCGGGATCGACGCCGCCATGTCCGGCATCGATCGCCACCAGGACTTTCTCGTTTGCCCGGCGTTGAGGACGGGTCAGCAGGGGCGGGGCCGCCGGTTTGGGTGCGGTAAGAATGGGGCGTCGCGCGGCCTGGGCCGCTGCCACGGATTTGGCCGATTCCGTAAGGAAGGCGGCCCGGGTCGTCGGCTTCAGGTCGAGCACGATGCGCGGGCCCTGATCGCCTTTGGCCGGAAGCGCAAAAGCAGCGGCGATCGAATAGGGTTGCGCGGTATCGATCACCACGCGTGATGTGCCGGGGCGGAACAGCCCGAAACGGAAACCCTTGATTGCTTTGGGACGCCGGTCTTTCGGATGTGCGCCGCGGGAGAAGGTGACTTCGGGTAGATCGACAACCACCCGGTAAGGGTCCGCCAGGCTGAAAACCTTGAAATCGAGCGGCCGGGAAACATCCATGACGAAACGGATCTTGTCGGGATGCTGGCCGATGCGGATATCTTCAACCGTTCCGTCGACGGCCATGGCTATTGGTGTGGCGCCGAGAATGCCAAACAGAACAAGCAGAAGTGTCGTGATCCGATTTTTCATATATGCACCGGTCCGCGCCCGCATATGCGTCCATGCCACAATCCTGACTATTTTTAACCATTGCCGATTCGCATTGCAATAAAATCTCTACGAATCAGTCTTTTGAACGGGACTTCTTGAGCGTAACTTTAATTTCTGCGAGGTTTGAAGGAAATCATTGTTCCGAAAATCCAAAGTGACTATGTTACGTGAGTGCCGGTCCGTAGCGGACAGCGCAGATTTCTGCCCCGTAACTTTCGGAAACGTTGTGCCGGGGCGCCCTAATGGCGCGGGAATGCGCCTACATTCTACACAACGGGACATGTTCCGATCGTGATCCACGCTGGTTCAAATCCGATTATTCCTACGCAGAGCCGCCTGACGGTTCCGTGTGGTGAGGTCGTGGACGAGCTCTTCAGAACGGATCGAATGAACAGGGTTCCTGCTATCGAACAGAAACGCGGCGTTGGTGGCCATTGCGCTCCTGCCCCCGTTTCGCTCTCAGAGAACATGCCCGCGGACGCGGCGCCTGTACGCATCGGGAGACTGAATCCCGACGTACGGCGCGCGACACGCGTGGCCCAGGAGTCTACCTTTAATGTCAAAAAGCATGTTGATCGACGCCACACAGGCGGAAGAGACCCGAGTGGTCCTTCTGAGTGGCAATCGTGTCGAAGATTTCGACTTCGAGACAGAATCCCGAAAGCAGCTTAAGGGAAATATCTATCTCGCTCGGGTAACCCGGGTAGAGCCCTCCCTGCAGGCCGCTTTCGTGGAATATGGCGGGAACCGTCACGGCTTCCTCGCCTTCAGCGAAATCCATCCCGATTATTACCGGATCCCCGTCGAGGACCGTGAAGCGCTGCTCGCCGAAGAGCGCGCGGAAGACGAGGTCGCGGCAGCTGCTGCGGCGGGCGAGGATGTCCCCGCTCCGACGCCGGAAGAGCGGGCAGAAGCCCGGGCCAGTCACGCGACCGGAGATGAAGACGAGGACGGCCCGCCGGCCCCGCCGCCGGAAAGCATTGGTGGCGATGATACGGACGGCGACGACGATGATGTTCGTCCGCGGAAAAATATCAGCCGTCGTTACAAGATCCAAGAAGTCATCACCCGCCGCCAGATCATGCTGGTTCAGGTGGTCAAGGAAGAGCGCGGCAACAAAGGCGCGGCGCTCACCACGTACCTGTCCCTCGCCGGCCGCTATTGCGTGCTGATGCCGAACACCGCACGCGGTGGCGGGGTCTCCCGCAAGATCACCAATATAGCGGACCGCAAGCGCCTGAAGCAGATCGTCGAGGGGCTGGAATTGCCCGAGGGCATGGCGGTGATCGTCCGTACGGCCGGCAGTCAGCGCACCAAGACCGAGATCAAGCGCGACTATGAATATCTGCTCCGGCTCTGGGACCAGATCCGCGAGAAGACACTGACCTCCTCAGCGCCGTGTCTGATTTACGAGGAAGCCAACCTGATCAAGCGGTCGATCCGCGATCTCTATACCCGCGATATCGACGAGGTTCTGGTCGAGGGCGAGGACGGCTACCGGATCGCCAAGGATTTCATGCGCACACTGGTGCCCAGCCATGCGAAGCGCGTGCAGCCCTACAAAGAACAGACGGTTCCGCTTTTCCACCGCTATCAGATCGAAGGCCAGCTCGACGCGATCCATAACCCGGTCGTGCAGCTGAAGTCCGGTGGCTATCTGGTGATGAGCCAGACCGAAGCGCTGGTCGCTGTCGATGTGAACTCCGGCCGCGCCACGCGGGAACGGAACATCGAGGAAACAGCGCTGAAGACGAACCTCGAGGCGGCGGACGAAGTCGCGCGCCAGCTCCGTCTGCGCGACATGGCCGGCCTCGTGGTCATCGATTTCATCGATATGGACGAGCCGCGCAACCAGCATGCCGTCGAACGGCGCATGAAGGATGCGATGAAGAACGACCGGGCGCGTATCCAGCTCGGCCGGATCAGTCATTTCGGTCTCATGGAACTGTCCCGTCAGCGGCTGCGCCCGAGCGTTTTCGAAGCGTCGACCCAGGTTTGCGTTCAGTGCGCCGGCAGTGGCCGTGTCCGCTCTACGGACTCGACGGCCCTGCATGTGCTGCGTGCGATCGAGGAAGAGGGCATCAAGCAGAAGGCCAGTGAAATAGCTGTCTTTGTGCCCTCCGAGGTAGGCTTCTATATCCTGAACAAGAAGCGCGATGCGCTGGCCACTATCGAGGAACGCTACGGTTTCCGGGTCTTCCTGGAAGCGGATGACAGCCTTGTGCCGCCGGATATGCGTATTGAACGCATGCTGCCGAAGTCGGCCAGCGAGCGGATTGATCTCGCAGCCCCGATCGTCGCCCCGCACGTCGAGGAAGACGATGAAGAGGTCGAGATTGAAGCTGACGCCGAGGAGCAGGAGCGCGACGAAGAGCGTCGGCCCAAGCGCTCCCGCCGCCGTCGCCGCCGCGGTGGCGAAAAGCGCGCTGCGGAGCAGCAGGATCAGGGGGACAGTGTCTCCGAAGAAGCCAAAGACGCGGAACAGAGCGACGAAGAAAAAGCCGCTGCTGCTGATGGTGAGGCTGCTACCGGTGACGATGAGGACGGCAACAAGAAGCGCCGTCGTCGTGGCAAGCGCGGTGGCCGCCGCAGGTCCCGCCGTGGAAACGGTGAAGAGGGCGCCGCAGCGAACGAGAATGGCGAAGGTGTAGAGCAGACCGGCGCGGATGCGTCCGAAGGCCAGGACAGCCAGGTGGCGTCGTCCACCGAGCAGGGTGAACAGGCTGATGCTGTGACTCCTGAGGTGACCGAGGCTCCGGCCAAAGTCGAGGATGCCGCACCTGATGCCGTACCGGTTGAGGCTGCTGCGAGTGCTGAAGCCCCTGCCGTTGAGGAAGAAAAGCCGAAACGCAAACCGCGGGCCCGACGCAAGAAGGTTGTTGAGGCCGAAGCTGCTCCCGCTCCCGCGGCCGAAAGCGATGAGAAGGCTGAGAAGGCCGAAGAAAAGCCTGCAAAACCGCGTCGCCGTAGCCGGGCCAAGAAAGCTGTCGCGGCCGAGGCTGTTGATGAGGCGCCGAAAGAGGATGCCGCTCCGGTGAAAGAGACTCCGGCGGCTGCCGCTGAGGAAGTTTCTTCCGGGAACGGGTCTGACAAGATCGCTGAAACCGCTTCGCCAGAACCGGAAAAAGCGCCTGACGATGGCAACACGGTCGTCGATGTCGACAGTCCTGCCAAGGAAGGCAAGACACGCCGCGGTTGGTGGAACCGTCTGATTCCGTCTTAAGGCGGTAATCGAGATCACAAGAAAACGGGGCGCCTGACAGGCGCCCCGTTTTTGTTTCTGAAAGAGACCTCAGTGCTGTGCGGCTACTGCGCGGGCAAGGGCGCAAAATTCCTCGACGGTCAGCGTCTCCGGACGGGCTGTCGGGTCGATTCCGATGGCTTCGAGGAATTCAGCGCCGCCATAGCTTTTGAGCGAGGCCCGCAGCATTTTCCGGCGTTGCGAGAATGCGGCGGCGGTGACCTGTTCGAGCAGATCCGGGTCCGCCTCGGCCAACGGCTTTGGACGCGGTTTCAGACGGACGACCTGTGAGGTGATCTTCGGTGCGGGCGTGAAGGCGCGCGGCGGAATGTCAAACAGGGGGAATACCTCTGCGCGCCACCGTGCGGCAATGCTGAGCCGTCCATATTGCGGTGTGGACGGCGACGCCGAGATCCGCTCCGCTACTTCCTTCTGGAACATCAGGGTGAAGCTTTCGAACGCTTCGGCCCGCTTCAGCCAGCTCAGCAGCATCGGCGTGCCGACATTGTAGGGCAGGTTGGCAATCACCCGGCGCGGTGCATCTCCCAGAGTCGTGAGATCGATGTCCATCGCGTCCGCTTCGATGATCTCCAGCCGTCCGTCCGCGGCATCCACGAGGTCTTGCAGGGCTTCGATAGCGCGACGGTCCCGCTCGATGGCAATGACCTTTCGGGCCCCTTCCAGCAGCAGCGCGCGGGTCAGCCCTCCCGGCCCCGGGCCGATTTCGATGCAGGTGCCTTCGGCCAGATTGCCCGCCGCTCGGGCAATGCGCCGGGTCAGGTTGAGATCGAAGAGGAAGTTCTGGCCGAGCGATTTACGGGCGGAAAGTTGGAAGCGGGCGATGATGTCTCGCAGTGGCGGCAAGGCTTCGACTGCTGCGATGACCGGATCAGTCATTATACATCTCCCGGGCGCGTGCCATGTCACCCGCCATGGCCAGAGCGGCAATCATGCTGTCCGCATGGGCGCGTCCCGTGCCGGCCAGCTGCAGCGCTGTCCCGTGGTCCGGCGAGGTTCGGATAAAGGGCAGGCCGAGCGTCACATTTACGCCGCCCCAGAAATCCAGGGTCTTGATCGGGATTAGTGCCTGGTCGTGATACATGCATATCGCCGCATCGTAGCTCTCGCGCGCTTCGGCATGGAACATGGTATCGGCGGACAAGGGGCCGAAGGCCGCGATGCCTTCGGCTTTAAGGGCTTCCACCGCAGGTGCGACGATATCCCTGTCCTCGGTTCCAATGGTGCCATCCTCGCCAGCATGCGGATTAAGCCCGGCGATGGCCAGCCGTGGGGACCTGCAACCGAAATCCCGCTTCAGGGCCTCGGCGGTGATTCGGCTCTTGGTGACGATCATCTCGGTTGTGAGGGTCTCCGGGACCTGTTTCAGCGGGATGTGAATTGTCACCGGAACAACACGGACCGCTGGCGCTGCGAGCATCATCACGGGTGTTATGTCCGGGCCTGCAAGCGCGGCCAGGAACTCTGTATGACCTGGATACTTGAAGCCCGCTTCGTACAGTACGCTTTTCTGGATCGGATTGGTCACCACGCCGGCGGATCGCCCTTCGGAGGTGAGCTGCACAGCGCGCTCAATCCCCGCGATGACCGCGCCGCCGTTTGCCGGGTCGAGTTTGCCGGGAACTGGCGGCGTGGAAAACGCGATAGGCAGAACCGGGAGAGCTCGTTCGAAGACCCCAGCGGCGTCCTCGGGCTTGTCTATGGCCCGGACCGGTACATCCGCCCCGATCAGTCTTGCAAGCCTCTCCAGCCGCTCCGGATCATCCAGCAAGAAGAACGGGGAGAGGAGATTGCGGGCTGAGGACCAAGCCTTGAGGGTGATCTCCGCTCCAGTGCCTGCGGGCTCTCCGGGAGTGACCGCGAGAGGAAGGATGTCGGGGAGACTGGATTTCGTTGTCACTGCCCCGGCCTAGATGCGGGTATCGATGAATGCGTCCCGGCGGATGTCGCGCAGATAGCGCTGGGCAAAGGTCTCGAACTTGATGGCCCTTAGCTGACCGGCGATTTCATCGCGGCCGGGGAGGTCGCTTTCCGGCTCTTCACGGGCGCAGACCATGATGGTGCTGAACCCGCCGGGTAGCCGTACCGGTTTGGAGAGTTCTCCAGTCTTGAGATTGATAACGGCTTCACGAAGCAACGCCGACAATTGGCCGATTTCCAGAGTTCCGAGATCGGTTCCCGCCGGCGATTGGAGTTCGGCCGCAAGAGTGTCCATGTCCTCGCAGTTTTGCGCGGTTTCGGACACAGCTAAAGCGATGCTCTTCTGGCTGACTTCAGCTTCCGGGCTTGAGCCCGGCGGCACCGGTATGAAAACCTGTTTGAGAGTGACTTTGGCCTTTGCCGGATTGGCCTCGCTAAGGATACGCCGGTTCGTCAGCTGGATGATCTGATAGCCGAAAATCGTCTTGATCGGGTCGCTGATCTCGCCGGGCTGCAAGTTGTCGACAGCGGCTCCGACTTCGTCACCAAGCTGTTCTCTGGTGGTCCAGCCGATATCGCCGCCGGTTGCCGCCGTCGCGCCTTGGGAGAATTCACGCGCGATCGCATCGAACTCAGCTCCGGACCGCAACTGATTGACCAGACGTTCCGCGACTTCCTCTTCATTGACGGAGGGATCGCTTGAATCGAGGAGGATTTCCCGGATCCGGAACTGGGGTTCGCCCCTGTTCCGCTCCAACCGGTTCAGAGCATCGTCAATTTCGTCGGTCGTGACTTCGACGGTACTTTGGAACCGCCGCCGCACCAGTTTCACCCAAGCGATGTCGGCCCGCATCTGCTCCAGTACCGTTTCGCTTTGGATACCCTGGCTCCGAAGAGAGCTGTCGAACGATCCCGGCGCCAGCTTGTTCCGCTGCTCCATCGACCGCTTCGCGCGCTCAAGCTCATCGGGGCTGACATCGATTGAGAGCCGCTTGGCTTCCTGAAGCTTGAGCTTTTCATCGACGAGGCTGCGCAGGACTTGAGGCCAGATGCGCTGAAAGGTCTGGGCGTTGCGCGGCAGGTTAGAAACGGTGATGACCATCCGCACGCGGGCATCGAGATCCCGGACCGAAATGATGTCGTCATTGACAATGGCTGCGATCCTGAGCGCGTCCTGTGCCAGAACTTTCGTGCCGCCCAGGCCAGATGCACCGGCAGTGAGCACAAATGCCGTGAGGGCGATCCGCATCAGGGTCGGATAATGCCACTTCATGAATCTCAATCCAGATCTCGCCATCTTGGTTCGATGTGTACCCGTGGTTCATATGCGTCAGTTGCTGGAGAAGCCGCCGAGATGTTTGAAGGCAATTCGCAACATGACGGTTTGTTCAGGTTCGATATCGTCGTCTTCCAGCTCGCTTCTTTCATAGACAAGGCCGAATGTGAAGCACTCATCGGCATAAACCAGTCCCGATGATGCGATCAGGGTGCGGTTGGCGCCATCCGAGAAGTCCTGCACGATCCGCCCATTCGCACTCCAGAACTCGCTCAGTCTCAAGGAGCCGGAGATATCGAGCTGTTCCCTTTTCAGGAAACTGGTCTCACCCGCGATGTCGTCGGAATTGGTTTCGTCGTCAAGAAGCACATAGTCAGCATTGATCGAGAAGAGCGGATGCTGATAGCGCATGCCGATCTCGCTGCGGCGCGGGGTGAAGTCATCCTTGTCGAGCCGGAACCGTAACAGGACGTCGAGATCTTGGTTCGGACTGACATGCACCCGGCCGACATAGTCCGAAAGATCGTCATCCAGGCCCGATCCGGCCTCAAACGGGCCTTGCCCAAAGAACTGGTAACTCTGGCCGAATAGCAGGGTGGAGGAGCCGCCTCCATTGCCGTAGACGCCCGTCTTGAAGCCGTAGTCTACACGGCTGCCGCTGGTCACCAGATCGCTTCCGGTGAACCGGTTCATGCGAAACAGGTTGGTGTCGTCGAACAGGAATGACTGGCTGTCCTCGTTGGAAATCTCGTCCGGATTGCCGCCATTGGGGGAGAGCACGAGATTGACGATCGGCTCGACGGTCTGGTGATAGTTTTCCCCGGCCCGGGCCAGCGGATAGCGCCAGTTCAGCCCGACTTGGGGGAACAGCCGGCCGGTGTCTCCACCCTCGCCATTTTCAAGGTCGTCTGTCTGGTAGAAGTCGCTGTCGAGTGTCGCGGTCAGGGTGTAAATGTCGCCGGCTGGAGCGATATAGGGCAGGGACCAGCCGCTGCGTATAGCGATCTTTCTACTGTCCGCACCGGTCTCCCTGGTGAGCGACATGGCCGTTGCATCCAGTTGGAAACGTCCGCCTGCCGGGTCCGGTTCGCCAACAAAATTATATTCGAAAAGCGGTGCGACTGTCGGGGACTTGTCTCTGGAATCGCCCGGGTTGAGGCCCTGGAATTTGAGCGCTTGAACAGACGTGTAGTTGCGGCCTCTGAAGCCTTCGGCGTATGCCCGGGTGGTCAGGACTTCGCGGCTGTCGAGGCGATAACGGCGCAGATATGTGCGGCCGCTGGATTGCTCGAGATCGAAGCCGCCACGCCATGTCCGGTCGAAATCGAAACGTCCTTCAAGATCGATGCTGCCTTCGGGATCCTGCTCGCCGGTCTCGATATTGTTGTCGCGTTGATCGAGAAGCCCTGCCGTGCCCTGAAAGTCGATGATCCCGTTGACGAACCGTTGCCGGTATCTCGCCTTCAGTACCCCGCCGTCTTCGGAATAGACGATGGGCATGAGTTCCAGATCCTTGGACTCATCAATCACCTGGTAGTAGGGCTGGCCGTAGATGAAACCGAGCTCGTCCGAGGTTCCGATCAGAGGTGCGAGGAAGCCGCTGCGCCGATCCACCGTCGGATCCGGATGCGCCAGATAGGGAGTGTAGAGCACCGGGATGCCGAACATCTCCAGGGTCGCATCGCTATAGATGATGTCCTTGGCGACCTCGTCATGCACGATTTTCCGGGCCTTGATCTGCCAGAGTGGCGGCCGTGACGCGTCTTCCTTGCAGCTCTCGCAAGGTGTGAAGACGGCGCGTGACAAGATTTTGCGCTGATCGTCGGTGCGTGTTCCCCGGTTCGCGGCAAAACGAGAACCGTCCGTCATGCGGAGGCGAAGATTGTCGATGACGCCGGTCTTCAGTTCGTTTTGCAGCTCCGCATAATCACTGAAGATGACTTCTCCCGTCGGCTCCAGAAGGGAGATGTTGCCGGTGGCGATAACCGTATCTTCGCGCTGGTTGTAGGTGACGCTGTCAGCCAGCAGAACGCGCTCGTTCTGCGAGAGTTCAACATTGCCGCGCGCGGTGATGGTCCCAAGCTTTTCGTCATGAACGAGTTCATCGGCAACCATCAACACCGGGCTCTCGTCGATGGAGAATTCCTGAGCGATTGCCGGGCCGGCCTTTGGAGCCTGCGCGCTAAAACAGACAGCGGCGACCAGGACATGCCAGCAGATGGTCCCGAGATGGCGGCGTGTCCGGTTCCAGAAACGAAGGCCCAGGATCATTGATCAACCATCCTCAAGGTGAAGCAGACTGGCGCAGCCGAGCAGCGCGGTCACGGTCGCCGGTGTCCAGGCGGCAAGCACTTCCGGAATCCGGGCGGACAATCCCAGAGCGAAAACCAGATCGGACGCGAAATAAAGAAAGAATCCGGTGAACAGGCCGGCGCTGACCCAGACCATGGTGCCGCCGCGCCGGGTCAGACGGAGCGAAAAGGTCGCCGCAATCAGGACCATCGCGCAGAGCAGCAGCGGCGAGGCGAGCAGGGCATGCCAGTAGAGCCTGTGCCGCACAGCCGAAAAGCCTGCGCTCTCCAGAATCGAGATGAATTTCGGCAACTCCCAGAAGGACATGGTCTCCGGAGGGGAGAAGCTATCCTGAATGTTCTCGAGCGTAAGCGCGGTTGGAAGACGGTATACCCCGCGAGTGTCCGGAATGGCGTTCTTTGTGGTCAGAATGACGTTGTTCATCTGCCAGAAGCCGGATTGCAGTGTTGCTTCTGCTGCGTCGACCCTGGCTTCGAAATTGTCCTCGCCTTCAAAGAACAGAACGGTCAGGCCGGAGAGGCTGGCTCCGTCCGATGCCACGCCCGTGGCGTGCAGCACGAAATGGCCTGTGCTGGTCTGCTCCCGGAGCCACAGACCGCCATCTGTCAGCGCCATGAAGTTTCCCTTATCTCGCAGGATCTTGTTCTCGAGCGCTTCGTATTTGGCGGTCATCACGGAAGCGACCGGATTGAAGACGGTGATCTTGAAGACCCCGATAAGGAACGCAATCATCAGGGCAGGCAGCAGGAACTGCCAGACTGAAACCCCTGCCGCGCGGGCCACCACAAGTTCGTTCGAACGCGTCATCCGGGTAAAGGCCAGCATGGCGCCGAACAGGGTGGCGAAGGGCAGAATGGTCTGCCCCATCTGGGGGGCTTTCAGTGCGGCCATCTGCAGCATCAGGGTCAGGGTCGCAAGCTCCTTGTCAGAGCCACGTCGCAGTAACTCGATGGCATCAAGCAGGTAAACAATCCCCATGATCGCGAGGAAGGTGCCGAGTACCCAAAACAGGAACTGTTTGCCGAAATAGAGTGAGAGCGTACCTGACCACTTCATGCGGGCGTTCCCTCGACGGGGCTCTCGGGCGCTCTCGGGCGGCGCAACTTCTGACGGGCGAGAATGACCAGGCAGATCAGGATTGGCGCAATCGCGCTGCCATACATCAGCGGCAGCAATCCGAACTCTTTGGCGGCCGCGTATTTCGAGCCGAGAACGGCTGCCTGTACCAGGCCGACCAACAGGATCGCGACAATCAGACGGCGGCTCTGTCCCCGGCGGGAAAATTCACCTTTGAGAATGACGACCAGCCCGATCAGCGGCAAGGCGAGACCGAGCAGGGGAGTGATAAGCCTGCTGTGCCCCTCGGCCCTGTATTTGGTGAAGTTGCGGGGCTGGGTGATCTGCTCCGTTGGGTTCAGAAGATCATCTACGAAAAGCTCGTTCTGATCGCGCGCGGTACGTTGCGCGGCATCGCCGATACCGCCGAGATCAACCGTGTAACGGTCGAAATAGAGAATGTTTATCCGGCCGGTCGCATTGTCGCGTGCTTGCCGGTTTCCGTTGACCATCAGCACCTTTGGATCCTTGCCATCGAGGATCAGGGCGCCGCGTTCGGCCAGCAGGGTGATCGATTCATTCTCTTCACGGTCGTCCTGAACGATGATTCCGGCGAGTTGCCCGTCCGGCTGGCGGGCGCGCACGAAAACCGTCACATCGTTGCTTATCGAGTTGAAGACGCCTTCGCGCAGCAGGACGTTGGTATAATTGTGCCGGATCTGGAATTGCAGCTCCTTGAAGCCCCGGTAGGAGACCGGGACCAGGTAAAGGCTGAGCAGATAGCCGAGCAGAGTGACGATGATGGAAACGATTATAGCCGGGCGGGCGAGCCCCATCGGCCCGAGGCCGGACGCGGTGAGCACCACCAGTTCGCGGTCGCTCGCCATCCGGCTATAGACAAACATTGTCGCGGCGAAACAGGCGATGGGCAGCACCAGCGAAAGCCAGGTCGGCATCAGCAGTACCGTGAAATAGATGAATGTCGCGAGCGGCAGGCCCCGGTTCACGATCATGTCGATGAAACGCAGGGACTGGCTCAGCCAGATGACGCAGGTCAGCGAGACCACAACGATGATCATCGCGGCCACTATCTGGCGAATGACGTAGCGGTCGATCCTCATGATCCCGTTTGGCTGGTCGTGCCCAGGCGGGTTCTTGCGCAACCCGCGTCGAAAGGCGCATGATAGCGATGTTTCAAGTGTTTCCAATCACGAACTTAATCAGGATGTGAGCAGCACAGGTTCGTTACCCGCGCATGCAGGGCTATCCGGCGGCACAGCGCCCGCGGAAGTCTTCCGGTCGGCACACCAGGCACGTATGCGCCTGATCGGCGCGAGCCTTTGCTCAGAGGGAGAATCGGAATGAAAATAGGTTTTCAGAAACTGGCCTTGCCGACCAAGGGCGCGGTCGTCGTCGGTGTCATGGAAGGCTGCGTTCTGCTGCCGCTCGGCACCGCACTTGACGAGCAGCTCGGCGGCCTGCTGTCGCGGGCAATGAAGGCCAACAAGTTCACTGGCAAGCCGAACCAGACGCTCTCCGTGTTCGGAGAGACGGGTACGGTTCTTCTGTACGGCCTTGGCGACGGTAGCAAGATCGACGAGCTTTGGTCCGAGAATGCCGGTGGCTCCATCGTCGGAGCTCTGCTTGGCACGGGCGACAAGGAAGCGGCTGTGCTGTTCGAGCCGCATGGTGCTGATGGCACGGCAGATGAAGGCGCTGCGGCACGAGCCGCCCGGCTGGCCTTTGGTGGCCTGCTGCGCACCTACCGTTTCGACAAGTACAAGACCAAGCAGAAAAAGGAAGACCTGCCGGTTCTGCAAAAGCTGACGGTTCTGACCGATGAGGCGACAGCGGCGAAGAAGGCTTTTGCCGGGCTGAATGCCGTCGCGGACGGTGTCTTCATGGCCCGTGATCTGGTGAGCGAACCGGCGAATGTGCTCTATCCGGTTTCCTACGCAAAGCGCTGTCAGGAACTCGAGGATCTCGGCGTGAAGATCGAGGTGCTGGACGAGAAGCAGATGACGAAGCTCGGCATGGGCGCGCTGCTTGGCGTTGGTCAGGGCTCCGAGCGCGAGAGCCGGATCGTCATCATGCGCTGGGAAGGTGGGCCGAAGAAGCAGCAGCCGATTGCCTTTGTTGGCAAGGGTGTCTGTTTCGACACCGGCGGTATTTCCCTGAAGCCTGCCGGCGGCATGGAAGACATGAAGTGGGACATGGGCGGCTCGGCCACGGTCGTTGGCCTGATGAAGGCGCTGGCCGGGCGGAAGGCGAAGGCCAATGTCATTGGCATCGTCGGCCTGGTCGAGAACATGCCGGACGGTAATGCCCAGCGGCCGGGCGATGTGGTCACCTCCATGTCGGGGCAAACCATCGAGATTATCAATACGGATGCTGAAGGCCGGCTCGTCCTGGCGGATGTGCTCTGGTACACGCAGGATCGGTTCAAGCCGCAATTCATGCTCGATCTCGCCACCCTGACCGGCGCCATGATGGTCGCCCTCGGCCAGGTCAATTGCGGGTATTTCTCGAACAATGACGAACTCGTCGAGAAACTCGAGGCTGCAGGCAAGATGTCCGGCGAGAAGATCTGGCGGATGCCGCTTGGCGACGAATACAACAAGATGATGGACAGCGACATCGCCGACATGAAGAACGCCGGCGCGCGCTGGGGCGGCAGCATCACGGCAGCCTGTTTCCTGGAGCGGTTCGTCAACGATCTGCCTTGGGTGCACATGGACATTGCCGGCATGGCTTGGTCCTCCAAGGCATCCGCGACAGTGCCGAAGGGCGGTACCGGCTGGGGCGTGCGGCTGCTGAACGATCTGGTGCAGGCCAACTACGAATCCTGACCGGAACAGCGCTCCTTGTGATGACAGACATCAACTTCTACCATCTGACGGCGCGTCCCTTGGAATGGGCTCTACCGAAGCTGCTTGAAAAGTCGCTTCAGGCGGAGGCCCGCGTCGTCGTGATTGCGTCGAGCGAGGAGCGCGTCGCCGACCTTAATGCCCATCTCTGGGCGTTCGATCAGGATAGCTGGCTGCCCCATGGCAGCGAAAAGGACGGGAATGCGGAGCTGCAGCCGATCTGGCTGACAGTTGCAGACGAGAACCCGAACGAGGCGTGCTTTCTGTTTCTGACGGATGGCGCGACTTCGGAGCATGTGAGCGATTACGAACGCGTGTTCGAGCTGTTTGACGGCCGCAACGATGAGGCGGTGAAGGCGGCGCGGGCACGCTGGAAGGACTACAAGGCCGCCGGTCATACGCTCGCCTATTGGCGGCAGACCGAGAGCGGCGGTTGGGAGAAGGCCGGCTGAGTGCGGGTCTTGGATGAGATAAGCGAACCCTGGAGCAACAGGTGAAATACGATTTCGATCAGGAGATCCGGCGCACCGGAACCAATTCGGTCAAATGGCAGATCTATTGGCGCGGCGACAAGCGCGAGCTTTGGGAAGGTACGGACCCCGACCTTGGCGCCGATCGGACTCTTCCGATGTGGGTGGCCGACATGGATTTCCCGATCGCCGAGCCGATCCGCGAAGCCATGCGGAAGCGCATCGATCATCCGATCTTCGGTTATGTGGTTCGCACGCCTGATTATAACGAGGCGATTACCGGCTGGATGGAGCGCCGCCACGGCTGGAAGGTCGATCCGGAATGGATCGTCAACACGCCTGGCGTGGTTCCGGCCCTGAACCTGCTGGTCAGGGCTCTGACCGAGCCAGGCGACAAGGTGCTGATCCAGCGCCCGGTTTATTATCCCTTCACCTACGCCATCGAGAATAACGGGCGCGAAGTCGTCTCCAACTCGCTGGTGATGGAGAACGGCGTCTACCGGATGGATTTCGACGATCTCGAAGCCAAGACGGCGGATCCGAAGGTGAAACTTTGCGTTTTCTGCAGCCCGCACAACCCGGTCGGCCGGGTCTGGACCGCCGAAGAGCTGAAGCGCTTTGGCGAGATCTGCAAGAAGAACGGTGTGGTCGTCATCGCCGACGAAATCCATGGCGATCTGATGTTGAACGGCTCCACCTTCGTGCCGTTCGGCACGCTCGGCGCTGACATGATGGACAATGCGGTTGTCTGCACCGCGCCGTCGAAGACCTTCAACCTGGCCGGTCTGCACACGTCCAACATGATCGTCTCGAACGAGGCGCATCGGAAGGCGCTGAACAAGGAAATCGCCGCCTCCGGCATTGGCGGCATGAACAGCTTCGGCCTGGTTGCCACCATGGCGGCCTATAACGAAGGTGAGGAATGGCTGGCCCAGGTGCTCGATTACCTGAGCGAGAATGCCAATTATCTCGAAAGCTTCGTGGCAGAGCGTATTCCGGAGATCAAGGTGATCCACCCGGAAGGCACCTATCTGGTCTGGCTCGATTGCCGGGGGCTTGGTCTCGACAAGCTGGAGCTTGAAGCCCTGATGCATGAAGAGGCGAAAGTCCTGTTCGACGAGGGCTATGTCTTCGGCGTGGAAGGCGAGGGTTTCGAGCGCATCAATATCGCTTGCCCGCGCTCTATCCTGACCGATGCGTTGGAGCGGATCGAGGCGGCGGTGGCGAAACGCCGCGCCTGATCAAGCTTTTGGAGTAAGTGTTCGGGGCGAGGCAGGTCATCGCGTGGCTTGCCCCGTTCCGCGCGCACCGCTATAAGGCGCGCGCCGGGCGCTTTTGCGCCCGCTTAGCTTTTTCAAACGCATCGCGCGGATGGCTCCAGCCGTCCAGCGGAACCAGAAGAGAGATACAATGGCCATTCAGCGCACTTTCTCCATCATCAAGCCGGACGCGACCGAGCGGAACCTGACCGGTGGCGTCAACAAAATGATCGAAGAAGCGGGCCTGCGCATTGTCGCGCAGAAGCGCATCCAGATGACGCAGGCTCAGGCCGAAACCTTCTACGCCGTTCACAGCGAGCGCCCGTTCTTCGGTGAGCTGGTTGAGTTCATGATCTCCGCACCGGTCGTCGTGCAGGTTCTGGAAGGCGAAAACGCGATCGCTACCTACCGCGACGTGATGGGCGCCACCAACCCGGCCGAAGCCGCCGAAGGCACCATCCGGAAGGCATATGCCAAGTCCATCGGTGAAAACACCGTGCACGGTTCCGACGCTCCGGAAACCGCCGCGATCGAGATCGCGCAGTTCTTCAGCGGCAACGAAATCGTCGGCTGAACCACTGCTGCCGAATAGAAAAAGGGCCGGTCAGATGACCGGCCCTTTTTGATTCCGCCTTGCGGCTGGTTTGACCTGTTGCCGGTCAGACCAGGAAGATGGCCATCAGAATCAGCAGAACGACGACGCCTATGGTCGACCATTTCAGCATGCCGATGAACCACTCGTAGTTACTCTTGTATTCCGGATAATTGCTGTCCGTGGATCCGTTGCTCGCAGCCATATCGCCTCCGTAGGGATGTCGTGCCGGGCTGAACCCGGTTCGTAACTTAAGAAACTGTATAATTCAGCCGGCCCGGGGCGCCAAGCCTCTATCGTCAGTCGGCTTGCTCCGGTGCCGGGTTTAGCAGTGCGGCATCCGGCGGCGTTGCGCCGTCAAGGAACACGCGCTCACCCTCGATCCGTACCCGCCGTTCCGCGATCCAGCGCAGGCTGGCCGGGTAGATCCGATGCTCCTGCACCAAAATCCGTGCAGCCAGCGTATCGCCGGTATCGTTCTGATGAATAGGCACCACTGCCTGCTGGATTATCGGGCCAACATCCATTTCCGGCGTAACGTAATGCACTGTGCAACCGGAGAACCGCGCGCCCGCATCGATCGCTCGCTGCTGCACGTTGAGGCCCTTGAAGGAAGGCAGCAAGGACGGGTGGATATTGATCATCCGCCCGCTCCAGTGCTCGACGAATTCCGGCGTCAGCAATCGCATGAAGCCGGCAAGGCAGATGAACTCCACGCCAGCTTCATCGAGCGCTTTCTGCATGTCGGCGTCGAATGTCGCCCGGTCGGCATAGAGCTTGTGATCGATTGCCATTGCCGGAATTCCAGCCGCCTCGGCCCGATCCAGGGCGCGGACGCCGGGACGATTCGATAGCACCAGCACGATCTCTGCCGGATGGTCTGGTGCGGCGCAGGCATCGATCAGTGCCTGCAGGTTACTGCCGCTTCCCGATACCAGAACGCCGACCTTGAGTTTTCTTTCGCTCACGCGGGCCAGGTCCCAAGTCCCTGCAGTGTGACGGACGGGGCGCCTTCTGCCCGGTCAGTCAGTATTCCGATCCGGAACACGGTCTCGCCGGCTTCGGTCAGGATTTCAGTCACCGCATCCGCCCGGTCGGCCGAAACCGTCAGGGTCATGCCGATGCCGCAATTGAAGGTCCGTGCAAGTTCCTCTGCCGGCACGCCGCCGGTTTCTGCCAGCCACTTGAAGACCGGCGGAAGTGTCCAGCTTTCGACATCAATCTCCGCAGCGAGATGTTTCGCGAAGGAACGCGGTGGATTGTCCAGCAGACCACCGCCGGTGATGTGGGCAAGGCCGGTGACACCGCCGCTTGCGAGGGCCGCGAGGCAGGATTTCACGTAGATCCGTGTCGGAGTCAGTAGCGCGTCGCCGAGGCTCTGACCTTTGGCGAAGGGAGCATCGTCATCCCAGCCGAGACCGGAGCGGTCGACGATCCGGCGGACCAGCGAGAAGCCGTTCGAATGCACACCTGAAGCGGCGAGGCCAAGAATCACGTCGCCGGCTTCGGCACGCGGCTCCAGGATCAGGTTCTCGCGCTCGGCTGCGCCAACGGAGAATCCGGCAAGATCGAAATCGCCGTCCGTATACATGCCGGGCATTTCCGCCGTCTCGCCACCGATCAGGGCGGCGCCTGACTGACGGCAGCCCTCAGCGATTCCGGCAACGACAGTGCGGGCCGCTTCGACATCGAGTTTGCCGGTGGCGTAGTAATCGAGGAAGAACAGCGGCTCGGCGCCCTGCACGACCAGATCGTTCACGCACATGGCAACAAGGTCCGTGCCGACGCCGGAATAGTTTCCGGTATCGATCGCGAGGCGGAGCTTTGTTCCGACGCCATCGGTCGCTGCGACGAAGACCGGATCCTTGAATCCGGCAGCTTTCGGATCGAAGACGCCACCGAAGCCGCCGATTGCGCCATCGGCGCCCGGCCTGACCGTCGACTTGGTCAGCGGCTTGATGAAATCGATCAGCCGGTCCGCCGCATCAATGTCAACGCCCGCTTCCTTGTAGGTAAGGGGGCGGTTGGGTCTATCGGGAGCTGATATGGTCTCCTCCTCAGCCTTCCGGTATAAGGGGCGGGCAGTGTCTGCAATGCCATTGTTCTGCCCGGTTCAGGGTGTATGACGCAGGGACGTGGACCGCAAGCGTATTTGGCGGACGGCAACATAGTTCAGGGAAGATCGTGCTGATGGGTATTGGGGCTGAAAGCCGCGCGCGGGATACAGAACGGACAGCCGGAATGCCGGATGTCTGCCGTCTTTCGCTGTTTGTAATCATGCTGCTGGCCCTTACTTTCTCGGGGAACGTCGTCCGGGCGCAATCGGATACGGACCGGATTTTCGAGGTGCGCGGCGTTTCGGTGGATGCACAGGCTGCTACCGCCGCGCAGGCCCAGGCTCAGGCTATCGGGGAGGGTCGACGCCAGGCGTGGGGCCGTCTGATCAACCGTCTGGTGCCGAAGGCACAGGCCTCGGCTCTGCCGCCGCTGTCCAGCGATCTGCTTGTCGGATTGACGGTCGGATATGAAGTCGCACGGGAACGAACCTCCGATGTCCGTTATCTCGGATCGCTGAATTTCCGCTTCAATCCGCTGGCCGTACGGCAGTATTTCGCGTCTCTCGGTGTCGCCTACGCCGAAGTCGCCTCCCAGCCAATGCTGATACTCCCGGTCTATAATAACGGCAGTAAGCCGCTGCTTTGGGATGAGGAAAGCCCATGGCTCGCGGCCTGGCTTGATCGGCCCAATGCGAACGGTCTGGTGCCGGTTGCGGTGCCGTACGGGGATCTTGCGGATATCCGGGATATCACAGCAGTGCAGGCGGTTCTGGCGGATCGCGAAGCGATTATGACAATAGCCGCGCGCTACGGCGCGGAACAGGCGGTGGTCGTGAGCGCCCGTCCGATCTCCTCCGGATCGGCGGGACAGGCCATCGAACTGAACCTGACCTATGTTGGCGGCATTGCGGACGGTCAGTCCCTGGTACGGACCGTAACGCCCGATCCGGCCAACCCGGACGCGGACCTGTTGTCGGTTGCTGCACGGACAGCAACGTCGGAGATCCAGGAAGCCTGGAAGACGGAGAATCTGATCAGCCCGGGATTCGAGACGCGGGTTACTGTCATCGTGCCGATTACTTCATTCGACAATTGGCTGGAACTCCGCAAGGGATTGGATCAGGTCTCGTCTGTGTCCCGGCGCGAACTGTTACGGATTTCCCGCAACGAGGCCCTGATGGATGTCTGGATCAATGGTGACGTGGACCAGCTTGCATTGGCGTTGAAGCAGAAGGATTTCATCCTGATGGAATCGCAGGATGGCTGGCTGTTCTATAAAGAAGGAACTGATCTGCCGGAGCGCTACCTTCCCGAGCCTTCTGCCGCTCCCGTGCTTATGGAGCCGGCGGCGCCGCCTGCCAGCGTAGCGCCGCTCGTTCTGCCGCCGCTGGTGCAGTGATGCTCCATAGCAATTTCATGCCGATTTCTTGCCGGAAACGGGGAGCAAAATGACGCAGCGTGAACGCCTGACATTCTGGGGCGCGCTTCTGGTCGCTCTTGTTATTGCTCTCTATGTGCTGAAAGGCGTGCTGGTTCCGTTCGTGGCCGGCATGGCGATCGCCTATTTCCTGGATCCTTTGGTGGACCGCTGTGAGCAGGTTCGCATGTCCCGGACAGCCGGAACCACGGTCGTGCTGCTTGGCTTCTTCTGTACCGGGCTCGGCATTATGCTTCTCCTGGTGCCGCTGATACAGGCGCAGGCGGTTCTGCTCGCCAAAACGCTCCCGGGCTATCTTGAACGTCTGCTGGCCTTTGCCGATCCGATTGTCGGTATGGCCAAGGTCTGGCTCGGCAATGGCGGCGCCGAAGAGATCAATCTCTCCGCCATCGCGGCGAAGGCCGGGGAATGGCTTATTTCCGTTGCCGGACAGGTTCTGAGCGGTGGGGCGGCACTGGCCAACCTCGTGTCGTTGCTGGTTATCACACCGATCGTCGCCTTCTACCTGCTGCGGGACTGGGACCGTATCGTCGCTGCCGTTGACGGCTGGCTGCCGCGGGCGCAGGCGAAGACGATCAGGGAGCAGGCCCGAATCATCGATGAGACGCTCGCCTCCTTCGTGCGCGGGCAGGGCTCTGTCTGTCTCATTCTCGGCGGCTTCTATGCTGTGGGGCTGACGCTCGCGGGGCTCGATTTCGGTGTGATCATCGGGCTGTTTTCCGGCCTGATTTCCTTCGTGCCCTTCGTAGGGTCGATTTTTGGCGGCCTGCTCAGCATCGGCCTTGCCGCCATGCAGTTCGATTCCCTGACACCCATCGCCATTGTCGCCGCCGTTTTCGTCGCGGGGCAGGCTATTGAAGGCAATTTCCTGACACCCAATCTGGTTGGAGAGGCGGTTGGCCTGCATCCGGTCTGGGTGATTTTCGCCCTGCTGGCGGGCGGGGCGCTGTTCGGTTTTCTCGGCATTCTGATCGCGGTCCCGGTCGCGGCTGTGATCGGCGTGCTCACCCGCTTTGCTCTGTCGCGGTACCTTGTCAGTCCGCTCCATCTTCATGGCATACCGCCATCGGACGATGAGACGGATACTGAAGGACGCTGAGATAGGACCGACGGGCTATTATGATTGAACAGAACAACGGATCGCGTCTGATCGGCGGCGAAGGCGGGCAGCTGCCCTTGTCGCTGGAGCATCGCCCGGCCTTTGACCGAGGCGAATATCTCGTCTCCACCTGCAATGAGGCAGCAACGGCTTGGATCGATTCCTGGCCGTCTTGGCCGGAGGCGACATGGGGACTGAACGTGCACGGGCCCGAAGCCTCGGGCAAAAGTCATCTGGCGGAGGTCTGGGCCCGCAAAGCCGACGCCATCATGCTCCGTCCGGCGGACCTGGATGTGGATCGGCTGCCAGCGTTGCTCGGCGAGGCCCGCTATATCGTATTGGACAATGTCGACGAGAGCCTGCCGGGCGTGCCCGCCTTTCATCTCTACAACATGATTGTCGAGCGTCGGGGCGCTTTGCTGGTGTTGTCCCGAACGCCTGTCTCGCGTATGGAACTTCACCCGGCGGATGTGAAATCGCGCTTCTCTGCGTTGCCTGCCGTGGCGATCAGCGATCCCGATGATGCATTGATCTCGGGAATTATGGACAAACTCTTTCGCGACCGGCAATTGTTCGTTGCTGAAGAGGTTCTGGCCTTTCTGGTCGGGCGCATGGAACGATCGTTTTCGGAAGCGCGGGCGCTGGTCGAAACCATCGACGCCATGTCGCTTGCCGAGGGGCGCCGGATCACACTGCCACTTGCACGCCGCGCGCTGGAAGCGCGGGCTGCGGGATAGCACCGGGACTGCTAACGAAAAAACAAACAAACGGAGCACTATCCATGGATCTGGGAATTAAAGGGAAGAAAGCCCTCGTCTGCGCGTCGAGCAAAGGGCTCGGCAAGGCATCGGCGATGGCGCTTGCACAAAACGGCGCGGATCTGACGATCTGCTCGCGGACGCCTGAAGCGATCGAGGCAACGGCCGAGGAAATCCGGTCGGCCACCGGCGCGACCGTGCATGCCATCGCATGCGACATCACCACCGACGAAGGCCGGGCGAAGGCGCTGGCGCCGTTCGACTCCAAGCTCGACATCCTCGTGAACAATGCGGGCGGCCCGCCGCCGGGCAACTTCCGGGACTGGACCCGCGACGACTGGATCAAGGCTGTCGATGCCAACATGCTGACCGCCATCGAGCTGATCAAGGCGACCATTGACGGCATGATCGACCGCAAGTTCGGCCGTATCGTGAACATCACCTCCGGTGCCGTGAAGTCGCCCATCGCGATCCTCGGGCTTTCCAACGGAGCCCGCACCGGCCTGACCGGTTTCTGTGCCGGCATTGCCCGTGAAGTCGCCAAGGATGGCGTCACCATCAACGGTCTGCTCCCCGGCCCGTTCGACACCGACCGGCTGCGCGGCAACATGAAGCTGCATGCGGAAAAGGCCGGCGTCGATTTCGAGACCTATTATGCGGAGCAGGCTGCACAGCACACTGCCGGCCGGTTCGGTTATCCGGACGAGTTCGGCCAGACCTGTGCGTTCCTGTGCAGCGCGCATGCCGGCTATATCAACGGCCAGAACGTGCTGATGGACGGCGGGGCCTTCCGCAGCACCATGTAGGCGTTGGATGACGGTATTCGTCATATCGGACGGAAACCGTCATCGAACTGAAACGCGACAGGATTACGGTCCGGCCCGGGATATTCCATATCCCGGGCCGACCTGTGTTATGACAGCGACAAGCGCTGTTGGCGCTGCGAGGTCCAGCAATACAGTCATGACGAGGAGACGGCCCCGTGAGCGAGAGTCAGGCGGAAAGCACGACGCGTATCGACGCGGCATCGCCCGAGCGGTTCTTTAACAGGGAGCTGTCCTGGCTCGGGTTCAACGCACGCGTTCTTGAAGAAGCGAACAATCCCGCACACCCGCTGCTGGAGCGGCTGAGGTTCGTATCCATTTCAGCGTCGAACCTGGACGAGTTCTATACGGTTCGGGTAGCTGGCCTGAAAGGCATGGTGAATGCGGGCGTAACCACGCCCAGCGCGGACGGTCTCTCCCCCACCAATCAACTCATCGCCATTGCGGAAAAGGCGGCGGAACTTATCGCCGTGCAGCAGCAATATCTTTCCATGCTGCTGGGCGAATTGCGCTCGGTCGGGTTCCACCTGATCACGGCAGCGGACCTCACAGCAGTGGACCGGAAGTGGCTCGACGGCCATTTCATAGACCAGATTTTCCCGCTGCTGACTCCACTCGCCATCGACCCGGCGCACCCGTTTCCGTTCCTTCCGAATGGCGGTGTCTGTCTCGCCATGCAGCTCACGGATGCCTCGAACGGGATAGACATGGAAGCGTTGCTCCCGCTTCCGGCGCAAGTTGGGCGCTTCGTGCGCTTGCCGGGTCAGGATATCCGCTTCATTGCCATCGAGCAGGTGATCATCGAGCATGTCGACCAGCTGTTCCCGAATTTCACCGTCACCGGCAACGGAGTGTTCCGTGTGCTGCGGGACAGTGAAATGGAAGTGGACGAAGAGGCCGAAGATCTCGTGCTGTCGTTCGAGTCGGCCCTGAAGCGGCGGCGGCGGGGCAATGTTATCCGGCTCTCCATGAACCGGGACATGCCGGACGATCTCCGCGACTTTGTGGTCGACGAGATGAAGGTCGCCGCCGAGGATCTCTTCACTCTGGACGAGATGGTCGGCCTGGCCGATCTGTCTCAGCTGATTGTCAGTGAGCGGCCGGATCTGCTCTGGAAGCCCTTCAATCCGCGTTTCCCGGAGCGTATCCGGGACTTCGGCGGGGATTGCCTAGCGGCTATCCGAGCCAAGGACATTGTCGTTCACCATCCCTATGAGAGTTTCGACGTCGTCGTTCAGTTCTTGCGCCAGGCGGCAGCGGACCCGGCGGTGGTCTCGATCAAGCAGACGCTCTACCGAACGTCCAAAGGCAGTCCGATCGTCAATGCCCTGATCGAAGCGGCGGAAGCCGGCAAGTCTGTCACCGCGATGGTCGAGCTGAAAGCGCGCTTCGACGAAGAAGCGAATATCCGTCTTGCCCGTGATCTGGAGCGCGCGGGTGTTCAGGTGGTTTACGGTTTCGTCGATCTGAAGACCCACGCAAAGATCTCACTGGTGGTCCGGCGCGAGGGCAACGGCCTCAGGAATTACGTGCATTTCGGGACCGGCAACTATCACCCGATCACGGCGAAGATTTACACGGACCTCTCCTTCTTCACCTGCGATCCGGTTCTGTGCCGTGATGCTGCGCGCATGTTCAACTACATGACCGGCTATGCCACGCCACAGCAGATGGACAAGCTGTCGCTCTCGCCGTTGACCATGCGCGAGAAAGTGCATGAGCTTGTGGATACGGAGATCGAGTTCGCCCGGCAGGGCAAGCCGGCAACGATCTGGGCGAAGATGAACTCGCTGGTCGACCCGGACCTGATCGACCTGCTTTACAAGGCGTCGAACGAGGGCGTGAAGATCGAGCTGGTGATCCGCGGAATCTGTTGCCTGCGTCCGGGGATTCCGGGCCTTTCCGAGAACATCCATGTGCGCAGCATTGTCGGCCGGTTCCTTGAGCACTCCCGGATATTCTGTTTCGGTAACGGGCGGAAGCTTCCCTCGGATCAGGCGAAAGTGTACATGTCCTCCGCCGACTGGATGACTCGCAATCTGAACCGTCGGGTCGAGCATTTTGTTCCGATCGAGAACAGGACTGTGCATCGTCAGGTTCTTGACCAGATCATGGTGGCGAACCTGAAGGACGAGACCAATTCCTGGATCGCGGAGCCTGATGGACGGTTTGTCCGGGTCGCGGCCGATGCGGGCGCGTTCTCGGCGCATAAATATTTCATGACCAATCCGAGCCTGTCCGGCCGCGGCAGCGCTCTGAAGAGGTCGAATGAAATGCCCAAGAAGCTGAGCGGCACGGAATAACGTTTGTCAGTTCCCTTTTCTCAAGACGGCTGGATCTCCAACAACGGGCCGGATCATAGCGGCCTCGTTGGCGTCCTGGATATTGGCTCCAACTCCATCCGTCTCGTCGTTTTCGAAGGCGACGGGCGCATGCCGATCCCGCTTTTCAACGAGAAAGCGCTCTGTGGCCTCGGAACGGGGTTGCAGGAAACCGGGCACCTGTCTGAGCAGGGTGTGCGTTCGGCGATGGAAAACCTGGAGCGCTATTTCACCATTGCCAAGGGTATGGGCGTTTCCGAGGTCCGCGTGCTGGCAACGGCGGCGGTCCGCGATGCCCGGAACGGGGACGAGTTCGTCTCCGCGGTCGAAGGCCGCTTCGGAGCCCGTGTAATGGTGCTGTCAGGGGATGAAGAGGCCCGCTTGTCCGCCCTTGGGGTGATCAGTGCGTTTCCCGATGCCGATGGTGTGGTCGGGGATCTTGGCGGCGGAAGTCTTGAGCTCGTCGATGTCCAGAACAGCAAAGCGCGCCGCTTCGAGACCACGCCCCTGGGGCCGCTCCGGCTCGGCGAACTCTCCCGGCAGAACCGGGACGAGGTGACGGACAAGATCGACGCCAGTCTGAACGGGGTGCTGTGGCTTGATGCCATGTCCGACCGCGATCTGTTCGCTGTCGGTGGCGCCTGGCGCAGCCTTGCCCGCGCACACATGGAGTTGACCGACTATCCGCTGGCGGTAATTCACCATTATGCAATTGGTGCCGAGGAAGCGGTCCGTTTTCTCGACGAGATCACCCGCATGGGCCGGAAGGATCTGCGGGCTCTCGATGCTGTCTCAAAGCGCCGTGTCGAGAAATTGCCGGTTACGGCTCTGGTTCTGAAACGGGTGATCGAGCTGGGGCGTCCGCGTCAGGTCGTGTTTTCGTCTTTCGGGTTGCGGGAGGGCTGCCTCTACGACCGGCTGCCGCAGGGAGAGCAATCCCGCGATCCGCTGGTTGACAGCTGCATGGATATCGCCCGCAAGAGCAGCCGTTTCAGCCCGCACCCGGAAGTCCTTGAGCGCTGGATTGCTCCATTTTTCGAAGGTGTTCCCGCTGCGGAACAGCGGTTGATCCGGGCGGCTTGCATTCTCAGCGATTTCGCCTGGGGAGAGCATCCGAGCTATCGCGGCGAGCACGCCTTCATGCGGGTTCTACGGTTGCCGGTGGTCGGCATGAACCACGCCGACCGGGTGTTCCTCGCCTATGCGATCCTTGCCCGCTACACCGGCGGTATCGAAGAAGAGGGAATGCTGCGGGTCCGCAAACTGCTGTCGATCCGGCGGCGGGATCTGGCCTACCGGGTCGGTCTTGCCTTGCGGCTGGCATTGACCCTTTCCGGCGGTGCGACGGAGCTTCTGGAGAGCGCCCGGCTCGAGCGTGAGCGGGACATGGTGGGAGAGCGCGGCTTTGTCATCAGTATGCACGGCCATCAGGGCGGGCTCGGCGGTGACGTGGTGACGCGAAGAATTGCCGCGCTGTCAGAAGCGTTGGGTCAGGAAATCCGGATTGAGCATTAAGAAGCGATGCGGCTCTGTCAGAGCCGCATCAGTTTGATTTTTCCGGCTTCGGCGGTCAGCCCGATGCGGCCGTGTTTCAGATTGACGGCATCGGCCCCGAACAGGTCGCGGCGCCAGCCCGTCAGGGCCGGGACGTCCGCATCGTCATCCAGTGCGATGGATTCGATGTCGGCCGCATTGGCGATCAGGCGGGCGGCGACCTTTTCCTCATCCGAGCGGATTTTCAGCAACACCTTCAGGAGCTCGACAATAGGGCCGGGCGCCTCGCGCTTGTCGTCCTTTGTCGGAAGTCTGGGGCAGGCATCTTTCGGTATCGAGAGGCCTTTGTTGACGACTTTGATGATTTCCTGACCCAACCGACCGTTTGCCACCTGGGCGTTGAAGGTTCGGGTGCGGGCAAGTTCTTCCGGCGTTGTCGGCGCGTGCGCGGCTATATCCATCAGTACGTCGTCACGCAGGATCCGGTTGCGCGGAACATCCCGCTGCCGTGCCTCGCGTTCCCGGAAGGCCGCGATCTGCTGCAGCACGGCGAGAAATTTAGGCTTCCCACTGCGGACTTTAAGGCGCTGCCAGACGGTTTCGGGTTCCGGATCGTAAAGCGCCGGGTCGGCCATTTTAGCCACTTCGTCCGCAATCCAGTCCATGCGGCCGGATTTCTCGATGCTGTCCATCAATGCTCGATACACCGGGCGCAGGTGGATGACGTCGGCGAGCGCATAGCCGATCTGCTTCTCACTGAGGGGGCGATGGGACCAGTCAGCGAAACGCGAACTCTTGTCGAGTTGAACCCCGGTCAGGCTCTGCACCAGCTTGTCGTAGGAAACGGAATCGCCGAAGCCGCAGACCATGCCGGCAACCTGGGTATCGAAAATCGGCGCCGGCAGCTCTCCGCAGAGATGATAGAATATCTCGAGATCCTGGCGGGCGGCATGGAAGACCTTCAGAACATTTTTGTTCTTCAGCAGCTCAATGAGGGGCGCAAGGTCAAGCCCGTCGGCAAGGGTATCGACGGCGACAGCCTTGTCGTCGATCCCTAACTGAACCAGACAAAGCTGGGGATAGTAGGTCTTCTCACGCATGAACTCCGTGTCGATTGTCACGAAGTCTTCGGTCGCGAACTCGGCACAGACGGCGGAGAGCGCAGCGGTATCGGTAATAACGGTCATAGGGTTCTCATACACGGAAAACACCTGTAGCGGAATGCTGCCTTTGGAGCAAAACAGTCTCCTGATTTCAATGTCATAGGCGATCAGGTAAAGACACGGTAATTTAGAGATAAAATCGGAACCTTGCCTATTTTTGAGATATCGCTAAAATAAAACTACATAAGCTATTGATTCTTGCGGGGGAATCAGATGAAACGTGGTCTTTTGGCTGCGATGTTGCCGATTTTGTTGGGTGGTTGCCTTCCGGTGATCCCTCCGGCAATCAGCCTTGCGACCACCGGATTGTCCGGTCTTGCGCTCCTTGCCACCGGTAAAACTACGGCCGACCATGTCATTTCCGCTGCAGCCGATGAAGATTGCTCGATGCTGCGCGTTGTCTTCGGTGACGAGCCGTGCCGCGCCTATGATGGCGATAACACGAAGCCTCTGACGGAACTCGTGGCGCACTATCCAGGCGATTCAGACGATTGGGTGGATCGAAATTCGATCCCGGTCGGATCTGTTACGGGCACGACGATCCTTACGGCGCGGGCCGATAGAGATCTCGATGTCGAGGGACCCGCTGCATCGCCTTCTACAATACTTCTGGCCGAAAGTGCCGTTGACGAGGATCGGCTGGAGGATGTTCCGTCTTCTATTCGCGCGAGTCTGTTGCCGCTCAAGGGTGTGAGTATCGCCGGTTTTGCGCCGTTCGATCCCGGTCACACTCTGGAGCCGATAGAGCTGAAAGGCATTGTCTCGAAAGACGAACAACTTGACCTGCAGATCTCTTCTCTGGGGAGCTGGAAAGAGACGCCTGACGTAGATCGCGTCGAGCACAAGCGGAGCATGAGCCCTGCTGGCGCCGCCGAAATGACGGTTCTTCCGTTGCAGAGGCCGATCCATCGCGCTGCGATGCGGCCAGGTACTGCGCAGCCTGCGGACCATTTCGTGATGCTTGGTTCTTTCCGTGACAAGAGACGGGCGGAGCATCTGAAAGAAACGGCGCCGGACTCAGTTGGCTCGGTTCCGGTCATCATGTCGGTGCATGTCAGGGGGAGCCTGTGGCATCGGGTTGCCGTCGGGCCCTTTACTGGCAAGGACGCTCTGCACATGGCTTCCGCGCTTGGGTCGGTTTCCGGCAAAAAGCCCTGGGCGGCCAAAATCACGAACTAACCGGGCAGCGGCCTTACTGGCCGTTCCCGATTGAAGAAAACCGCACCCGGCTTTCAAGCCGGGTGTTTTTCAATGTCCGGTGCTTTTCGAGAAGAGATGAATGACCGTGACCCCGACCACGATGAGCAGCAGGCCAATGATGGCCGGAAGGTCCGGGACCTGCTTGTAAATTAAAGCTCCGGCTACGGTTACCAGCACAATCCCGCTGCCAGCCCAGATGCCGTAAGCGATGCCGACGGGAATCTCGCGGAGACAAAAGCTCAGCAGAACAAAGGCGGCGGCATAGGCGACCAGCACGACGGCCGATGGCAGGAAGACCGTGAAGCCGTTGGTTGCCTTCAGCGCCATTGTGCCGATCACTTCGGCGAAGATGGCGAGGGCGAGAAAGAGGTAAGCCATTGGGCCTGCTCCCATGAACACTCTGAAACAGCGGCTTGCCGAGCGGACGCCCGGTGCTGTAGGCGAGCAGAACCTAGGCTTTCCGATCTGTCCGGGCAACCGGAGGCATGCCGGGGCGGAAAGAAAAAAAGGGAGCTGATTGCTCAGCTCCCTTAGGTTTGCTCTGGGTGCTTGCCGACAGAGGAGGCAAATGCCCGTATCGACAAGTAGGTTGCAAGGCAGGGGCGATTACAGTGCCGAAAACGGACTGTTCTGCTTCCGCGCGTACATTGCGCGGTCGACCCTGTCGAGCAATTCGGTTTCGGTGTCGTCCTGACTGTAGGCGTCGTGACCGACACTCGCATGAAGGTGGATGGAGGACCCGTTCCACTGCAGGGTCCGCGTATTCAGTTCCTCGTCGAGCGCCGCAATCCGTGCGGCTGCTTCGTCGTCATTGGCGCCCGGCATGATGACCGCGAATTCGTCGCCGCCAAGGCGGGCGATGCTGTCGGTCTCGCGGGTTCGCGATTGGAGAATTCTTGCGACTGTTACCAGCAGTGCGTCACCGGCCATGTGGCCATAGGTGTCGTTGACGGCTTTGAACTTGTCGAGGTCGATCAGCAACAGTGCACCGGTCAGCCCCTGACGCTTCGCAGCGGCGAGCGCGCTCTGCAGCCGATCGCTGAAACCGCGCCGGTTCAACAATCCGGTCAGCTCGTCCGTGACGGAAAGGCCTTCAAGGAAGGTGATCCGCTTTTCCTGCCGCGCGATCCGGTTCTCCGCCTCGGTCATTGCGATCATCGCAAGACGGAGCGCGATTTCGGTATCGTTCAGGTCCTGATCTCGTACGATCTGAGAGGCACGATGCGCGATATCTGCCGGCATGCGGGAGAGGAGATTGCCAACGTCAAGATTTGCGAAAGCGCTCGTCAAGCTCGTGTCTTCCAGTTCCTGTGTCTGCGGGTGCATGAGGTTCGACATGTCACACCACCTAATTGTTGTTTCTCGCTCCCTAGGGAGTGCATGGGGCGTGCCATCGAGTGGCTATTTTGGAAGTGATTGAAATTAATCAAATATTTCTCTCGAAGCCCGGTTACAATTTCCTGGCGCGACGCCATATTGATGGACAGGCGGAAGGAATTGCCGGGCATGGGGCAAGCTGTGCCGGGTAAACCCCGCGACAGTGACCACCTGGTTCCGCCAGAGCCGAGGGAGGATTGTTTGAAAGCCGTTCTGAAACTGACCGCATTCGTTTTCGCTGCCGTTGTGGTGCAATGGGCTACCCCGCTTCCAGTCGACGCGGCGACCGCAAGCCAAATCGTCCCGCACAAGGCGCTTTACCGCCTTTCCCTGAAAGGGGCGCCGGGGAGTAACGATGTTTCGGCTGTCGGCGGTCAGATGGCTTTCGAGTGGCGGGACGCTTGCGATGGCTGGGCGATCAATCAACGCAATCTGATGATCCTTGAGAGCGCAGAAGGTCTGACGCGCAGTGTCGATTCCACGATGACGACCTGGGAAGCCAAGGATGGCTCGTCGTTTCGGTTCATTGTGAACAAGGATTATGGCGCCGGTGGCGGCGAAGCCCTGGAAGGTCGGGCGCAACGGACTCCGTCCGGCGCTGTAACGGCGATCTTTACGGCACCGGATGAGGTCGAGATGGAGTTGCCGGTCGACGTTATGTTTCCGAGCCAGCACACGATTGCCTTGCTCGACAAGATAGCTGCCGGCGAGAAGTTCTTTTCGGCGGCGCTGTTTGATGGCTCGGAGTTTGAGCCGGCGGGGTTTGTCTCCGCCGCCATCGGACTGGAGGTTGTTCCCGAGGGGGAGGAGGAGCCGCTGATCTCTGGGCCGTACTGGCCGGTCAGGCTGGCTTTTTACGGGCCGGAGAACAAGACCGAGTCACCGGACTACGAACTGGCCGTCGACCTGCATGAAAACGGTATCGCCCGCCGGCTCGAAATCCACTTCAAGGAATTCACGGTGGATGTCGCCTTGCAGCGCCTTGAAGGCCTTCCTCGGGATGGCTGCTGAGCAGGAGCGGCGCGCGCCGTTCAGCTGTCACCTTCTTTCTCTTCAGGCATGTGGGCATTTTCTTCGGACATGCGGGCGCTGATGCCCTGCTTCTCGACGGCTTTCTTGAAGCCGCGCCCTTTCTCGATCGCCTTGGTGCCGAGTTTTGCCCGCACGGCATCCATCGCATGTTCCACTTTCCGCCGATGCTCCATTTCAGGGTCCGCGAGATCCGGCAGGTCCGCGCCGTCAGGATCTGCCAGGTCGGAAACACCTATGCCCATCAGGCGGAACTTCCGGCCATCGGTTTCGCGTTCGAGCAGGTGCTTGCCTGCCCGATAGAGTGTATCCGCCATCTGGGTTGAGCCGTGGTGGTGAACCTGACGGGTGATTCCCTTGAAATCAGACGTCTTCAGTTTCAGGACAATGGTTTTGCCACTGAGGGCTTTGGTTTTTAGGCGCGTCGAGAGCTCCTCGCAGAGGCGCCAGAGAATGGGGTCAAGCTCGCCGAGCTCCGATATGTCATCTGCAAATGTGGTCTCACAGGAGACGCTCTTGGCGGGCGAACGCGGCTCGATCTTGCGGTCGTCCCGGCCGTGGGAGAAACGGGCCAGACGCATGCCGATGCCGCCATAGCGGCGGATCAGGGCGGCTTCTTCCATGCCCTGCAGATGGCCGACCGTTTCGATGCCGTCGCTCCGCAGTTTCTCGTGCAGGGATTTTCCCACGCCCCAGATTGTCGTCACGGAGCGGTTTTTCAGAAATTCGGTTGCCTCTTCGCGGCCGATTGCGGCAAAGCCCCGCGGCTTGTCGAGATCGGATGCCACCTTGGCGAGGAACTTGTTGTAGCTGAGCCCGATGGAAGCGGTGATCCCTGTCTCTGCTTCGATCCGGGCGACCAGCCGGCACAGGGTTTCCGAGGGCGGGGCATGATGCAACCTCTCGGTGCCGGTGAGATCTAAAAACGCCTCGTCGATGGAGATCGGTTCGATCATCGGGGTGACGGACAGCATCAGCTCGCGGATCTGTTTGCCGACACGACTGTATTTCTGCATGTCGGGTTTGATGACGACGGCGCTGGGACAAGCCTTGAGAGCCTTGAACATCGGCATCGCGGAGCGAATGCCGTAGGTCCGCGCGACATAGCAGGCGGCAGAGACCACGCCTCGGCGCCCGCCGCCGACGATGACCGGTTTGCTCCGCAGCTCCGGGTTATCGCGCTTCTCTACGGTGGCATAAAACGCGTCGCAATCGATATGGGCGATGGCAAGGGCGCGGAGCTCGGGGTGGCTGACCATGCGGGGCGAGCCGCATTTCGGGCAGCGTGCATCCCCGTGCTTGGCTGTTTCTGGCAGCCACGCAAAACAATCCCGGCATAAAACCGGGCTATCGGGCGCCTGCTCGGTCATGCTCGTTGTCCCGTCGCAGCCATTGCGGCCGGCCCTTTCCTAAAGCGAGGGCGGCCAAAGCCACGCAGCTCCCCGGACACCGCTTGAGTCGCCATGCATGGGAGGGCTCAATCTCGTTTTTACACTATCCGAAAACACGTGAGGCTCCCATAGCGTCGGGACAGTGTCATAGAGCCTGCGGATATTGGACAGGCCGCCTCCAAGTACAATGACGTCAGGGTCCAGGATGTTGATGACAGAGGCGAGGGCCCTTGCGAGCCGCTCCTCATATCGTCTCATGACGGCGTCCGCGCGCGAGTCCCCGGAGGCTGCCAGCGTTTCAATTTCATGGGCGCCAATCTCCGTGCCACAGGCTTCGGCATATTGCCGCTCGAATGCCGGGCCGGAGAGGAAGGTCTCGATGCAGCCGTGCCGGCCGCAATAGCAGAGCGGCCCCCGGCGTTCGTCGTCCATGGGGGCGGGCAGCGGATTGTGCCCCCATTCCCCGGCGATCGCGTTGCGGCCTTCGAGGCATTCGCCACGAATTGCAATCCCGGCTCCGACGCCGGTGCCGAGGATGACCCCGAACACAATCTCGGTGTCCTTGCCGGCGCCGTCGATGGCCTCTGACACGGCAAAGCAGTTCGCATCGTTCTGTAGTCGGATGGGGCGCTTCAGGGCCTCTTCGAGATCCTTCTGGAGGGGCTTTCCGATCAGCCAGGTCGAGTTGGCGTTCTTCACCAGCCCGGTTTCCCGCGACGCCGCGCCAGGCATGCCGATTCCGACCGTGCATGTCTGCCCGATTTGGTTTTCGGTACGGGTCACCAGGCCGGAAATCGTCGCGATTGTGGCCGCGTAGTCGCCCTTGATGGTCGGCACTCTTTCCTGCGCGACAACGTCGCCGGAGGGGCTGAGTGCAACGGCCTCGGTTTTCGTTCCCCCGAGATCAATCCCGATCCTGAAACCGGATGGCCCCGACTGCCTCATGCCCAGCTCCGCTTAGTTCATTGGTCACTTGCGCTGGAAGGGTTTAGACTGTTTATTCATTTGTAAGATATTCTTTTTTACCCTGCGCCTGTGGCATAGAGGGTAGCTGGGCGACAAGCTCGAATCAGCGGGTCGGATGGAGGACGTAGTGACGGCAGAAACGTCGGTCGAAAAAACAGTGCTCATCGTTGAGGATAACGAGCTCAACATGAAGCTGTTTCACGATCTGCTGGAGGCGCACGGATACAATATCCTCGGTACGCGCGACGGCATGGAAGCATTGAAGATCGCGCGCGAGAAGCGTCCGGACCTCATTCTCATGGATATCCAGTTGCCTGAAGTGTCAGGGCTGGAAGTCACGAAATGGATCAAGGAAGACGACGATCTGAATGCCATTCCCGTTATTGCCGTCACGGCTTTTGCCATGAAGGGCGATGAGGAAAAGATCAGGGAAGGCGGCTGTGAGGCTTATATTGCCAAGCCGATTTCAGTGAGCCATTTCCTGGAGACCGTTCAGAAGTTCCTCGGATAGACCGCGATGCCCGGACGCGTACTCGTCGTCGACGACGTCCTGCCGAATATCAAACTCCTCGAAGCCAAGCTGATGAGCGAGTATTTCGATGTTCGAACGGCTACAAATGGCCCCGATGCCCTGGAAATCATCCAGTCGGATACGCCTGATATCGTGCTGCTCGATGTCATGATGCCTGGCATCGACGGCTTCGAGGTCTGCAAGAGAATCCGGAGCAATCCGGCAACCGCACATCTTCCGGTGGTCATGGTGACCGCCCTCAGCGATCCATCCGACAGGGTTCGGGGACTGGAAGCGGGGGCGGACGATTTCCTGACAAAGCCGGTCGACGATACGGCCCTGTTCGCGCGGGTCCGGTCCTTGCTGCGTCTGAAGGTCATGGTCGATGAGTGGCTGCTGAGGGAGCAGACATCTGCCCATTTCGGGGTGCTGGAAACCGGCGTGAATGGCTTGGCCATGGACTATCGGGCCGGGCGCATTCTTCTGATTGAAGACAACCCGATCGACGCGACCAACACGCAGAACATCCTGAACAGGGATGACAACATGGTCTTCACCTGCCCGGGTGCCGAACATGCGCGCGAGATCGCTGCGGGTGAGGATATCGAACTCATCGTCTGCAGTCTCAATCTGGAGGACGAAGACGCGCTGCGGCTGGTGTCCCAATTCCGGTCGACAGAACGGACGCGACAGATCCCGATTTTGATGACCGGCGAAATAGACCAGATCGACAAGCTTGCGAAGGCACTCGATCTCGGTGCGAACGATTACATCATGAAGCCGCTGGACAAGAACGAGCTCGCCGCGCGTTCCCGCACCCAGATCCGCCGCCGGCGCTTCCAGGACCGGCTGCGCGAAAGTTATGAGCGTTCCCTGTCCATGGCGCTGATCGACAGCCTCACGGGGCTCTATAACCGGCGCTATCTGGAAACCTATCTGAAAGGCCTGATGGACAACGCGGTCGAGCGCCGCAAGCCACTGGCGCTCCTGATGCTGGATATCGACCATTTCAAGGCGGTCAACGATACCCATGGGCACATCGCTGGCGACAAGGTCCTGAAGGCGGTCGCGGAAGCTCTGATCAACAGCCTTAGATCCGTCGACATGATCGCGCGGATCGGGGGTGAGGAATTCGTGGTGGTGATGCCGGATACCTCGGAAGAGTTCGCGGAGGCTGTGGCCGAGCGGCTGCGCCGGCGGGTCTCCGAAACCAATGTTTCCTGTGAAGGGGTCGAAGATCCGGTCACGGTAAATATCAGCATTGGCCTGACCATGCGCACCGGCGAGGACAAGACCGTTGAGGACCTGATGAAGCGCGCGGACAAGGCGCTTTACGGGGCGAAGAACGCTGGACGAAACCGAGTCGTCTCCGATATTCCGGAAATCAGCTGAGTCCGGAAACTCCCTTTTATACCTGAAATGCAAAACGGGCCGCCAAGGCGACCCGTTCAAGAAACCGTCAGCAGGCGATGCCTACTTGATCTTGGATTCCTTGAAAAGCACGTGCTTGCGCACAACCGGATCATACTTCTTGAGCTGAAGCTTCTCGGTCTGCGTACGCGGATTCTTCTTCGTTACGTAGAAGTATCCGGTGTCAGCGGAGCTGACGAGCTTGATCAGAACTGTCGCGGGCTTGGCCATGGCCGTTCCCCATCGGTCAAAGTGAATTAGAAGGCCGCAAACATATCCATATAACAGGCGCTGTCAAGCGGAGATCAGTCGGCCTTTTTCAAGCCCCTTTATTGGGCGTTCGACGGCCATTGCGATGCGATGAGTGAGGCTTCGAAGGCGCGGTCGAAAAGACTGCGCTGTCCCAATAATTTCAAAGCGAGCGCGAGATCCAGGTCATTCCCGTCTGTAGCGGGCTTCCGGTCGCCGCAGCGTCCGAGCAAGGCCTCCTGGATGCTGTCATCGAGATCCTGGGCTATCCGCCTCAGTCGAAGGAGTTCACGGGCACGTATAGCCGCTACGCGGGCTGTGCCGGCAACCTGCTGTAGCGACGGGTCTTCAATTTCGTCCGTGCAGATCGTCGGATAGACCCCGAACGGCCCAATCGGGTAGCCCGACGGCGTATACATACGGGCCCAGGTGATGATCAGCTCGCCCTCGTTCGGCAGGTGAACAATCATCTGCACGGTGCCCTTGCCGTAAGTCCGGCTGCCGATCAGGACCGCGCGGCCGCTGTCCTGCAACGCACCGGCGACAACTTCCGACGCCGACGCCGAGTCATGGTTGATCAGCACGATCAGCGGCATGCCGGCCGCTATGTCGGGTTTGTGTGCGGTGAATTCCTTGATCGAGCGCGGGTGCCGGCCCTTGGTCAGGAGGATACGCCCGTCCCGGATGAAGAGATCGGCGATAGAGATGGCATCTCTCAGGACGCCGCCCCGGTTGTTCCTGAAATCGAGGACGATGCCGTTCATGGACGGCCCGACCTTCGCTGCCACTTGACCCAACTTGCGGGAAAGGCTGGCTGCAGTGTCTTCATTGAAACTGCGGATCTCGAAATAGGCGGTATCGCCCTTGCTGGTCGCATACACGGTCTGTTCGATCACCGGGGCGCGCGTGACAATCGCGGTTCTGTGGATTTCGTCGCTTGTTGTCGTCACCCGGACGTCGCTGCCGCTGGGACCGCGCAGCAAATCCGACACGGCAACGGCGTCAAGTCCGCTGACGGTCTTGCCATCGATCGTGACGATACTGTCTCCGACCTGAAGGCCGCTATCGGCTGCGGGGCCATCCTCGTAGACTTCTTCGATGTAGATCGTGCCGCGATTTTCGAACAGCAGGATGCCGATGCCTGAATATCCGCGGCGATGTGCCCGGTTCCGGCTGGCTGCAGCGGCGGTCGTGTATCTCGAGAAGCGGTCGAGGTCTCTGAGGGCACCCTTGAAGATCGCGTCGTAGAGGGTCTCGGGCGGTGCCTCCCGGAGCGTGTTGGATACACGGCGCCCGCTATCGACGGCGGCCGCCATAAGCATGCTCCAGCGAGCCACATCGTCGGCATCGGGGACGGTGAGGGCGGCGACTTCATGCCCGTTGTGGGCGACGACGATCAGATCCTCGCGGTCCATGACGCTGATGCCGTCGTCCAGGGTTTTCAGCCCGGTGAGACCGGCGACGGCGAGTGACGGCAGATCCGTCTCTTCGATATAGAAGCTGGTGATGCCTTCGAAGCCGGCGGAAAAGACCGCAGCCGCATCGTCGCGGTTGAACGCCTTGGGGTCTGATGGAGAATAGGGCGCGGCGCAGGCCGTGAGCAGAGCCAGGAGCAGACCACAAAAGACCACAACGATCCGGGGTTGTGCCCGCCGTTTTGGAGCACTTGGGCTCCGCTGCATCTTTTGGCTCAATGACTTATCGTTCATTTTGCCACTATAGGCGTAAAAACCGCACACGTCAGCGGGGCTTCTTGGCGCGCCCTTTTGAGTTTCCGCCATTGCGTTTTGCCGGTCCGGACCGGTTCTTCCGCTTCGAGCCCTGCCGACCCATTCCCCGGCGTTCGCCCGGTGTTCCCGGAGTACCGCCCGAGACATAGTCCAGCAGAACGCCGCCTGTCAGCGGATCGGCATCGACAAGTTTGACTACCACCGTGTCGCCGATCTTGAAGGTCAGTCCGGTCGCGCGACCGGCGAGAGAGTGGCGGTGCTCGTCGATATCGTAGAAGTCGTTGGGCAGGCGCTTCATGGGGAGCAGCCCGTCGGCACCAACACCGGCAAGCGCCATGAACATCCCGGCGGAAGCAATGCCGGACACACGCGCCTCGAACTTGTTGCCGATCTGCTCACTCAGGAAGGCAGCAACATAGCGGGCAATCGCCATGCGTTCAGCGGCTGCGGCGCGCCGTTCGGTCATCGATATATGGGCTGCCGTCTCGTAGAAAGCTTCGGTCTCTAAATCGCCCAGACCGTCTTTCCCGAACCCGTGAGCATCGATCAAGGCGCGGTGTACGAGCAAATCCGAATATCGTCGGATCGGCGACGTGAAATGAGCGTAACGTCTGAGGCCGAGACCGAAATGGCCGAGATTATCCGGGCTGTAGACAGCCTGGCTCTGGCTCCGCAGCACCAGCTCATTGACGGCGGTTTCGTGCACTTCGCCACGCACTTTTGCGAGCAGCTCATTGAAGGTCTGCGGCCGGATCACGCCGGATGTGCCGAACGGAATTTCGAGCCCCTTGAGGAACTCTGTCAGCGCGGCGATCTTCTCCGGGTCCGGTGTTTCATGTATCCGGTACATGCAAGGCCGCTTTTTCGCTTCCAGAGTTTCGGCGGCCGCCACGTTCGCCAGCACCATGAATTCTTCGATCAACTGGTGGCTGTCCAGGAGCTTCCTGAGTTCGATTGATGCAATTTTACCATCGTCCCCCAGCACCACCTTGCGTTCCGGGAGATTGAGATCGAGTGCTCCGCGCTTCTTGCGGGCGTCGAGCAAAAGTCGGAACGCGCCGTAAAGGGGCTCGATGATACCGTCCGGTACAACCTCGACATCCCCGCCATCAGCCGCTGCCTGCACCTCTTCGTAGGTCAGGCGCGCTGTGGAGCGCATCAGTCCGCGCATGAATTTATGGCCGGTTTTATGACCACGGGCGTCGATCACCATCTCGACCGCGAGACAAGCGCGATCCTCATTCGGGCGGAGCGAGCAGAGCCCGTTCGAAAGGGCTTCCGGCAGCATCGGCACGACCCGGTCCGGGAAGTAGACAGAATTGCCGCGTTTGCGTGCTTCGTTATCCAGTGCGTCGCCGGGCCGGACATAGTGTGCGACATCGGCGATGGCGACGATGATGCGATAACCGCCTTTGTTTTTCGGATCGGTATCGGCTTCGGCATAGACCGCATCGTCGAAATCGCGGGCATCGCTGCCGTCGATGGTGACGAGCGGGACATTCCGGAGGTCTGTCCGCTTGCCCAGGGTGACAGGCTTGGACGTTTCCGCCTGGACCGTGCAGGCATCGGGAAAAACAGCCGGTATCTCGTTTTCGGCGATGGCGATCAGGCTGACAGCGCGCGGCGCATTCGCGTCGCCCAGCACTTCCGTGATCCGGACATGCTGAAGGCCCATCCGCCCGCGTGGCAGGATTTCGGCCACGACCAGCTCGCCGGGTTTTGCCTCCGAGAGGTCGCCCGGTTCCACCACATAGTCGCTACGTGCTCTCCGGTCGGATGAGACGATCCGGTAGCCTCGGCCTTCCCGCTTCAGCTGTCCAACGACACGTTCGCCGGAGCTTTCGAGGCGGCGCATGATACGGCCGCGATAGCGATCCTGGTCTGTGCGCTCCAGTTTCACCAGCGCCCGATCCCCGACCCCGACAGACGGTGTACGGGAGGAGAGTGGGATGGTGATAGCCGGCGGGGCGTTCTCTTCCCGCCATGTCAGGGGGCGTGCGGACGCATTACCATCATCGTCGATGGCAGTGATGGCAACCACGGTCACCTCCGGCAAAGTGCCGGGCGCTGCCACGCGTCTATGGCGGCCGAGATCGATCATGCCTTCCACGGCCAGCTCTTTAAGCATGGCTTTAAGGGGAATGCGGTCGGCGCCTTTTATGTTGAAGGCGCGTGCGATTTCACGGCGTCCGACCGGGGTCGGGCTGTCACGAATGAATTCGAGTACCGCTTCGCGACTGGGCAGGCCGGGCGGCATCTTGCGTGGGGCCACGCGCGCCGCCGTCCTAGTCGTTGCCGGCCGCCGCGGCCGGCTTCTTTGCTGCAGGTTTCTTGGCGGCCGCCTTTTTTGCCGGAGCTTTCTTGGCCGTTGCCTTCTTCGCAGCCGGCTTCTTCGCTGCCGCGGCTTTCTTCGCCGGAGCCTTTTTCGCCGGTGCTTTCTTGGCGCCGCCGGACTTCTCCACCTTGGCCTTGATCAGATCGATAGCCTGTTCCAGCGTCACCTCTTCCGGCGTGATCGATTTCGGAATCGTCGCGTAGGTTTTCAGGTGTTTTACATAGGGGCCGAAGCGGCCGGCGCCGACGGTGATCTGCTTGCCTTCGTATTCGCCAAGCTCGCGGCCCGGGCTCTTTTTCTTCGGATTATTCGCGATCAGGTCAACGGCGCGGTTGATGCCGATGGTCAGCACATCGTCCCCTGCGGGGATCGACACATAGGTGCTGCCAATCTTCAAATAGGGGCCGTAGCGACCGATCCCGGCGAGGATGATCTCACCGCTTTCCGGATCCGGGCCTACCTCGCGCGGCAGAGCCAGCAACCCCAGAGCGGTCTCAAGCGTGACGTCTCCGGGATTCATGCCTTTGGTCAGCGATGCCCGTTTCGGCTTCGGCACTTCGTCCGTCTTCTCGCCGAGCTGCACATAGGTGCCGTACGGGCCCTTGCGGATCGAGACATCGAGACCGGTTGCCGGGTCCTTGCCGAGAATTTTCGGGCCGTTCGCGAGATCGGCGGTGCCGTCCTCACTCCCGTCGCCGGCTTGCGTCATCTGCCGGGTGAACTTGCATTCCGGATAGTTGGAGCAGCCGATGAAAGCGCCGAACTTGCCGAGCTTGAGGCCGAGACGGCCATCGCTGCAGGTCGGGCAGGCCCGGACGGTCTCGCCGTTTTCGTCGACCGGGAAGAAGTGCGGGCCGAGTTCCTCATCGAGGGCGGTCAGCACGTCGGAGATTTTCAGGTCCTTGGTCTTGTCAACCGCTTCGTGGAAGGCCTTCCAGAAGTCGGTCAGGACCTTCTTCCAGGCGATAGTCCCTTCGGCGATATTGTCGAGGGCGTCTTCTAGCTCGGCCGTGAAATTGTACTGCACGTAGCGGGTAAAGAAGTTTGACAGGAACGTGGTGACCAGACGTCCCCGGTCTTCCGGAATGAAACGGCGTTTGTCGAGAACGACATAGTTCCGGTCCTGCAGCACCTGCAGGATGCTGGCATAGGTCGAGGGGCGGCCGATGCCGAGTTCCTCAAGCCCTTTCACCAGGCTCGCTTCGCTGTAGCGCGGCGGCGGCTGTGTGAAATGCTGTTCCGGCTTGGGCTCGTCATGGGCCAGCGCTTCACCTTCCGTCATGGAAGGCAGCAGACGCCCGTCCTCATCTTGCTCACTGCTCTGCGCAGGTTCGTCCTTGGTTTCCTGATAAAGCTTCAGGAAACCGTCGAAGGTGATGATGGAACCTGTGGCGCGGAATTCCGCCCGACTGTCGGCGGCCTGGATGGTCACCGTGGTCTGGTCCAGCTCGGCGCTGGCCATCTGGCAGGCGACGGTGCGCTTCCAGATCAGCTCGTAGAGCCGGGCCATGTCCTTGTCGAGCCTCGCCGCCATTTCGCGGGGGTGGCGGCGCACATCGGTCGGCCGGATCGCCTCGTGGGCCTCCTGTGCATTCTTCGACTTGTTCTTGTACATCCGCGGGCTGTTCGGCAGATACCGGTCGCCGAAATTCTTGCCGATATCGTCGCGGATGGCGAAGACGGCATCCTGGCTGAGCTGCACACCGTCGGTACGCATATAGGTGATCAGGCCGACGGTCTCGCCGCCGAGATCGATACCCTCATAGAGTTTCTGTGCGAGCTGCATGGTGCGCGACGCGCCGAAGCCGAGCTTGCGCGATGCTTCCTGCTGCAACGTCGAGGTGGTGAACGGCGGATAGGGATTGCGCTTGGTCTGCTTCTTTTCCAGAGAGCGGACCGAATAGGCCCCGCCCTGGATGCGCTCCACAGCGGCTTTGGCTGCCGCTTCGGTGTTGATAGAGAACTTCTGCAGCTTCTCGCCGTCGAGATGGGTCAGGCGAGCTGTGAAATTCTTGCGCTCCTTGGTCCGGAACGCCGCGTCGATGGTCCAGTATTCTTCTGACCGGAAGGCCTCGATCTCGGCTTCCCGCTCGCAGATCAGACGCAGGGCAACGGACTGCACCCGGCCGGCGGACCGGGAGCCGGGCAGCTTGCGCCACAGCACTGGCGACAGCGTAAAGCCAACCAGATAATCGAGGGCGCGGCGCGCCAGATAGGCGTCGACCAGATCCTGGTCGAGTTCGCGCGGGTTATCGATGGCGTCCAGCACGGCGCGCTTGGTGATCTCGTGAAAGACCACGCGCTTCACGTCGACGCCCTTCAGGGCCTTACGGTCGGAAAGCACATTCTGCACATGCCAAGAAATCGCTTCACCTTCGCGATCCGGGTCAGTTGCGAGAAACAGACTTTCGGCGCCTTTGACGGCACTGGCGATTTCCTTGATCTGCTTTTCCGCCCGGGGCTGGGCTTCCCAGATCATGGCGAAATCGGCATCCGGATCGACCGATCCGTCCTTCGAGGGCAGATCGCGGATATGCCCATAGCTGGCCAACACCTTGTAATCACTACCAAGGTACTTATTGATCGTTTTGGCTTTGGCCGGCGACTCGACAACGACGACTTTCATGGGCTACCGGAAGTCCTTTCCTTGTGGCGGTGGCTCCGGTCCTGGCGTCGAAAACCCCTCAGATTATGGAGGGCTGTAGCGTCGCGCCACTCTGTTCCCCGGATGCCGCTCGGCTTCACCAGCCAACTCTGCTTCCAAGAGGATGGTTAGGACCACCGGCGGTGACAATTGGCATTGGCGGATGATTTCGTCAACTGCTAGAGGCGTTGCATCCAAAATGGAAAGCACCTGGGTTCGCGCTTTCTCGTCGATCTCCTCGACGGGTTGAGGGGAGAAACCGGAGATGCCGAAGAGGTCGGAGAACGGTGGCTCCTCACGGACTCCGCCGCGCAGCAACATGCTCAATATGTCATCGGCGCGTTCGATCAGATGAGCGCCATCGCGGAGAAGTCCGTTGCTCCCGGCACAGCGCGGGTCCATCGGCGATCCGGGCACCGCACAAACCTCCCGGCCCTGATCGGCGGCGAAACGGGCGGTGATCAGGGAGCCTGAGCGTTTCGCCGCTTCCACCACCAGTGTGGCGCGGGTCATACCGGCAATGATCCGGTTTCGGGCGGGGAAATGGCGGGCAAGCGGCCGGGTGCCGATCGGGGCTTCGGCGATCAGGGCGCCTTCGGCTGCAATGCGAGCGTGCAGCGCCGCATTCTCGGGCGGGTAGATGACATCGGCACCGCCAGCGACCACGGCGACCGTGCCGGTCTCAAGGGAGCCCGTATGCGCGGCAGTGTCGATACCGCGGGCAAGACCGGAAACCACGACCACGCCCCGCGCGCCGAGATCGCGCGCCAGCCTCTCGGTGAATCGCACGGCATTGCCGGAGGCATTGCGGGCGCCGACGATGGAAACAGACGGCTCCAGAAAGAGGTGAGCATGTCCAAGAATGGAAACTGCTGCCGGGGCGCCTTCTATCTCGGCGAGCATGGCCGGATAGTCCGGCTCTCCGATCACCAGCAAGCGGGCGCCTGCCTGCTCGTTGGCCGCAATTTCTTTTTCGATATCGGCTGACGCCGGAATTTTCAGTTTCGCGCGCCGGCCGCCTCGACGGGCAAGGTCAGGCAATTGTTCGAGTGCCGCCTGAGCTGAGCCAAAGCGGCTCAGCAGGTGCTGGAACGTTACCGGTCCGACATTTTCCGTGCGGATCAGGCGAAGCCGGGCGAGCCGTTCGGTCGCATCCGGCGCTGCTGATGTCTGGTGTCCTCTGGCCATCGTGATCCTCCCGTCTCATCCATGGACGGGACGGGAGGATTTCTGGAAGGAGGTGCCGGTTTCAGCTCTTCGGCTTGTCCTTGGAGAATGTGATCCGGCTTTCCTCGCCCTTGATCAGGCGCCGGATATTCCCGTGATGGCGGAAGATGACGAGCAAGGCCATGAAGAGCGCGAGTTCCGCATGCTGCCTGTCGACGAGCCACTCCATATAGAACGGCGCCGCGACGGATGCGACGAGTGCGGAAAGCGAGGATATGCGGAAGATCACCGCGATCGCGAGCCATGTCAGGCCCGTCAGTCCGCCGACCAAGGGGGACAGTGCGAGCAAAATGCCGAAGGCCGTCGCGACGCCCTTGCCGCCCTTGAATTTCAGCCAGACTGGAAAACAATGGCCGAGCATCGCGGCGCCCGCGGCGATAACGGCCATGTCCGGGCCGTACTGGCTGGCGAGCAGAACCGCTACAGCCCCTTTGCCGCTGTCGCAGATCACCGTGGCGATGGCCAGGGGTTTGCTGCCGGTCCGGAGTACGTTCGTTGCCCCAATGCTGCCGGAGCCGATGGAACGGACATCACCAAGCCCGGCGAGACGTGTCAGGACGAGGCCGAAGGGGACCGAGCCGAGAAGATAGGCGGCGAGGGCACAGGCATAGAAGGGCCATGTGTATTCGAGCGGACCCAGAAGATCAGGCATCGGGGAATCTCCGCCGCTCGGGAACCGGTGAGGTCTCGATATCGAATACCAGATTGCCGGCCCGGTAGGTCCGTTCGACGCGGCCCTGCACAGGTCGCTCGTCGAACGGCGTGTTCCTGGATTTACCGCGCAACTCGTCCCTGTCGATCCGCACGGCCCGGTTCGGATCGAACAGGATGAAGTCCGCGAGATGCCCCTTGCGGAGCCGCCCTGCCGGAAGCTTCAGCAGATCGGCGGGGGACTGGGTCAGCGCCTTCAGAACCGTCAGGAACGGCACCTGGTCGTTATGCACAAGCTCCAGAGACACGGAGAGAAGAGTCTCCAGTCCGACGCCGCCGAAATCCGCCTGGGTGAAAGGCAGGCGCTTCTGGTCCCGGTCGCCCGGGATGTGGGCGCTGACGATGGCATCGATGGTGCCGTCGGCAAGGCCTTCTATAACTGCCAGGCGGTCTTCCTCGGTGCGCAGCGGCGGGGACAGCTTGGCGAAGGTGCGGTAGCCGACCACTGCGGACTCAGTGAGCGAGAAATAGGGGGGGGCGGTGTCCGCCGTTACTCGCAGCCCGGAGGCCTTCGCCCGGCGCACGGCTTCAACAGCCGCTGCGGTCGAAAGGCAGGAGAAATGCAACCGGCCACCAGTCAGCTCAACCAGCCGGAGATCCCGCTCGATCATCATGACCTCGGCCGCTGCCGGAATGCCGGGCAGACCAAGACGTGTTGCTGTTTCGCCTTCGTTCATAACACCGCTGCCGACCATCTCCGGCATCTCCGGATGCTGGATGATCACGGTATCGAACAGTTGCGCATAGGAGAGCAGGCGGCGCATGACGAGGGGATGCGCAATCGCCTTGCCGCCATCGGTGAAGCCGGCCGCGCCGGATTCATGCAGCAGGCCGAGTTCTGTCATCACCTTGCCGCCGAGCCCCTTGGTGGCGGCGGCATAGGAATGGATGTTCACCAGTCCGACATCGCGTCCCAGACGTTCGACGAACTCCAGCACCGCGACATCGTCGACGATGGGGTCGGTGTTCGGCAAGCAGGTGAAGGTGGTGACACCGCCGGCGACAGCGGCCTGGGCTGCCGTCGCCAGGGTTTCGATATGCTCGTTCCCCGGCTCGCCGGTGGAGACCCGCATGTCGACCAGCCCCGGGGCGAGGCAGAGGCCCTTGCAGTCGACAACATGCACATCGTCCTGGACGGCATCGACAAAGACATTCGGGCCGATATCGAGGACCCGCGCCCCATCCACCAGCATGGCGCCTTGCGCGTCCAGACCGGACTCAGGGTCGAGCAGGCGGGCATTCTTGAAAAGAGTACGGCTCACTGATTCTTCGCCCATGGTTCGAGCTGCGCTTCCGCCAGAACTTCGAGACAGGCCATGCGGACGGCAACACCCATCTCGACCTGCTCACGGATCAGGCTGCGGTCAATATCGTCCGCCACGTCCGAATCGATTTCGACGCCACGGTTCATCGGCCCCGGATGCATGACCAGCGCGTCCGGCTTGGCGACGGAGAGTTTGTCGTGATCGAGGCCGAACAGCCGGTAATATTCGCGGACGGACGGCACGAAGCTGCCTTCCATGCGTTCGTTCTGCAGCCGCAGCATCATCACGATGTCGCAGTCGGCAAGCCCGGTGCGCATGTCGTGATGTATCTCGACGCCGAGCCGTTCAAGGCCGGGCGGGATCAGGGTCGGCGGGGCGCAGACCCGGACCCGGGCGCCCATGATCGAGAGCAGATGGATATTGGATCGGGCAACCCGGCTGTGGGCGACATCGCCGCAGATCGCAACCTGCAGGCCGGCCAGGTCGCCCTTGCGGCGGCGGATCGTCAGCGCATCGAGCAGGGCCTGGGTCGGATGCTCGTGGGTGCCGTCGCCGGCATTGATGACGCCGCAATTCACCTTCTGCGCCAGCAGGTGCACCGCGCCCGAGTCGCCGTGCCGGATGGTCAGTACATCCGGATGCATGGCGTTCAGGGTGACTGCCGTGTCGATCAGGGTTTCCCCTTTTTTCACCGAACTGGTGCCGACCGACATGTTGAGCACATCGGCGCCGAGCCGCTTGCCCGCCAGCTCGAAGCTGGTGCGCGTGCGGGTCGAGTTCTCGAAGAAAAGGTTGATGATTGTGCGGCCGCGCAGGCTCGACATTTTCTTGTCCGCGCGGCGGTTGATGTCGACATAGCGGTCGGAAAGATCCAGGAGCGCTTCAATGTCGGGGCGCGATAGGCCTTCGATGCCGAGCAGGTGTCGGAGTCGAAGCGCGGGCGCGTCACTTTGGGGCGAGGGCTGAGTGCTAGTCATTAAAGGCTTCTTATACGGGCCGGGCGCGGGGGGCGGCAAGGACGTTCGCGGGTACTTTCGCCTTATTAGCGCGGAGGTGGCGGATCTCCTGCCGGACAGTCAGGTGTCGGCCTGACGATTTGTGCTTGTCGGAGCTTCCGCGCGCCCGGCCGTGTGGGGGAATCGGGTGCGACTCAAAGCTCGGTTTGAAGGCTGCTTCCCTATACAATCGCGGAAGCATTGGCTAACTCTGTTTCACGAGACATATCGCCAACTGACGGGCGGCCAGTCATGAATGAACACATTCCACGGACAACAATACGGGTCGTGATTTCTGGCCGGGTTCAGGGTGTCTGGTATCGCGGATGGACTGTGAGCGAGGCGAGTGCCGCCGGTCTTGACGGTTGGGTCCGTAACCGGAGCGACGGCACGGTCGAAGCGGTCTTTTCCGGCCCGTCCGCGAGTGTCGACGCGATGATCGAAGCCTGCAGCAACGGCCCGCCTGCAGCCAAGGTAACCGGCATCGAGTGTATCGATGATGCCGATCCGCCGGGCCATTCCGGCTTCCATCAGCGGCCGACGCTCTGAGATCGCAATGCTGGTTTTCGGAAATGCTCTGCCCTCCTCAAGCGAGATGCAACGGAGACTGGATTGGATCCGTTCGCTGATCGATCGGGAGAGTCATGGCGAAGGCCTGAGCCTCTCGCCGCAGGCCGAGGCGCTTTTTGACGAGATGAGCCGTTGCTTTGCTGCCGGAGCCTGGTTGGCGGCGCTTGTTTTCGCGCAGGCGGCGCTGGATGCGGAACTGAATCAGGGGGATATCGACGGACTGATGCTGAACGAGGCCCGGTTTGGTCCCGGCTATGTCTGGCTGCGCAACAGGCGGAATCATCTACTCCACGCGGACGACCCGCGTCCGGCCGTGACGGTCTCTGATCTGGAGCAGGAGGGCCGGCGCCTTGAGCAGGAGGCACGCCGTGCGATCGGCCTTATGGTGAAAGCGGTGTTGGCTCGTTAGTCAGGTTTTTTGACTGCATAGGTGCGGTATTCCGGCTCTGCCAGAAACCAGACAGCAGCCGGATTGATCTGCAAAAAACTGTACCCTTTGGTCTCGACTTTTTGTAACAGGCGCTTTTCGAGAAGGCCGACAAGGAGATCCGCAATCGGTGTGTCGATGCGGGCAACGAATTCTCCGATGTCTTCTGATTTCGACGGATTGTAGCCGTCCAGAATCAGGTCGAACACCTCGCACTCGTCAGGCGACATCTCGCGAACAACGTCCGCTATGTTGGTTTGGTGACGCATCATTCGTAAAACAAATCGTTTGGATGAATGTCTCCATATAGTATCGATTTAATATCGTTAAGTTAATGTGAATTTTCTTTAAAATGCATTTCAGCCGTGATTCGTTTCTGGGTTCTGGCGCTGTGTGGCTGGCACGATTTTGTCCGGACGGCCGAATTGTTGGCCCGGTCCAAACACGGTCTCAAACGCGGCGTGTAATTCCAGATCCGCTTCCGCCATTGAGACGAGTTGCCCGAGATCGTGCAGGCTGGTGACGCCATGCTCGCTGATGCCGCAGGGCACGATCCCTTCGAAATGAGAAAGTTCGGGCTCCACGTTGATCGAAATTCCGTGCATTGAGACCCAGCGTTTCAGCCGGACACCGATGGCGGCGATCTTGTCTTCCCTAAGAGGCGTCCCGATATCGCCGCGTGTCACCCAGATCCCGACCCGGCCGTCACGCCGCTCTCCCTTTACATTGAAGGCCGCGAGTGTACGGATGATCCAGTCTTCCAGCGCTTGCACGTAGGCGCGGATATCCTGCTTGCGGGTTGTCAGATCGAGCATCACGTAGGCCACCCGCTGACCGGGGCCATGATAGGTGTACTGTCCGCCGCGGCCGGTCTGGAAGATCGGGAAGCGCTGGGTTTCGAGCAAGTCCTTCGGGTCCGCGCTGGTGCCGGCCGTATAGAGCGGCGGATGTTCCAGCAGCCAGACGAGTTCCGGCGCGGTTCCCGCGCGAATGGCCGCCGCCCGGGCGTCCATTTCAGCTAGAGCGTCCGGATAGGCGACCGGCTCGTCGGATATCCGCCATTCCAGATCCATCACCTTAGTCTCTCCCGGCGGATAAAGTTTTTTCACGTCCATGCTCTTTTCGGCACAATGATACTTGATCCCGTTAAAGGGATTTGCTACTCCCCCGCATCCCGAAGGCGCAAGCCTTCAGATGTCACTACATGTGCGGTCGTGGCGGAATTGGTAGACGCGCAGCGTTGAGGTCGCTGTCCTGGAAACAGGGTGGAAGTTCGAGTCTTCTCGACCGCACCATCTCTCTCTGTATCATAATGACTTAATTGCCTTTCGGCGCCACTTCAGCTGTGGCGTTATAAGGCTATGCGGTCTATCCAATGACCGGTACGGACGTGATCGGGGAGAGCCATCGTGGCTGAGGGACTGAAGGAAGCGGCACTTTATTTTCATAAGCACCCGAGACCGGGAAAGCTGACGGTCGAAGCGACCAAGCCGCTTGCGACGCAGCGCGACCTCTCTCTTGCCTATTCTCCGGGCGTTGCCTACGCCTGCATGGCCATCGTCGATGATCCGAACGAAGTCCGGAACATGACCGCCCGCGGTAATCTTGTCGGCGTGGTCACGAACGGTACTGCTGTACTTGGTCTCGGCAATATCGGCCCGCTTGCCTCCAAGCCGGTGATGGAAGGCAAGGCCGTCCTCTTCAAAAAGTTCGCCTATATCGACGTGTTCGATCTTGAGGTCGATGAACTCGACGTCGACAAGTTTTGCGATGTCGTGGCCGCACTCGAGCCGACCTTCGGGGGTATCAACCTCGAAGATATCAAGGCGCCGGAATGCTTTGAGATCGAGGAAAAGCTTCGCGCCCGGATGAACATCCCGGTTTTCCATGACGACCAGCACGGCACGGCCATCATTGTTGCGGCCGCAATCCTCAGCGGCCTGCGTTGTGTCGACAAGAAGCTGGAAGACATCAAGCTGGTCACCTCCGGCGCCGGAGCGGCGGCGCTGGCCTGCCTGAAGCTGCTCGTCTCCATGGGTGTGAAATACGAGAATGTTACCGTCACTGACATTGACGGCGTGGTCTACAAGGGGCGTTCTTCAATGAATCCGCACCTGGAGCCGTTTGCCCAGGAGACCGATGCTCGCACGCTGGGAGAAGTCATCGACGGTGCCGATGTTTTCCTTGGCCTTTCCGCGCCGGGCGTGTTGAAGCAGGACATGGTGAAGAAGATGGCGAAGGACCCGCTGGTTCTCGCTCTTGCCAATCCGGATCCTGAAATCCTGCCGGAAGAGGTGCGCGCGGTTCGCCCGGATGCGCTGATTTGCACCGGTCGCTCGGACTACCCGAACCAGGTGAACAACGTTCTCTGCTTCCCGTATATTTTCCGTGGCGCGCTCGATGTCGGGGCGACCACGATTAACGAGGAAATGAAGATCGCGGCGGTTGAGGCGATCGCCGATCTGGCCCAACAGGAAGCCTCCGACGTCGTCGCGAGCGCCTATGGTGGCGAAGCACCGTCCTTCGGGCCGGAATATCTCATTCCGAAGCCGTTCGATCCGCGCCTGATCCTGGAAATCGCGCCGCGCGTTGCCAAGGCCGCGATGGACAGCGGCGTGGCCACCATGCCGATGGAGGATTTCGACTGGTATCACGAAAAGCTGAGCCAGTTCGTTTATCGCTCCGGTCAGGTCATGCGCCCGGTGGTGCTATCCGCCAAGCAGGACCCGAAACGCATTGCCTTTGCCGAAGGCGAGCAGGAGCGCATTCTGCGCGCCGCCCAAAGCATTGTCGATGAGGGTATTGCGCGCCCGATTTTGATCGGTCGGCGCGATGTGATCGCCGGGAAGATCGAGGAACTGCATCTCCGTCTGAAGCCGGATGCGGATATCGAGATTGTCGACATGCAGAATGACGACCGGCTGGATTCCTTTGCTGCCACGTATCACGAAATGATGGCCCGGCGCGGGGTTTCGCCGGACCGGGCGCGGCAAATCATGCGCAACAGGCCGACCGCAATTTCGTCGATCATGGTGTCTCAGGGTGAGGCTGATGCAGGTATCTGCGGGGCGATTGGGCGCTGGCGCGATCATCTGGTTGAAGTCATCGATATCATTGGCCCACGTACCGATGTGCATCGCTGCACGGCGCTGAGCCTTTTGATCATGCCGCAGGGCCCGATCTTCATTCTCGATACCCACGTCAATCCGACGCCGAGTGCATCGGACCTGGTGGAGATGGTGGGGTTGGCGACGACGGAAGTGCGCAGCTTCGGCATCGAGCCGAAGGTCGCCCTGTTGTCGCATTCCAATTTCGGCTCGTCGAATCTCGAGTCCGCTGTGCGGATGCGGGAATCGGTTGCCGCGCTGAAAAAGGCTTATCCCGACATTGAGATCGAGGGCGAGATGCATGCGGACGCGGCGCTCAGCGAGGCAACTCGTGACCGGGCTTTCCCGGGCGCCGGTCTCACCGGGGCTGCGAACCTGCTGGTCATGCCGGGGATCGATGCAGCCAATATCTCTTTCAATCTGTTGAAGACGCTCGGCCGTGGTCTGTCTGTCGGACCGATCCTGCTCGGCACCGCTTATCCCATGCATATTCTGACGTCGTCGGTCACCGTGCGCGGAATTATCAACATGGCGGCCGTTGCCGTTGTCGACGCGCAGGAACATCACCGTATCCGCGCCAAAAAGGGGTGAATCAGTGAGCGTCGAAGGCCCCAAAGATCCCGTGCAGGAGCCGGTGGATTCTTTCGGCGCTCAACAGCTTTCCGGCGATGATGCGGCCGACATCCAGCGCAAGGCGCGGGCCAAGCGAAAAAAGAAAAAGCTGAAGCGGCGCATCCGGTCTCTGGAAAAAGAACTCGCGGTCTATGACAGCGTCGCGGCCTCAAAGCTCTACGGTCTGACACCGGAGCTGGAGAAGGAAGTCGCGCAGGCGCTGGCCGGCGACAAGCCGCGACAGCTCTACCGGCTCGTCCGGCCGCTGCATGCCGCGGACCATGCCGACCTGATCGAGCGTTATTCGGGACGTAACCGGGAAGCGCTTGTCACGGTTCTCGGCCGTTATTTCGACCCGGAAACCCTGACTTATCTCGACGACAAGGTGCGTGAGGAAATCATCCCGCTGCTGGATGATGAAGTTCTCCGGAACGCCATGCACATGCTCGAATCCGACGATGCCGTCGAGATTCTGGGCGAGTTGGACGATGAGGATCAGGCCCGTCTGCTTGACGCTATGCCTGATCGCGAACGTGCAATGATCGAGGAAGGGCTGACCTACGACGAGGCCAGCGCCGGCCGTCTCATGCAGCGTGAGCTGGTAACGGTGCCGGAGCACTGGACTGTCGGCCAAACCATTGATTTCCTGCGCACCACGGAACAGCTGCCGAATTATTTTTACGATATCTACGTTGTCGACCCGGCTCATCACCCTTTTGGGAAACTGTCGCTCAGCCGTTTACTGCGGAGCAAGCGGCCGGTACGGGTAGCCGACATCATGAGTACGGACTTCCACAAAGTGCCGCTCGTGATGGACCAGGAAGACGTCGCCATGATGTTCCGGCAATACGGGCTTGTCTCCGCGCCGGTTGTGGACGCCGACGAGCGGCTGATCGGTATGATCACGGTGGATGACGTGGTCGAGGTCATGAACGAAGAGGCGGAGGAAGACATCCTGCGTCTCGGTGGTGTGGCGAATGACGATCTGCATGGCAGTCTGTTGAGCACCACCCGCAGCCGGTTCTCCTGGCTGGCGGTCAACCTGGTGACGGCGATTGTCGCCTCCGGCGTGATTGGTGCCTTTGAGACCACGATCGAGAAGATCGTCGCCCTCGCGGTGCTGATGCCGATCGTTGCTTCCATGGGCGGCAACGCGGGGACCCAGACTCTGACCGTCGCGGTGCGGGCATTGTCGATGCGTGAGTTGAGTTCCACCAACGCCTTCAAATTCGTGATGAAGGAAATGACGGTGGGATCCCTGAACGGGATAATGTTCGCACTGATCGCGGCCGGCGCCTGCTGGGCCTGGTTCGGGGACCCGAAGATCGCGGCGGTGATGGCTTCCGCCATGGTGATCAATCTTTTTGTCGCGGGTCTTTCCGGTACGCTGATCCCGATCACACTTGAGCGGTTCAAGATCGATCCGGCCGTCGCCTCCACGGTATTCCTAACCACAGTGACGGATGTGGTCGGCTTCTTCACCTTCCTCGGGCTTGCGGCGCTGTTCCTGATATAACCGGTTTGATTGACGTTAGCGTCAATCGGTGATTTCCTTTTCCGATGCTGAAGGAAATCACCACGGCGGATCTTGCCCGCGAGTACGATCTGACAACACGGGCGATCCGGCATTATGAGGCTCTGGGGCTGATCTGCCCGGCCCGGCGCGGTCGCACGCGGATTTTCAGCCAGCGAGACAAGGTGCGTGTCGGTCTTATTGCGCGGGGGCGAAGGCTTGGCCTCTCCCTTGAGGAAATCCGCGAAATCATTGACCTCTATGATGCCGAACGGGGCGAGGAGCGGCAGATCCTGCTGCTCCTTGGAAAGCTCCGGGCGCGGCGCTCCAAGCTGCAGGAACAGGTGCGTGAGATGACCCTGATCCTGGACGAACTCGATGCCGTCGAGGCGAGTTGCATTGAGTCGTTGACGGATCTGGCCAAAGACGGGAATGATTGACGTGAACGTCAATGAAGGTCCGATGTCCAGATTTCAGACACCCAATCCAGATTTTGCCGGTCGTGTGCGGGAAAGCTTCGCGCGGCAGGCTTTCATGGAGCATATCGGTGCCGTGCTTTCCGATGTCGCGCCGGGCCGCTGCGTGATTGACCTTCCCTACAGGGAAGAATTGACCCAGCAGCATGGTTTCTTCCATGGCGGTATTATTGGCACGCTTGCGGACAATGCCTGCGGCTATGCTGCCTTTACGCTGGCGCCGGCGGATGCGAGCATCCTGACCGTCGAATACAAGATGAATATCGTCTCGCCCGGAGATGGGGAGCAGCTGGTTGCCAGGGCTGACGTTGTCAGGCCCGGACGCTCGCTTGTGGTCTGCCGGTGCGACGTTCTTGCGGTGAAGAACGGCACAGAAAAACTGGCCGCGACCGCGCTTGCCACAATGATGCTCATGCATGGTCGCGAAGACGACCGAAGCGGCAACTGACGCCGTAAAAATGCAAAGCGGAGGAAACAAGAATGATCCCGAATGATATCCCCTCGCTGAACTACGATCTGGGCGAGACCGCGGACATGCTGCGCGATGCGGTGCGTTCTTTCTCGGCGGACGAAATTGCGCCGCGTGCGGCGGAGATCGACCGGTCGAACGAGTTCCCGATGGATCTCTGGCCGAAGCTCGGCGCGCTCGGTGTGCTTGGCGTGACCGTGGACGAGAAGTACGGCGGCGCCGGGATGGGCTATCTCGAGCACTCCGTTGCCATGGAAGAGATCAGCCGGGCCTCCGCGTCGGTCGGTCTCAGCTATGGCGCCCATTCCAATCTCTGCGTCAACCAGATCCGGCTGAATGGCACCGAGGAGCAGCGGCAGAAATATCTGCCGAAGCTAATCTCCGGGGAGCATGTTGGCGCGCTGGCCATGAGCGAGCCCGGCGCCGGCTCTGACGTCGTGTCTATGAAGCTGCGCGCGCAAAAGAAGGGTGATCGTTACGTCCTGAACGGCACCAAGATGTGGATTACCAACGGCCCGGACGCGGACACGCTGGTGGTTTATGCCAAGACCGATCCGGACGCGCATCAGCACGGCATCACCGCTTTTCTGGTGGAGAAGGGCTTCAAGGGATTCTCGACGGCGCAGAAGCTGGACAAGCTCGGCATGCGCGGCTCGAACACGTGCGAGCTGGTGTTCGAGAATTGCGAAATCCCGGAGGAAAACGTTCTCGGCCAGCTGAATGGCGGCGCCCGGGTGTTGATGAGCGGGCTCGATTACGAGCGCGCGGTGCTGGCTGCCGGATCGCTCGGCATCATGCAGGCCTGCATGGATATCGTCGTGCCCTACATCCATGAGCGTAAACAGTTCGGTAAGTCGATCGGCGAGTTCCAGCTCATGCAGGGCAAGATCGCCGACATGTATGTGACGATGAATTCGGCCAAGGCCTATGTCTATGCTGTGGCCAAGGCCTGCGACCGGGGAGAGGTCACCCGGAAGGACGCCGCCGGCGCGATTCTCTACGCTGCCGAAAAGGCAACCTGGATGGCGCTTGAAGCAATTCAGTGCCTCGGCGGCAACGGGTACATCAACGACACCGCGACCGGGCGGCTGCTGCGCGACGCCAAGTTGTACGAGATCGGCGCCGGTACCAGCGAAATTCGCCGGATGCTGATCGGCCGCGAACTCTTCAAGGAAACCGCCTGACCGGGAGGGCCACGTGGCCATCGATCATGAAAACGGCCTGATTCATGAGGCTGACGGCAAGCCGCGCTGCTGGTGGTGTGCCGGAGACGATCTCTACCGTCACTATCACGACACCGAATGGGGCCAGCGGGCGCGGGACGACCGCACGTTGTTCGAGAAGATCTGCCTTGAGGGCTTCCAGTCCGGTCTTTCCTGGCTGACGATCCTCCGCAAGCGCGAGAACTTCCGCGCGGCCTTTGCCAATTTCGAGATCGAGAAGGTTGCTGCTTTCACCGACGCGGATATCGAGCGTTGTGTGCAGGATGCCGGGATTGTCCGGCACCGGGGCAAGATCGTCTCGACGATCAACAACGCAAAGCGGGCCATTGAGCTGATCGAGAAGGAAGGCTCCCTCTCGGACTATGTCTGGGGTTTCAGGGCGGAGCATCGCGGACCGGAGCGGCTCGACTTTGCGACACTGCAGACCATGGCAACCACGCCGGAATCGACGGCGCTTTCCAAAGATCTGAAAAAACGCGGCTGGAGCTTCGTCGGCCCGACCACGTGCTACGCTTTCATGCAGGCTATGGGCATGGTCGACGATCATGTCGAGGGGTGTCACGTTACTGTCGGAGAGCGACGGTAGAGGACGGCCAGCAAGAGCCGGAGGGAGGACAAATGATCGGAAAGCGCATCTATTCAGGATCGCCGTTCGAGGAAATGGCCGGATATGCCCGTGCCGTTGTCGATGGCGACATGGTCTATGTCTCCGGCACGACAGGCTTCAATCCGGAGAGCATGAGCTTCCCGGATTCGGTCGAGGAACAGGCCGAGCTGTGTTTCCTGAACATCCAGCGGGCGCTGCTTCAGGCGCACAGTAACCTTGAAAACATGCTCCGCGTCCGGGTCTTTGTCGCCAGCCGGGAAGAGTTCGACCGGATCAAGCCGATCATCAAGAAATATTGCGATGCCGCCCGTCCGGCGAACACGACGATCATCTGCGATCTTGCCGAAGAGCAGATGCGTGTCGAGGTCGAGGTGACGGCGAAAGCCATCCTGCGGCCTGGCAACGAACGCTGAAGGAGGCGAAAATGCCGACAGTTCTGATTACCGGGGCAAACCGGGGAATAGGTCTCGAGCTGGCGCGTGCTTACGCGGCGGATGGTTGGTCCGTGATCGGCGCCTGCCGTAACCCGGACGGGGCCACGGATCTCGCGGTTATTGAGGGGGTCGAGCTTTGCCCTCTGGATGTGAATGACGCGGCCAGCATCGCGGCCATGGCTGAACGCTACAAGGGTCGTCCGGTTGATGTTTTGCTGAACAATGCCGGGATCATCGGCGGGCGCGGCATGCTGGCAGAGATCGATTACGCGGCCTGGGCCGACACGATGGAAACCAACCTCTTCGGCCCGATCCGTATCGCCGAGGCGATGAAGGACAATGTGCTGTCCAGTGATCGCAAGCAGATGGCCTTCATCAGCTCGAAGATGGGCTCACTCGCGGAATGCACCGGCGGATCCTATATCTATCGGTCCTCCAAGGCCGCCCTCAACATGGCTGTCAAATGCCTGTCGCTGGAATTTGCCGGAAACGGGCTCACCGCCGTGATGTTCCATCCGGGCCATGTGCGCACCGATATGGGGGGCGCGGCGGCCCCGGTTCTTCCGGTGGAAAGCGCTACCGGCATCAAGTCGGTGATCGATGGATTGAGCCCGTCCGACAATGGGCGGTTCTTCAACTACGACGGGACGGAATTGCCGTGGTGACCGGCCACGGAGTTAAGGGAGCGAAACAATGACCGAGAACGGTACGGGCGGAAGCCCGATCATCTTTTATTACGACTATTCCTCGCCATTCGCCTATCTGGCGGCCCACAAGATCAACGATCTGGCGAAACTTTATCACCGGCAGGTGGATTGGCGGCCGACCTTGCTGGGCGCGGTCTTCAAGCTGAACGGTAACACACCGTTGATGGACCAGCCGCTGAAGGGAGCATATTCGCGTCGCGATCTTGACCGCTGTGCCCGCCTTATGGGGCTTCCCCTGAGTTTTCCGGAGAGCTTTCCGTTTCTTTCCGTAGCGGCGGCACGGGCAACCTGGTGGCTGAAAGGCAAGGACGAGGCTCTGGCGCAAAAAGTCGCGCTGGCCCTGTTCAATGCGGCTTTTCAGGAGATGAAAGCGATCAACAATGCCGAGGCGGTTATCGAGATTGCCGCCGCGAACGGTGTCGATCCGGACGAGCTTCGTGCTGCTCTCAACGATGCGGACGTAAAAGAAAAGCTGAAGACCGAGGTCGATGCATCGATCGAGGCCGGGGTCTGTGGCGCACCGTACTTTATTGTCGATGGCGAGCCTTTCTGGGGCGCCGACAGGCTGGATCATGTCGAACGGTGGCTCAGCACCGGCGGTTGGTAAGGGTATTTCAATGACGGTTATCAAGACTGCCCCCGTGGGCCGGGACGAGACTTTCCAGCGCAATGCGGAGCGTATGCGGACGCTGGTCGCAGATCTGCAGGAGCAGGTCGCCGGCGTCAAACTGGGGGGCGGTCAGCGCAGTCAGGAGCGGCATGTCGGCCGCGGCAAGCTGCTGCCGCGTGACCGGGTCAGGACCTTGCTCGATCCCGGCGCGCCGTGGCTCGAATTCTCCCAGCTTGCTGCCCATGGCATGTATGGCGGTGATATCTCCTCCGGCGGCATCCTGACCGGGATTGGCCGGGTCATGGGCCAGGAAGTGATGGTCATTGCCAATGATGCCACGGTGAAGGGCGGCACCTACTTTCCGGTTACCGTGAAGAAGCACCTCCGGGCGCAGGAAATCGCCTGGCAGAACGGATTGCCCTGCATCTATCTGGTGGATTCCGGTGGCGCTTTTTTGCCGGAGCAGGATGAAGTCTTCCCGGACCGGGATCATTTCGGGCGGATCTTCTACAATCAGGCCAACATGTCGGCGGATGGTATCCCGCAGATCGCTGTGGTCATGGGCTCCTGCACGGCAGGCGGCGCCTATGTCCCCGCCATGTCGGACGAAAGCATCATCGTCAAGGAGCAGGGCACCATCTTCCTCGGCGGCCCGCCGCTGGTGAAGGCGGCGACAGGCGAGGTGGTCAGTGCTGAGGATCTGGGCGGTGCGGACGTGCATTCCCGTATCTCAGGCGTAACAGATCATATCGCCCGGGATGACACCCACGCCCTCGGACTGGCGCGACGTATCGTCGGCAATCTCAACCGGGTGAAGCGTCCGACCCTCGCCGTGCGCGAGCCGGTCGAGCCGCTTTACGATGCGGAAGAAATCTATGGCGTTGTGCCGGAGGATACCCGGACGCCCTATGACGTCCGCGAGATCATTGCCCGCATCGTCGACGGCTCCGAATTCGACGAGTTCAAACCGCTTTATGGGACAACGCTCGTCACCGGCTTTGCCCATCTCTGGGGCTATCCGGTCGGTATCATCGCCAATAACGGCATCCTGTTTTCGGAATCCTCCCTGAAGGGCGCTCATTTCATCGAGCTTTGCTGCCAGCGCGGCATTCCGCTCGTGTTCCTGCAGAACATCACCGGCTTCATGGTTGGCCGGAAATACGAGTCAGGCGGTATCGCCAAGGACGGTGCCAAACTTGTCACCGCTGTGGCCTCCGCCCGGGTGCCGAAATTCACCGTCATTATCGGCGGCTCATTCGGGGCCGGAAATTACGGCATGTGCGGACGCGCGTACGGTCCCCGCATGCTCTACATGTGGCCGAACTCCCGAATTTCGGTGATGGGCGGTGAGCAGGCAGCGAGCGTTCTGGCCCAGGTGCGCCGGGACGGTCTGGAAGCACGCGGCGAAAACTGGCCCGAAGACGAAGAGGAAGCGTTCAAGGCGCCGATCCGCGACCAATACGAGACCCAGGGGCACCCCTATTACGCCAGTGCCCGGCTCTGGGACGACGGGGTCATAGATCCGGCCGATACGCGCACTGTGCTCGGCCTTTCCATTTCCGCTTCTCTCAATCGAGACATAGAGCCGACGAAGTTCGGCATTTTCCGGATGTAAGCGATGCATAGCGAATACACACCGAAGCGCCCGGAGAGCCTGATTGTCGAGGATGCGGACGGCATCGTGACCGTCACGCTGAATCGGCCGGACATCCATAATGCGTTCGATGAAATCCTGATCGGGGATCTGCACGGGTTGTTTCGTTCTCTGGCAGATCGGGCGGATATTCTGGCCGTGGTCCTGACTGGCGCCGGAAAGAGTTTTTCCGCCGGAGCCGACCTCAACTGGATGAAACGGGCGGCGGACCATACGCAGCATGAGAATTTCGAGGACGCGATGCAGTTCTCGAACATGATGGATGCGCTCTATGCATTACCCATGACGACCATCGCCATGGTCAACGGCACAGCGATGGGCGGGGGACTCGGACTCTGTGCCTGCTGCGATATCGCGGTGGCGGCGGATACGGCGCAATTCGCCCTCTCTGAAGTTCGTCTCGGGATCATTCCGGGCGTGATTAGCCCCTATGTCATTCAAGCCATCGGTATCCGGGAATCGCACCGCTGGTTCCAGACCGGGGAGGGGTTCGGCGCGGTCGAGGCATTGCGCATGGGGCTTCTGCATAAGGTCTGTGCGCCGGACGTGTTGGAGGAAGAGACCGGAGCTATCCTCAAGGAAATTAAAAAAGGCGGCCCTAACGCCATCCGGGCCTCGAAAACCCTGTTGCGGGAGGTGGCCGGGCGCGAGCTTGATGATACGACCCGGCGGGAGACTGCCCAGCGGATTGCCGGGCAACGGGCCACGCGCGAAGGCCGCGAAGGGCTGTCGGCATTTCTGGAAAAACGCAAACCGGACTGGATCGCCTGATGACGGAGATGCGCACTATCCGCACATTGCTGATCGCGAACCGGGGCGAGATCGCCTGCCGGATCGCCCGTACGGCCCGTTCGCTCGGCATCCGCACAGTCGCTGTCTATTCGGAAGCGGATGCCGCTGCGTTGCATGTTGCCGCCGCCGACACGGCCTGTCCGATCGGCCCGGCATCAGCGGCGGAATCCTACTTGCGGATTGACCGGCTGATTGAGGCAGCAAAAGCAACGGGAGCGGATGCGATCCATCCCGGCTACGGCTTCCTTTCCGAAAACCCGGAACTGGCGCGTGCCTGTTCCGCGGCCGGCATTCTGTTCATCGGACCGGATGTTCCGGCCATTGAGGCCATGGGCTCCAAAGCGGCCGCCAAGGACATCATGGCAAAAGCCGGGGTTCCTCTTGTGCCGGGCTATCACGGTGCGGATCAAAGCATGGATACGCTGGAAAAAGCGGCCGCAGGTATCGGTTTTCCGGTGCTGTTGAAGGCAAGCGCCGGTGGTGGCGGCAAGGGAATGCGCGTGGTCGAGAGCGCGGACACTCTTGCCGACGGTATCGCTGCCGCCAAGCGCGAGGCAGCGGCGGCCTTTGGCGATGACCGGTTGCTGATCGAGAAATACCTGACCCGCCCGCGTCATGTGGAGGTCCAGGTTTTCGCGGACCGGCACGGCAACGCGGTGCATCTCTTTGAGCGGGACTGTTCTGTTCAGCGCCGTCACCAGAAGGTCGTAGAGGAAGCACCGGCGCCGGGGCTCGACGAAACCGTACGCTCGGCCATGGCGAAAGCGGCGATCGATGCGGCGAAGGCGATCGACTATGTCGGTGCCGGCACGGTCGAGTTCATCATGGATGAGGATGGCGCTTTCTATTTCATGGAGATGAATACCCGGCTGCAGGTGGAGCACCCGGTGACCGAGGCGATCACCGGCGAGGATCTTGTCGCCTGGCAGATCCGCGTGGCTGAAGGCGGTACATTGCCGCTTACGCAGGATCGGATATCCGCTTCTGGCCATGCGCTTGAGGTGCGGATCTATGCCGAGGACCCCGAGCGCGAGTTCCTGCCGCAGACAGGGCGGCTCGGCCGTTTGGCGTTCCCGGAGCAAATGGATGGTGTCCGGGTGGATACCGGAGTTGCCGAAGGCGATTCGGTCAGCGTTCATTACGATCCGATGATCGCCAAGCTGATTACCCAAGGAAGGGATCGGGCGGAGGCATTGCGCCGGATGTCGCGGGCCCTCGCGGAAACCCGGATCGCCGGGTTGGCGAACAATGTTCCCTACCTCAAGCGGATCGTGGAACATCCGGCTTTTATCGCGGGCGGTGTCGATACGCGTTTCATCGAGACCTATCGTGACGATCTTGCGGCCACCGCAACGCGGGACGCGGAGACCGTGCCGATGCTGGCTGCCGCAGCGATTCTGGAGGCGGAGCGCCTGGACGTGTTGCGGCAAGCCCGCCTCGGAGGTGACCCTTATTCGCCATGGGCGATGGCTTACGGCTGGCGTCTGAATGATTCTCCCCTGCATGGACTGACCCTGTTGCACGGCGCTGACGAAGTGTTGCTGCGGTATCGTCTCGCGGCCGGCATCTACGTATTCGAGCAGGGTGAGAGCCAGGTCCGGATTACCGTTGATCTTCATGAGGACGGCAGATTGGAGGCGCGGATCGACGGGATAGCCGTGCGCGTCGAGGTCGCCTTCGAAGTCGAAGCCGTGACTGTCTTTTATGACGGTACGGCGCATCGCTATGTTTTGAAAACGGCACTGGCTTCCGGGGCGGAGGCCGGTGAAGATTCAGGTCACGTCACCGCGCCGATGCCCGGAAAACTGATCGCGGTCCATGTTGCCGACGGGGCGGACGTCGCCAAGGGCGATCCGTTGATGGTGCTGGAAGCCATGAAGATGGAGCATGTGATCAGGGCCCCTGATAACGGTATTGTCACGGCAGTGCATTTCGCGCCCGGCGATCAGGTCGAGGAGGGGGCGGACTTGCTACTCTTCGAGGCGCATGTCGCTGACTGACTGGTGCGGGGCCGGTCGGCTGACCAATTCACGACGGTCCCGCCTGTAAAACTGAAGAGTTTGCCTCGATGTCGAATCTGCAACCCCGCCACCTGATTCTTTTACCGGTTTTCGCTCTTGCCGGCTGGCTGGCGCTCCTGCCGCCGTCGGGCATGCCGGACGGTGCCGCTCCGGCGGGCGCGCTTGTGGTTCTCTGTATCGGACTCTGGGCGACCGGCGCCATCACCGAGCATCTGGTGGCGATGCTGCTTTTCTTCCTCGCCATGGTGTTTTCCGTGGCACCGCCGGAAACCGTGTTCTCCGGATTCGCCTCAGGTGCTTTCTGGCTGGTTCTGGGCGGTCTCATTATCGGGGCGGCGGTGGATGTCACGGGGCTCGGCAAGCGCCTGGCCCGGGCCATCACCGCGCGTATCTCCGGCGGCTATGGATCGGTCATTGCCGGGATCGTTATCGTCTCTGTGGTACTGATCTTCCTGATGCCGTCGACCTTGTCGCGAATCGTGCTGTTGATGCCGATCATGACCGCTCTGGCCGATAGGCTCGGCTATCCGGCCGGCAGCAAGGGCCGGAACGGCATGGTGCTGGCGATGATCCTGACCTCCTATCTCTGCTCGGTCGGCGTGCTTCCGGCGAATGTGCCGAACAATGTGCTGGTGGGCGCGGCGGAAACGTCGCACGGCGTGCATATCCGCTATTTCGACTATCTGCTGCTGCATTTCCCGGTGCTTGGTGCCGTCAAGGCGGTGGTGATTGCCGTTCTCTTGACCTGGATGTTCCGCGAACCGGGCCATGCCGATGCGACAGAACAGGAAGACACGCGCGGGAACTGGTCCGGCATGAGTTTAGCCGAGCGAAAGATGGCGCTCTATCTCGCCGCTGCGCTGGTTTTCTGGGCTACGGACGCGGTCCATGGCGTCTCGGCCGCCTGGGTGTCGCTTGGTGTGGGGGTGCTTTGCCTGATGCCCGGGGCGGGGCTGGTTTCTGCCGAAGTCTACCGGCAGAAAATATCTCTCAACCCATTGATCTATATCGCCGGTATTCTTGCCGTTGGAGCGCTCGTTTCGCAGTCGGGGCTAGGCGGCTGGATTGGAGAGAAACTGATCGCGACTGCCGGTCTCGCGCCAGGGCAGCCGGCACAGAATTTCGCGACCATTGCCGGGATCGGCACTCTGATGGGCATGATTTCCACCATGCCGGCCGTGCCGGCAGTCCTGGCCCCACTCGCGGATCAGGTGGCTGAAGCCAGCGGTTTTCCTGTGTTCCTCGTGCTCAACATGGTCGTGGTCGGCTTTTCGACCGTGATCCTGCCGTATCAGGTGCCGCCATTCATCATCGGTATGCAGCTTGGCGGCGTGCCGATTCGGGTCGGTGCGCGGGCGTGCCTTTTTCTGGCTATCGCGTCGCTCGGCCTGATCCTGCCGCTGGACTTCGCTTGGTGGTGGTTGCTTGGCATGTTCGGGTAGATCTCTGTGACAGGCACGCATCAAGACCACGAACCCGGCGGACAACAGCCATGCCCCTCAATCTGATCAAGCTCTGCGTCGGGATCGAGACGGTGGAGCAGCTTGAGCAATACCGCGCTGAGCAGGTCCGTCATGCCGCAGCATCCGGTGCGGAGCCGGTCAGCATACACAGGACGCGGTCTTTCCCGCGCCGGGCGAACGAGATTCTGGAAGGCGGTTCGCTCTATTGGGTCATCAAGGGGCAGGTCCGGGCCCGGCAGAGAATCGAACGTCTGGATGAAGTCGAGACCGGGGAAGGGCGGCCGCACTGCGGCATTGTCCTCGATCCCGAGGTCGTCAGGGTCGTGCCGCGCCCGCATCGCGCCTTTCAGGGGTGGCGCTATCTGGAAGAGGCGAAAGCCCCGCAGGACCTATACGATGCGGGAGGCGATATCGATGCCGAGATGCCCGACGAGATGCAGGCGGAGTTGCGGCGACTCGGTATTCTGTAAGGCTCCGAACGGGACGTATGCTGGCTAGCTCTTGACCATAGCTCCGGCAGACGGCGCAGGAGAACGCGGGGTCGGCAGCATGCTGCTCTTGTTGGCCAGGGGGTTGGCCGGAGCGACGGTAAAGTCGATCGCGGTGCCGCCAATGGTCCGACTCTGCAGGGTTACGGTCGCGATACGGTCGCCTCGGGAATAGGTCATGGTGCTGATCGCCGAGCGGACGCTGGTGATCTTGATCCAGCCGAAACGCGGCATCTCCCGTTCGTAGAAGGCGTACATGTCCGGCATCTTGTAGCCGGACGTCAAAGCCAGCCGGCCGATCCATCCATCCTCGGCGCCAAGAACGAGAAGATTGTCGAAATCGATTTCCGCATTGGCCGGAATCGGCACGTCGCGGAATTCCGCAAATTGCGGGCCCTCGCTGCGGCTCTGTGTTTGAGCGCCGGTTTGATTCGCATCCTTCTTTGACGGCGCACCGGTCGAGGCCGATTGCCCGAAAGAGGGAAATTCCCCGGGAACACAAGCGCCGAGCGCCAGCATTGACACGGTCGCCAGCACGGCCAGCGGGCGCGCGGTCGAAAAAATTATGCCGTGACGCTCTGTCTGCATCTCGATTTTATCCATTTCAGAAACCCGAGCAATGGCGCTTTCTGGACCGAAACACCCTATAGAATGTTTTTTTGCGCCGTTTTTATGCTATATATAGTGCCATCAATTTCGGAGGCTGTCAGGCTTTTTCGCTGTTGACAGCCCCCGGCCCGAGGTCCTATACACCGGCCCACTTCGCGGCGCCGCAGCGCTGACGCGCCTCTCGAAAGAGGGGCTTGCATCCAGCAGCGGCCTCGCCTATATTCGGGTTTCGCGAGACGTTGATCGTCCTCGCGGCTTCCACAGACGAGGAATATCCGGGACCGCCGGTAAGGCGGAACAGGGTTTCATTGTCTCTCCTCTCCGGAGGAGAAGCTCTTTGACATTGTAGATATAGGAAAGGGATGCGCAGGCGGCGGGCTTGAATTGGTTTGCCGGTTTTCGATTATATGATCGACCTGTGTA
>NZ_JACZFS010000048.1 GCF_014904795.1 Nisaea nitritireducens
GCCGTCAAAGACGTCTTGCCGTGATCAACGTGGCCGATCGTGCCAATGTTGCAATGCGGCTTATTCCGCTCAAACTTTTCCTTCGCCATCGCGCACGTGTTCCTGCTTGATTAGGCGGTCACGCCGACGTTGCGCCGGGCATGACCAGAATTGATCCCTGTGCTTGGCCAGTACCGTGGAAGCCGCGCGATGGAGCGGGTGATGGGAATCGAACCCACGTATTCAGCTTGGAAGGCTGCTGCTCTACCATTGAGCTACACCCGCCCAGCACATCGCACACCACGGCGGTGCCCGCGACTTTCACCCCGAACACCGACCAACCTCTATACTCTCGTTCCCACCCCAACACCGGAAACCGGCACCGGAAGCAGGATGGTGGTGGGGGTTGGATTCGAACCAACGTAGGCATAGCCAACGGGTTTACAGCCCGTCCCCTTTAGCCACTCGGGCACCCCACCAGTTCCCCTAAAACGCGGTTCCCGAGGGCCACCGAAATGGCTGAACAGGCTTCCGCGTTGGAAGGGAGTGCGAAATATGAGAAATAGTCTCTGTTTGTCAACGTGAAAAAACATGGCAAAAGCGGCAACGAGGGCAATTGTTGGATTGCCCCCTGTTTCCTCCCGCAACATTCCGGAGCAATCCGGGCATCAGGTAGTCAGCATGGCAAAACCCCAGTCCCGCAAGCCCAGCAACGCCAAGCGCCGCGGCAAACCCGCGCCGAGACCCAAGAGCCGCGATGTTTTATGGGGCTGGCACGCCGTTGCCATGGCCCTGCAAAATGACAAACGCCGGATCACCGGTTTGCTTTGCACGTCCCGGAACGAGGCGGAACTCGGCGAGCGTCTGGACGAATTGACCGACTCGCGGCGCGGCGAATTTCCGGAACCGAAGATCGTCGACAAAGAAACGCTTGATACCCTCGCCGGGCCGGATGCCGTGCACCAGGGAATCGCCGCAGAAGTTTTGCCGCTGCCTGACGTGGCGATTGAGGACATTCTGGAAGATGCGGGTGAGCGGTGCCTTCTGGTTCTGCTCGATCAGGTGACCGATCCGCATAATGTGGGTGCGATACTGCGCTCCGCATCCGCCTTCGGTGCCCGCGCAGTGATCGCACCGGATCGCAATGCGGCGCCGACAACCGGTGTTCTGGCGAAATCCGCGTCCGGAGCTCTGGACGCGATCGATCTCGTGCACATCACGAACCTGAGCCGAACCATGGAACAGCTGCGAGGTGCCGGCTTCTGGTGCATCGGGCTGGACGGTGCAGCGGACGGCACCCTGGACGGGGCGGACCTGAAGGGCCGGATCGCAATTGTCATGGGAGCGGAGGGCAGCGGCCTCAGGCGTCTGACCCGGGAGAATTGCGATCTGCTCGCACGCCTGCCAACATCGGGCCCCGTCGCTACTCTGAACGTATCGGCCGCGACGGCAGTCGCTCTGTACGAATACGCTCGGCAAAATCAAGGGTGAGACAGATCGCGCTGAGAGTGCACTATGTCACAGGCATATCCTATTGCACGTTATAGAACACACCAGCTATTCATGTTCTAATTCCATGGTTATCAACAATAAAATCAACGGAATTAGGCGGTTTTTTCGCTAAGGTATGCAGAAAGAATAATGGATCCGCAAAAAGCAGAAGCGCAAAGTTTCAAGGATGCCGTCTGTGAGGACGTGTCCGACTTCTATTCACGGAAGTCGCGCGATGCTGTCGGCCGGGCAGCCGGTCGGTACCTGCAGTCTGTGCGAATCACGCCGATGGAACTGCTGCATTCAAGCCGTCATCAGCGCGCATTCAGCGATGCAGGCACGACGCTTATGCAGGCTGTCCAGAAAGCAGCCATCGCGCAGGTCAAGGGCACCCAAATTCCGGTCAGCGAACGGGTTCGCCGTCTCTACGAGATTACGGACCAGCTGCACAGGGAAGCATTGGAGAAGTTCGAGAAAGAGCCGCCGGAAAAACTCGAGAAAGGCATGATCCCCGATGTCATCGCACTTCGGGACGGCGAGAGTCCGAGCGATCAGGCCTTTCGGATTCGCGCAGCACTGACGGCGACGCTCGACGGTATCAATGACTGGATCAAGAAATTCGAAATGCTTTACGAGCTCGGCCATGACATCGCCGGTCTTGAAGCATTCGGGCACTTCGATTCCTTCATCGCCGAAATCCTTCGCGCACCGAATATCGGCAAGGACATTTTCGGCGAACTGCCCACCGCCGGCGAAGAAATAGACCGGCTGCTTGCTCTCTACGATGGCGATATCGAGCCGTCCCATGCCCCGAGCAAGCCGGCGAATGCGAAGAACTTCTACACGCTAGCAAAAACCGGCTACATCCCTGAAACGCGGGATGTCCTGCTGCGCCGGTTGACGCTGGCACTGAACTCAAGCGGCAAATTGACGCGCGGAGACCTCCGCACGGAGCTGGAACGGGTTCGGGATATCTACAAACGACTGTCAACGCCCAACGGCTTCCTTGGCGGAGAGGAATGCGAAGAGGCCCTGCAGAAACGCGAAGCCTCGCTGCTGAGCGACGAGACGATCGACCTGCTGCTCGGAGGCCGCATCGATGTCGGCCAGAAGGTTCTCCTGGCTCTCCAGATACGCAAGGAAGCGATCAGCGAGAAAGGTGCCGATTATCTCTCCAAATATGTCACCTCGATCATCGGTCAGCCGGATTTCTCCCGCGCCGTAACCGGCAAGGAAGGGCCGCTTGAGGAAAAGCTCGGCTTCCTCGGCAAGGTTCACAAGGAGACAAAGGCCAACAAGCTTCCCCCTCGCATCGAGGACCGGATCTGCCGGACCCTGGAAGAGCTTCAGGCGGAAATGTTGGAGAGCAACGACTATTTCAAAAAGTTGGAAACACGCTCGGGGTCCACAGCGAAAAAAGCCCTCATCGTGATCGACCTTATCGGCGAGGGTGCTCTGGTCGGAGCTGGGACCCTGAAAACGGCGCGCAAATCGGCGCACGATTTCATGAAGAAAGCCGATTTCCTGGAAAGCTATCTGGCGGATAGCGACGCGGCGCAAAGCAAGAGGGCCCGCCTGCAGGACCTGGAACGCCGCCTCAAGTCAGCCGGGCTCGCCTGACGATCAGGCAAGGAGCCTATCCTCCGCCGGCGCGTTCCGATGCAATCTCTGCCTGCCGTTGCCGGATATCCTCGGGCCAACGGCTCTTCAGGAACGCCACAAGGGCCCATATCCCCGGATCCGTGAGCTGAATTTCGAAGCCCGGCATGTTGTTTCTGTAGCTGCGCGGCGAGAATGGCTGGCCGCCATATTTGACCACATCGAAGATATCATCATCGCTGAGACGCCAGATCGGCGCGCTGCCATCGAGCGGTAATGCCGGACGGTTGCCTGACGGAAAATCACCGTCCCAGCCAGCCTGCCCTTCGAGAGAGTCGCCGTGGCAGAAAGCGCAATTGTCCCGATAGAGCTTATGCCCCTGTGCGACCAGGGTCTCGTCCTGCCAATCCGCATGGACCGCCGTGTCCACCATCCTGCGCTCATAGTAGATAGAGGCGGCCGTGATAAGCGCACCGATCAGCGTTGCTGCCGCAAGGTACCGCCCCTTCGGGCCTAGCTTCCGCGAAACCCGGTCGGCCAGCCCCATCCCGATTTCGGCCTCATCCTCCTCGGCGGCATCGACCATCTGGCGGAGCAATCTGTCGCTGCGCCGTTCTCCGCCAGAGAAGGCCTTGGCACGGATTCGCGCCTGACGACGCGCACGGCGTTCGTTATCGATACGGCTCACGATCCATCTCCGGAGCGGTCGGGCAAGACATCATGGAGAGGATCATACGCGAATGTATAAATGGCTGTCATCTCGCGCACCGATGCCCGTTTGCTTTGACCAGGTCTTCCGGCGCCCCGACCGGGGCACCGGAAGATCCCCTTGCTCAGGCCGCGTGCGGCGTCAGGATCTGACGGATCGCCGAGCCATCGGCGAGGCGGTCAAATCCCTCGTTGATATCCTCGAACCCGACCGAGCGGCTGATCAGCGCATCGATCGGCAAGCGGCCCTGCTGATAAAGGTCGATATAACGCGGGATATCCCGGACCGGAACGCACCCGCCCATATAACTGCCGCGGATCGCCTTCTCGTCCGACACCATCGCCGGCGGTGTGAAGGTGAAGGTGCTGTCGGCCGGCGCCAACCCCGCGACCACCAGCTCGCCCCCGGCACGGAGCAGCCCATACCCTGTCTCCATGGCCTTTACCGCCCCGGCAAAGTCGAATGCGAAATCGACACCGCCACCGGTCAGGTCCCGAACCTGTTCGGCCAGATTTGGGTCGGCGGCGTTGAACGTGTGTGTCGCGCCGAGCTGACGGGCAAGACCGAGACGGTCGTCATTGAGGTCGATGGCAACGATAGTGCCGGCACCGGCAACCTTGGCGCCGAGCAACCCGTTTAACCCGACCCCGCCAAGGCCAATCACGGCGACGCTGTCCCCCGGCCGGATGCGGGCCGTGTTCAGTACCGCTCCGACACCGGTCATCACCGCGCAGCCGAAAATCGCCGCCGTCTCCAGCGGGATGCTGTCGTCAACCTTGACGCAGCTGCCCCGATCGATCACCGCATATTCGGCGAAACAGGAAACGCCGGAATGGTGCGCGAGGGATTCGCCCGAGGCGGATTTCAGACGGCGCCCGCCGCCCATCAGGTCGCCCTTGGCCCGGGCCACGGCATTCACCTCACAGATCTGCGGCCGGCCTTCAAGGCACCGGCGGCAGCGGCCGCAATTGGCGCTGAACTGGAAGACGACCGGATCGCCCGCTTTCAGATCCCGGATGCCGGGGCCGACCTCAACCACCTCGCCCGCGCCTTCATGGCCGAGCACCAGAGGCACCGGGCGCGGCCGGTTGCCGTTGATCACCGAAAGGTCGGAATGACAGAGACCGGCGCCAATCACCCGGACGAGGATCTCTCCTGCTTCCGGCTTCGACAGCTCCACTTCCTCGACGGAAATCGGCTTGGATTTTTCAAAAGGCGCCGTCGCCCCCGACTGCCGCAACACGGCCGCACGCATCTTCATGACTGTTTCCCATTCCCGTTTTTTGCTTTGTTTTGCCACCGGTCGGCGGCGCGGCCCGGCATTGATCACACCGGCCCTGAAAGGATGACACCAGCAGTTTACGACGCCCCTGCCCTTGCGGCAATCGCGTGACAAGTCTCTCCAGGAGACCGGGCCAGGGACTGAGCGATGTTTATGTCTCGCGCCCTGCATGACCCGGCGCTATAGAAATCGCCCCGAAGACCAACCGGATCAGCCCCATGCCTCTCACCTTCCGTCGTGCCGCCGAGACCGATCTTCCCGCCATTATCGCCATGCTCGCCGACGACGAACTTGGACGGCAGCGCGAGGATATCAGCGTGCCCGTCGCTGACTGCTACCGGGATGCCTTCAAAGCCATCTCAGCAGACAAGAACCAGTTTCTTGCGGCCGCGGAGAAAGACGGCGCCGTCATCGGCACCCTCCAACTCACCTTCCTGCCCGGCCTTTCGCACCAGGGCCTCTGGCGCGGCCAGATCGAATCCGTGCGGATATCTTCGACCGCGCGGGGCGGCGGGATCGGGCGGCAATTTCTGGAATGGGCCATCGCCACCTGCAAGGAGCACGGATGCGCGATCATACAGCTGACTAGCGACAAGAGCCGGTCAGATGCCATCCGGTTCTATGAGAGCCTCGGTTTCAAAGCGAGCCACGAGGGCTTCAAACTGAAGGTTTAAGCGCCAAAGGACCTCTCGGCTCAATCACGAGGCAAGCAATAGAAGATCGACTCGTACCGGGTCATCGAATAGCTGCCGAAATAGAAACCTACCCCTCACACATCTTGACCAACGCCAGCGGCATTTCCAGCGAGCGCGTCGAAGAGCCAAAAACCTGTTGCTCATCGGATGCGCTTTCTAGATCCTTGAACACGATACTGGTTCCATAGCAGGCAAAGCCTGTGGACTAAGAGGGAACACGGAAGGGACGACCCAAAAGGGGCCTGAGCCGTGACTGCCCCCGCAACTGTAAGCGTGAGCGCTTCCAAGACGTCACTGGCCAACGGCCGGGAAGGCGGAAGCTAGCGAAGAACGCGAGTCAGGAGACCTGCCCGTATCGCGAACGAAACCCGGCCGGCAGTTGCCCGGCAAATCCGCACGGTGGGTGCGGGAAATGGAGTACTGACATGCATATCGAACCCGGCGTCGTGAACGGCGCGAAACTTCTGCTCAGCTACGGCACCGCAGCTGGCTGCCTCGGCGGCCTCGCCAAGCTGGCCTGGGGCACGATCAAGAATGACGGCATTACCCAGCTTGCCATCCGCAGCGTGATCACGACGTTGCTTGTGTTCTGCTTCTTCCAGGTGCTGCCGCATTATCCGGTCGGCGTCTCCGAGGTTCATTTCATCCTCGGCTCCACACTGTTCCTGATGTTCGGCCTTGCTCCGGCCGCGATCGGCCTCGCGCTCGGCCTGCTGATCCAGGGCCTGCTGTTCTCGCCGTTCGACCTGCCGCAATACGGCATGAACATCACCACGCTGCTGGTTCCGCTCATGGCCGTCGCCCTTGTGGCCGACAAGATCATTCCGAAGAACACCGCCTACAAGGATGTCAGCTACAAGCAGACCCTCGCCCTCTCAGCCGCCTACCAGGGCGGCGTGGTCAGCTGGGTCGCGATCTGGGCCTTCTACGGCCAGGGCTTCGGCGCGGAAACACTGTCGCAGGTCGGCCTGTTCGGCGGCGCCTACATGATGGTCATCATCGTCGAGCCGCTCGCCGACCTGGCCATCCTCGGCGCGGCCAAGACGCTGCACCAGCTGAAGGACAGCCCGCTCTTCCACGACCGGCTCTATCGCGCCGGCGTCTGAGCAAGCCGCATCAAAGAAAACGGCCTCTTCGGAGGCCGTTTTTGTTTTCGGAATGCCGTACCACTCAGCGGTAGGTCTGCCCGCCATCGAGATCGACCACGATGCCAGTCGCCCAGCCCGCACGCGGTGAGCACAGGAATGCCACCACGTCGGCAATCTCCTCAACCTTCGCGGCCCGTCCGAGGGGCTGGCCGGCCAGGAAATCCTGCCAGCGGTCCGGATCCCCTTTCTCGTCCGCCGCCTTGGTCTTCAGCAACGTGACAAGGCGATCGGTCGCGACCAGTCCCGGATTGGCCCCGAGCACGCGCATGCCGTCTGCCAGCGCATTGGAACCCATCGCCTTGGTGAATGCGTTAAGAGAGGCGTTGCCCGCCGTGCCGGCGATATATTTCGGGTCCAGCTTCACGCCCGCGAGGCCGATAACATTAAAGATCACCCCGCCGCCCTTCTCTTTCATCAGGGCATAGAAGGTGCGGGTCATGTTGATATAGCCGAACACCTTGAGGTCCCAGGCCGCGCGCCATGTTGCCTCGTCAATGGCCTGCAAATCACCGCCTGGAATGGCGCCTGCATTGTTCACCACGATGTCCGGTACCGGCAACGCGCCACCAAGCGCTTCCACCGCGCCGGGGGCAGAGAGATCCACTGGATGAATGGTGCAGCTCGCACCGGCCGAGACCAGCTCGTCCCGCGCTTGCTCAAGTCGCTCTCCATCGCGGGCGACCAGATGCACATCGCAGCCCTCAGCCGCGAAAGCCTTGGCACAGCCAAGGCCAATACCTTTCGATGCGCCGGTGATCAGAACGCGTTTACCCTGAAGACCAAGGTCCATCTCTATCCTCCCTGTCGCGGGCCGGAGCAATCGTGCCACTCCGGCCCATCCTTTTGGCAGTATCAGGAGGATAAAAGTCCGGCGCCATGCTCCTCTCGCCAGTCGGAAAGGAAATCGGCCATTTCCTCAGAGCCTGTCGCCAGCATGTCTTCGACCGGGAAACGGGTGCCAGCTTCCAGAAGCAGCCGGGCACAGGCGACATGATCCGCCCCGTCCGCCCGGGGAGCGAATTCCGCACCGTGAATGACCGTCCCGATGGCATCGCCGCCATGACGGTTGCGGTGCGTCAGATCCGCACCCTGTGCGATCAGATAGGCAACCTGATCCACCCGGCCGTTCCATCCCGCGACATGCAGGGCCGTCAGCTTCATCTCGTCGGCTTCATCCGGGTCCAGACCGGCCTCGATCAGGGATTTCATCTGGGGCAATGCATCCGGGGTTCCGGCGATGCGCACTACGAGCTTTCTGTCTTCACTGCCGAGCTCCATGCCCCTGATGCTGCCCTGTGGCTGCTTCCCGCCGGCACAGGAGGCCAGAACCGCAACTCCGGGATCGAGCTCCTCGCCAAAACCTTTCGCTTCCAGAACCAGTGCGAAGTCCCGGTTGCCATAGAGACATGCCAGCGCATAGGCGCTGCGCCCGCGCCACACGGCAGCGGCATCCGCGCCAAATGACAGCAGCAGCTCGGCGAAGGCACCGGACCGCCCGCGCCGCGCGGCCTGATGCAGTGTCGTGAAAGTCACCGGCGGCTGCCCGCGCGGATGGTTATGGTGCAGCCCTTCATTCGGATTGGCGCCATGCTCCAGCAGAATGCGGACCGGCTCGATCCGGTCGAAATCCAGTGCCCGGGCCAGCGCATTGGTTCGTGCCGGATCGACGCCATGCCGGCAGAGCAGATTCAGCCCCTCCGTATGATCCAGCTCAACCGCATGATAGAGGCTTTCATTGTCATCCGGATTTGCGCCGTGCCGCAGCAGCCATTCGGCAAGCGGCATGTTGTCCGCATGCCCGAGAGCTCCATAGAGCGCGGAAAGTCGATGATCACTCCCCGCCTCCTCCGCATAGCTTTCATTCGGGTCCGCACAGTTCTGCCGGAGCAGGTCCGCAATCGCGAGGATACGGTCGGGCGGCACGTCCGCGCATTTGTGATATTTCGAGAAGCAGAGATGGATCAGCGGTGTCCGGCCATGAATTTCGGCTGTGGCGAGGGACGGGTTCGCAGCGATCCGGGCCTCTACCGCATCCAGATCGCACAGCGCCAACTCGATCGCGAGATCGGCATGGGCAAGCTCCGGGTCAGCGGCCAGCAACTTCTCGATCACCCAGGCCTGACCGTGATAGAGCGCCGTCCGGAGACGCTTCGCCCGGCCGGCCCGGTCCATGCCCGCCGTCTCCAGCGCGAGCTTCAGCTTGGGCCAGCTCTCATGGCCTTCCTCGACAGCAATGACATGCAGGAAATCCGCGTGTAGCGGCTCTTTCGGTGCAGGCACGACTGCCCGGAGACGGCTCAGCGCATCGGCATCGCCCTGTGCAAAGGCCTTCTTCAGCAGTTTCGCCGTACGGCGCAGTTTTTCGAGATCGGAGGACATCCGTTTTCTCCCGTTTGCGCGCCCATGGATCCGCTACGTCGGGCGCCGGAGGAAAACCGGAAAATCAGAACTGTATCAAGGTGCGTCACGCTTTCCGCGGATCCGGATGCTGCCTGGCCAGCCGCTTCCAGATATCACCGGCATGCATTTCCCGCAAGGCTCGGCGCCGACCCATGCGGGCGAAAAACCGGCCTGTCCATTGACCCTCGCCCGATTCGGGAGCACTCTTTTTATGTCCCATCCGGACACACGGATTCCACAACAGGGAGGTCGTATATCGCGATGGAGCCACCGAATCAGGTAACGCGTTCCTGAGAACGGAACGCGACGGTAGGGAGCGGCAGCTGACGCTTCAAATCCGCAGACATATCAAGTTTTGAGAGCTAAACGCTCGATAGTCTGTCTTATGCTACAGACATGAAATCATGCTATGCCCCACTCGACGCAGATGCGCGGTGGGGCTTTGCATTTCAGCCCTCATTTCCCGCGCCGACTGAGCTTGAGCCCGGCAATCACGGCCAGGAAAGACGGATAAACCCTGCAATGCATAAAAACCTGCGCCATGACCGGGTGCTGGTCGTCGATCTCGAGCTGACCTGCTGGGAAGGGCTACCACCCCAAGGCGAGCGCCCGGAGATCATCGAGATCGGTGTTGCGGAGATCGACCTGAAACGGGACGAGATCAGCCGAACCGTTTCTATGCTGACCACACCAACCGCCTCCCGCATCTCCCCCTTTTGCCGTGAGTTCACCGGCATTACGGACGAGATGATGGAGGCTGATGGAATTCCTTTTGAGAATGCCTGCCATCAGCTACGGAAAACCTATGGGTCGACGTCGAAACTCTGGATCGGCTGGGGCAGCGACGATGCATTGTTCGACAACGAGGTTCAGGCGAAAGGTGCCGTAGACCCGGCCTCCCATCGCTATCTCGATCTCTGTCAGATCCAGGAATATGTGCTCGCCGGCGGGCGCAGGATATCGCTCGATGAAGCGCTCGGAGTGATGAAACTGGCACGATCCGGCACGGCACACCGGGCGCTTGGAGATGCGATCGACACAGCCCGTCTGTTCCTGTCCTGGCGGGAAAGATTCGGTCTCGGCGCCCTGCCACACGAACATTTCGACTGAAGCAGCGGCCTCAGTTCCCGTAGACTTCCCGAACCGTATCGAGCCATAGCCGGTCCGCCGCTTCCGGATCAAGCACGCCGAAACTGGCCATATAGATTTCCGCCACTTTCAGGAAGCGGTCCTTCTCATCCCGCACCCAGTCCGCATAGGACCAGGTGATATCCATCGGTGCGATATTCCGCACTGCGCCGCAATAGAGAGCCATCTCCGGGCCCGAAGCGGTCTCGACGGAACAGTGCTCAATGGCGAAATCAAAATCCTCGAAAAACCGGATGCGCTGATCGTCTTCCGGCACATAGTCACGCAGCAGAAGACCGTCGACCTGCCCGCCAGGCGCTTCTACCAAGGCCGGATATGGCTCGCTTTCAACCCTGACACGGGCAAAACCGGACAGCGTCGCCGCTGTCGAGAGGGGCCCCGGATCGCGCCCGAGAACAAGGGACAGCACGTCCGGATCCATCAGGGTTCCGAAGAAGAAGTAGGGAATGACCTCCATCCGCCTAGCGCTTATCCGCAAGATAGACCGTACAGCGGGTCGACCCTTCGTGCCTGAACACATAGATACCGTCTGCCTCGACTTCCATGCGCCGCGGTCGCCGGATATCCCGTGAGCGCGCGGCACGGTAGACTTCGCCTCCGATCCGGACGAAACCACCGCCGAAGCGTCGGAACCGGCCATCCCGGCAAGCTTCCGTCGCCGGTTTATCCAGCTCCACGACTTGCTTGATCGGTCTGTCATCCATGAAAAGCAGCCCAGGCTTCCGTGGGTTTTCGTAGATCGTTTTTTTCGGCACCGTGGCTTGCTTCATCCGCCATTTCGGTTTCTCCGGCGCCCGGGAAAGGTGGCGGGGATTGGTGCGGTCCGGGGACATACGGTCTGCCATTGATGGCGTGACAACAGGCACAGTGCCGCCAACCGCGATCGCCGCAACAAGACACGCAGTACGAACAAATCGAATGGGGTTCTTCATTTTATCACCCGTATCGCCGTTCCGTTCAGCCCGCTCCCGCGAGCAGATGTTTCGCCAGCATAACATGGATGCCCTTGTTTCCGTTGACCATTTGGGTCACACGGAGATCCGCTGCAAGGCTGCACAGCATGTAAGCTTCAGCCCGGGTCCGGTTCGTACGGCCCGTGATCAGGTCCAGCATCTGACGCAATGCGTCCCGGCCGGCTTCGTCGAGGTCCTCGTTGAAAGCCATGGTGATGAAATGGTCCGGCGTTTCGGCCCGCGGCAGAGTCAGGCTCATGTCATCCCGCACCGTCAGGCGGAAGCGGCCCTCGAGAGCCGTTTCGATTGCCGTCACGCAGACTTCGCCGTCACCCTGCGCGCCATGCCCGTCACCGGCGGAGAACAGCGCGCCCTCGACGAAGACCGGCAGGTAAAGCGTCGTCCCGGCCACCAGTTCCTTGTTGTCCAGATTGCCGCCGTTCGCGCGCGGCTGAATGGTGCTGACCCGTCCCCATACCGGCGGCGGCGCAACGCCCATTACGCCAAAGAACGGGTGTAGCGGCAATTCCAGCCCCCAGGGCAGACGGCCAACATTCCGCTCGGTGTCGATGGCAATGATGGAAAGGGTGATCTCGTCGAAATCATCAGGCAACGCGCCTTTGAGCGGCGCGCTGTAATTGAAGCCCCAGTCCTGCCGAACCTTCACATCGAGAATATCTACCTGCAACACATGGCCGGGCTTCGCGCCCTCGACATAGACCGGGCCGGTCAGAATATGACCGGGCAAACCCGGGCGCATTTGGTCGATAACGGCCTGATGCTCAGGGAGGACCGTATAGCCGTCTCCCGGCAGGACCGGCTTGTCGCCGGAGATCGACTGGATGGTGACTTCCTCGCCCGAGGAAATCGTCAGGGCCGGAGTTAGATCCGCATCGAAGAAACCCCAATGCACCGTTTCCGGACTGCTCTTGAGCATATGCCCCCGCATAACTGCCCCTTCCGTATAAAACTCAGTGATGGTTGTCAGTGGCCGGTTGGCCGGCTTTAAGCGCCGCCGCCTGCTTACGCGCGGCCTTCCGGTCCTGACGTTCGCGGCGTGCGACTTTGAAACGCTCGATATAGATATGGCTCCAACGGTACCCCATCCAACCGCCAACAATCATCCACGGTAAACACCCGACGAATAGAGGCACCCCCCATTCGTCCAGCATCGCCGTCAGATAGACCCAGACCGCCGTGATGCCCGATACATCCTGACTAAGGATTGTGTCGAGCCGCTCCGAGAAATGGCCGAAAGCAGTCAGGTTTTCCCAGCGACCCAGCATCAGGTTTCCGGTCTGCAGGAAGATGTAATAGACGATCGGCACCGTGAAAACGTTGGTCGCCCAAGTCCACGCCAAAGCGACAACCAGATTGAAGGTCCATGCCGGCCGCACCAATCGGAGCAATGACCAGAGTCCCGCCACGATCGGCATCTGCACACCAACCAGCGGCGTCAGCGAAACCGCAACACCGATGCCGACACCCCGCGCCGTATAGTCCGGCAATCCGGTCCCGCGAAGGATCGGAATGACGAGCCGGTAACGCAACAGGCGGCTGAGAGGAGTGATCATCGGTCAGGTCAATTCGGATTGAGGGCGCCAAACAGCGTGATGGTCCAGCCATAGCAAGCAAGAGACGGGACCGTCACGCCACAAAGGGACGATTTCATAATTCTCTTTATATTTGGTGACCGGCCCCGCGATTACACGCCCGTCATCCGGATTCTTTACGGACGCTCCCCTTTGGCCAGCCGGGCCTCGATATCGTCCACCACGTCGAGAAGTGACGCGACACTGTCGATCAGATAGTGCGGATTGCAGGCGCGCAGCGTCTTTTCAGCCTGCCGCTTTTTCTCGGCAAATGCGGCTTCGTCCAGCGCTTCGGTTTCTTCCAGAGACAGTCCGAAGGCATTGCCGGAAACCGTTACCCCCACGGTCCAGCAACCGGCCGCGTTGCCTTCGGCAATCCCCGGCTCGGTGTCGTCCACCTTGATGCAGGCGGAGGCCGGCCAGACATCGAGATCGAGGAAGCACTTGTACATCATCAGTGGCGTCGGCCGGCCATGCGGGAGGTCGCCGGCACAGACCATGTTGTCCGGCGCATAACCGCGATCGCGCGCGATCGGCACCAGACGCTCCATGATCTCCCGGTTGTACCCCGTCGTGGAGCCGATCTTCATGCCCCGTCCGCGCAAAGCCGCGACCGTGTCCAGCGCGCCCGGAATGATATCAGCGAAGTCCGGCACCACATCGACGTTCATTGGCACAAACACTTCGTAGATCCGGTCGACATCCTTGTCGGAAAAGGCTGCCCCGTGGGCTTGTTGCCATGCTTCCGCGATGCGCGGCTGGGTGCCGACGGCCTTGATGTGGTCCCATTTCGGCAGGCCCATCGGGGCCCTCGCTTCATCGATCGTGATTTCAACATCGAACGTGGCAAATGCCCTCTGGAAAACACCCATCGGGGCGCGGCTACCGTGATCGACGATGGTTCCGGCCCAGTCGAAAATGACGGCTTTGACGTTATTGTCGGCGGTGGACATCTTGAATTCCTTTTCGATTAGGCTGCAGCCCCATAGAGCGAGGTAATTGTCTCTTCGCCAAGGGCAAAGGCGGTACTCATGCCGGTTCCGCTTGAGACGACCAGCAGCCGCACTCCATCCTCCGGCGTATCTATGAAAGCGGTGCGGTCCGGCGAAGATGGGTAAATGCCGGTCCAGCGTTCGATCACCCTGGGGTTCTCAAGCTGCAGCATCTGGCCAGCTTCTTCCATGATCAAATCCTCCACCACCGCTGGCGCAAAAGGATCCGGGGTTTTTGCGTAATGGTGGGAATCGCCGACGACGAGTGAGCCGTCCGCTCCCTGCACCACGATCAAGTGGATTCCGTGCGCCAGCCATTGCGGCTGTTCGCGCTCCAGCCGCGCGCGCAGTACCTTGGAGGCCGCCAAGCCGGTATAGCCTTCGTAGCGCACCAGACTGAGATCAGACATGACCGCGCCCGGCAGCTTCCATTCCGGCGACTGAGGCGCGACCCGCAGCATCTGCAGCTTGCAGAGCCGCAGATTGTAGGAGGCCAGCCGCTCCGGATAGAGCGTCGCAATGTCGGGGCCCGGACAGACAATCACCGATTCAGCCCGGATCGTCCCGGACGTGGTCTCGACCGTTTCCGCAGAAACACCGGTCACCGCCGTCGACCAACGGAAATCCACACCACAGCTGGCCTCCAGATACTGCGCCAGCCGTGGCAGGGCCTGACGTGGCTCGACCCGCGCTTCATGCGGGCTCCACAAACCGCCAAGTATCGTTTTCTGCCCGAGTACCGGAGCTTTCTCTACCGTCTCTTCAGCCGTCAGAAGGGTGCAGTCGCGTCCCATCTCAGTCGCGGCGAATTCTTCCAGGACAGCAACCGCTTCCGGTCTCTGGGCCGTCACCAGCAATCCGTCATGCAGAACCGGTATGCCGGCCTTGGGAGCGATATCGCGCCAGATGGAAGCCGATTTGTAGGCCCGCTCCCAGGTCTCGCCCTGTTTCTGCCCCGTGACTGTGACGAAGCCGAAATTGCGGACGGATGCGCCGTTCGATTGCGCATCACGATCGACAACAATGACCCGCTTGCCGCGTTTAGAGGCGGCAAGAGCGCTTGCCAGACCACAAATCCCCCCGCCGACGATCGCCAGATCGTAGGTATGTCCCATAATCGCCCATCCGAATTGATCAACTCTCAGCCGATACCATAACGGTATGACAAAGAAGTTATCTAATCGATTGCGGGGTCAGACCGGACTTGCGCTGAAATAGGAAAATTTCTCGGAGATATCGTCCCAGGCGCCATCTGCGGCGATGAAAACCTGCGGAAGGGCATCTCCCTCGCCCGCCTCGAAGACCTGGCTTGTGAAGCACATATCCGCGCGGGCCCCGTCTTTCGATAGCGGCATGATGAGCCTGGAAGTCTTCACCAGACGACCCCGGTCCCACAGGAATTTGCTGTGCGAGATAATGGGCGCCCGACGTTCGCACGCGAGCGTGTACAGGCCGAGAATGAATTCCAGATAGTTCCCGCTGAGAACACTGGAAAGCTCTTTTCCCGTGATGTCGCTGCCGAAAAAATCCGTGAAATTAGTGCCGACCAAGCGATGACGAACCGTCCTGAGACAGGTGTCCACATCGGTCAAAAGGCTATAAGGCAACAGCTTCGGCCCGATCTCCGCTGGATCGAGATCGCGCCGAAGCGGGATATCACTCCCGCCTTTTATGCGGTCCCAGTAGGCATACATCGCGCTAAGCGTCGCACTACCGAGAACCGCGTCCGTTTCTAATTGCAACGCCCCTTACCCCGAAATCGAAGCGCACCAAGTCTGCGCCGAAATGCAAACTGATCGAGGCGGTAACTTATCATTCAAATTGATTTTGTCTAAAATTATTCTTAGATTGCATGCCGAAGTATAATTTAACTTTATTCTTGCAAATTCTTAATAAAAAAGAGGCTTTATTAAGCCTCTTGATATGAGTTCTTCACTGAAGTCAGGCGCCGCGAAATTCGCGCCTATTCTGCAAGCGCTTCCCTGTACCCTTCCAGCAGTGGCGCCATGCCGGACAAATCATACCCCTCCCGCCCGGCGGCGGATGTCACCTCGGAGATGGATTTTCCGTTAAAACACACCTGCGTAAGGGCCCACAGGATTGTCGATCGGGTCCCGCTGCGGCAGAACGCAAAAACCGGTCCGTCCGACGCCTTGATCGCCGCGTGGTGCTGCGTGACCAGCTCCGGAGACAAAGTCGGCAAAGTTATCGGAATAAATACATAAGACAGACCCGCAGCTTCAGCGGCGGCCTTGAGATCATCCGCGGCCGGCTGCCCCGCCTCTTCACCGTCAGGCCGATTGTTGATGACCGTCTTGAATCCCAGCTCCGCTATCTCGCTCATTTCCTGAGGGAAAACCTGACCTTTTGCGGCATAACTTTCGCTGATCTGCTTAAAATCCATCGGGTTCAGCCCTTCTGCTTTCACTGAGTTCGGGAGACACCCCACCAGAGGTTCGCCCCGCGGCACACGTCGGTTTCTTTTGGAATAGGGAGACTAGAGTCAAAAATCCCGACAAACTAGTCCAGTAGGCTAGTTCAATATGAAACCCGATCTGGTATATAAAACTCTTCAGCAAACAACCATACTGTTTGCTTCGTGCCCGGCCAGTATCGGATCACCCGGGTTTGGGGGACTCTATGACCTCAGGGTCGCTAGACCAGCATCTTTTGCAGGAGGATGCCCAGAAGTTTATGGGCGCCTTTCTGGCAGAACACAAAAAATGGCTCCAGCGAAAGCCCGGAGGCAAGCAGTGCGACTTGTCTCGCATGGACTTGAACGGCATCAACCTTCAGAACGCGCTGCTCGCGCGTGCCATCCTGGTCGGCACGCATCTCGAGAACGCGAAGCTCGAAGGCGCCGACCTCAGCGAGTCGGATATGTTCGGCGCGAAGTTGCAGGGCGCCAACCTGCGGCGCGCGAAGCTGAAGCGTACAATCCTGCGCGGGGTAAACCTGAAGAATGCCGATCTGTCTCATGCGGATCTGGAAGACGCGGATTTTCGCGGCGGTCTGGTGCTGGGAGAGTCTCCGGAGGAATCGCTCGGCATGGAGCAGAGCGACCTCAGTGAGTGCCTGATGGATTTCGCCCGCGGGCAGCGGGCCAAGTTCTCCAATGTCGACCTCAGCGGCGCGAGCCTGCGGGAAGCCAACCTGAAAGGCGCGGAGCTGTTCGGCTCGGACCTGACCAATGTCGATCTGACAGGCGCCAATCTGGAAGATGCGGATCTTTCCGATACGCGGCTGACCAACGCCAAACTCGAGCGGACGATTCTCAAAGGCGCCCGCTTGGCAAACAGCATGGTCAGTGAATCTGCATTGGCGAAAGCGGAAGTCGACCCGGATGCGCTCGACCAGATCAACAACCTTAAGCTCAGCATCGATCTGGAGACCACCGGCGACTTCAAATCCCTGCCGCCGAAACTACGCACGGCACTCGCGCAACATTTCGAATGGCTGCAGTCGAACGGGGTCCGCGGCTGCCGGGCAATCATCAAGTCGATGTCCCTGAGAAAGCTGAAACTGCGCCGGCAGAACCTGACCGGCGTCGCTCTGTACTCCTGCGACCTGAGCGATGCGGACCTTTCCTTCGCCAATCTGGTGCTGGCGGATCTCGAGAAGTGCAACCTTATGAACGCAAACCTCGCAGGCGCGCTGATGTTCGGCACCAGCCTCAAAGGCGCATTCATGAGCGGCGCGGACCTGTCGAACGCCCATGTTGGCGCGATGCCGATTTTCGGAGCCGACGGCAAGCGGACCGGAAAAGTGCGGAAGACCGACATGAGCGCGGCGAACCTCAATAATGTGAAGTTCGAAGGCGTCGATATGGACGGCATAGTGAAATAGCTTCACCCGCCCGGGGCCGTTCAGATTTTCGACGCTCCACGCAAGTCGCTATGCTGCAGACCTGCGAATACCTTGCTTCCGTCCTTCATATGCGTATTCACCTTGGCATTGTAGCAAATGTGCTCAAAGCCGTGCTTGTCGACGATCTTGATCTTCTGGTTTCGGAAGCGTGCCTCATCGCGCGGCCCCGTTAGGTAGAACCGGCTCTCTTCGACCTCGTTTCCAAAGACTTTCAGGCTCTTGAATCCGTCCAGCACCTTGTTCGCTGCCAACACATAACGATGTGTGTTCCAAGGCTCCGGGCCCTCGTTCGTATTTACGCAATCCCCGACCAATATCTGGTTCGTCCGCGCCTTGCCGATCAAGCGCGCCACATTGATGGTTACATCGCCGACGATATATTCATGCCTGGCGACGTATTTCGGGCTCGGCTCATAAAAGACGTAGTGGCTTCCTCCGCTCAGAGCCATGCGGAGTTCAGGCAGAGGCATTTTCTCCGACATTTCGCGCTGCAGGCTCTTGTAGTAGAGCGAGAAAAGCGTCATCAGCACAAACAGGCTGACATCCTGGTTCAGCCCCATCTCCAGGTTCCAGACGTAATATCCGTCACCCGTTGTGGAACGCCCCATCTCCATCGGCAAACCGGCACGATGCAACGTCGCTTCGGCAAGGGACAGACTGAATTTCAGAGTGGAGAGGTGGCTCGCCTGCTCTTCGGGGGTGTGTTTCGAAAACCCGACCACGTCAATCAGGAACACCGTACGGAACGGCGCGAATCCTATCGAATAGCGCGACATGACGGACTCGACATCCTCGTGGGACAACCCGTTCGATCCGCCCCCGATCGGGAAATCCAGCCTGATCTCTGTCGGCTGAACGCCGACGAACTGCGTGACCTGCTTGAATTCCCCGTCGTTCAGATGGCGAGGGCCTTCAAAGACCCGGCTTATTGGATCCTTCAATTCAAACAAACGGGTTTTCGGCAACAGGATGAGCTCAAGCCCCTTACCCGATGGACGCCAGGCCACAACCGCGTTCGAGCCGAACTGAGACAGCTCGAACAGCAATTGGTTCAGTGACAGGCGCAGGTCATCGCGCCGCCCTGAAGACTGATGCCCTTTGGTATCGCCGTGCATGGATGTTCACCTTGCGTAAAGGAATCACAATTACACTAGGGCATTGCTAACTGAGCGGAAACTCCCTTGCAGGCAAACATTCGGGGGTGCCCTACTGATATTCGAGGCCCCCTGTCAGAGGGTTTAAGTACCAAACCAAGAAAACTACTCCGAGTGAAACTCGGAAACGATCTGGGACATCTAATAAAGTCATGACCGTGGCATTCGACAGCACTGAATTCAAACCGGTTCCCGAAGAGTTTATGGCGGCGATCAAATCCCACCATACCTTTCTCACGGGACGTCCTGGTGGATTGCGCCTGAAAAACGACGATCTCGACGCGTCGCATTGCCGCTTCGACTATATGTCCCTGATACAAACCATCCTGCCTTGTGCCGAATTTTCCGAGAGTTCGTGCATCGGAACCGACTTCAGCGAGGCAGACCTGTACGGGTCGAATTTTGCCTGGGCCAATTTGCAGGGCGCGAATTTCACCAAAACGGATGTCCGGGGCGCCAATTTCGTGATGGCAGACCTTACCGGCGCCACGATGATGAATGCCGATCTCCGGCCCGGCCAGATCGTCCGCTGGTCCGGCAGCAGCGGCGATGGCCCCGTCAGCACAAACCTCGACAGCGCCAACCTGAATGATGCCAATCTGAAAGGCGCCGACTTTGAGGACGCGAACCTGAAAAACGTTCGCGCTATCGGCACCATGTTCGCCGATGACGACATGCACGCAACGAACCTGGCCGGCGCGATCCTGGACGGGGCCGATCTTTCCGGCTCCAAGTTGCGCGGCGCCGTTCTTGCCGGCGCATCCGTCAATGGAACCAACCTGAGCAACTGCGATCTCTCCGGAGCGAACCTGCGCAATGTGGACCTGTCAAAAGCGACCCTCCACAACACAAACCTCGACGGCGCCATCACATTGGAGAACGCCGCCGATCTACCTGACGACATCGCTGAAATCATCCGACTGCACAGCCAGTGGATCATCTCAGACGGCGAAATCGGTGAACGGGCCGATTTCGGCGGGATGGATCTGAAGAACATCACATTGACCGGCTGCGATCTCCGCGGAGCCATGTTCGCCAATGCGCAGCTCGAAGGGGCGCAATTCAATCAGTGTGAATTGATGCTGGTGAATTTTGCCGGGGCGGAACTGAGCCGAGCCAGCTTCGTCGGCGCAACATTGCGCGGAACGAATTTCGCCAAAGCCAGTCTGGTCGAAGCCAAATTCCAAGGTGCACGGCTTGAGGTCGCTGAAATCTACAATGCGATGCAACAACGCACCGGCAAATCAATCCCCGTCATTTTCAACGGTGCCGTCTTACAAGGCACCGACTTCTCACGGGCCAAGATAAGTGGCGCCAACTTCACCGATTCGATACAGTTCGGAACGATCTGGAATCATGCGAAAATCGAGAATTGTACCGGCATTCTCGGTTAGGCCGGGACAGATGACCGCAAACACAAATGGACCCGCAGCCCGAGCGCCCTACAACCGGCGGGAATTTTCACGCCGGGATTCAACTCTGTCTGGCCGACTGTCCCTGACACCTGATTTTTCCAAATCCTGGCCGACGAGAATCACCAATATCTCACTGACGGGCATGCTCCTCACCGGGGAAATACCGCAATGTTATCCAGGCCCGCTCTATGTGCGCCTTGACGATATAGACATCACTATCAGCGGTCTCTTCATTATGCAGAGCGAGGCAGGCTTGCGGATCAAGATCGGCCTCGACGATCTCCAATTGACCGAATTGGTCGTGCATTCAGAGGTCTATACATCCCTGGTTCTCGAGGCCATCCCGGACTAACTTTTCTCCGCGCCAGCGCAGCCAAAACGACGAAAAACATCAACCAAGCAACTGATTTTCATCAATTTTAAAGAAGACCAATTTAGTCACTTATTTGCTATTGCAATTGAGAATGACTTTCAATAAGGTCCCTTCATCGACATCGAAACCAGCGGGGCGGAGACCTCGCGGACGACATCTGAAGGACGAGATATGCACGCGAAACATTTTTTGAAGTTGGCCCTGGCGGCCGCCACGGTTTCGGCCGGGCTTTCCGCCACGCCAGTCCAGGCGGACGATTTGAGCGCGAAGAAAGCAGTCATCACGACCTACGCGAACATCGCAGCCGCCGCTTATGAAGACTCACTCATCGGCGCCAAAAAGCTTCAGAGCGCCATCGCAGCGCTCGTCGCCAAGCCGACTGACGCCACTCTGAGCGCGGCCCGCACCGCCTGGATCGAGGCGCGAGAGCCCTACCAGCAAACCGAAGCCTACCGCTTCGGCAATGCCATCGTCGACGATTGGGAAGGCAAGGTGAATGCCTGGCCGCTCGACGAAGGTCTGATCGACTATGTGAAGACGGGCATCTACGGCTCCGAGTCGGACGGCAACCCTTATTATACCGCCAACGTGATCGGCAATCCGAAGCCGTCCATCGCCGGCAAGACGCTGGACGCCGCGAAAATTGACCGCACGCTCGTCCAATCGCTGCATGAGATCGACGAGATCGAGTCCAATGTCGCGACCGGCTATCACGCCATCGAATTCCTGCTCTGGGGCCAGGATCTGAACGGCACCGGGCCCGGCGCCGGGGCTCGTCCTGCCTCGGACTTCGATACGAATAACTGCACCAACGGGAACTGCGCGCGCCGCGCTGCCTATCTCAGCACCGCGACCGACATGCTCGTCGATGAGCTGGCATGGATGACGGCGCAATGGGCCAACGGCGGCGCCGCGCGCACCGGCCTTACCGAAGGCGACGCAGACAAGGGCATTGCCACCATCCTGACCGGCATGGGCAGCCTCTCCTACGGCGAGCTGGCCGGCGAGCGGATGAAGCTTGGCCTGATGCTGCACGATCCCGAGGAAGAGCATGACTGCTTCAGCGATAACACCCATCGCTCGCACTACAACGATGCCCTCGGTATCCGGAACGTTTATCTCGGCGAATACAAGCGGACCGACGGGTCTGTCGTGAAGGGCGCAAGCCTCTCCGCTTTCGTCACCGGCAAGGACAGCAGCGCGGACAAGGAACTGCGCGCCGCCCTGGATGCCACCATGAACAAGATGACCTCCCTCTCCGACACGGCGGAAAAGGGGGAGCGTTATGACCAGATGCTTGCGGAAGGAAACACACGGGGGAACGAGATCGTTCAGGCCGCCGTGGATGCCCTTACCGTGCAAACCAGGTCGATCGAGCGTGTCGTCGCAGCGCTCGGTCTGTCAGCCCTCGAGTTCGAAGGTTCCGACAGTCTAGACAATCCGGGGGCTGTTTTTCAGTAACCGGTGCGACACCAGCATATCTCTCCCACTCAAAGGGGACGGCTCACGCCGTCCCCTCTTTTCTGTTCGAGTTTCTATTCGAGCCGGGCCACTTTGCGCTAGAACCGGATCATGCTGAGCCGAACGAAACTGATACTTTGCGCGCTGTCGATCTGCGGAGCCTTCCTGTCCACCGCTTTTGCGGAGACGGAACAGGACCGCATTGCCCGGATCACGGCCCCCACGTCCGATTTCTCCAAACCGGAGAAATACGAGATCATGCAAGCTGGCGCCGCCACCCATCGCAAGCGCGTCAACGGCGACGCCTTCTCCTACCCCTCCGCAAACATGGCCTTCGACCGCCGGCTCTATTTCGAGCTCGGTGACGGCATTTTCAAAAAGATGTGGGTCAGCTCCCCCGCCAGCACGAAGTCTTCGGACGGTCTGGGGCCGCTCTACAACGCGCGCTCATGCCAGCGCTGCCACTTGAAGGACGGGCGCGGCGCGGCACCGGACGGCCTGCAGGCCGAAAGCGGCTCGGTCGCCCTGCTGCTCCGCCTCAGCATCCCGCCGCAGAGCGATGAGGACCATGCCAGACTGAATTCCGGTGCCGCCGCCTCCCTTCCGGACCCTGTCTACGGAGGACAGCTCCAGAACTTCGCGACACCGGGCCTGAAAGCGGAAGCTGCTGTCGCCGTAACTTACGAAGAAACACCGGTGCTCCTCTCGGACGGCACGATTGTATCCCTGCGAAAACCAGTCATCACCCTGACCGACCATGGGTACGGCCCTCTCCGGGACGATCTGATGATTTCTCCGCGTATCGCCTCGCCAATGATCGGCCTCGGTATGCTCGAAGCTCTTGCGGCTGATGATATCCTGAGCTGGGCCGACCCCGATGACCGGGACGGCGACGGCATTTCAGGACGAGGGAACCGGATCAAGAGCAAGCTGGCCCAGGAAGTGATGCTTGGCCGCTTCGGCTGGAAAGCGAACCAGGCGACCCTCAAGGACCAGGTCACCGACGCCTTCTCCGGCGATATCGGCATTTCTTCCAGTCTCCACCCGGCGAATGCCGGTGATTGCACACCGGCCCAGACCGCCTGCATCACAGCCCCGGACGGTGGAGATGAAAAGAGCGGTAATGTAGAGGTCAACGATCACCTGCTGGATCTGGTGACCTTTTACAGCCGTAATCTCGCCGTCCCGGCCCGGCGCGATGTTGGCTCTCCGGAAGTGCTGGCCGGGAAGAAGGTATTCTACCAATCGGGCTGCATTGCCTGCCATCGCCCGAAATACGTCACCCCGCGCGATCCACTACGCCCGGAACAGTCCTTCCAGTTGATCTGGCCTTATACGGACATGTTGCTGCATGATATGGGCGACGGCTTGGCCGACAACCGCCCTGACGGATTTGCCGATGGCCAGGAATGGCGCACACCGCCGCTCTGGGGCATCGGCCTGACGGAAACCGTCAGCGGACACACAAACTTTCTGCACGACGGCCGCGCTCGCAGCCTGCTTGAAGCAATTCTCTGGCATGGCGGCGAAGCAGCCACCGCACGTGACCGGGTGATCGCACTCCCGACCGGGGATCGCGAGAGCCTTCTCCGTTTTCTCAACTCGCTATAGGCGACAGCCATGCAACGCATCCTGATCCTGATGGTCTCCTTCCTGGCAATTTCCGCCGCGGGGCCAGCCGGTCCGGCGCGCGCGGCAGATGCAGACGAAACCTTCAAGGCGATCACGAAAGCGAGCGTCTTCGATCACATCATCCCGCGCTATGAACTTCTGGCTACAGCCGGGGTCGGGCTTGAAGCCGCCGCAACGACCTATTGCCAGGACCGCACGGCGCAAAGTTTCACCGGCCTCGACAGCGCCTTCCGCGACTACTGGATGGCCTGGGCCGGCATCCGGCACATCCAGTTCGGCCCGGTGCAATCTCAGAACCGGGGATTCCGCATCCAGTTCTGGCCCGATTTCCGGAACAAGATCGGCAAACAGCTGTCCCGCGTACTGGCCGCGGAAAACAGCACAGCGCTTGAGAAAACAACCTTCGCCAAAACCAGCATCGCAGTTCAGGGCCTCCCTGCCCTGGAGCGGCTGCTGCTTGATGGACATGCAGGGTTTGCCGGCTCCAAAGGTGCCTTCAAATGCGCGCTCACGGAGACGATCACCCTCAATCTCGCCACCATCGCCAATAACATTGCCGCCGACTGGAACCCGAACGATGGCTACGCCCATACAGTCGCCACGGCAGGCGTCGGGGAAAGCCCTTATTCGGAAGCCTACGAGGTACCGGTCGAACTGTTGCAAAGCCTGCTCGGAGAGTTGGAAGCAAGTCGCGATGTGCGGCTCGGCCGACCGCTCGGCTCCCAGGCGAACAAGGCTCGCCCCAAACTGGCCGAAGCCTGGCGCAGCGGCCTGTCAAAAGCCATTCTTGTCGAGTCATTGAAAGGCACCGGGGATTTGTATCGGAGCGGCGGGTTCGAGCAGGCCTTGCGGAATGCCGGGGAGGTCGCGCTGGCCGACCGGATATCGGCCGGCTTCCAGAAAGCGGTCACGCAGGCCGACGCGCTTGAAGGCTCTCTTTACGATGCCTTTACGGCACCGGAGGGACGCAAAAAGCTGGAGGCTGTCCGCGCCGACCTGAAAGTTCTTACCGGTCTGCTTGGCACCGATCTGGCAGTTGCCCTGGACATCTCGCCAGGCTTCAACAGCCGGGATGGAGACTGATTGCCATGATTACACGCAGAACCCTGATTGCGGGTCTTGTCGCCTCCGGAGCCACGGCCCTGGTCTCCGCTCCGCTCACGGCCGGGCAGGACAATGACCGCCTGCTGATATCCTGCGCCCGGAAGCCCGACGGCAGCTTCGTGCTGGTCGGCTTCACCGAGAATGGCTCGGTACCGTTCGAGCTCCCTCTGCCGGGGAGAGGCCATGCGACAACCATTTCGCCTGACGGCAAGACCGCAGTCCACATGGCCCGTCGGCCCGGCCGCTTCATGCTGGTTGCAGACCTGGAGACCGGCACGCTCCGGGATCTGGTGAACGCGCCGGAAGGGCGCCATTTCTATGGCCATGCCGCTTTCTCTCCCGACGGCCGCCAGCTTTTCACCACGGAGAACGATTTCGACAATGCAAAGGGCGCCATCGGCGTCTGGACTACCGGCAACAGCTTTGAGCGGGTCGGGGAATGGGACAGCCAGGATATCGGCCCGCACGACGTCAGCCTGATGCCGGACGGCGTGACGATGGTCATCGCCAATGGCGGTATCCTGACCCATCCGGACAGCGGCCGCGCCAAGCTGAATATCGCCGACATGAAACCGAGCCTCGCCTTCCTCGACGCCCGCGACGGCAGCTTCATCCGCAAGGTCGAACTGCCGGCGGAACTGCACAAGAACAGCATCCGCCACCTCGATACAGGGCCGGACGGCACCGTGCTGTTCGGCATGCAGTATCAGGGCGATGCTTCCGATGCGCCTCCACTTGTCGGGATGATCGGACGTGACGGGAAAAGCACCCTTTTCGACGCGCCTGAAACTCTCACACCTGGACTGAAAGGCTATTGCGCTGACGTCGCCATCGATCCGAGCGGCAAGTTCGGCGCGAGCACCTTCCCGCGTGGCAACCGGATCGCAATCTGGTCTATCCCGGACGGCAATTTGGTCTCCTTCAACAGCGCCCGCGACAGCGCCGGCGTTGCCGCCGGACCGCACCCGGGCGGGTTCAGATTCTCCACCGGATTCGGCAGGCTGCTCTCCCGCATCGCCGATCCGGAGAGCCTCGTCACAGAAGGCTATGTTCAGCGATTTGCCGGATTGGCATTCGACAACCATATGACTGCCCTGGAGCGGCATCTCTAGAGCCTGCCCCGGCACAACAACCGGTGCGACAGTTCGGCGACTGGGCCTGAACTTCGCGAAACGGTATAAGTAGAAACAATAGATCGTCGACCGAAAACGACCGACTAATTTGGAGAGAATAATGCTGCGCAAAGTCGCTTTTATCGCCGCCCTCCTCGCCGTGACCGCAAGCCCGGTCCTGGCCGAGGGTGACGCCGCGAAGGGCAAGAAGGTCTTCCGGAAATGCAAGGCCTGTCATGTCGTCGACAAGGAGAAAAACCGGGTCGGCCCTCATCTAGTCGGCATTTTCGGCCGTCCCGCTGCAGGCGTTGAGAAATTCAAATACTCCAAGGCAATGAAAGCCAAGGCCGAGGAAGGTCTTGTCTGGGATGAGGCCAGCATCGCCGAGTTTCTGAAGGCCCCGAAAAAATATCTCAAGGGCACCAAAATGGCCTTTGTCGGGCTGAAGAAGCAGGACGATATCGACAACGTCATCGCCTACATCAAAGCCGAAAGCGGAAAGTAAGACACTGCGCTTGGGAAGTGTGCCGCGCATCGGGCATCCGATGCGCGGTCAGTCTTTTGTGAAGTTGCTGAACCGGGCTTTCAGATCGGCGCAATAGTCCTTCTTCGGATGTGCCGGATCCGTGTACCAGACATAGTCGAACCTGCTGGCGGGAATCGCGTGTTCCTCGCCTGCCCAGACAATCTCAAGATCGCCTTCCAACAAACCAATAGACACTATGTTCTTTCCCCCGAACCGCTGTTCGAGGTGATAGCCAGCGCCGGTATCCCGGCGCGCATGCTGGCCTCCGGCGATCAGCACGGCACCGTCAGCCATCGCAGCGGATCGCACCATCGCCTCAGCGAGACTGGCATCCCGGGCGATCTGCACGGCAACCATCGGGGAAAGCTTCGTCCGGGGAATCAGGCCGCAGTGACCGCGATAGACCTCATCCAGAAGCGCATCGCGGACAGATTCAGGAACAGCCTCATCCAGCCGGAGAGCCGCCCTCAAATCCGTATTGGTCATATCGCCACGACTGATAGCCCGGACCGTGTCCGCGTCGAGATTTCCGGCGACCATCGGCAGACCGGCCGTCAGTGCCAGCTCCGCAATCGGCCGGTAGAATTTCCAGTCGGGCCAACCGGATTCGGCCCAACCGACAGCATCCGCAAACGCATCCGGGTCGGTATCTTCGGCCTCAACGAAACTGTCGATCTCAGGTTGCTTGCCGCGCTCGATCATCTCCCAGACCAGAGCAGGCTTGCGCCCGGCGGCAATCATCCGACGGAGAATGTCGGCCTGAATGTCGTGATGCTCAGGATTGTCGTGCTTCTCGCCAAGCAACACGAAGCGCCGATCCGCAAGATCCGTCGCCAGCCGATCAATTGAAAGCGGCTCTCCCGTCTCCGTTTCAAACAAGGCGGGCGGCGGTGAGGCAGAGGCCGGAGCTGTATCAGCAAGCGCTGCAAAGCAGACGATCAGAGCGATGCCCAGAACGCCGCGCCACCGCCCGGTAATGTGTGGGGGATAGGATATGATCATTAATCAAACAGGCTATCGATTGCGCTCTGGTCCATGATGTCGTCGATCTCAGCCTGATCGTACCGCGGCACAGTGCCGTTGATCACCCCGGAGATCTGCTCCAGCGTCAGTCTCACTTCACGGACCTTGGCCATGGTCTGGTTTCGGAACTCATCTTCGGATGCCGTGCCGTTCAGCTCTTTCAGAAGATCCCGTGTCATGAAGATCTGATCATTGGCCGATGCCACCAGATCCTCGAAGGCCTGGATGTATTCGTGCGGGGCATTTTCATAGGCCCAGATGGCCAATTCCTTGTCGGAGAATCCGCTCGCCGCAAAATGCTCGATATATGTCGCCGGTTTCCATTCCTCGACCTCCTCAAGCATCTCCGGCATGTCCGGAACGAGCTCAAGCAACATCACCACTTCATTGAAATGGTTCAGGTAATCTGTCGCCAGCAGGGAGGTCTCGTTGATATTGGTTCCCCGGACCAGCAACCTATATGTCTTGGTAAGGCGTGGCTGTGTCTCCATCGCGACGACCATACCGCATTCCCCAAACGTTTTAGACGCAATTCTATGACATATACTCACAACTCATTAAAATTGCGTATATTTTAGGGAATTTCGAGACACTGTTTACCAACCGCTCGACCGGCTGGACCTATGATCATGTGCATAAGGAGCCGGGCGGGAAGAATCGCTGAATATCAGTGGTCGCTGTCAGCCCGCGAGATCGAAATCGCGCAGCTTGTCGGAGCCAGTCTCGGCAATGCTCTCCTCTACCGCCTCCAGTTTGCCGAGAATGCCTTCCGCGTTGACATGGAAATTCACGGAACCGGCGCCAGCCATGTCTGTCTCCTGCTTGGCGTTGCAATGTGGTTTCACCGACATGTCGAGCCAGCGTTCCGCGCTGTGGCATAGACCTTAAAAAAAATTGGCTCCCTTCGTTGCAACGGCAGGGCTGGATGTTGGCGGATCAACCGGTTAGCTTGCTTTTCATGAGTAATCGGCTCCTCGCGTTCGGCTCTCTCCTGCTCGGCACCGCCCGCGACGTGCTGCCGATCGTGTTGGTCGTTGCCTTCTTCCAGCTGGCTGTCCTGCAGCAGCCCTTTCCGAACCTCGGGCAGACCCTGACCGGCCTGGTGATCGTGGTCATTGGCCTGACATTGTTCCTGCAGGGGCTGGAAATGGCCCTGTTTCCGATCGGCGAATTCCTTGCCGGCGCCCTCGCCCGCAAGGGCAGCCTCGTCTGGCTTTTGCTCTTTTCCTTCGGACTGGGTTTCGGCACGACGGTGGCCGAACCGTCGCTGATCGCGGTCGGGGACGAGGCTGCCCGCGTCATGGCGGAGGGCGGCTTTATTGGCAGCGACCCGGAAGCGATGAATACCTATGCACTTGCGCTGCGCTACACGGTCGCCGTTTCGGTCGGACTTGCCATCGTTACAGGTGTGTTCCGTATCCTGAAGGGCTGGCCGCTACACTGGATCATGATCGGCGGCTATGTGGTTGTGCAGGCGCTGACCGTTGTCGCGCCGGAAGAAATCATCGGCATCGCTTATGATTCCGGCGGCGTCACCACCTCCACCGTCACCGTCCCGCTGGTCACCGCCCTCGGCGTCGGGCTGGCGACGGTCATCAAGGGCCGTAATCCGGCAATCGACGGTTTCGGGCTGATCGCCTTTGCGTCACTGTCACCGATGATTTTCGTCCTCATTTTCGGGATGGTGTTCTAGGCATGGCGATGGAATGGGTCACCGCTCTCTACGAGGCTTTTCTCGGCACGTTGCTCGACGTGTTTCCGATTGCAGCGATCCTCGCCTTCTTCCAGCTGGTCGTACTGCGCCAGAGCATTCCGCAACTCAGCCGGGTTTTGCTCGGCTTTGTCTATGTCATCCTCGGGCTCGCGCTGTTCCTGGTCGGACTGGAAGAAGCCCTATTCCCGATTGGTGAGCTGATGGCGACGCAGTTGACCGATCCGGCCTTCATCGCCCCTGGCCGCGATATCGAAAGCCTCGACTGGACGGATTATTACTGGGTCTATCTGTTTGCCGCGGCCATCGGGTTTTCAACGACCATCGCAGAGCCGTCACTGATCGCTGTCGCCAACAAGGCCAGCACCCTCACCGGCGGCGGTATCGACGGCCGAGGTCTGCGTATCGCCGTTGCCATCGGTGTCGCCCTCAGCATTGCCGTCGGCGCCTTCCGGATCGTCACCGGCACACCGCTCTATCTCTACATGATCGTTGGTTACGCACTCGTAGTGCTGCAGACGATCTACGCACCGCGCATGATCATTCCGCTGGCCTATGATTCCGGCGGCGTCACCACCTCCACCGTCACCGTTCCGCTGGTCACCGCCCTCGGCCTCGGCCTTGCCTCAACCGTCCCCGGACGGGACCCCGTACTGGACGGTTTCGGACTGATCGCCCTCGCCAGCCTGTTTCCGATGCTCAGCGTCATGAGTTATGCCCAGGTCGGTGCCTGGATGGCCACGCGCCGCAAAAAGCGCGAGGCCACCTCTTCCATTTCAGAAACAGAAACCCCACAGCCAGGGAGCCAGCAATGAAGTTCAAGCTGATAGTTGCCGTGGTAAGCGATGCCAAGACCGAAGTCGTGGTCGACACCGCACGGCAGTGCGGCGGGACCGGCAGCACCGTCATTACCAATGTCCGGGGCGAGGGCCTGAAACCCTCCTCCACCTTCCTCGGCCTTACCCTTGAGGGTCAGCGGGACATCGTTCTGCTGGTTGTCGAGGAGCATATGTCGCGTCATATCCTGGAAGAAATCTGCCGGGCCGCCCGGTTCGATGAGGACCTTGGCAGCGGTGTCGCCTTCCAGATCGACATCGAGGACGCTGTCGGTCTGACCTCGCAAATCAAGGAAATCGAAAAAGAGATCGAGGAAGAAATATGAGCCACCATCCTTATGTGAAGGTCGAGGACGTGATGAGCGCTAACCCGCACGTCATCGACGGCCTCGCGACGGTGCGAAATGCCATCGACCTGATGCGGGAGCACAATGTCAGCTCACTGGTCATCGAACGGCGGGACGACATGGACGAGTACGGCGTCGTCACGGTCGGCGATATCGCGGCGCATGTCGCCAGCAAGGACCGCTCGCCGGAACGCACCAGCGTCTACGAAATCATGTCGAAGCCGGTGCTGTCTGTCGATATCGGCATGGATATCAAATACGCGATCCGCATGCTGAACCGGTTCAAGCTGACCCGTGCGCTTGTCACCCGTCAGGGCGATATGGTCGGCATCGTGACTCTCAGGGATATGGTTGTGCGCTATACTGAGCCTGACACGGCTTAAGTCGGGTAACCGGATACCAAGACGACATGATCGGTATTCTGAACCATTCCGCCTACAGACATCTTTTTCTCGCGCAGGCGCTGTCTCTGCTCGGCAGCGGCCTGACAACCGTCGCCCTCGGACTGCTCGCCTATCAGATCGCAGGATCGGATGCCGGACTGGTGCTTGGCACCGCCCTCGCCATCAAGATGATCGCCTATGTCGTTCTCGGCCCTATCGGCGCCGCCCTCTCTTCCCGGTTTCGCAGAGGTCCCTTTCTCGTCGCACTGGACCTTGTTCGGGCAGGATTCGTCTGCCTTCTGCCGTTCGTGACGGAAATCTGGCAGATCTATCTTCTGATCTTTCTCTTTCAGGCCTGTTCCGCCGCTTTCACGCCGACATTCCAGGCAACGATCCCGGACCTCCTTCCGGAGGAGCGCGATTACACGCGGGCCCTTTCCCTGTCGCGCCTGCTTTATGATCTGGAGCAACTGGCAAGCCCCGCGCTCGCCGGATTGCTTTTGTCGGTCATGACCTTCCACGGGCTCTTTGTCGGCAACGCACTTGGCTTTCTCGCCTCGGCAGCTCTCATCGTCACAGCATCGCTACCGGCGCAAAATCCGGACGCAATTGTGCGCAGCTTCCGTGACCGCGTCTCACGCGGAAGCTGGATCTACCTCAAGACACCACGCCTGCGCGGTTTGCTCGCGTTGAGCTTTGCGGTATCCGCCGCCGGCTCCATGGTGATCGTCAATACTGTTGTTTTCGTCCGGGACGTGCTCGGCGGCAGCGAACGGGACGTCACGCTGTTCTATGCGAGTGCGGGGCTGGGGTCGATGCTCGTCGCCCTGACCCTGCCGAGACTGCTGGAGCACCGGCCGGCGCGACCGATCATGCTTGCAGGCGGGGTGCTCCTGTCTCTCTCGCTCTGCGCCGGCACCGTAGCGGAAACCTATCTGCAAGCTCTCGCGGCATGGTGTGCAATCGGGATCGGCACATCCATGGTGATGACCCCGTCGGGACTGCTTCTGAGACAGTCTTGTCATCCCGAGGACAGAACAGATCTGTTCGCCGCCCAGTTCGCGCTCTCACACGCTTGCTGGCTTGTCGCCTATCCTTTGGCAGGATGGGTCGCGACGTCCTTCGGCATGGGTGTGGCCTTCTTGACACTCGCAGCCGGTGCGGCGACCGGGCTGATCGCCGCACTGGTATTCTGGCCGGAACATGACCCGGTCGAACTTACACACGAGCATGAGGATCTGGTGCATGAGCACCCGATCCCCGACGACGGGCACCATCAGGCGATACATCCTGTTCAGGGCGACCCGTCAGGACAGAAGCACCGGCATCACAAGCTTCGCCATAGCCATACCTTTATCATCGACGATCACCACACGGCCTGGCCGCGCGGTTAGAAACGCTGTGAGATAAAGGTACTGCCGGGAAGAAGGCGATCCCGGTGCAATTGCAGTCCTACCAGCTGCCGATATTTTCCATCGAAGCCCAAGGCTCGGCCGGCGCCAGCGCCTCGCCTTCCTGCAGGATCTCGATGGAAATGCCGTCCGGCGACTTCACGAAAGCCATGTAGCCGTCGCGCGGCGGGCGGTTGATGGTGACACCCGCATCCATGATCTTCTGGCAAGTCTCGTAAATGTTCTCAACGCGGAAGGCGAGATGCCCCCAAGCCCGACCGGTCGTGTACTCTTCCGGGTCCCAGTTATGGGTCAGCTCGATAACCGGCGCGCGCTTGTCCGAGGCAGCGGTTGCCTCGTCACCCGGCGCGTAGAGGAAAATGTTGGTGAAGCGGCCCTTCTCGCTGTCATAGCGATGGACTTCCTTGAGGCCGAGAATTTCGCAGTAGAATTTCAGGCTCTCGTCGACGTCGCTGATCCGAACCATCGTGTGCAGATACCGCATGTGCTCGCTCCCGCTTGGCATGCTTGTGAATTGGCGTTGGGATTATGACATTGCGCACGCGCCGCCCGCTGACAAGTCCGCTTTCCGAAATGGGCTGGTTCCGTCCGTGCGGGAACTGTCCTGTCGGGCCTTCACTACGGGGCTCCATCTCGCCAGGCTGCGATCAGGGCTGCGGCATCGGCGCCAATCCGGTCCACCGGCTTACCCGGTTTGAAAATCGAGGAGCCGACAGCAACCGCCCTGGCACCGGCGGCGAAAAAGTCGGCGATGTTATCGAGCCCGACCCCGCCGGTGACGACGATCCCCCTGTCCGGTGGCAGCACGGCCCGGAGAGCTCCGACGATTTTCGGCTGGATCGCATCTCCGGGAAACAGCTTGAGATAATCCGCGCCCGCCGCCAGTGCCTGAAACGCTTCCGTCGGCGTGAAGAATCCCGGCATGGAGACAAGGCCGCACCTTTTCGTCTCGTCAATCACCCGCGTATCAGTATTGGGAGAAACGACGAGACGCCCGCCCGCCGCCGCGACGGCACGGACATCTTCATCCGTCAGTACCGTCCCGGCACCGATCGCCGCGCGCTCTCCGAGCAGTCGAGCGAGGCTTGCAATGCTCTCGAACGGCCGGGGCGAGTTCAGCGGCACCTCGATCACACGAATGCCGGCATCGAACAGTGCCTGGCCGATCTCTTCCGCACGCTCGGGTTCGAGGCCGCGCAGAATTGCGACGATGGGGCAGGCGCCAAGCGCCTCTTCGATACTGATCACGGCCGGCCTCTCTATTGAGTTCAACCGATGCAGTATGTCACCTCAGACAGGATTCGAAACCGTCCGCTAACCCGAGCATCAAGGCATTATAGGCATCCGGGCCAAACGGAATGGTGCTGCCGACCGGATCAAGCGTGCCGAGCTTCGCGCCCGACCCTTCCGCAACAACCTCCGCAAGGCGAGGCCTGAACTGGACTTCGCGAAAGATGCAGCGGATATCGCCATCCGCGACCCGTTGCCGGAGTGCCCGCAGCCGTGCTGCCCCCGGAGGGGCGCCTGTTCCCAGGCTGATTGCACCGGCTGCCGTCAAATCGAACGCGGCTTCGAAATACTGATAAGCATCGTGGAAGACCAGGAACGGCCGATCTTTAACCGGCGCGAGTTTCTGCCGGATGGTTTGCGAGAGTTCCTCAAGATCCTGCACGGCCGCCACCGCATTGGCGTGATAGAGCGCAGCACGATCCGGGTCCCGCGCGGCAAGCGATGCTGCAATCGCGGTGACAAAGGCCTGTGCGTTGGACGGGCTCAGCCAGACATGCGGATCATCCGGACCATGATCGTGTGCAGCCTGCTCCTCGGCACTCTTGTCGTCATGTTCATCATGCCCATGCTCCGTGTGCTCGTCATGCTCTGGAGAGTCCCAAAGCGTACCCTCGCGAACGCTCAGATGCGTGACACCTTTGGCCTCACTCAATTCAACGACCCGGCCGTCATGATCCGCATTCCGCTCAACCGCGGCTCCGAGGAAAGTCTCGATAGTGGGGGATACAAGAATGATCAGATCGGCGTTTTCGATCGCCCGGGCATCGGATGGACGCAGCGCATATTCATGCGGCGACTGTCCGTTCCGGAGCAGCAAATGCGGCTCGCCCGCACCGGCCATGACCTTCGCGACAAGGCTGTGCACCGGCGGGATTGACGCGACAACCGAAAGCTCGGCACGCGCAGGCAGGGCAACAAGCAGAATAACGGCGAATAAGCCGCCGATCTGTAGAAACGGATATCTCATGGGGGATCTCAATGAGTGAATTCAAAAACGTTATAACATAACAAATTCTGAATTCAAGTCCGATCTGACCGAACCGCCTATTCCCTCGCCGACAATCTGCCCGGCCAGCGCGGCAAACCAATCAGGAAGACGGCAAAAGCAACGAGCACGATTGACGGGCCCGCAGGCGTATCGAACTCCAGCGAGCCCAGCATTCCGATCACCACGGAGAAAACCCCGATAACGACGGCACCGGCGACCATGGCCTCCGGGCTCGTGGCCCAGCGCCGCGCACCGGCGGCGGGCAGGATCAGCAGAGATGTGATCAGCAGAACCCCGACGACCTTGATCGCCACGGCGATGACCAGGGCAAGCAGCAAAGTGAAAACCAAATTGGCTCTGCGACCGCCCAGCCCTTCTGCCTGCGCCAGATCACTGCTGACAGTGGTCGCCAGCAGCGGCTCCCATATCCGCCAGAGACAGACCAGAACCACCGCGACAACGGCGTAGATCAACATGATGTCCTGCGTGGAAACCGACAGCACATCGCCGAACAGCACGCCCATCAGATCGACCCTGAGCCAGCTCATCAACCCGATGGCGACCAGCCCCATGGCCAGAGCCCCGTGCGAGAGAATGCCCAGCAGCGTGTCTGTCGGCACTGTGCTCCAGCGCTCAAGCGACAGCAGGAGCGCGGCCACGGCGACGGTAACGGCGAAGATCCCCAGCACCGGCTCGACATTCATTAAAAAGCCGAGCGCCAGCCCGAGCAGCGCGGAATGGGCCATTGTGTCGCCGAAATAGGCGAGCCGGCGCCAGACCACGAAACAGCCCAGTGGCCCCGCAGCAAGTGCAGCACCGATCCCGGCGGCAAGCGCCCGCAACAGAAAATCGTCAATCACCGGCCCGTCTCCCGATCGTCGCGCCCGTCAGAGCGCGACGGCCTCACCCTCGACTTCGCAGAGGAAGTCAGGCGTCGCGAGAGCGGAGATTTCCAGATAGGTGCAGGCAGGCGCATGCCCGTCAAACATCCGATCGCGGATCTCGCGGAAAGAGGCAACCGAACCCGGAACCGTCGAATAGAAGACGATTTTCACGATGTCCTTTTTGGTCATGCCAGCGCCTTCGATAACCTTGAACAGGTTTTCAAACGCCTGAACCGTCTGGGCTTCCAGCCCTTCGCGCACCGAGCCATCCGGAGCAAGCCCGATCTGGCCGGAAGCAATGGCACGCCTGGCATTGGCCGGCACCGTGACCAGGTGCGAGTAATTAGACGCCGGCGCCGCAACGCCTTTCGGATTGGTAAATTCCATCGGATGACTTCCTTTCGATTCGGCAATGCCATACGTACGCGCTGCGAAAGAAACCGCGCGGTCCTGCAAAGATCACTTAGAGGGAATGTCAGGCGAGGGCAAATGCGGGATGCACCTCACACCAATTCAGAGGCGTCCCCAACGACAACCCGATCCCGGCCGCTCTTCTTGGCGTCATAGAGGGCGAGGTCCGCTGTTTTCAGGATACCTTCCACTTTCGGGCATTCAGCACCGAACTCCGTGCAGCCGATACTGATGGTGAACTGGAGATTGTCCCCCGCCGCCTCGATGCTCGCCGCCCGTACGATGCCAAGCAGGCGTTCCGCAGAAACCACGGCTTCTTTTTTGCTCGTTTCCGGCAACAGAATTGCGAACTCCTCGCCGCCGATCCGCGCCACAGTGTCCAGTTGTCGCACCTGGTCTTCCAGAAGTTTAACCAGATGCACCAGCACGATGTCGCCGACATCGTGACCATAGGTGTCGTTGATGCGTTTGAAGTGGTCGACGTCGATCATAAGCAACGAGGATGGATGCTTGTAGCGGCGCACACGCTCAACTTCATCTTCCAGCTTGGACATGAAGTAGCGCCGGTTAAAAGCTGAGGTCAGCGCATCCGTCGTCGCCAGACGCTCCAGTTCCACGTTCATATGCTCAAGGCGTACGGCATATTCCCGCAGCCTGAGATGATTCCGGACCCGGGCCGTCACCACCGTCGGCTTGTATGGCTTGGTGATGTAATCGATCGCCCCGAGCTTCAGGCCCTTTTCCTCGTCCCCATCATCGGAGAGACCGGTCACGAAAATCACCGGCACATTTTCTGTCCGCGGATCGTTCTTCAAAGCCTTGATCACATCATACCCGTCCAGCTCCGGCATCTGGATATCGAGCAGGATCAGGTCCGGCGGGTTTTCGAGGGCCTTGTCGATCGCTTCACGCCCACTCAGGGCGGAGGAAACAGAGCCGAGATCTTTCAGGATAAGACTGAGCAACATGACGTTCTCAGGAGCGTCGTCGACCACGAGGATCGCGAATTCCTGATTTTCCATAATGTTGCTCATCACTCTCTCCGTCACGCCCGCATGGCTTAAATCTCGGTATCAATTGCTTGCTTCATTATCCACCCGGAATGGTTAACTTCACGTAAAAAATTCACCGTTGAAGGATATCCCGAAGCTGACATTTTTGCGAAAAACCCAACAATCAAACTAGAGATTGGTGGCTGTCTGTTCAGCGAACTCACTTATCCGATTCCGGATTTCCTCGTCCCAGGCGACCGGCCGACCGGTGCTTTTCACGAACTGCACGAGGGTTGACCGGCAGGTAAGGCGCACCTCCCCTTCACAGCTTGCAACGATCTCGACATCGAGACTGGACGTTCCGACCCGCTTGACCACGAGGCTCCAGTCCAGCACATCGCCCAGCCTACTGGGGGCACTGAAATCGACAGCGATTTTGGCCGTTGGAATTCCCCGGTCGTCAACCTCGTGCATTTGGTGGAAGCCCCAATCGAGCCCGATGCGAAACCATTCCTCGACGGTGAGATTGATCATCTCGAAATAGCGAGGATAGAAAACCATCGCCGCAGGGTCGCAATGCTGAAAGCGCACATGCTGCTGCATCTGGAAAGCGGCCATAAGTCAGTATTCTCCTTTGGTGAAGCCCCGGGTGGTGAAACTCCGGGTCAGATCCGAGGTGGCGTCCGCCAGATCTTCGATTACGTCGAAGTGATGTTTGCCGTCGGCATGGACACTATCCGTTTCGGCGCCAAGCCCGCCCCAGATAGTGGCAAGAAGGTCGTTTTGCCGCAGGAATTCCGGACGCTCGCCGGAGCCGACCCAGCAGGTCAGCCGGGCATCGGGCACCGGGTACTGCAAAACCGGGCTCTCTACAGCAGCCTCGGCTTCGTCGAGTTTCAGATCGGCATTCATTTCAAGATTCAGCAAGGGGCGCAGATCGTGCAGGCCGCTGATCGAGACGACCTTTCGGATTCGCGCCCGGAGCGCGGCATCCAGCGGCACGTTACGGCAGAGCATGCGGCTGACCAGATGCCCTCCGGCGGAGTGACCGGCAAGATGAACGGGGCCGTCGACGCGCTCCGCTGCCGCCGCAATAGCCCGGCTAATCTCGACCGTGATTTCCGCAATGCGCGCTTCCGGCGCCAGAGTATAGCTCGGGATGGCAACGGCCCAGCCACGATCGACTGCGCCGCGTGCCAGATGCGACCAGGTACTTTTGTCAAAAGCCCGCCAGTAGCCGCCATGAATGAACAGCGCCAGTCCGGTCGCCGGACCGGCAGGCCGGAACAGATCGTAGCGGTTACGCGCGCCCTCTCCGTAAGGGATATCGAGCTCCGCCCGGTCAGCCAATTCATCTCGAAATGCAGCGGCCCACTGCTGCCACATCGGCGGGTAGGTCTCCGCTCCGGCAATGTGCGGACCGTTCGCGTAAGCATCGTTCCAATCGGCAATCATGCGCCGCCATTTCACGTTAATTACCAGCAAAGCGTCTAAACGCGATCCTAGGAGACGCACCAACCGGCGGCCAGTTTCAATTAAGACTCAATTTTTTGCTGCGAAATTAATTCAAAAGCCTAACATTCACGAATGGCGCAAGCACCAAGCACACGTCTCGCGGAAAATGCAGAGACACGCAAAACCCGGCTCCGGCTTTGGCTGAACATTCTGCGAACCACTCGTTCGGTTGAGAATATCCTGCGTGAGGAGATGCGAGTCTCTTATGACCAAACTCTGCCGCGGTTCGAAATCCTGGCCATGTTGGAGCGCAGTGAGAACGGCCTCCGCATGAGCGCCCTTTCCGAAAAGCTGATGGTCTCGAATGGCAATGTCACAGGGATCGTCGAGCGGCTGGTGCAGGACGGATTGGTGGAACGGCTTCCAGTGCCCGGAGACAAACGGGCCACGCTGGTAAGACTGACCCACAAGGGCGAAGCCGTTTTCGCCGATATGGCGGACGTGCACGAACGCTGGGTCAATGGGCTTCTTCGGACAATCTCGGAAGAGGATGCAAGCCTCCTCATTGAGCGTCTGACAGAAATACGGAAACAGAACGCTTCTACCCAGCGTTAACAATTTCTTGTTTTCTCACCACCTATGATCCTTCTCGGACTCAACGGGGACCGTCGATCGGCAATCGAACCGGAGGAGCGAAATGTCCGGATCAAGGAAGTTTTCCACCACACATTCTGGGAAATTCAAACGGAAACAGATGCGTAAAACGCGAGACGGGTCACGTCCCTGTTTGCTTGCCCGCGTAACCGCATCGTTTTTCCTCGCGATCGGACTCTCTGCCTGCGACGATCCACAGCCGCAAACTTCCGCTCCGGAGTTCGGTGAAAAAATCGCCGCCTCCAGTGAGCAAACGGCCTACAATTTCGGGATCCATCCGCTGCATAATCCAGCCCGCCTTCACGAGATCTTCGGACCGATGATGCGGCACCTCGAAAAGCAGATCCCGGACACCCGGTTTCGTGTCGAAGCATCCAGAAATTACGCCGCCTACGACCAGAAACTATACGAGGGAAAGTTCCAGTTCTCCCTTCCCAACCCGTTCCAGACGATCAACTCACTGGGACATGGCTACCGCGTTTTCGGGAAAATGGGCGACGACCATAACTTCAGAGGGATCATTCTTGTCCGCAAAGATTCCGGTATCGAAAATGTCAGCGATCTGAAAAGCAAGGCGGTCAGTTTTCCAGCGCCAACCGCCCTCGCAGCAACGATGATGCCCCAGTACTACCTGCAATCCCACGGCCTCGACGTCATGAAGGAGATCGACATCCGCTATGTCGGCTCACAGGAATCTTCGGTCATGAATGTATTCCTTGGCGATACGGCCGCCGGCGCCACATGGCCGCCACCGTGGCGACTGCTTTCCGCAGAGCGCCCGGAACTCGCGGAAGAATTGGAGGTAAAATGGCAAACCGAGTCATTGCCCAATAACGGTCTGGTCGTTCACGAAAACGTGCCGGGCGATGTTGTCGACAAAGTCGCAGCAGTACTGTTCGCCCTGCACACTCACAACGAAGGCAAAGAAATCCTTTCGCGCATGGACCTCTCGCAGTTTGAGGCTGCCACCAACGAAACCTACCGGCCCGTCGTTGAATTCGTCGCAACGTTCAACACGGCGGTGCGTCCGGCGCACTAAGCATCGATCAAGGGGTCGAATTTTGATCTATCGTTTATGGCACCGCATTGCGGGGCTCTGGACAGCGTCAATCCGACGCCAGCTCATGCTTGGCATCATTGCCGTACATGCCGTCCTGATGACCATCTTTGTCTTCGACCTCGTTATCCGTCAGCAGGCCTTCCTTGCAGAGCAGGGCGTTTCCCAGACCCGAAGCCTCGCCGAAACAATGGCAGCGAACAGCACTTCCTGGGTGCTCGCGAACGATGTGCTTGGACTGGAGGAAGTCGTTTCATCCCAGTCCAGGTATCCAGGCCTCATCTATGCGATGATCATAAGTCCCGAGGCGCGCGTTCTGGGTCATAGCGATCGGCAATATGTCGGCCAATTCCTCCAGGATGAAAGGAGCCTGTCACTCTTGGCCGCCGAGCGTTCGACGCTCGTTCTCAATCAGAACAATCACCTGATCGACGTTGCCGCGCCGGTTATGGTCAATGGCCAACACATCGCCTGGGCCAGGGTGGCTATCTCCCGGGATGATGTTGTCCGCAATCTCGATATCGTCACCAGGGATGGAATTCTCTATACGCTCGCAGCAATAGTGGTCGGCATGCTGTTCGCATTCTTCATGGCCCGCGGCATGACAGCCAGCCTGCAGCAAATGGTTTCAGTCGCAAACGACCTCCGGGAAGGAAAGCCGGATACCCGGATCGCCGTAAATCGCGGCGACGAACTGGGGAGTCTTGGCAACTCCTTCAACGCGCTCGCGGACGCTGTCGAAAAGCGTGAGGCGGAATTGCGTCATCACCGGGATCATCTGGAAGAGTTGGTCTCGGCACGGACCAAGGATCTGATCAAGGAAGTTTCCGAGCGCAAACAGGTAGAAGAGGACCTCAGGGAATCGCGCGCGGCCATTGAAGTGAGCGAAGGTCGGCTTCGTCGCATCCTTGATAGCTCTTCCGCCGGTATCTCGGTCGTCCAGCAAGAGCCACTGAAACGGTTGTACGCCAACCAGCGGTTCTTCCAGATGTTCGGACTGGATCCGGATGCGGCGATCGAAACCACCGATTTCATGATCACATACAGGCATGCCGTAGACGCAGATTTGGTGTTGGGTCTTATCTCCAGAGGCGAGGGTTTCAACAACATCGTGATTGAACGAGCCGCCCTTGATGGAAAGCTCTGGTGGTCGTGGCTGGATGGCATCCCAATCGAGTTTGAGGGAGTCCCGGCAGTTATCATCTGGCATTTCGATGTCACTGATCAAAAAAGGGCCGAAGCCGATCTCATCCAGTCAGAGAAAATGGCGTCGCTTGGCGGACTGGTTGCGGGCGTCGCCCACGAAATCAACACGCCGATCGGGATCGGGGTCACTGCAAGCTCCCATATGCTCGAGATATCCAGAAAGATCCGGGAAACTATTCTCGGAGGACCGGTTTCGCGCCAGAAACTCGACCAGATACTGTCCGATCTTGAAGAAACCGCGCAGATCACCTCCAGCAACCTCTTCCGTGCCGCAGACCTGATCCGGAGCTTCAAGCAAGTCGCGGCGGACCAGTCCAGCGATGCCCGCAGGACTTTTGATCTCGCGAAATATCTCGATGAGATTGCAACGAGCATGAAACCGAGGCTCGCCCAGAGCGGACATTCTCTGTCGCTTGATTGTGAACAGAGCGTATCGATGGATACTTTCCCCGGATCCCTGTCCCAAATCGTCACCAACATCGTGCTCAATGCGGTCATTCATGCATTCGACACTGATGCTGACGGAAAAATCCAGATCTCGGCCCGCAAGGAAAACAACCATGCCGTTTTGGCCATTTCGGATAACGGGAAGGGCATGGACAGGGATACTGTGAAACGCATCTTCGATCCCTTCTTCACCACCGCCCGCGGGCATGGCGGGACCGGGCTCGGCCTCCACATCGTCTTCAATCAGGTGACCCAGGTTCTTGGAGGCACGATCCAGTGCAGTTCGTCCCGTGGAAACGGGACAACTTTCACTATCCGTTGTCCGCTGATCGCCTCGGAACAGGTCGTGGCCACCTAGACCGTCGTCGCCATCCTGTAGCCCGGTCGGTAGGAAAGACGAACCACAGTGATCGGGATCTCGGCACTCCAGGTCACACGTTCGATCACGAACAGTGCAACCCCGACATCCGTGGCGAGACACTCCGCCTCTTCTTCAGACGCGTTCCCGGCTGAAAATGCGATATCGCCGCGCGTGAAGGGCTGGTTGCGCACCAGCCATTCGTTCGGACTGATTGCGGAAAAGTCGGCCTCCGCGAATGCTGGCACCGCCTGCAGATTGACCCACCGGTCCTCGTAGAGGAAAGGCGCACCGTCCGCCAGATGCAGCCCCTTGATGCGAAGCGCATCCGGTGCTTCGGTTAGCGCCATCATCTCCGTGATCCCGGCCGGTAACCGCGCCCGCCTCCGTTCCAGGATATCGAAGCGATAGGCGCAGCCCATAGCCTCAACCTCGATCCGGGTAATCGGAATTTCCAGCGTTGCCTTGCGCACCGGGTCGAGCGCGACGCGAGTGCCTGCCTTACGCCGACGCTCCAGCAACCCGCTGTCGGCCAATCCCTGCAGAGCCCGGTTCACTGTCGCCCGGGCACAGCCGAATTCCGCCGCAAGCTCCATCTCGCCGGGGATCAGCTCACCCGGCCGCCAGACGCGGTTGGCGATGCGGCGCTTGATCTCTGCCTGAATGCCTTGCCAGGACTTGAGCGCTGACTGTGTCAGAGTGCGTCCTCCAGATCACGGAGTGCTTCACGGTAGCGAGCCCGGATCTGGTCTCGGGCAATGTGCCGGCCGTCTCTTACCACATGCCGTCCAGCGGACCAGACATCACGGACCCAGCGGTCGTCACCGGCGAAGATGAAGGTATCGAGGATACGGTCCCCGGTCCTCCCGGCAATATCGAGCGCGGCTCCGTCCAGAGCCACCAGATCGGCAACCCGTCCCGGCGCAATCGCCCCGCTATCCCGCCCGGCCGCTTGCGCGCCGCCCCGTACCGCCTCTTCGAACAGCACCCGCCCGGCGGAGCGTTCCTGCTCGGCCAGGACGGCGCGTCCCTTGTCCCGCAACCGCTGGGAATATTCCAGCGTCCGCAACTCCTCGCTGAGCGAGATCCGGATATTCGAGTCGGACCCGACACCGAAGCTCCCGCCAGCCGCGCGATACCGGACACCATCGAAGATCCCGTCGCCAAGACTGGATTCGGTGATCGGGCAAAGCCCGGCGACCGCACCGCTCTTTGCCATCGCCTCGGTCTCGGACGGCTCCATCTGGGTGGCATGGATCAGGCACCAGTGCTGGTCGACCGCATGGTTCTCCAAGAGCCAGGCCATCGGCCGCGCGCCCCAGGCGGCTTCAACCTCCTCGACCTCGGCCACCTGCTCGGCGACATGGATATGAATTGGCCGGTCCGGACGCAGCGCTGCGGCACCGGCAAGCGCCTCTCGCGTCACCGCGCGCAAAGAATGTGGCGCAACCCCGATGGCGCAATCAGCCGTCAGTTTCGCCACAGACGTTTCGGCTTCTTCGAGCAGCCGCGCATAGCGATCCGGGTCGTTCCCGAAGCGGATCTGCCCCGGCCCGAGAGCACGCCCGTCACAGCCACCGACCTGATACAGAACCGGCGCCAGGGTAAGGCCGATGCCCGTCTCCGCCGCAGCCTCTGTGACGCGTTCGCTCATTTCGCCGAGGGCCGCATAGGGCGTGCCGTCGACCTGATGATGCAGATAGTGGAACTCCACCGATCCGGCATAGCCCGCTTCCAGCATTTCCATCTGCACCAGTGCCGTGACCGCGCTCACATGCGCCGGCGTCAGGGATTGCAGAAAGCGGTACATCAGCCGCCGCCATGTCCAGAAACTGTCCTTCGGATCGGGCCCCCGCCCCTCCGTCAAGCCGGCCATGGCACGCTGGAAAGCATGGGAATGCAGGTTAACCGGGGCGGGCAGCAACACGGCGGCGCGATGGTCCGCACCACCGGCGGCAGAAGCCTCGCCGGTCCTGACAGTCCCGATCCGGCCGGAGCCATCGATCGTGACCAGCGCATCCCGCTGCCAGCCGTCTTCCATCAGAACCGTCTCTGCGAAAACCGTCGTCACGGTGGCGTCTCCTTGTTGACAGCAATTATTATGTATAGACATAATATTCAAATCAGCCTTCCGGGCAAGCTTCTATTCGGACCAGACGGCCATGCAGATCCTCGGCAATACCACGCTCGCGACCATGCTCCCAGACACCAGCGCCTATGGCCTGGTGAAGAGCGGCGCCGTCGCGCTGTGGGACGGGAAAATCGCCTGGGCAGGCCCGGAAGCGGGCCTGCCGGACAACTTTGCACACTGGCCGCGCGAGGATCTTGGCGGGCGGCTCATCACCCCCGCACTGGTGGATTGCCACACTCATATCGTCTTCGGCGGCAACCGGGCCCGAGAGTTCGAACTGCGGCTTGAAGGCGCGAGTTACGAGGAAGTGGCGCGCGCTGGCGGCGGCATCGTCTCCACCGTGACGGCCACCCGCGCGGCGAGTGAGGATGCGCTGGTCGCCGACGCCCTGCCCCGCATCGATGCGCTGCTGGCGGAAGGTGTCGCCACCATCGAAATCAAGTCGGGTTACGGTCTCGATATCGAGACCGAGCTGCGCATGCTGCGCGCCGCGCGGCGGATCGGGCGGGAGCGGCCGATCCGTGTCCGCACGAGCTTTCTCGGCGCCCATGCGGTACCGGCGGAATACAAGAACCGGCCGGATGCCTATATCGACGAGATCTGCCTGCCGGCCCTGACGAAAGCAGCGGAAGAAGGCCTCGCTGATGCGGTGGACGGTTTCTGCGAAGGCATCGGTTTCAGCCCGGCGCAGATCGAGCGGATTTTCGAACGAGCCAAAACACTCGGCCTGCCGGTGAAACTCCATGCCGAGCAGCTTTCCGATCTCGGCGGCACGGCGCTGGCCGCGCGCTACGGTGCACTGTCGGCGGATCATCTGGAATATCTCGGCGCAGACGGCATTGCCGCCATGGCCGAAAGTGGCACCGTCGCCGTGTTGCTGCCCGGAGCATTCTACACGTTGCGCGAGACGCAGCTGCCACCGGTTCAGGCCCTGCGCGATGCGGGCGTGCCAATGGCGATTGCGACGGACTGCAATCCCGGCTCTTCGCCACTGACCTCCCTGCTGTTGGCCATGAACATGGCCTGCACGTTGTTCCGGATGACACCGGAGGAGGCACTGGCAGGCGCAACCCGGATCGCCGCTCAGGCGCTCGATCTCGACGATGCCGGCACCATCGAAGCCGGCAAGCGGGCCGATCTCGCCATCTGGAATGTCAGCGAGCCGGCGGAGCTGGCCTACCGCATCGGATTCAATCCTCTTCACAAGCGCATTTTCGCGGGGACTTCATGAGCGACATCATCCTGACGCCGGGCAGCACCACGCTGCTTGATCTCGAAGGCCTGCGTGGCCAGGGCCACCGGTTCCGGCTCGACCGGGCGGCGAAGCCCGCCGTCGATGCGGCTGCTGCACTTGTCGCCCAGGCAGCCAACGGAGATGAAGCCGTCTACGGTGTGAATACCGGCTTCGGCAAGCTCGCCACCGTACGCATCGCGCCGGAAGACACCTCGACCCTGCAACGCAACCTGATCCGCTCCCACTGCGCTGGTGTCGGCGCACCGACGGAGACGCAGGTCGTGCGGGCGATGATGATATTGAAGCTGCTGTCCCTCGGACGCGGTGCCTCCGGCGTGCGCTGGGAAGTGATCGAGCTGATCGAGGCAATGTTGCGCGCCCGGGTGACCCCCATCGTACCGAGCCAGGGTTCCGTCGGTGCCTCCGGCGACCTTGCCCCGCTCGCCCACATGGCGGCGGTGCTGATCGGCGAGGGCAAGGCCGAGTACAAAGGCCGGATTATGCCGGGCAAGGAAGCGCTGGACGCAGCGGGACTGACACCAATCGAGCTTGGCCCGAAGGAAGGGCTGGCGCTGATCAACGGCACCCAGTTCTGCACTGCCTACGCGCTGGCCGCCCTGTCCCATGCCTGGCGAAATGTCGAGGCGGGTGTGGTTGCGGCAGCCCTCTCCACCGACGCCATCATGGGCTCCACCGCGCCATTGCATCCAGCCATTCACGCGCTTCGCGGCCAGCCCGGCCAGATCGATGTCGCCGCGGCCATGCGGGCGCTGATGGACGGATCGGAGATCCGTGAAAGTCATGTGCTCGGCGATACCCGCGTGCAGGACCCCTATTGCATTCGTTGCCACCCGCAGGTCTCCGGCGCCGCCATCGACATGATGCGCCACGCCGCACGCACGCTGGAGATCGAAGCCAACGCGGTCACCGATAACCCGCTTGTGCTGGTCGAGGACGGCCGGATCATTTCCGGCGGCAACTTCCACGCCGAGCCGGTCGGCTTCGCCGCCGACCAGATGGCCATCGCCATCGCCGAGATCGGTGCCATCGCCCAGCGCCGCGTCGCGTTGATGGTCGATCCGGTGCTGTCCTTCGACCTGCCTGCCTTCCTGACGCCGGAGCCCGGTTTGAATTCCGGGATGATGATCGCGGAGGTCACCACCGCCGCGCTGATGAGCGAGAACAAGCATCTCGCCAATCCCTGCTCGACGGATTCGACACCGACCAGCGCCAATCAGGAAGATCATGTTTCCATGGCCGCCCATGGCGCCCGCCGGCTGATGCGGATGAACGACAACCTGACCCGGATCATCGCCGTCGAGCTGCTCTGCGCCGCACAGGGTGTGGAATTCCGCGCCCCGCTGAAAACCAGCGCAGCCCTGCAGCGCGCGGTCTCCACCATCCGCACCGTCTCGCCGACCCTGACCGAGGATCGCGAGGTCGCGGTCGATATCGAAGCTGTCGCCGAACGCATCCTCGACAAAACCGTCGCGGAGGCCACCGAGCACGGCCCGCTGATGACCCTTTCCGCCCGCTACTAAACCGGAGCCGAAACCATGACAAATCCCCGCAAGAATGCCCGCGACATCTTCCCGCCGACCGGCCCGGAGCTGAGCGCCAAGCATTGGACCACTGAAGCTCCGATGCGAATGCTGATGAACAACCTGCATCCGGACGTGGCCGAGAACCCGCATGAGCTGGTGGTCTATGGCGGCATCGGCCGGGCCGCCCGGACATGGGACGATTTCGACCGGATCGTCGCCAGCCTGAAGGCGCTGGAAGAGGACGAGACCCTGCTGGTGCAATCCGGCCGTCCGGTCGGTGTGTTCCGCACGCACAAGGACGCGCCGCGCGTACTGATCGCCAACTCCAATCTGGTGCCGCACTGGGCCACCTGGGAGCATTTCAACGAGCTCGATCGCAAGGGCCTGATGATGTACGGCCAGATGACGGCCGGCTCCTGGATCTATATCGGCAGCCAGGGCATCGTGCAGGGCACCTATGAGACATTTGTCGAAGCGGGACGCCAGCATTATGGCGGCAGCCTGAAGGGCAAATGGATCCTGACAGCCGGTCTCGGCGGCATGGGCGGCGCGCAACCGCTCGCCGCCGTCTTTGCGGGCGCCTGCTGCCTTGCCGTCGAATGCGACGAGACAAGGATCGATTTCCGCCTGCGCACCGGCTATGTCGACGAGAAGGCCACCAGCCTCGATGAGGCGCTTGAAATGATCGAGCGCTGGACAGCGGCGGGTGAGGCGAAATCCGTCGGCCTGCTCGGCAATGCGGCCGACATCGTGCCGGAGATCGAGCGGCGCGGCATCCGCCCGGACATCGTCACCGACCAGACCTCGGCGCACGATCCGGTGCACGGCTACCTGCCGCAGGGATGGACCGTCGCGGAGTGGCGGGAGAAGCAGGAAAGCGATCCGAAAGCCGTCGAGAAAGCCGCCCGCGCGTCCATGAAAGTGCATGTGGCGGCGATGGTCGCCTTCTCGGAACGGGACGTCCCCACCGTCGATTACGGCAACAACATCCGGCAGGTCGCGCTGGAGGAAGGGCTGGAGAACGCCTTCGCCTTCCCCGGCTTCGTGCCCGCCTATATCCGGCCTCTGTTCTGCCGCGGCGTTGGCCCGTTCCGCTGGGTCGCTCTCTCCGGCGATCCGGAGGATATCTACAAGACCGACGCCAAGGTGAAGGAGCTGATGCCGGACGACACGCATCTGCATAACTGGCTCGACATGGCGCGGGAGCGGATCTCGTTCCAGGGCCTGCCGGCGCGGATCTGCTGGGTTGGCCTCGGCGACCGGCACCGGCTCGGCCTCGCCTTCAACGAGATGGTCCGGAACGGCGAGCTGAAAGCCCCCGTGGTGATCGGCCGCGACCATCTCGACAGCGGCTCCGTTGCCTCCCCGAACCGGGAAACCGAGTCCATGAAGGACGGCTCCGATGCGGTCTCCGACTGGCCGCTGCTGAACGCGCTGCTAAATACGGCCTCGGGCGCCACCTGGGTCTCGCTGCATCATGGCGGCGGCGTCGGCATGGGCTTCTCCCAGCATGCCGGCATGGTCATCGTCTGCGACGGCACCGAGGATGCGGACCGGCGGCTGGAGAGGGTGCTCTGGAACGATCCGGCGACCGGCGTCATGCGGCATGCGGATGCGGGCTACGAGATCGCCGTGGACTGCGCGAAGGAGCATGGCCTCAACCTGCCTTCCATCCGCTGATGAGCGCCGGGAGAGAGACATCCGGCTTCGTCGTCGGCGAAGCGCCGCTGACCTGCGAGCGGCTGGTGGCGGCGGCACGAAATGCCACATCCTTCAGCCTTGCGCCCGCCGTGCAGGAGCGTATCCGCGAAGCCCGGCAGGCAGTGGACCGGATTCTCTCCGGGGACGCCCCGGTCTACGGCATCAACACAGGCGTCGGCTCGCAGAAAGAGCACAAGGTCAGCGCGGACGAGGCCGCCGCCTATAATCGGCGGCTGATACGGGGGCATGGCACCCGCGTGCCGGGCCCGACGGCCGAGCCGGACGTGGTTCGGGCAACGATCATCGTGCTGCTGCATGAACTGGCCTCGGGATCCTCCGGTGCCTCTCTGGAGCTGATCGAGCTGATGGCGGAAATGGCCTCCGCGCACGAGATGCCGAACATCGATACCAGCGGGTCGATCGGTGCCTCCGACCTTGTGCCGCTGTCACAGATCGCGGACTGGGCGCTGTCCCATCCGAAAGCTGTCGAGCAAGGGCTTCCCTTCCCCAAGGACGCGCTTGCGATGATCAATTGCAACGCGCTCAGCCTGGCAAGCGGCGCGCTTTGCATCACCGAGCTTTCCGAGCTGATGCGCGGCTTCGATCTCGCCGCCGCGATGACCATGGAAGGCTTCCGCTGCAACCTCGATGCGATCTCCGAGCCGGTGAATTCCGTGCATCGCCGTCAAGGCCAGGCCCGCTCCGCCGCCCGCATGCGCGAGGCTTTGGCGGACAGTGTTCTCTGGCAGCCGGGCGCCGCCCGCTTCCTGCAGGATCCCCTCAGCTTCCGCGATGCCGGCCAGGTGAACGGCGCCGGGCTGGAATGCGCGACCTGGCTGGAACAGGTCTGGAATGACGAGCTGGCCGGCACGGTGATCAACCCCCTGGTCAATATCGGGCCGAACCCCGCCTATTCGCACGGCAACATGGACACCACCCGGATGACCCTCGCACTCGACGGCATGCGGCAGGCGCTGGCGAAGATGGCCGATCTGGCGGGCGAGCGGGTTCACAAACAGCAATGGCCCGCCTTCTCCGGCCTGCCAATCGGGCTGGCGGAAGCAGACTCGGCTGTCGGCGGCGTCCAGTTCCTCAATCTCGGGCACATCACCGCTTCGCTGATCACGTCGGTCAAGATCTGGGCGCAACCGCATCTGCTGCATCCGTCCGGACAGGTGGCGGACGGGGTCGAAGATACCGCCAGCAATGCCGTCCACGCCGTGCACGAACTGGCGCGGCAGATCGATGCCTGCTGGAAAATCATCGGGCTCGAAATCGCCGTGGCCTGCTGGGCCGTGCACAGACGCCGCATCCCGGTCGCCGATCTGGGCGCGGGCCTGCGGACTCTCTACGACAATTGCATCGCCACCCTGCCAATCGGGCATGAGGGTGAGGAGGTGTTCCGTCTTGCCGAAACCATCGCTGCAGTGCGCGATTTCGTCTCCGAAACGGCCACTCCGGGAAGCCAGGTCACGCAATAGTGGGTTGCGGCTGTGCGGAAACTGCCCAGCTTGACCGGGACCGGCGAATTTCCGGCGCAGGCAAGAAGAGAGTACCGCATGAGTGTTGTTATCGGCAGCCCTGGACTGAACCGTTCCCTTACGGCCTATCTCCCCTGGACGAACCGGGCCGGGCGGATCTGTCCGCCAAGACTAGCCGCCTTCCTCGCCTTGCTGGCGCCGGCCCTGCTGCTGATTTTCGACAGCCTGTCCGGCACCCTTGGACCGCGTCCGTGGGAGGTCGCCATCCACCGGGTCGGCTGGTGGTCTGTGGTATTCCTGCTGGCATCGCTGGCCGTCACACCACTGCGCCGCACGCTGCGTTGGAGCGGGCTGATCGTCGTGCGCCGGATGATCGGCGTTTCCGTCTTCCTCGCAGTGCTCCTGCATCTCGCACTGTATGCGGGCCAGCAATCCTGGGACCTGCTCAAGGTCGGCACCGAGATTGCAGTCCGGTTTTATCTGACCATCGGCTTCGTTGCCCTGCTCGGCCTCGCCGCCCTCGCCGCGACATCGACGGACGCCATGATCCGGCGCCTCGGCGGCAGGCGCTGGCAGGCATTGCACAAGCTGGTCTATCCGATCGGCCTGCTCGCTCTGGTGCATTTCTTTCTGCAATCCAAGAACGATGTGACCGAGCCGATCCTGTTCAGCGGTTTGTTTGTCTGGCTGATGCTGTATCGGCTATGGCGCTGGCGTCTGGGTGATCCGGCACTCAAGGGACTGGTGCTTTTGGCCGTCGGTGCTGCCCTGCTGACAGGCATTGGCGAGAGTATCGGCATCTCGCTCAAACATAACGTCCCACTCTCGGTCATGCTTCAGTCGCAATTCGATCTTGGGATTGGCATTCGACCTGCCTGGTGGGTGCTGGGTACTGGCCTTGCCATAGCAATCGCAGCGGTGATCCGGCGACAGCGAGCCGAAGCAATCAGCCGTAGCGGCCGCCAATATAATCCCGGCAACGGCGGTCGTCCGGCGCGTTGAACAGCGTTTCCGTGTCGCCAATCTCTACCAGCTCACCGAGATGGAAAAATCCGGTGCGCTGGGCGACCTGGGCCGCCTGCCGCAAATTGTGGGTGATGATGACGATGGTGAAATCGGTCTTCAGCTCCCCGATCAACTGCTCGATCAGGTCCGTCGCATGGGGGTCCAGCGCGGAACAGGGCTCATCCATCAGGATGACATCCGGCTCATAGGCGATCGCCCGGGCGATGCAGAGTCGCTGCTGCTGCCCGCCGGAGAGATCGGTTCCGGGCTCCGACAGCCGGTCCTTCACTTCCTCCCACATGCCCACCCGCTCCAGGCAACTCCGCACGCCGTCGCGAAGTTCGTCACCATCCCGGGCCATGCCGCGGATCCGGGGGCCATAGGCGATATTGTCGAAGATCGAGGACGGGAACGGGTTCGGCTTCTGCGCCACCCAGCCGAAACGCCGGCGCACCTCCGTCGGATCAAGTGCGGGATCGTAGATATCCTGACCGTCCAGGGTGATGGTGCCTTCGAGACGGGTCCCCGGCAGGATTTCGTTCGTCCGGTTCAGGCACCGCAGCATGGTCGACTTGCCGCATCCCGAAGGCCCGATGAAAGCGGTCACCTCACGGTCGTAAAGGTCGAGATTGACCCGGTCCAGCGCCTGCTTTTTACCGTACCAGAAGCTTACATCCCGGCATTGCATCTTCACCTGCCTGTCGGCGTGATGATGCCCGTCCGGGAAATTCAGATTCTGCTCGAACAGATATTTCGTCATGACACGGGAGTGTACAGGTTTCCCGTTACGGGCCTTTGACATACATCAAAAGATCCCGAACCGAGTGCAAGTTTCATACTTCCGGCATGGCCTCTAGGATGGCAGAACCCAGTCGTTCGCGAAGGGCTTTTCCAGTGCCCGCGCCACCAGCTCGAGCCGGTCCTGGCCATAGAACGGATCGCCATCGACCACATAGGTCGGGGAGCCGAAGAAGCCCCGGGCGATAGCCTCCTCGGTGTTCACGCGGTGCTGTGCGGCAATCTCTTCCGCGCCGGCGGTTTCAAACAGGTCCGCCCCATCCATGCCCACCGAAGCCGCAATGGCGAGCAGCGTCTCGCGCTTTGACAGGTCCGCATCCTCCGCCCAATGCGCTTCCAGAAAGGCATGCGCCAGCCGGTCCGTTCCCTGCCCGGTCTCACCACTGGCGATCAGCATCCGGTTCGCCATCTCGTAGGATTCGTGGTGATATGTCGGCCGTCGCTTGATGATTCTGGCCCCGCGATACTCCGCCCAGCGCTCGATTTCGCGTCCGAACCAGTAGGCGCTGTAAGTTTCCTCACGAACCCGTCCCGCGTTACCCCGGGCACGCACCAGATCGCCGAGGAAAAACGGCCGGTGCACGAGTGTTGCCCCCGCCTTGACCGCGATCTCCTGCAAGAGAGACGAGCCGATATAGGCATAGCCGGAATAGGCCGCGTAAAAATATTCAATGCGTTTCATGGGAAGTCCGGAAAATCGCTCAAGGACACATACCCTAACCAGCAACGCGTCCCGCTTCGAGAAGGATATGAAACGCAAACGGCCGGCCGCAGATGCGACCGGCCGTCAGATTCAGGCTTCGGCAAGACTAGCCGATCAGGCCGTTATCGTCACGTTTGATGGCGATGACGCATGAGCGCGGCACCGAGCCACCACCGCCCGGGAAGTGACTGTTGCCCTTCTCGCCCGGATGCTGGATGCCGACAAAAAGCGTCTTGCGGTCGGCGCTCCAGGTGATGCCGGTAACCTCGGCCTCCTTGGGGCCGACGAGGAAACGCTTTATCTCTCCGGTTTCCGGATCGCCGACCAGCATCTGGTTGTTGCCCATGCCGGCAAAGTCGCCTTCGTTCTTGTAGTTGCCGTCCGTCTGGATCCAGAGCAGGCCGGTGCTGTCGAAGGCAAGACCGTCCGGGGAATTGAACATGTTGTCGGCATTGACGTTCCCGGAGCCGGCATAGGCGTCGGAATGAACCGTCGGGTTGCCGGCAAGCACGAACAGGTTCCAGTTGAAACCGCTCGCGACATGGTCGCCGCCTTCCGGCTGCCAGCGGACGATCTGACCATAATTGTTCTTGTCGCGCGGGTTAGGACCGTTGGCGGAGGTGTCGTCACCACCGGCATTCGGCTTCACGCCACGGTTCTTGTTGTTGGTCAGGCAGCAATAGACCTCGGCCTTTTTCGGATGGGAGGAAACCCATTCCGGCCGATCCATGGTAGTCGCCCCGACTTTCGAAGCCGCGATCCGGGTATGGATTGCGATTTCCGGTGCGGACATGCCCGTGGTTTCCGGGGTGAGCGCCAGCCACTCGCCACTGCCGTCCTCGTTGAACTTGGCGACGAAGAGAGAACCGGTATCGAGCAGGTCGGAATTGTCACCACCCACCGCATAGGTACCGTCCGAGATGAATTTGTAGAGAAACTCGCCGCGCTCATCGTCGCCCATATAGACGACGACCTGACCGTTCGCCGCGACCACGACTTCGGCGTTCTCGTGCTTGAAGCGGCCAAGGGCGGTGCGCTTTTTCGGGGTCGAGGTCGGATCCATCGGATCGATCTCGACAATATAACCAGCACGGTTCGGCTCATGCGGGTGCTTGGAGATATCGAAGCGCTCGTCTGCGGTCGCCCAGGCGTAGCCCCAGTCCTTTGTCTTCACGCCATAACGGCTGAGCTCGGCGCTCGGCTTGTAGGCCTCATCGCTGGAGGAGAAGTAACCGTTGAAGTTCTCCTCACAGGCAAGATAGGTGCCCCACGGGGTACGGCCGTTGCCGCAATTGTTCCAGGTACCGAGCGAGGTGGTGCCGCTCGGGTCGGCGGCGGTCTTCAGCAGGTCGTGGCCGCGCGCCGGGCCAGTCAGGTCCATTGGCGTATCGGCAGTGATGCGTCGGTTCAGCGGCGAATCGATCACGACGTTCCAGCGGCCATCCTGCTCCTCGACTTCCATGACACTGACGCCGTGCGCGGCCTTGCCCTTGCGCACATCGTCGGCGTTTTCCGGCAGCTTGCTCTCCCGACCGCCGTAAATGATCGAGCGGTTGGTGTATTCGTTGTTCACAGCGAGGACATTCTTGCCGCCGGAAACAAACAGGGCCATGCCGTCATTGTTGTCGCCGAAAGCGAATTCCTGTGTTTCGCCCGTGCCCCGGGTCGCTTGATCGAATTCGGCGCCGTGAGACCAGAGCGGCTGCCCCCAGGTGGTGACAACGTTCCAGTTGTACCCCTTCGGAAGCGTGATGGTGTCCAGCGTGTTTGCCGCCACCTGCTCGAAGGAAAGGCGGGAAGCCGCCTCGGCCGGCGTCAGCGCGGAGGTGCCCATCAGGAAGCTTGAAGCGCCGAACACGGTCAACGCGCCGAGAAAGCCACGACGGCTCATCGCTTTGTCGACCACATGATCGAAATCGCAAAGCTCCGGACGCGGAGAATTCACGTCGTCCCAGTCGTCAAATGAGAGATCGTGGTCCTGCACGACCGCAGTTTCATTCGTACCGTTTGTCATATCTCACCCTCACACCATTGAGTTGGTTGATCGGCCAGCCGTTTCGCGGACTGTGCCCTGCCATCGGCCTCCTGTTTGAGGCCGAGACGTTCCAGCGAGGGTCGAAGGTATCGATGGTGCGTTATTCAAATATGACAGAGGCGGGGAACAAATCCCCAAATATCGAATATTTTGAATATGTGCGCGATTTTGACAGCAGGGGTCCGCGCGTCTGCGATCAGGCAAATCGGTGCTCACGCAAACCCGGGCGCCACGCCTTCAATCGCCGGAGGTTGCCGCATGTTCCGTCAGGACCGTGTCGATCTTGATCTTGAGATGGGCGAGAGAGAACGGTTTCGTAATATAGCCGTCGACCCGCAGCTCCTTGGCTTTGAGCACCGTGTCGACATCCGCATCGGCGGTCAGGAAAATTACCGGCAGGTTGGCAACTTCACTGGTTTTCAGACTGCGCACCGTTTCGAGGAATTTAAGCCCGCCCATTGGTTCCATGTGGATGTCGCACAAGATCAGATCGGGCCGGACGCGCAACAGCTCTTTCATGCCGTCGATCCCGTCGGTGACTTCATAGATCGAATCGAACCCGATCTCGCGCAGCAGTCTGACGATCAATTTCCGGATGTGAAATTCGTCTTCGAGAACGAGGACGCTCATCAGATCGTAGTTGAAGTCACCGTTACCCATCCGCCTTTTCCCTACTGTTAGAATATGCGCTGGACCGTCTCATCAAACTCGATGAGTGTCGGGTGCAGCAGCTCGGCCATAATTCCCGCCATGACCTCGTCGTCACCGTCGAGGGCGTCCTGCACTTCGCCCGCGATCCGGCCAAGCCGGAGGGCGCCGATCGAGAGTGCGGCGCCTTTCAGGGAATGTGCCGCATTACGGGCGGCGCCATGATCGGCCGCGCGCATCGCCTCCCCGATCTCCTCGATCCTGCCTCCCCAAACGCCGCGCGCGGAAAGAACGAATTCCTTCGCCTCGTCGTTGAAAGTACCGAATGCCTCCTCCATCGAGGCCGGGTCGAAGATTTCCCGGTCCCATTTCGGCGGCATCACCGCTTCTGCCCCGGGCTCCCCGATATCCGCGCCACGCCGAAGGGGAAGGCCTTCCGGCAGGTAAGAGGCGAGCACCGCGCCGAGCGCCTTGCTGTCTATCGGTTTGGTCAGACATGCATCCATCCCGGCGGCCATACATTCCGTCTCGGTTTCCACCATCGCATCGGCTGTGAGGGCAATGACCGGCAACCGATTTCCGGTCGCACCGCCCCGTTCGCGGATGGCCCGGGCGAGTGCAAACCCGTCCATCTCCGGCATGTTGATGTCGGTCAGTAACAGGCCGTAGCCGTCGCCTTGCTCCAGAGCAGCCAGAGCGGCACGACCGTCGCCGACGATCTCGCAGGCAAACCCCATGCGCGACAGCAGCTTGCGGATCACCGCCTGATTGGTGGCATTGTCCTCGGCAACGAGGATGAGCGCACCCGCCTCCCGCGCCTCATCGAGTGGGGGCGGCGCGAAAGCCAGGTCCGGCCGTCCATCTGCCGCTTCATCGGCGCGCTCAAGGCCGAGGGCAAGCGCAACGGCGCGCCAGAGCTTCGGGCGGGTGAGCGGCTCGGCAAGCAGCATCGCCGCGGCGGCTTTGACCGTCGCCGACAATCCCGCCAATGTTTCGCGCCCGGCGCAGAGCACGAGCGCGCCACCCGGTTTGCACAGGCGCCGGGCATCTTCCGGTGCCATCAGCAGGCCCGCAATCACCAGATCGGCCGGCGCCGGATCCGGCCCTGATGCACCGCATATGACGAGATCGGAAACGCCGCCCGCCCGCAGATAACGGGCGGCGACTTCGGTCTCTCCCGGGCCAAGACCGGCGAGAGTGACGCGCGCCGGGGAAAGGTCGTGTTCCGGGGACGGAACCGTCCCGTCATCGCCTTCCAGCGGCAGTTTAAACCAGAAGGTCGAGCCCTCGCCGGGAGAGCTCAACACACCGATGCTACCTCCCATCATGTCCGCCAGCCGATGGCAGATGGAAAGACCAAGACCGGTACCGCCGAACTTCCGGGCAGTGGATTGATCCGCCTGGACGAAAGGCTGGAAGAGCTTGCCGCATTGCTCCTCCGTCAACCCGACGCCGGTATCAGTCACCTCAAAGCGCAACCAACCTTTACGCTGACTTTGGCCCTGATCTTTGAGTTCCCGGACCGTGATCCGCACATCGCCTTGCTCCGTGAACTTCACGGCATTGCCGCCGAGATTGAGCAGGATCTGGCGCAAGCGGGTCGGATCGCCATGCCGCCGGTCGGCGAGATCGGCCTGGATATCGACGATCAGCCCGAGCCCCTTCTCTTCCGCTCTCTGGGCGATGATTTCGGCGGCGCCGTCGACCGTCTCCATCAGCGAAAACGGCACCGTCTCGATATCGAGCTTTCCAGCCTCGATCTTCGAGAAATCAAGAATATCGTTGATGATGGTCAGGAGGGCTCCGGCGGAATCGCGGATCACCCGGGCCATGCTGCTCTGCTCTGCATCCAGCTTGCTGAGCGCGAGCAGTTCGGCCATCGACATGACACCGTTCATCGGCGTTCTGATCTCATGGCTCATGGTGGCAAGAAAGGCCGACTTGGCGCGGGTGGCGGCTTCCGCCGTGTCGCGTGCTTCGACAAGCTCGGCCTCCGCCTTCTTGCGTGCGGCCACCTCGACACCGAGTTTCACCACGTAAAACGAGATCGTTCCGAAAGCGACGATCGCAATGAACAGCAACCCGACATTCCGTATCAAGGTGACGTTCGCATCGGCCAGGACGGTATCCATGTCCTGGGCAAGATAGATGCTGATCGGCATGGCCAGGTCCGGGTCCAGCACCGCCCTGGTGGCGAGGTAGTCGGCAGTGCCGGCCGCAACGACTTCGACTGCACCCGGATCCTGCACGGTCTCGATCAGGATGCGCTCAACTGAATCCTGCGCCCGGTAACGTTCCAGGAAGGCCTCCACATCCAACCGCTCTTCCGGCTTCGCATGGACCAGATCCGGATGGGCGAGCATGCGCCCGGCAAGGTCCGTCGCGAACACCAGCTCGCCAAACCCGGCCAAGGTTTCAGCCGCATGAACCAGCGTCAGGGAAAGCGAGGAAAGAGACAGATCGACACCCAGCACGCCCCAGGGCGTGCCGTCGTCATGGAAAAGCGTGCGGGCGTAGGTCACGCCAAGCGAACCGCTGGATGCAAAGATATAGGGCGCGGTCCAAACACCGCCTTCGGACGCCAGGGCCTTCTCGTACCAGGGGCGGCTCCTTGGATCATACGGCGCGGACGGAATATCCGCCTCCCGCCAACGCCCTGTTTTCTTTGCCGGCGCAAACCAGTGCCCCTGCGGCTGCCCCGCCGGATCGTCGATCACGCGCCGGGTCATCCGTCCTTCAGCATCGCTCCGGCCAGACGGCAGCAAATCCTGCACCTGCAGGAAACGGCCATCCGGAAACCCGATATAGATCCCGTTGATCTGCTGTATGCGCTGGACAGGACCGGTCGCGATGGCAAAGAAAAAGTCCGCAACTTCGCGGTCCGGCAGTTCGGTCAGCCGGGCATCCGTAACGGTCTGATAGACGGCCGGGCCGGGTTCGAAAAGACGGTTGAGCTCCCGCGTGAAGGCAACCCGCGCCACGGACAATTGAGAGCGACCATCCGCAACCAGCTCTCCGTATTGCCTGTCATAGACCCAGTAGGATATCCCGCTGCCGAACACGAGGATCAGGAGGAAAGCCGCAAAAGAGGCGGAGGTCCGTGTCATGGTCGCTCCAGAAACATCAAACGCCCGACGCTCTTAAGGTTTATTTTGGCCCCCATGATGCACGTATAATTGAGAGCGAGCCAAATTTTTTACCGGAGGGAACTGTTGAATTCCGAGGCCACCCCGGGCGCGGATCCTGCGGATTTGACGTTGCCTTTCATCCATCCGCGCGACATTGTGCCCGCCGATCTTCACCGGCATCAGTGAGGCCATGCAGTCTCTGAGGCAGAAACGGACATTGGCGCTACTCCCCGCGATCCTCTGGATCGCGGTGCAATTCGCCATGACCGGCGTGTTTTCCACGCCGGCATCGGCCGCCTATGCCGCACTCGGCTCCGGACAGGCTGAGAGCATTGTCCAGATCTGCACTCCGGAGGGCCTCAAGTCTGTCGCTCTCGATGCGCAGGGTGTTCCCGTTCCTGCGACCGGCGGTGCAAAGACCTGCGACTGGTGCCAGTCCTTCGGTGCTTTCATTCTGCCGGCCCCAACGGCGGACGGCATCCCGCACCGCCTGTTATCCGGACACGCCCGGCAAGCGATACCGGACACGCAAAACCACCGTCTGACGGCATCCCAGAGCCGTCATCCGACGCGTGCCCCTCCTGCTGTGACCTGATCCATCCAACAGGTGCTCCGGCACCGCGATCAGCTATCACAAAAGGAAAAACCCAATGCTCCGCACCCTTCGTGCGGCCGGGGCCTGTCTGGCCCTCGCCGCCGCATCCCTTGTTGCCGTTCCGACAACGGCATCCGCCGCGCCCGAAACCGTCACCGTGACGGATACTCTGGGCCGGACCGTCACCGTCCCGCATGGCGCCAAACGCGTGCTTCTCGGTTTCTATTTCGAGGATTTCTACGCCATCGTCGGACCCGGCGCCTATGAGCGCGTCGTCGCCATCTCCCGCGACACCTGGGAGGGCTGGCGTAATCTGCAGTGGAAGGCCTACAGCACGGTCGAGCCAGGCCTCGAGACTCTCGTCGATATCGGCGAGGTCGAGTCCGGAACCTTCAATCTCGAAGCTGCTCTGGTAGCGAAACCGGACGTGGCGATCGTCGCCGCCTGGCAATTCCGCAGCATGGGCAATGCCGTCGACAAGCTGGAGAAAGCGGGCATCCCCGTGGTCGCCGCCGACTTCAATGCACAGACCCTCGAAAAGCATCTGGCGAGTGCACGGCTTATCGGAACCGTCATGGCCTCCGAAGACCGCGCGGAACAATTGGCCAATGAATACGAGAACGCCTTCAACGATGTTCTCGCCCGCGTGGCCAAGGCAACCGGGCCGAAAAAGCGGGTCTATGTCGAACTCGCCCGCAAGGGGGCTTCGGAATACGACAACAGCTATGCAGGACGGATGTGGGGCGGCGTGATCGACCTCGCCGGCGGAGACAATATCGCCAACGGTCAGATCACAAACTGGGGCGCTCTCAGCCCCGAATATGTACTCGCCTCGAAGCCGGAAATGGTCCTGCTCGCAGGCTCCGGCTGGGCAAGTCGGGATCAGGCGGTTCTGATGGGCTTCGGCGTCGACGAGACGCTGACGCGGACGCGAGCGACACCATACCGGTCCCGCCCCGGATGGCCGGATCTGCCCGCAACCCGGAACAACGAGATCTATGCCGTCTATCATGGCGGCGCGCGGACCCTGTACGACTACACTTTCCTGCAGTTCATCGCCAAGGCTCTGCACCCTGACGCCTTTGCCGATGTCGATCCGCAGGAAAACCACCGGCGCTTCTATGAGAAATGGCTGCCCGTCAAAGCCAACGGAAGCTTCATGCTGAAGCTGGACTGACCTGCGCACGCTCCCGGCGGCTCGGACCGTACCGCCGGGGGCAGCTCACTTCTTTCAAGGTGACAAAAGTATGACGCATTCGCTCCAGCAGGCCCCTGCCATGGGCCGCGATGACTACAAGTCATTGACGGCGCGGCGGTTCGGCCTGGCGCTCTCCGGCATCGCCCTGGTCTGCGCTGCCGCCGTCGCCGACCTGTTGATCGGCCCGTCTTTCCTGAATGTCTTCGACGTGCTTGCCGCCCTTGTAGGACTTGATGGCGCGGGCGACCCGATGACAATCGTGATCGTGCACGATATCCGGCTGCCCATGACCCTGACCGGTCTGATCGTCGGGGCGTCCCTCGGGATTGGCGGCGCGCTGATGCAGACCATCCTCGGAAACCCGCTCGCCAGTCCCTACACGCTCGGCTTTTCCGCGGCGGCCGGCCTCGGGGCCTCAATCGCCATCCTGACCGGTTTCTCCCTCGGCGCCTTGTCCGCCTTTGGTGTGCCGCTGGCCGCGTTCATCACCGCATCGCTCGCGGCCCTGCTCGTTCTCGGCCTTGCCTGGCAGCGCGGCATGAGCGCGGAGGTCATGGTCCTGGCCGGTATCGCAACCCTGTTTCTGTTCCAGTCGCTGCAATCCCTGGTGCAGTACATGGCCGCGCCGGAAATTCTGCAGGAGATCGTGTTCTGGGTGTTCGGCAGCCTGCTGAAAGCGGACTGGACCAGCGTCAAGGTGTCCGGCTCTGTCCTGGTCCTGGGGGCACTTTTGATTATCCCCGACCTATGGCGGCTAACGGCGCTTCGCCTCGGCGATGCGCGCGCGGCCAGCCTGGGTGTGAAAGTCAAACCGCTCCGGCTCCGGATCTTCGCCATCGTCGCTCTGTTGACCGCGGGCGCCGTCTCCTTTGTCGGCACAATCGGCTTCATCGGACTGGTCGCCCCGCATATCGCCCGCATGCTGGTCGGCGAGGATCAGCGCCTGTTGCTGCCGCTGTCCGGTGCCGCGGGTGCCGGCATCATGATCGGCGCATCGATCGCCTCGAAGCTGATCGCACCCGGCGCCATCGTGCCGATCGGGATCGTCACCGCGATCATCGGCGTGCCTTTCCTGTTCGGGCTGATCCTGAAGCAACGGAGGGCTTACTGGTGACCTTGTTCGTGAAAGACTTTTCTCTCAGCTACGGCCGGAAAGAGATCCTGCGGAATATCAGCTTCACACTCCCTGCCGGATGCTGCGCCGCGCTGATCGGCCCGAACGGAACCGGCAAATCGAGCCTGCTACGAGCGGTAGCCGGGCTGCAGCCGCACGGCGGAACCGTCTCCCTGCTCTCGGGCGCACGGCAGGAAGAGGCAATTGCCTACATGCCGCAGGACACAGGGACGGCATCGGCCCTGACTGTTCTCGAGGTGATACTGCTTGGCCGGCTGCGCAGTCTCGGCCTGCGGATCGCCGAGAAGGACCGAATGGCAGCCCTCGAAGCCCTTGCCGTCTTCGGGCTCACGGACCTGCAATCGCGGACCCTGGATCATCTCAGCGGCGGTCAGCGCCAGCTGGTGTTCCTGGCCCAGGCATTGGTCCGCGCGCCAGACGTTCTGCTGCTCGACGAGCCGACGGCGGCGCTCGATCTCCGGCATCAGATCCTCGTGCTCGACATCGTTCAAAAACATTGCCGGGAGCATGGCATTCTCGCCATTGCCGCCATGCACGATCTTGGTTTGGCGACCCGTTTCGCCGAGCAGATCATCTGCCTGTCCGATGGCAGCATTCTGGCGACAGGCACCCCGGAAGCGGTCATGACAGCCTCGACAATCGAAACACTGTATGGGGTCACCGCCGATATCAGCCGTACTGCCTCTGGTGGTTTTGCCATCACGCCGACCGGCCTCGCCGATGCCGTCATTGAGCAGCCAGAGCGCGTTTCGGCTTGAATTCCCGCGCCTCCTCAGGCAGAAGCCCTGCACTCCCTATCCGGTTCATGACCGCGCGGCATATCGGCTCGCGCCCTGGTTTTGAGAACCGGCGAAGAGGACGTTGCATTGATCATATTCGATACTGTCAGCGTAACGGCGGGCAACCGGACCGTTCTCGCGGACATTTCCCTGACGCTGCGTGAGCGGCGGATTGCCGTGATCGGCGCGAACGGATCCGGCAAATCGACCTTCGCCCGGCTGATCAACGGTCTGCGCCGGCCAAGCACCGGTACTGTCACCGTGGACGGCCTCGATACGGTGAAAGCCGCGAAGGATGTGCGCCGGCAAGTCGGGTTCCTGTTTCAGGACCCGGACAACCAGATCGTCATGCCGCTGGTAGACGAAGATCTCCGCTTCAGCCTGAAGGCGCTGAAACTGAGCCCGGCGGCCGAGAACGACCGGGTCGAACAAATTCTGGACAGCTACGGGCTGACCCATTTACGGCATCAGCCCTCGCACAGCCTGAGCGGCGGTGAAAAGCAGCTGCTCGCGCTTGCCAACTCCATGCTCCGCGGGCCCCGCTATCTGGTGCTGGACGAGCCGACAACACTGCTCGATCTGAAAAACCGGAAGCGCGTGATGGCTGCCATCGATGCGCTGGAGCAGACAGTGATCTGCGTCACCCACGATCTTGAGATTGCGGCGACGGCAGAGCGCGTTCTGATACTGGCCGACGGCCGCATCGCGTTCGACGGTCCGGCGCTCGACGCTATCGCTGCTTACAGGGAGATGGCGGGGTGAAACTGACGCTCTATGTCCGCCGGGACTCTCCGGTCCATGCCTTGTCCGCCGGCTGGAAACTCGGCCTGCTGCTCGCGACCGGGCTGCTGATCCTTCTGACCGACGACATCCGGTTGCTCGGCATCGGCTTTACCCTGACGCTGACAGGTTTTCTGCTCGCGCGCCTGCCGCTGGCGAACATTCTTCATCAGGCCCGGCCGCTGCTGATCGTCCTCGCGATCTTCTTTGCGGCACATGCACTGTTCACAACGGTCGAACTGGGCGCCGTCCTGACGCTACGGTTTGCCATCATGATCGCCTGCGGCCTGCTTCTGACTCTGACCACTCGCGTCTCGGACCTGATGGCCGTGCTTGAACGTGCTCTCCAGCCGTTTGCGCCGCTCGGGCTTGACCCGGAAAAGGCCAGCCTTGTTTTCGCCATGACCATCCGGTTCATTCCGGCACTTGCAGAAACCTGGGAGACGGTTCGTGCGGCACAACAGGCCCGCGGCATGGACCGCAACCCGCTCGCCCTGCTGATTCCGATGACGGTACTGACCCTGCGCCGTGCCGAACAGATCAGCGATGCCATCGAGGCGCGGGGCATCGATCTCTAACGCTGAAACTTTCGGAGACACTCAATCATGACCACACGCGACCTTGTCCTGATCGCGCTTTTTGCAGCGATCACCGCCGTGCTTGGACTGTTCCCGGCACTCACCCTCCCCATTACCGGGGTACCGGTGACGGCGCAGACCCTCGGCGTCATGCTGGCCGGCTCCATACTCGGTGCCCGGCGCGGCGGCCTTGCACTGGTCGTCTTTCTCGTGCTGGTCGCTGTCGGCCTGCCGCTTCTCGCCGGCGGACGCGGCGGCGCGGCGGTCTTCTCGGGCGTCACTGCCGGCTTCCTGTTCAGCTGGCCGGTCGCGGCCTTCGTCATCGGATGGCTGACGGAAAAGGCCTGGAGTCGCTACGCGCTTCTCCATGCGGTCTCGATCAATGTCTTCGGCGGTATCCTGATCGTCTATGCGGGCGGCATCGCCTGGATGGTGGCTGTTGCCGGCATTCCGCTCGACAAGGCGCTCTACGGCTCCCTGCCCTTCATTCCGGGCGATGCATTGAAGGTTATTGCCGCAGCCACCGCCGCAGTCGCCCTGAAGCGCTATCAGCAACACCCGCTCGGCCAGTCGGCTTGAGACTTCCGGAAACAAAAAAGCGGCCCTCAGGGGCCGCTTTCATTCCGGTCTGAAGAAATAACTCAGACCGCGATATCGAGGGTCGTCCCCCTAGTCGGATCGCCGGAGCCCGGCAACCTATCGTCATTGCCCAGTGCGGCCGCACCCGGATTCTGGTTCTCGCCGCGATCGGCCGAACTCTCCGTCACGTTCACCACTGTCGGCTCGCTCGGGGTCGCATCGATATTCGCGCCGCTGGCACCGATCTGCTGCTCACCCTCATCCCCGTCGGCGGCTGGCCGTGAAACCGGCTCCTGCTGCGTTTGGGTGAAGTTCCTGAGGTCTGCTACGGATGCGCTTACTGCTGGCCCAACAGCCATGTCCATCTCCAACCGACGTTAAAACCGATCCGGATTCTTGCTCATAACATAGAGATATTTGGCTGAAACTTCAATCTGACTCTGTGTGCGGGTATTTCAGCCGGGTAATTCAATCGAATGCATCCTGGAAATCCCGGATCAGAACATCCGGATCCTCCGCCGGCACACCGAAACGGACAAGCCCGTCCGGAATGCCGAGGACACGGCGGATCACTTCCGGAACCGCCTCATAGTCCCTGTGTGCATAATGCCAGAAGGTTCCCGGCTGACCTGGAACCAGCCCGGGCCGAAACCGGGCCATACGGGCCAGAGCCGCGTCCGCTTCTTCAGGTCGTCCATGGAAGGTGACCGACAGGTCCGGGCAACCGTCACCGGGATAGAAAAGCTCGTCAACGCTCCCCCTATCCGTCAGGAAAGTGGCGAGCCGCGCTGCCGCCTCCGCACGCGCAGCCAAATGCTCCGGCGCGGTGCTCAAGGCCAACTGAAGCGCCTCGGCCTCAGCCGGTCCCGGCATTGCGTCATAGGCTCTCTGCAAATAGGCGAAGCGATCCTCGCCAAACCCGGCGTTCTCGGCGAAAGCGACAAGCCCCCCGCGTCCGGCACCGGCGGGAGCGGACGTAAAAACCACGTCGCACCCTTCGGCAAGCGGCTTGACCGCCTGATGGCCCAACACCGAATTATCGGCCAGAACCATAATATCCCGGGCTTTTGCAAACTCCACGAGCCGCACAAGATCGGGCCGGGAAAGCCTGGGGCCAGACACGGTTTCGACCCAAAGCAGACGCGTCTCGTCGGTGACAGCCAATTCCAGTGCGTCGAGATCCCCCATATCCGCGAAGCCGACCTTGAGCCCGGCGGAACGGCGCCGGATGGATTCGATCATCCGATAGGTATCGGGATTAGCACCGTCAGAAACAACCAGATGGCTGCCTCCGTCCAGCATATCGAGCAACGCAGAAATCGCCACCGGAGCCGAGACGAAAGCATACCCGTTGCCGCCTGCATTGGCCGCCGCGAAAGCCTGCTCGAGCGCGACCAGTTCAGCCGGTTTTTCAATCCGGAACATTTTTAGCTTCCGCTTAGGATACGAACGCTGACGCGCGAGAGGGAACTCAGCTGCTCGTACCGGAGATACCGCATCGAGGAATCCCCGACATAGGTCCGCCAAAGATCGATGGAATGGTCGATCCGGCTCATGGAATCGCCAATCTGAAAAAAGCGCTTCCCGGACTTTTGCAGAAATTCGATAAACGGCTCCGGACTCTTGTGATCTCGGAACAGCAATTCATACGAGTTGCGATATTCAGCCAGCATCAGATGCACTGCTTTCCAGCGCTTCTGGTAAAGCTTACGCCATTGACCGACCTGATCATTCAGGGTCGCCTGCGCGGCAGCTGGCATGCTGTCAAGCGGGCGAGACTCTGTATTGAGCCAGTTCGCAAAATCTTTCCAGATTTCTTGCCGGCGAGCAAAAATATGCTCGTAATAGATGACGCCTTTCCAGGAGTACAAAGTGTCCGACGCGTCGCTATCCTGGATCTGCATGGCCTGGAGCAACGGCTTCAGGGCCTCCATATCGTTGGCGTCCCAGAGCTTGTTGACCAGCGTCTTCAGATAGCTGGCGCGATTTGCATCGGTGACGCCTTCGAAAGCGGTTTCCACAATCGGCTGGAATTGCTTCATGACATGGTCGCGCACCCGACCGAATTCGGCGGCGGTCATCTCGAAATAACCCGGATGCGGATCAAGCCCCTCGGCCTCCATTCGTTCCCGGAACAGGAACGGGTCGACCGAGGGAAGGTCGTCGATGATTTTCAGAATCTTGAGATCGGCTTTGGCTTCCTCGGATTCCGGGGAATCCGACATACCAGCCTGGAATTGCAACGCGGTCCGAAGGTTCCTGTCGTTCAGGAAAATGGACCGGCCGCCGTCGAGATCCGCCTTCTCGCTATAGGAAAAGAAAATCTTCGTCCCGACAGGCTTGGAGGCCGATTCCCGCATATCGTCGTCGGGATAGGTTTCCTTCATGAAGATCGCGTTGTTCAGGTCCTGTGTCTTGAACAGGAACTGCCCTGGTGCGCCACCTTCGGCGAGGACATTGCGGTGCAACGCCGCACAGTTGAAGACCCGGGAAGACCCGGCCTGCAACATGCGCGATAGCTGCTCAACAGCCAGTCGCTCTATCGAGACACGTTTACGCGTATGACCCATAAAGGAAGATCTTGTTCCAGTTTTACATCCAGGCCTCGATCAAATGCGGTCCCGGCTCATTCAACGCGCGCTCGAATTGTTCGTTGAACTCTTCCGCGGTCGTTGCCCGGGTCGCCGAAACCCCCATGCCGGCAGCCAGTTGTCGCCAGTCCAGATCCGGACGGCCGATTTCCAGCATGTCGAAGGCCTTGCGGCCCGGGTTTTCGGCGCCGACATTCATCAGTTCGCCTTTCAGTATCTCATAGGTTCTATTCGCGAAGATAACGTTAACAACGTTGCACTTCTCGCGCGCCTGGGTCCAGAGCGCCTGCAACGTATACATGCCGCTGCCGTCACCCTCGAGGCAGATCACCTTGCGATCAGGGCAGGCGATTGCCGCGCCGGTCGCGTATGGCATACCGATGCCAATGGAACCACCGGTCAGCGACAGCCAGTCATGTTGCTCGGTACCGGCAGTGAAAGGCATCAGCCCCCGGCCAGACGTCACTGATTCATCGGCGATAATTGCGTCTTTCGGCATCAGGTGGCCGATCGCGGCGGCGATGCTCTCCGGAGTGAGGTCGCCGCTCATCAGCGCCGGCTTTTCCGCCTTCTGACGGACCGGCTCTATATCGGTCGCACCGAGTTCCTCGGCAATGGCGGTCAGGGCATCCAGCAGGTCGTAGCCTTCCGGCGCCACTTCGACGACTTTGCACTCTTCGGGGATCAGCACGCTCGGCTTGTTCGGATAGGCGAAGAACGCCACGGGCACAGGCGCACCGAGCAAAACCAGATGCTTGACCGACTGAAGCTGCTTCAGGGCGATATCCACCGGATACTGGATCCGCTCCACCGGAACGCGGCCCGCACCGCGTTCCCAGCGCCGATTGCTGGTCTTGCAGCTCAAGCGGCAACCAGTCTTCGCCATGATCCGTCCAGCCATCTCCAGCGCCTCGCCCATCAGGGCGGTGTCGGAGATGTGGATCATGCATTCCTCGCCCGAGGTCAGCGCCGCAGCGGCTGCGCGGATCGCTTCGGCCGGTGCTTTCGGGCGGGCCACCGGTGCAACCGGGGCGGCCGGGCCGTCAGACTCTTCCCACGCGGTGTTGGCCGGAAGGATCAGCGTCGCCACCTGACCCGGAACCCCCATGGAAGCGGCCACCGCCTCGGCGCCGTCGGCAGCGACGTCCTTCGAGGAGCGCGAGGTCTTCACCCAGCCGGAGACCGGACGGGCGATGCCTTCGATATCGGCCGTCAGCGGCGCATCATATTCGACATGATAGGTCGCATGCTCGCCGACGATGTTGACGACCGGCGTGAAAGCCTTCTTGGCATTGTGCAGATTGGCGAGACCGTTACCGAGGCCCGGGCCGAGATGCAGCAGCGTGGAGGCCGGTTTCAGCGCCATCCGTGCGTAGCCGTCCGCCATACCGGTGACAACGCCCTCGAACAGGCCGAGCACGCAACGCATGCCCTCGACCCGGTCGAGCGCGGCGACGAAGTGCATCTCCGACGTACCGGGGTTTGAAAAACACACGTCCACTCCGGACGCGACAAGGGTCCGCACCAGGCTCTCAGCGCCGTTCATTTTTATCCTCTGGAGTCAGGGAATAGGGAAAGGAATGGCGATGATGGCGCCGCGCCTTGCAAAGCGCAAGCGCAGTCGCCTCATGCCATTCGTTCCGATTGCCGACGGGTCAAACCGTCAGCTTGCGATTGCGTGCACCTTGCGGGCCTTGCCACCGAGCTCATGATCGTGCTCGCGGATGAAGCCCTTCACCACCGGCGCAATCTCCCGGCGCCAGCGTCCGCCGTTGAAGACGCCGTAATGGCCGACATTTTTCTGCAGGTGATAATGCTTCATGGAGTCCGGAAGGTTTGGCGTCATGTCGAGCGCGGCCTGGGTCTGACCAACGCCGGAAATATCGTCAAGCTCACCTTCGACACACAAAATGGCGGTTTTCGTAATCTGCTCGGTTTTCACCGGATTCCACCGCGCCATCATCTCGCCTTTTGGCAGGGAATGTTTCTGGAACACGGTTTCCACCGTCTCCAGATAAAACTCCGCCGGAAGATCCATAACCGCCAGATATTCATCGTAGAAGGCCTTCTTCTTGTCAGCCTCCTCCTCGTCGCCCTGGACCAGGTGATCGAACAACTCGTTAAGCGAGATCATATGCTTGTCGAGATTCATCGAGATGAAATTGGTGAGCTGTATGAACCCCGGATAAACCCGCCGGCCCATGCCCGGATAGGGCGGCGGGACGACGGTGACGACATGGCGCTCGAACCACTCGATCGTATGTTCCTTGGCCAGTTTGTTCACGGCTGTCGGGTTGCGTCGCGTGTCGATCGGGCCGCCCATCAGCGTCATTGAGGCCGGAGCACAGATATCGCCCCAACCCGACATGATGGAAACGGCGGCAAGCACCGGCACACTCGGCTGGCAGACCGCCAAAACGTGGGTATTCGGGCCGAGGTAATGCAGGAAGTCGATGATGTAATCGATATAATCGCTGAGATTGAACCGGTCGGCCGTGATCGGCACGTAGCGGCAATCGGTCCAGTCTGTCACGTAGACATCATGGTCTGGCAGCATCGTTTCCACGGTACCCCGCAACAATGTTGCGTAGTGCCCTGAAACCGGCGCCACCACCAGCAGCTTCGGATCGTTGCGTTTGGTCTTGGTATCGCGCTTGAAATTCACCAGGCTGCAATAGGTGCGGTGAATAACAGCCTCTTCCTCAATCGCGACTTCCTTGCCGTCGATCACCGTTTTGTCGAGCCCCCAGTCGGGTTTGCCGTAGCGCCGGGTAACCCGCTCGAACATTTCAGCGGCGGAGTCGATCTGCTTGCCGAGTGGGGTATAGGAAAGCGGACTCCAGGGCGCCGTCACCGTGTTGCGCACGGCCTGCGCCCCCATCCGCCATGGCATGATCGCCATGCGGGTCGCTTCATACATATGATACAGCATCGCTTAAGCTCCGCGTTCTGACGATCCACACGGCCGGGCACAAGCGCCTGCCGTAAGGTCCGTCCAATAACTACACAATATTGGCATTCAAATTGCTGCATTGCACCAAAGAAAGCGTGCAGCCATTCCCGCCAGTCGAAATGCAGGGTGGCGGCTTAATGCAGAGCCGGCGACTTCAGCAGTGTGTCCCGCGCGATCGATCGGACATTGGTGTTGACTATTTCACCGTCGCGGGCGAGCGACAAAGGCACCGTTACTCCGGCGTCGCCGAGGGACCAGACATGCCGGAAAAACTCTGCCAGCGACTTGACCCGCGCATCGTCAACGGCAACGACAATATCGCCGACCTTGATGTCGGCCTCTTCTGCAGGTCCGTTCTCGCTGAGCGCCGCGACCACGACCTGGTCGTGAATTTCCGTGCCAAACAGCCCAAGCCACGGGCGTGACGGCTTTTCCACCCGCCCGTAGGTCGACAATTGCTCAAGGATGGGTTTCAGCAGATTGATCGGAACCACCATGTTCCCGTCGACTGCCGTGTCCTCGCTGGTCTGCTGCACCATCAGCGATCCGATCCCGAGCAAGCTGCCATCCGGCCCGATCAGCCCGCAACCACCCCAGTTCGGATGTGCCGGCGCTGTAAAAATCGCTTTATCGAGAAGATATTCCCAGTATCCGGCAAACTCGCGGATGGCCATGACCTCGGCCGCTATCGCACCTTTGCTACCGCCAAGACCGCCGAGCACAACGGGATCACCCTCACTCAGAATATCCGAATCGCCAAGCGGCAGGGCCGGCAGGTCGAGATGGCCGAGGGCCTGGATGAGACCGAAACCGGTCTCCTGATCATAGCCCAGCACATGCCCCGCGACCGCGCGGCCGAAATTGTCCGTGATCCAGACCTGCTCGGCTTCCGTGACAAGATAACCGATGGTCAGCACCAGACCGTCTTCCCGGATAACCACACCATTGCCACTACGTTCCGTGCCAAGCAGGTTGGCGGTATAGGCGTCGTCGGGGATTGCTGTGCGAATACCGACCAGGGAAGCGTAGATACGATCAAGGTCGTATGCGTAGTCTTCCTGATTGGGTGCGTTTCCGCTTTCGTGTTCCATCAATGTCCTGGCACTGCGACCGTGTCGCCCCTGTTTTGCTCAGTATACAGGGCCGTTTCGCTGTTGGAAGAGTATCGCCCTGTCTCAAAGTGACAGAGCATCATCCCGTCTCAAAGAGACATGGGGACTCTATGGGCAAAGGTCAGTGCTTGGGCACTGCGTCCGGCCTAACGGCCGCGCATATAGCGCCGCTCAGGACGGTACGGATGCAAAAAGGCATGTACCGACTTGCGAACGATTTTCATAAAGCGGACCATTCCGTCCAACTCCGATTGCTGGATGGGTCCGGCGCATTCGCTCTTGCGACTGGCCTGCCCGATCCGGGTTTGAACTGTTTCATGGCAATGCAATCGACGGGCCAAGAGATGACCGCTGCATCACGTTGCTCAGAATGCGATATAGGGATGAAAATATCGTAAAGAAACCGGGGCCGTTGACTAAAAAGCGCATGTTGCGGACGGGTTGTGAACAATGTCACTCCTGTGGCTATGGGATTTGGAAAGAACGGTGCCCGGGAGTTTTTTGACCAAATGATCAGCGCAATGGCTAAAGAATGAGCAAACAACCCGCAGCCTTCCTCGATCGCGACGGTGTCCTTAACCGCGACACGGGTTTTCCGCATCGCCCGGACCAGATTGAATGGGTTGATGGCGCCATTGACGCAGTCGCCCTGCTCAAAGCGCGTGGATATCTTGTCTTTGTCGTCACCAACCAATCGGGGATTGCCCGCGACTATTTCAGCGTGGCCGACGTCGAGACATTGCATCGATGGATGAATGCACGGCTGCAAGAACACGGTGGGTCGATCGACGCTTTCCGGATCAGCCCCTATCATCCGGATTTCGACGATGGCCGTTTCACCGACCTCGCGGACTGGCGCAAACCGAAGCCGGGAATGCTGCTCGATCTTCTCGCTCATTGGGATGTCGACCTCTCCCGCTCTTTCATGATCGGTGACAAGACAACCGACATGGAGGCCGCCGAGGCGGCAGGTCTTCCGGGCCATCTCTTTAAAGGCGGCAATCTGCTGAAGTTTGTGAACGGCTTACTGCCTCCGGTCCCGAATTGAGCGGCCGCACAATAAAATGGTTTCGGTTTCCGCATTGCGGAACCGGCGCTTGCGTGCAAGATGGCGGATCAAGAGGATGCGCCGCGATTCATGAACGATAGAACCCACGCGGAAAGGGCCTCGCGATGACCAGCCGGATCCAGATCGGCAACTTGCAGATCGACCAGACGCTCTACAATTTTATCAATGACGAAGCTCTCCCCGGCACCGGCGTCGCTGCGGAAGGCTTCTGGGTTGGGTTCGAGCGCATCGTCGGCGAATTCGCACCCAAGAACCGGGCACTGGTCGCCAAGCGTGGCGAGCTGCAGAAAAAGATCGACACCTGGCACAAAGCCAATCGTGGCGCCGGTTTCGATCTCGAGGCCTACAAGCTCTTCCTGAAAGACATCGGCTACATCGTGCCTGAAGGCCCGGCCTTCTCCGTCGGCACAGATCATGTCGATGCGGAGATCGCCACCGTCGCCGGACCGCAGCTTGTTGTTCCTGTGATGAACGCACGCTATGCCCTGAATGCGGCAAACGCACGCTGGGGCAGCCTCTATGACGCGCTCTACGGCACCGATGCGATCTCGGACGAGGGCGGCGCTGCCGCCGGCGGCGCCTACAACCCAGCCCGTGGCGCCAAGGTCATCGCCTGGGCCCGCGATTTCCTGGACAAATCTGCACCGCTCTCCAGCGGAAGCCATGCGGATGCCACCGGCTACAGCGTTGTAGACGGCCAGCTTTCCGTATCACAGAAAGACGGCACGAAGACCGGCCTTAAAGCCCCGATCCAGTTCGCCGGATATAAGGGCGATGCGGGTGCGCCGAGCGGCATTCTGGTGCGCAACAACGAGCTGCATTTCGAAATCGTCATCGATCGCGGCCACATGATCGGCAAGGACGATGCGGCCGGTATCGCCGACGTCATTGTCGAAGCGGCATTGACGACCATCATGGATTGCGAGGATTCGGTCGCCGCGGTCGACGCAGAGGACAAGGTGCTGGCCTACCGTAACTGGCTTGGCCTGGCGAAAGGCGATCTCGCCGACAAGTTCATGAAGGGCGGCAAGGAAGTCACCCGCACGCTGAACCCGGACCGCATCTACACCGCCCCCGATGGCGGCGAAGTACGGTTGCACGGGCGCAGCCTGATGCTGGTCCGCAATGTCGGCCTGCTGATGACCAACCCGGCCATCCTCTATGATGGCGACAAGGAAATCCCGGAATGCCTTATGGACGGTGTGTTCAACGCCGCCATCGCCCTGCATGACCTGCGCGGCGAAAACAAGGGCGGCAACAGCCGGGCCGGTTCCGTCTACACCGTGAACCCGAAAATGCATGGCCCCGAAGAAGTCGCCTTCATCGAAGCACTCTTCACCGAGACCGAAAAGCTGCTCGACCTTGCACCGAACACCCTGAAAATGGGCATCATGGACGAGGAGCGCCGGACCACGGTGAACCTCAAGGAATGCATCCGGGCAGCCAAGGATCGCGTGGTCTTCATCAATACCGGCTTCCTCGACCGCACCGGCGATGAGATGCACACCTCCATGGAAGCGGGCCCGATGATCCGCAAGGGCGACATGAAGGCGTCCTCCTGGATCAAGGCCTATGAAGACTGGAATGTCGATATCGGTCTGGAATGCGGCCTGCAGGGTCATGCCCAGATCGGCAAGGGCATGTGGGCCATGCCGGACCTGATGGCGGAAATGCTGAAGCAGAAGAAGGGCCATCCGGAAGCGGGCGCGAACACCGCCTGGGTGCCGTCCCCCACCGCCGCCGTGCTGCATGCCACGCACTATCACGAGCTGAACGTGAAGCAGCGGCAGGACGAGTTGAAGACCCGCGGTCGCGCCAGCCTCGACGATATTCTGTCGATCCCGGTGGCCACGCGTCCGAACTGGGACGCGGAAGCCATCCAGCAGGAACTCGACAACAACGCCCAGGGTATTCTCGGCTACGTGGTTCGCTGGGTCGATCAGGGCGTCGGTTGCTCCAAGGTGCCGGACATCAACAATGTCGGGCTGATGGAAGACCGCGCGACCCTGCGGATTTCCAGCCAGCATATCGCCAACTGGCTGCATCACGGCGTCTGCGATGCGGCGCAGGTCGAGGAAACCATGAAGCGCATGGCCAAAGTTGTCGACGGCCAGAATGCCGGCGATCCGGCCTACACACCGATGGCCCCCGACTTCGACAAGAGCATCGCTTTCCAGGCCGCGTGCGACCTGGTGTTCAAGGGACGCGAGCAGCCGAGCGGCTATACCGAACCGGTACTGCATGGCCGCCGTCTGGAAGTGAAAGCGAAAGCGTAGGGAGACGGCATGACCGGCCCGGCGTTAGGGGCGCTTACCCCCATCGTCCGGGACCTGGTCGGAGTAGCGGCACCGGAGCTGCTGGCGGGCGAAGCCGCCGAACCGGTGCCGGGGAGCTACCTGCTGCTGCTTGAGCTCGCAGAGCCCCTGACAATCACCATCAGGAAAAGAGACTGGCGCCTGCCCGCCGGTCTCTTTGTCTATGCGGGCAGCGCCCTTGGCGCGGGCGGGCTGAAAGCCAGGCTGACCCGGCACTTCCGCAAGGAAAAGAAACAGCACTGGCACATCGACCAGGTCACAATGACGGCCCGGGCCATGCGGGCGCTCTGTTTTCAGGAGAATACGGAGTGTGAATTGAGCGCGCGGCTTCTCGCCAGTGGCCGGTTTTCAGCTCCGGTACCCGGGTTCGGCAGCAGCGACTGTAAAAGCTGCCCCGCACATTTTCTGGAGTTCAGCGGAGGCTAGGTTCCGGACCTAGTCGTCATCGTCCGTTCGCGGACGCAGACCGAGATCCATGACCTGTTTGCGGGCATCCTCGTCTTCGACACCGACCATGGCCGACAACAGCATTGCCGCGGCGACGACACCCTCCATATGGGCTTTCAGCGGCGAAAGCCCGCGCTCGAAAGATTCCTCGACCGTCTCGTGGTAGGCGTCTTCGATCATACTTCTGGTGCTGTCGTCCACGATGGCCTCTGATTGGAATGAATCACCTCAAGGCCTAGTGATTCCCGGCAGGCAATGCAACGCGTTTACCTGCGAAAAATGCTCACTTTTTCAAAAGACATTTTTGACTTTCAGGAACGGATGCGCCGCGAGAGTTTCCTGAGAAGACTTGCACGCTCGCGACACGAGAATCCGGCCTCTCATATCCGACGATCGGACCCACCACCTCGACGCACTTATTCCGGGTTTCTCCGATAACGCCATACCGTGACCGTCCCCTGACAAGTGATCACAACTCCTTGATGCGATGTTTGAATACAGATCCCATTCCCAATCTGGCTTTAGGTTGCCTTCAACGCAGGCGTGAACAGTACGCATATACGGGAATGTGGCTTAATGGATGTGACTGAACTGATCGCCGGCTGCGGCCTGGACCGGGAGAAGGCCAAGGCACTACCGGGAGTATGGGAAAACCATGTCCAACGAGAACTGGATGACGCCCTGATTGCGACCCACAAATTCTGCAACTCATATGACGGCCTGACGGGCTTTCTATGGGGTCAGGACGAAGCATCCTGGGTCGCGAATCAGAAAAGCCGCTGGGAATCCGTCTTCTGCACCGGGATCGGATCTGCGCACGTCGACCAGGTCCGGGAATTCGCGCGCGGCGATCTTGAAAGCGCCATGAATCCCGCGGTCTACGGGCAGTTTTTTGCTGGCCTGGGTCGCGAACTGACGACCCGAATCCTGAAGACCGGGCAAGGCTCGCCGGAATCGCACGAAGCCGCCCTCCTGATCGGCACGCTGATGAACGCCGAAGCGACAATCGCGTCCTCCGCCTATAGCGAGGCGCAGACCGAAAAGAACCAGTCCACCATCGAAGAGCTCACCGGCATGATGGGGCAGAATGTCGGCGACATCATCGGCGGAGTGGCCGGTGCTTCCGACAAGCTCTCCTCCAGCATGGCCACGATCAGCCAGAATGTTGGCCGCAACCTCGATCTCGCGACCGGCATCTCCGGGACGGTCGATTCAGCGGTTTCCAAACTGTCCGAGCTGTCCGCCGCCATCGACGGAATCCTCAAGCTGCTCAACGGCATCAAGTCGATTGCCGGGCAGACCAACATGCTGGCCCTGAACGCGACCATCGAGGCTGCACGCGCGGGTGAGGCCGGGCTCGGGTTCGCCGTTGTAGCCCGTGAGGTCAAGATGCTGGCCACGGACAGCCGGGAGGCAGCCGACGGCATCGCGGAAATGACGAACCGGTTGAGCGAGACACTCGGCATGGTCCAGACCGGGTTCGCGGAAATCACCGAACGGGTATCGACCATGGTGCGTTCTATCGAGGAAAACGGCACAGCGGCTGAAGAACAGCACCGGGCAACCGGAGAGATCGCGGACCGCATGGCCCGGCTCGGGCAGGAAATCGACGAATCGATCTCGGGCATTCGTCAGCACTACGGCTGACGAGCGCCGAACAGGGGAGAGCAAGCGGATGATTGAAGTCCCGGCCGTCGAAACGGCTCAAAGCATTTTCACTGCTGCCAGCTATTACGGCTATGTCGGCATCGCGGTAGCCGCTGCTTTCCTGCTCTACGGAATTGACCGGATCGATCCGAGCACGCGCGGGAGCTACCTCTTCCGGCTGTTCCTGATCCCGGCGTCGGTGGTGTTCTGGCCGGTGATCCTGTGGCGCTGGGCGAATGCTGTCCGGGCGGAGACGAAGCCATGAAGCGCCGTCATCAGCGCTGGCATCTTCGGATCTGGATCGCGCTGGCCATTCTGCTCCCGGGCTTTCTGCTGATCACTGTGCTGCAGCGCCAGGACCGTCCGGTCGAGCCGCCCCTGCAATTTGGCACGGGGGGCACACAATGAGCGTGCAGTACAGGCCCGTGACCTGGACCCGGAACAAAATCACCTACGATCTCGTGCTTGGGTTCGGCATCGCCGCCTTCATCATCCTGTTCCTGCGCTATGCGCCAGGCTGGCTGGAGAGCCCCCGGATAAGCGGACCGCAACTCCGCATGCGAGCGTTCGGCACGTGCGCCTTCCTGCTGCTGACCATTGTGCTCAGCATCGGCCCGCTGGCCCGGCTGGACAGCCGGTTCCTGCCGCTGCTCTATAACCGACGGCATTTTGGCGTCGCCATTTTCTTCGTAGCCCTGGCGCATGCGTTTGCCGTGACCGGCTGGTACCAGGCCTTCGGCCCGCTCGACCGCTATGTCGCCTTGCTCGCGTCGAGTACCGCCGTCACCTCCTGGCAGGCCTTTCCGTTCGAGTATCTCGGCATTTTCGCCCTCGGCATCCTCTTCACCCTGGCCGCGACCAGCCATGATTTCTGGCTGACCTTCCTTGGCGCCCCGCTCTGGAAAGCGATCCACATGTCCGTATACGCGGCCTATGCCGCGATCATCGGCCATATAGCCCTGGGTGTTTTGCAAGCCGAACACTCCCCCTGGCTGCTCGGCCTGACCGGCGTCAGCGTCGGTCTGGTCTCCGCTCTGCATATCGCGGCGGGATTGCGCGAGCAGGAGGCATCGGTAGCTCCCGCCGTCAGCGACTCAGAGGGGAACTGGGTGCACGCTGCCTATATCGGCGATCTGCCCGACGAGGGCGGCGTCACTGTTTTCCTGCCGACCGGAGAGAAAGCCGCCCTCTTCCGCTATGACGGCAAGGTATCCGCGCTCTCCAACGCCTGCGCGCACCAGAACGGACCGCTGGCCGAAGGCCGGATCATCGACGGTTGCGTCACCTGCCCCTGGCACGGCTACCAGTACCGGCCGGAAGACGGATGCTCGCCCGCGCCCTTCACCGAGAAAGTTGCGACCTACCGGTTGCGCCGGAACGGCAACCGCCTGCTGATAGACGCAAACGCACTGCCGCCGGGCACACCGGTGCCGCCTATAGAGCTGGAGCAAGGTGCATGAGCAGATCTTCCAACGAGTTCTTCGTCGGCTACCTGAAGACCCCGCCGAAGCTGGCGATCTTCCTGACAGTCGTGAGCGTGCTGCTGACCGGCCTCGGTATCGGTGGCGGCTTTGCCCTGCTGGCCGGGCAGCCGGATTACGGGAATGGAGGCTTCAAGGGCGGCTACAAGGAGCATCTCGGCGTGCTGCAGGCGGCCCCCTATCCGATGCTGCGGCTGCCGCCGGATGAGGCTCATCCCGACGGCCGGACCATCCTGCTCTCCAACCCCGGCAAGCGCGGTGCACAGAAGCGCGCGGCAAAGCATGACGGCCAGATCGTCGATGTCGGCGGAGTCTTCATCACCCGCGAGGGGACGCGCCTTCTTCAGGTCGGCGGTGCCGCGAAAATCCGCCCGGCGAAAGAGCCAGCGTCCATCCAAGACTTTGTCCCCGCCGCGGACGTGCCGCTCGGCCCGGTGACGCTGCGCGGCGAGATCGTCGATACGAAATGCTATCTCGGCGCCATGCTGCCCGGTGAAGGCAAGGTGCACAGGGCCTGCGCCAACCTCTGCCTGATGGGCGGCATTCCGCCGATGCTGGCGGTCTTTCACGAAAACGAGGCCCCGACCCTGCTGCTGCTGACCAATGCGGCGGGCGAAGCCTTCGATGCCGAGATTCTCGATTATGTCGCGCCCTATGTGTCCGTCACGGGCGATCTCTACCGCCGTGGCGACCTGCTGATGCTCCGCACCGATGCCAGCCGGATCGGGTTCATCTGATGCGCCCGGCCGCTCTCTTCCGGCTCTTCCTCGGTCTGGCTTATGCCGCCGCGGTTGGCTGGCTGCTCTACGACTATTCGGACGAAGCAGCTTCGCTGCTGCGCGGGCGCTGGCTGAAGGATCTTTGGCCCGGAGCCGAGAAAGTGATCCGGGTAAGCTGGCTTTATGACCTGCGAATTATCGCCGTGCCACTCTATGCTGCACTGGGCCTCTGGATCGCCGAGCGGATCTGGCAGCGGCTGACGGCGCTCTTCCCGCCATCGGCCGAGGGCTGACAAGTAGCGGGACGGCATGGTCTAATTCTCCGCTCATCGTCCGGGGAAGACTCATGGGCAAGAAAGAAAACGGCCTTTCCAGAAAGGTCTACCAGCACGCGCTCTACGACCTTCAGGTCGAGCTGTGCCATCTGCAAGCCTGGTTCAAATCCTCCGGCGAAAGAGCGATTGTCGTTTTCGAAGGCCGCGATGCTGCCGGAAAAGGCGGTGTGATCAAGCGGATTACCGAGCGCGTCAGCCCGCGCGTCTTCCGCACCGTCGCCCTGCCGGCGCCGTCAGAACGGGAAAAGACCCAGCTGTACGCCCAGCGCTATATCCAGCACTTCCCGGCCGCCGGCGAAATCGTGCTGTTCGACCGCTCCTGGTACAATCGGGCCGGGGTCGAACGGGTGATGGGTTTCACCGATCAGGCTTCCGTGGACCGGTTCCTCGAAAGCACCGTGTTTTTCGAGCGCGAGATCGCCTCGGCCGGGATCAAGCTGATCAAGTACTTCCTGCACGTTGGCAAGGAAGAGCAGGAGAAACGCTTCCTCTCCCGCATGACCGATCCGGTCAAACACTGGAAACTGAGTGGCATGGATCTCGATTCCTATCGGCTCTGGGACCAGTATTCAGCCGCCTATGACGACATGATTGGCTCTACGCACACGCTCGAGGCGCCGTGGTTCATCGTGGACGCCGACGACAAGAAACGCGCACGCCTGAACTGTATTTCCCACCTGCTCGACCAGTTCGACTACGAGAGAATCCCCTTCAAGGCTCCGGATCTGCCACCTCGTGAGCATTTGCCCAATGTCCCACCCGACCGGCCGCGCTATGGAACAACGATCCCCCAGCGCTTCTGACCCTTCTTAGTTTCGCCAAGCGAAACCGAATTTCGAAAACACTTGTCGGCCTCCCCGGCTGTTCGATATGACATAGGAAAAGAACTTGGGAGGAATGAAGAGTGAAAGAGGCAGTCGTCCTTTCGACCGCCCGCACGGGGCTGGCAAAATCCTTTCGCGGCGCCTTCAATGACACCCACGGCGCGACCATGGCCGGGCATGCGCTCGAACATGCCGTCACGCGCGCCGGTGTCGCACCGGGCGAGATCGAGGATGTGATCCTCGGCTGCGGCCTGCCGGAAGCGGCTACGGGAAAGAATATCGCGCGGCTCTCGGCGATCCGCGCCGGCCTGCCGGTGACCGCCGGTGGCGTTACCGTAAACCGGTTCTGCTCGTCCGGCCTGCAAGCCATTGCCATGGCGGCCCAGCGCGTCATCGTCGATGGCGTGCCGGTGATGGCGGCAGGCGGTGTTGAATCCATCAGTCTGACCCAAGCCAACCTGAACCAGACCCGGCTGGAAGAACCCTGGCTGATGGAGCACAAGCCCGAGCTCTATCATTCCATGATCGAGACAGCGGACCTGGTGGCCTCCCGCTACGGCGTCAGCCGCGAGGATCAAGACGCCTATGCCCTGAAGAGCCAGCAGCGCACGGCAGCGGCCCAGGACGCCGGCAAGTTCGATGACGAGATCGTCCCGATCACCGTCGAGAAGCTGGTGAAGAACAAGGAAACCGGCGATGTCAGCCGGGAGACCGTCACCCTGACAAAAGACGAATGCAACCGGCCCGGCACCACGCCGGAAGGCCTCGCCGGCCTCGCGCCCGTGCGCGGCGATGGGCATTTCATCACCGCCGGCAATTCCAGCCAGCTCTCGGACGGCGCTTCGGCCTGCATTATCATGGACGGCAAGCTTGCGGAGCAGCGCGGACTTGAGCCGCTCGGCATTTTCCGCGGCCTCGCCGCCGCGGGCTGCGAGCCGGACGAGATGGGCATCGGCCCGGTCTTCGCCGTGCCGCGCCTGTTGGAACGGACCGGCGTTAAACTGGAGGATATCGGCCTTTGGGAGCTGAACGAGGCCTTCGCCTCGCAGGTTCTCTATTGCCGCGATAAACTCGGTATTCCGGACGATATACTGAACGTGAACGGCGGCTCGATCTCGATCGGCCATCCCTACGGGATGACCGGATCGCGCATGGTCGGGCACGCACTGATCGAAGGAAAGCGCCGCGGCGCGAAATATGTAGTGACCACGATGTGCGTCGGCGGCGGAATGGGCGTCGCCGGGCTCTTTGAAGTGGCATAAGGGAGCAGGCAAATGGACTTGAATTTCACCCCGGAGGAACAGGCGTTTCGTGAAGAAGTACGCGCCTTCCTGCAGTCCGATCTTCCGGACGATATCCGGGCCAAGATGAAAGGCGGCAAACGCCTCGTCAAAGACGACTATTTCCGCTGGCACCAGGCGCTGTCCAAGCGCGGCTGGCTGGCTACGAACTGGCCGAAGGAATATGGCGGCCCCGGCTGGACCCCCGTGCAGAAGCATATCTTCGACGAGGAATGCTACTCCGCAGGCGGCCCGCGCATCCTGCCTTTCGGCGTGAACATGGTTGCCCCGGTGATCATGAAATTCGGCAGCCAGGAACAGAAGGACTATTACCTGCCGCGCATCCTCAACCTGACCGACTGGTGGTGTCAGGGCTATTCCGAACCGGGTGCCGGCTCCGACCTTGCCTCGCTCCGCTGCAGCGCCGTACGGGACGGCGATCATTATATCGTCAATGGCCAGAAGACCTGGACCACGCTCGGCCAGTATGCCGATCACATCTTCTGTCTGGTCCGCACCGATCCGGATGCGGCCAAGCCCCAGCAAGGCATCTCCTTCCTGCTGATCGACATGAAGACACCGGGCATCACCGTCCGTCCGATCATCCTGCTCGATGGCGAGCATGAGGTGAACGAGGTCTGGTTCGACGATGTGAAAGTGCCGGCCGAAAATATTGTCGGCGAAGAGAACAAAGGCTGGACCTACGCCAAGTACCTGCTCACCCACGAGCGAACCGGCATCGCCAATGTCGGCGCCTCCAAGGCGGCCATGCTGCACCTGAAGGCAATCGCCCGCGACCAGATGAAGAACGGCCGCCCGCTGATCGAGGACCCGCTGTTCCGCAACCGCCTGGCCAAGGTGGAAATCGACCTGATGGCACTGGAGATGACAAACCTCCGTGTGCTGGCCGAAGTCCAGTCCGGCGGCGCGCCGGGTCTGGAAAGCTCGATCCTGAAGATCAGGGGCACCGAGATCCGCCAGGAGCTGACCGACCTCGCCCGACGGGCCCTCGGCCCGTACGCGCTGCCGTTCCAGTCTGAAGCGCTTGATGGCGGCTTCAACGGAGAGCCTGTCGGCCCGGATTACGCGGCACCGAAGGCCCAGCAGTATTTCAACATGCGCAAGCTCAGCATCTATGGCGGATCGAACGAGATCCAGAAGAACATCATCGCCAAGGCCGGGCTCGGACTCTAAGGGATCAGTAACATGGATTTTTCGCTCAGCGAAGAGCAGCGGATGCTCAAGGACACGGTCGAGCGCCTGGTACGCGAGACCTATGATTTCGAAAAACGGCAGAAGATTGCCGACAGCGAGGAAGGCTTCTCCCGGGAGGTCTGGGGCCAGCTTGCCGAGCTCGGCCTGCTCGGCGTGCCGTTCCCGGAAGATTTCGGCGGCCTTGGCGGCGGCGGCATCGATCTGATGATCGTCGGCGAGGCGATGGGCCAGGGTCTGGTGGTCGAACCCTATCTCGCAACCGTGGTGCTCGGTGGCGGGCTGGTCGAACTACTCGGCTCCGACACCCAGAAGGAAGAGATCCTCGGCGCCGTGGTTGGTGGCGAGAAACTGCTGGCCTTCGCCCATGGCGAGCCGGACAGCCGCTACGAGACCGCCCATGTCCGCGCCACGGCCGAGAAAGTCGGCGGTGGCTGGAAACTCACCGGGCGCAAGTCCGTGGTGCTCAATGGCGGCGAAGCGGACACACTGATCGTCTCCGCCCGCGTCAGCGGCGCTCATGACGACGAGGACGGCATCGGCCTGTTCCTGGTGGGCAAGGACGCGGCCAACCTGAAGCTGCACAGCACGCCGGCCATCGACGGCACCCGTGTCGCCGAAATCGCACTCGACGGTGTCGAGATCGCCGAGGACGCGGTACTCGGCACGCCGGGCGCCTGCTTCCACGCCATCGAGGAAGTGCTGGCCCGCGCCGTCATCCTGTTGTCCGGCGAAGCGGTCGGCGCCATGAACATGGCGGTCGATACGACGGTCGAATACCTGAAGACCCGTAAGCAGTTCGGCAAGGCCCTCAGCCAGTTCCAGGTGCTGCAGCACCGGGCCGTCGAAATGCGGATCGCGCTGGAGGAAGCCCGGTCGCTGGCCATCCTGGCCGCCGCCCGTCTGGGCGAGCCCCGGGACGTGCGAGAGCTTGCGGTCAGCGCCGCCAAGTCCGGCATCGGCCGTCACGCCCGCTTTGTCGGCGAGCAGGCCGTCCAGCTGCATGGTGGCATCGGTATGACCTGGGAAGTCCCGGTCGCGCATTACACCAAGCGGCTGGTCATGCTCGACCACCTGTTCGGCGATACCGACCACCACCAGGAACGCTTCGCCACCCTCTCCGACGCGGCGGCTTAAGCGCTTCCATCAAAGTATAAACCGTCATCCCGTCGAAAAACGGGACCCAGGGATCGTGGATCCTGTCCTTTGATCCCCTGGGTCCCGCATCAAGTGCGGGATGACAGTTTTGTTTTAGCTTTCAGGCATCGGTCATCCACCGGTGACAGCCGCACCGAAATTGCCTAAACCGGAGCACCCTTGTCCTGACCGGAAGCGCTCATGTTCTCCGCCATCATCTTCGACTGCGACGGCGTCCTCATCAATTCCGAGTCGATCCTCAGAGACTATTACCGCCGCTTTCTCGCGGGGCTCGGCCTGCATTACGACCCGCATGCCTACAGCAAGCGCTTCAAAGGCAAGGCCTGGCCGCAATTCCAGGCGCTGCTCGAGGAAGAATATCGGGAGACCTTCGGCAGGCCGCTGCCCGAAGGCAGCTATGACGGCATCAAGGAAGGAACCTGGGCGGAATACCAGCGGTCGCTGAGCCCCACCGATGGCATCGACATTTTGCTTGGCAGCATCACACGTCCCAAAGCCGTTGCCTCGAACAGCCATGCCGCGTCGCTTGAGCGTAAATTGCGCCATACAGGTCTTATCGAGCATTTCGCCCCGCACCTGATCTCCCTCGAAGACGTCGAAAACGGCAAACCGGCCCCGGATATGTTCCTCCTCGCCGCCGAGCGGCTCGGTGCCGCGCCGGAGACGTGCCTGATCATCGAGGACAGCGTGACCGGTGTCACCGCCGGCGCCGCAGCGGGCATGACCGTCTGGGGCTATGTTGGCGAAAGTGACGGCGATCTGGACCTGCCGGAGATGCTCCGGGAAGCCGGAGCGAGCGACATCTTCGCCCATCACGACGAGATCCGCGCAAAGCTGCCATGATCAGCAGACCGGTGACAGAACCGGCGTAATCCCGTATTTGGAGAGGCCCTCGGAACCGCGATCAGCTACCCGCGAAAGGGCCTTCCATGTTTTCCGCCATTATCTTCGACTGCGACGGCGTTCTGGTGAATTCCGAATCGATTCATGTCGCCCTGGAACTGAAACATTTGGCCGCCCTTGGCCTGACCTATGACCGCTCTGACTATGTGCACCGGTTTAAGGGCAGATCCTGGCCCGATTTTCTTTCGATCCTCTCCAGCGACCATGAGGCGGCTTTCGGCACGCCTCTGCCCGAGCATTTTTCCGGTGGGCTCTCCAGCGCTACATGGAAAGCGTTCGAGACCGAACTGGTGGCCATGGAAGGCGCCGCGGCCCTGCTTGGCGGTATCTCTCATCCTCTAGCCGTCGCCTCCTCCAGCGGCCACAAGGCGCTCCGGACCAAGCTGGAAATGACCGCCCTGCTGGATTTCTTCGATCCTCACGTAGTCTCAAGCGATCATGTAGAGAAAGCGAAACCGGCCCCCGACATCTTCCTTCACGCAGCGGAAAAGCTCGGCGTCACGCCAGATCTCTGCCTCGTCATCGAAGACAGCGTGAACGGCGTTCTCGGCGCCCGTGCGGCCGGAATGACAGCCTGGGGATATACGGGCGATGCGGAAGGAGAAGCCAGCCTCCCCGCACGCCTGAAAGAAGCTGGCGCGAGCGACGTGTTCGCCCATCACGACGAGATCCGGCAACAGCTCGGCTGACCGCATTCAATGACGCAGCGATAACGAACGAGCCACCTTCCTGCTTTCGCAGGAATGACGACAGGGAAGGAAGGGACGCATACAAAAGTCGTCATCCTCGCGCACGCGGGGACCCAGAAGATCGAAGGGCAGCGCTTCTAAAGCAGCTGTGTGTAGAGATCGTGCCATCGCGGATTGTGGCGTTCGATCATCTCAAGCTTCCAGCGCCGCCGCCATTTCTTCACCTGCCGTTCTCGCCGGATCGCACTGTCCATTGAATCGTGTGGTTCGAAATAGACAAGCGTCCGTATGCGGTACTGGGCGGTGAAACCGGGCACGCGTCCCGATCTGTGCTGGGAAACCCGGCCGGCAAGATCCGACGTCACTCCAGTATAGAGCGTTCCGTTCCGCTTGCTCGCGAGGATGTAGACAAAAGGCTGCATAGCTATTGCATGGGAGGGGCAGCGGTTCTTTTACCTTTCGTCGCAGGGCTGATTTTACGACCCCCAGGGTCCCCGCGTCCGCGAGGATGACGATTTTTGTATGGGGTCTTTTGTATGGGGTCGCTCCTCCCCAACCGTCATTCCTGCGAAAGCAGGAACCTGGGGAGCATAGGGGCTGCTCTTCGGAAGGAAACGCACGAAACCGGATCAGCAAGCAAAAGAGGTTGTTGGGATAAACCCCGGTACTACCCCAGTTCCATCTCTGCCATCGCAATGCGGGCATCGTGGAAGCGCGGGTTCAGGGCGAGGCACTGCTCGTAGCAGGTCCGGGCATGGTCCTTGTTGCCGGCAGCATCGAACACCTGACCGAGGGTGAACCAGGGGTCCGGATCGGAGGGATTGAGGTAGATGGCGCGATTGAGGGCGGTCGCCGCAGGCTCCAGCCAGCCGGCCTCGAAGCAGGTCAGGCCGAGTTGACGCTGGTGGTCCGCATCCGTGGGGTCCAGCAAGGCGGCCTGGCCGACCAGCTGCGCGGCCTCTTCATGCCGGCCATTCTGCATCGCCAGGATGCTCTTGACGTGGAGCGAGCGCGGGCTTTCCGGCTGGTCTTTCGTGACCCGCCGATAAAGGTTCTCCAGCCGTGCCGTGCCAATATTCACCACCCGCCCCACTCGGGACGGGTTGTCTTGCGAGGTCCGTTCCATGACGGCTCCACCTTAACCCGCCCGGACGCAGAGTGCCACCGGGGAGCGTCAGCCACCCAGAACGCGGCCAGCCACGGCATCCAGTTTTGCCACCAGTTCGGGGTCGCGGGCCTCGGGATGGGTGATAAGGGCGAACTGCAGCGCGTTGTCGCCGCCCTGCTCGTCAACCTCCGGCCGCTTCGCCAGCATCGGGGCCACGGTGCGGACCAGATCGCGGGCCTTTTCCGCATTTCCGGTCAGGACCTTGATCACCTGTTCGACGGTCACACTGTCATGATCCGGATGCCAGCAATCGTAATCGGTGACCATGGCGACGGTGGCGTAGGGGATCTCCGCCTCACGAGCCAGTTTCGCCTCGGGCATGTTGGTCATGCCGACCACGTCACAGCCCCATGAGCGGTAAAGCGTGCTCTCGGCGAAGGTCGAGAATTGCGGGCCTTCCATGCAGATATAGGTCCCGTTCACATCGTGCGGCAGTCCGAGGCGCTTGCAGGCCTCTGCCAGTGCGGCCTGGAGCCTTTCGGCGACCGGATGGGAGAACGAGACGTGAGCCGCGCAGCCATTCGTGTAGAAGGTCTTCTCGCGAGCGAAGGTGCGATCGATGAACTGGTCGATCAGCACGAAATGGCCGGGCGCGTATTCTGCCTTGAGAGAGCCGACGGCGCTGAGCGAGATGATATCGGTCACCCCGGCCCGCTTCATGACGTCGATGTTGGCGCGGTAATTGATCCCGCTCGGGTTCAGTTTGTGCCCCCGACCGTGGCGTGGCAGGAAGACCAGTTTCTGACCGTCCAGCTCTCCAAAGAGAAGCTGGTCCGACGGTGTACCGAAAGGCGAGGACATCGTTTCCCAGCGCGTGTTGGAGAGACCGTCGATCTCGTAGATCCCGCTGCCGCCGATAAAGCCGAGAACCGCGTCACGCGTCAGTGCCGTCATGGAATGCAACCTTCCTGCAGAAACAATTCGGCTCTCTGCCTAGCGGATGGCTGCGTCCTTGCCAACGGCAAAAGAAAAGGGAGCGGGC
>NZ_JACZFS010000049.1 GCF_014904795.1 Nisaea nitritireducens
GATCAGGAAAAGGATCACCGCGACACCGGTCCGCTTGCGCGCTTCCAGGTTCGGCTCGGACGCCCATGCCAGGAACGTCGTCACATCCTTGGCCATCTGTTCGACAGAGGCCGTGGTGCCGTCCGCATAGGTCACACCGTCCTCGTAGAGCGGCTGCGCCATCGCGATCTGATGTCCCGGAAAGACCTTGTTGTAACTCATGCCTTCCGCGATCGTCACACCTTCCGGAGTCTCGACGTAGCCGATAAGGACGCCATAGATGTAATCCTCGAAGCCAGCCCGTGCCTCAACGATGAGGGACAGATCCGGCGGCAGGGCGCCACCATTGGAAGCCCGTGCAGCGTTATCGTTGGCAAACGGTGCAACGAAACGGTCTGCCGGGGTGCCTGGGCGGGTGAACATTTCACCCTCGTCGTTCGGGCCGTCGACAACGTCGTACTCGGCCGCGATCGCCTTCACTTCGCCTTCCGAATAGCCGAGATCGGCCAGGTTCCGGAAGGAGATGTAGTTCAGCGAGTGACAGGTTGCGCAAACTTCCCGGTAGACCTGGAGGCCGCGCTGTGTGGCCGCCCGGTCGAAGGTGCCGAACAGGCCAGAGAAGGACCAGTCCTGCTTTTCCAGGTGAATGGGATCACCGGCTGCATGTGCCGCCTGTCCGCCCATGGAGAGAGCCGTGAACAGTGCGGTCGCCGCGATCAGAGATTTCATACCCATTATGCTTTCTCCTTCGCAGCAGCAGGCGCGGCGGCAGGTCCGCCAGATCCGCCGAGCACTGATTCACTGATACTCTTCGGCAATGGTTTCGGTGTCTCGAAGATCGAGAGCAGCGGAAGCACGACGAGGAAGTATGCGAAATAGTAGATCGTAGCGATCCGGGACGCGGTGACATACCAGCCTTCAGCCGGCTTGCCGCCGAGCCATGTCAGCGCGATGCAGTCAACGAACAGCAGCCAGAAGAAGATCTTGAAGACCGGCCGGAAGCTGCCGCTGCGCACCGGGGACCGGTCGAGCCAAGGCAGGATGAACAGCACCGCGATGGCACCGAACATGGCCAGGACCCCGAACAGCTTGTCCGGAACAGCACGCAGGATCGCGTAGAACGGCAGGAAGTACCATTCGGGCACGATGTGCGCCGGCGTGACCAGCGGGTTGGCCGGAATATAGTTGTCCGGGTGGCCCAGGAAGTTCGGCGCGAAGAAGATGAAGAAGGCGAACGGGATCAGGAAGACGAAGAGGCCGAACGCATCCTTGATGGTGTAGTACGGATGGAACGGGATCGTGTCCTGCGGGCCCTTCACGTCGATGCCCAGCGGGTTGTTCGAGCCGAAGCGGTGCAGCGCCACGATGTGCAGCACGACGACCGCGAAGATCACGAACGGCAGCAGATAGTGCAGCGCGAAGAACCGGTTCAGGGTCGGGTTGTCGACCGAGAAGCCGCCCCACAGCCAGGTGACGACATAATCGCCAACAATCGGGATCGCCGAGAACAGGTTGGTGATGACGGTCGCGCCCCAGAAGCTCATCTGGCCCCAGGGAAGCACGTAGCCCATGAAAGCGGTCGCCATCATCAGCAGCATGATCACCACGCCCAGCATCCATAGCAGCTCACGCGGGGCCTTGTAGGACCCGTAATAGAGACCGCGGAACATGTGGATGTAGACGGCGATGAAGAAGAAGCTGGCGCCATTCATGTGGATGTAGCGGATCAGCCAGCCGGAATTGACGTCGCGCATGATGCGCTCGACCGAGGCGAAGGCGTAATCGACATGCGGGGTGTAGTGCATCGCGAGAGTGATGCCCGTAACCAGCATGATGACCAGCATGATCCCGGCCAGCGAGCCGAAGTTCCACCAGTAGCTGAGGTTCTTCGGGGTCGGATATTCATGCGCTTCATGGTGCAGGAAGCTGAAGATCGGAAGACGGTGATCGATCCACCGGACGACCGGATTGGTAAAATTAGCAGTGCTCATCGATCACGCTCCTCAACCGATTTTAATCGCGGTATCGCCGGTGAAGACGTATGGCGGTACAGGAAGGTTCAGCGGAGCCGGGCCTTTGCGAATCCGTCCGGAGGTGTCGTAGTGCGAGCCGTGACACGGGCAGAACCAGCCGCCGAAATCGCCACGCGCTTCCGTCGTCTTCTGACCCAGCGGCACACAGCCGAGGTGGGTACAGATACCGACCAGAATCAGCCATTCCGGCTTCTCTGCGCGCTCGGCATCCGGAGTCGGGTCCCGCAATTCGCCGAGATCGACATCCTTCGCTTCTTCGATTTCCGCCGCCGTGCGGTGACGGATGAAGACCGGCTTTCCGCGCCAGACGACCGTGATCGCCATGCCGACCTCGATCCCGGAGATATCAACCTCCGTGCTCGCGAGGGCAAGCGTATCCGCCGCCGGGTTCATTTGGTTGATGAACGGCCAAGCCGCGGCCGCGATACCAACCGCGCCAACCGCGCCGCTGGCGACGTTGATAAAGTCGCGCCGTGTCGCGCCTTCTTCCATCTCAGCCATTGTAAATCAGCACCTCTCGCCCACTTATTGATTCGCCAAGGAACTTATCCCGTCCCCTGCCGCTGTGAGTGCGACACAGGGTCGCGCGCTACCGGCAGGCAAAAGTCCTGCTCTGACGCTATTGCATCGTCCTATACTGCACCCAGAAACCAATTGCAAAGCCTCCCTAGTCTCCTGCAAGCAATAGGCCTGTCACCGTGCGAATTGCGCTCTATCAACCGGATATCCCACAAAACACCGGTACCATTCTCCGTCTTGCCGCCTGCTTCGGGTTTCCGGTGGACATTATCGAGCCCTGCGGTTTTGCCCTGAGCGACGCCCGGATGCGCCGCGCAGGCATGGATTATATCGATCATGTGGACTGGTCCCGGCACAATTCCTGGGAGCGTTTTCTGGAACAGAGAACGTCCGGGCGTCTGGTTCTGCTGACCACAAAAGCCGATGCCTCTCTTGAGGACTTCACCTTCAAGGCAGATGACATATTGCTGTTCGGTCGGGAATCGGCCGGTGTGCCCGAAGAGGTTCACAATCAGGCCGATGCACGCGTCTCCATTCCGATGCAGAGCGGTCTCAGATCACTCAATCTCGCGGTCAGTGCCTCGATCGCGGCCTGGGAAGCGCTGCGACAGACTGGATTTGACCGGAACGCCCCGCGTCAATCAGGCGGAGAGCACGCCTAGATCGGCATGACGGTGTCGCCGGAACGCTGCTTGCTCGTGATGACGGGGCACACATTCAACGTTGCTGGCGATTTCTGCGCCAGAACAGGAAAAAGCCGCCTCCGCGGCTCCTTCCTCCAAGCATTTTGCAAGCAAACCAGACGCTTTCATTTCCTCATCTCCTCTCACCCGCTTTTTCGGATTCAAAGAGAAGCGATATCGATTAACCGGATTTTAGCAAAATCACGCCTATCCTTCCGGCTATCTAAGTCCAGAACTTGACATTCCCGACGCAACAACCATCCTGAACGCATGGCTAGACAAAAAGAATTCGATCGAGCCGATGTCCTGCAGAAAGCCATGCAGGCCTTCTGGCGGCGCGGCTACGAGGCGACATCCGTTCAGGATCTGGTCGAGGCGACAGGCATCAACCGTGGCTCCATGTACGATACCTTCACCGACAAGCGCGGGTTGTTTCAGGCCGCAGTCGATTTCTACATTTCGAATGTCAGCGCCAAGCGCCTCTCCAAGATGCTGGAGACAGAATCGGCTCTGGAAGCGATCCGGACCTATTTCGAGGATCTAATTGCCTTCTCCGTAGGCGATGGCCGCAAGCTCGGCTGCCTGATTACGAACTCCGTCGTCGAACTCGCCCCGCACGACCCCGACATCGGCGGGATGCTCCGCGGCAGCTTCGCGCGTGTTGAGGAGGTCTTCTATCAGACCCTCCTGCGCGCGCAGGACGAAGGCGGGATTACCGCACAGATCGATGCCCGGGCGGTTGCCAGATTCATGACGGCGACAGCGAACGGCATCCGTGTGTTCGCACGCGCCGACGCCGATGCGGAAACCCTGCAGGATGTCGTCAATAGCGCCCTGTCCGTGATCGAGAGCAAGCACCCCGAACTGCCTGTCGCGGCCGAGTAAGCTCCAGACATTCCCCTGACTGCATTATCGGGCGGTCCCTCGGACACGTTTTCTTGAGGGCTGGCTATTAATACTGAAGTCTGGAATGATCATTCCATAATAAACATCACAGATCTCAGCCACAGGAAAACATCCATGACTCAGCTTACCCCGCTCTTTCCGCGCCAGCAGGTCCCAGCCCTTTCAGTCGAGACCCTCGGTGGCGGAAGCTGGAGCATCTCGGACGCAAAGCCCGAGAATTTCACGATGGTCGTTGTTTATCGCGGCCTGCATTGCCCGATCTGCGGCATGTACCTGAAGGATCTCGACCGCAAGCTCGCCGACTTCAAAGAGCGCGGCGTCGAGGTGATCGTGCTTTCCAGTGACGATGCCGCCCGCGCCCAACAAGCCAAGGACGACTGGAAACTGGAAAACCTGACGGTCGGTTACGGCCTGACACTGGAGAAGGCCCGGGAATGGGGCCTGTACATTTCGTCCGGACGGGGCAAGACCTCCGTCGGCATCGAGGAGCCGAAGCTGTTCGTCGAACCGGGCCTGTTCGTGGTCCGGCCGAACGGTGAGCTGTACTTTGCCAGCGTCCAGACCATGCCGTTCGCACGTCCGGATTTTGCCGCGGTCCTGAAAGCCCTCGATTTCGTTATCGCGAAAGATTACCCAGGACGCGGCGAAATCGTCGATCATCTGGCGCAAGCCGCCGAATAACCGAATACCCGGGGAAGCCGTCCAGCGGCTTCCCCGGTCTTGCCTTGCGCAACACCCCCCGTCCGCGCCCGAATTCCACTGGCACCGGCTCCGGCCTTGGGCTACTAGGGCAGCGTGACAAATCATCCGCTCAAGACACTCCGTTTCCGACTCGAAGCCGTCCTCCTGGCCGTGCTGTTGTTTGTCGTGCGCCTGCTGCCTCTCACCGCCGCCTCCTGGATCGGCGGCAAGGTCCTGCAGATTGTCGGGCCATTCCTGCCGGCACACCGTACCGCCCGCAGGAACCTGGAACGCGCCTTCCCGGAAAAAGACAGCGCCGAGATCAAACGCATCCTGAACGGCATGTGGAACAATCTCGGCCGGACGGCCGCCGAATATCCGCACCACGACACAATCAAGGCCGAAGCCTTAGAGCGTCTGGAAGTGCACGGCGGTGAGCGGCTTGAGAATATCGCCGCCAATCCGCGCCCGGCCGTATTCTTCTCAGCCCATCTCGCCAACTGGGAAGTGCTGCCGATCGCCTCGGCCCTGCGCGGGCTTCCGGTAAACCCGGTGTTCCGGAGCCCGAACAATCCCTATCTGAAAGATCTTTTCGAGGCCCGGAAGCCGCACCCGGAGGTGCAACTGGTCGCCAAGGGACCACGTGCCGCGCGGGAGCTGATCAAGATCCTGAAGCAGAACCGCTCCGTTGCCCTTTTGATCGATCAGAAGCTACGGGAGGGCATTCCGGTCAAATTCTTCGGGCGGGACGCTATGACCCCCAGCGCCTTTGCAGAGTTCGCCCAGATGCTCGATTGCGATATCTACCCGACGCGGGTCGAGCGGCTGCCGGGCGCACGGTTCCGGGCAACGATTTACCCGCCTCTGGAAAAACCGGACACGACAGACCGGAAAGAAGCCGTGCGCAGCCTCACCCAGACGGCGACATCCATGATCGAGGACTGGGTACGCGAACGGCCGTCGGAATGGTTCTGGGTGCACCGGCGCTGGCCCGACTAAAAAGCAAGGCGCGCCGTGTTGCTTCTGGCAGGGCAGCCTTTAGACGGAACGATCCCTCCGGGCCGGTTCGCCTGACCCGAATTGCAGCGCATGCAGATGCGCATAGAGCCCGGCTTTGCCGATCAGCTCGTCGTGGCTTCCGCTTTCGACCACGCGTCCACCATCGAAAACATGGATGACATCCGCATGCTGAATGGTCGACAGCCGGTGCGCGATGACAATCGTTGTCCGTCCCTTCATCAGGATCTTGAGAGCATCCTGAATCTGCCGCTCCGACTCGGTATCAAGGGCACTGGTCGCCTCGTCCAGCAACAGGATCGGCGCGTCCTTCAAAATGGCCCGTGCGATCGCCAGCCGCTGCCGCTGCCCGCCGGAGAGTCTCGTGCCCTGCTCGCCGATTACGGTTTCATAGCCATTGGGCAATGCGGTGATGAAATCATCCGCCGCAGCGGCACGGGCTGCAGCCCGGACTTCCTCATCGCTCGCATCGAGCCGACCGAAACGGATGTTGTTGATGACAGTATCATCGAACAGCACGACGTCCTGACTGACAATGGCAAGCGCCTTGCGGACGCTTTCGAGGGTCACGGTCCTGATATCGAGTCCGTTGACCATGACGCAACCACCAGCCGGATCGTAGAAGCGCGGGATCATGGAGAGCACCGTGCTCTTGCCGGCACCAGAGGGGCCAACCAATGCCGTGACCTTGCCGGCCGGCGCCTCGAAACTCACATTGTTGAGCGCTGCATCCGGCGCTATACCGACCTCACCCGTCTCATCGTCAGCCTCAGCAGGCGCACCATAGGAAAATTGGACGGCATCGAACTTCACCGCACCCGCAGCTCGTGGCAGAGGGCCGGCACCAGGTGCGTCCTTGATCTGCGGAGCCTGATCGATCAGAGCGAACACCCTCTGGGCGGCAGCGAGGCCCTCCTGGATGTGGGTTGTGATTTTACCGAGCGCACGCAGTGGCTGATAGGCCATCAGGGTCGCCGCGATGAAAGAGAAAAAGGCGCCGGGAGATGTATGTCCCTCAATCACTCGGGCGCCGCCATAGGCAATGACCGCTGCCACAGCGACTCCGCCGAGAAAATCGATGATCGGCTGCGGCGCTGCCTTCACCCGAACACCCCGGTAGTTCAACTGGAAAAGCCGCTCCACCAGCCCTTGAATTCGTCCTGTCTCATTCTCTTCGAGACCAAAAGACTTGATCATGCGGATACCCTGGAAGCCCTGGGTTAACAGGCTGGTCATCGCGCCCATTTCCTCTTGCGTCTCAGCCGAAACACGGCGCATGCGCTTGCCGAGCTGACGGATCGGATATGCCGAGAGCGGCGCGACGACGAAGGTGATGCAGGCCAGCAGCCAGTCCTGATAAAACATCACCGCAACAAGGAAAATAACGGACAGGGTATCCCGGCCGAGACCGACCAGGGCATTCGCTACCGCGTTACGCATCGCATTGATGTCGAACGTAAAGTGCGAAATCAATGTGCCGCTATGCCGGTCCTGGAACAGGCCAAGATCGAGATTAATCAGGTGCCGGTAAAGCCGGGCCTGAGTGTCGGCGACCACCCGCTGACCGACATAGCCGACCAGCACTTCCTGCACATAGGCCGCAACACTCTTCACGAAGAAGGTCGCGACGACCGCGCCAGCGACCAACCACAGTACCGACAGATCTTTCTCGACGAAAATCTTGTTCACCATCGGATCCATCAGCCAAGCCGATGCGGCTGTCGCGGCGGCGACAAGCACCATGCAAAGCCCGGCAAGGATCAGACGTCCCGTATAGGGTCTCACAAGATCGCGGACCACCCGCCTGAGCAGCGTGATACTGGCCTCGTCCGTGAGGCTGATTTTGGTCCGGTCGGGTTTGTTGGCCATGCAGTCCAATCCAAGCAATGCGGCGCTCTGCATATAGCATGGCACCGCCTGACCGCCACCGATTTGCGGGCCCAAAATCGCGCAGATACCCACAATCCCGACCGGACCATGTTGATTTAAATTCGGTATCCCGTACTATTGCCGCCTCGAATTCAAAATTATCCGGTCAATCGGACAAGCGCCTAACAAAGCAAAAATAATAATCGGCGCAACAATTTGGCAAAACAGGAGGCTCGAATGAAATCGCACAACAAGCTCTCGTCAGCAATGAGTATTGACGTATCACGCCGAGGATTTCTCGGCGGCACCGCTGCTCTCGGCGTGACTGCTGCATCCACTTCCGCATTGATGGGGAAGAAGGCCTATGCGGCCAAAAAGGGCGGTCATCTGCGTGCGGGTATTGCACACGGATCGACAACTGACTCGCTCGACCCGGCGACCTGGGAAAACGGCTTCTCGCTGTCCCTCGACTACACCCTGTTCAATCATCTCGGCGAAGTCGACCATACCGGCTCCGTACAGCCGGAACTGGCGGAAAGCTGGGAAGCCTCCCCGGACGCCAAAATCTGGTCCTTCAAGCTGCGCAAGGGTGTCGAATTCCACAACGGCAAGACCCTTGAAGCCTCCGATGTGATCGCTTCTATCGAATATCACATGGGCGAAGATACGAAGTCCGCGGCGAAATCCTTGCTGGCGCAGGTCGCGTCGATGAAGTCCAACGGCAAGAATGAAGTCATCATCGAACTCAAGGCTGGCAACGCCGACTTCCCGTATGTGATCAGCGATTATCATATCGCTATCAAGCCGGCCAAGAACGGCAAGATCGACCCGACCGAAGGCATCGGCACCGGCCCGTACGTACTCGAGAGCTACGAGCCGGGCGTGCGTATGAAAGCGACCAAGAACAAGAACTATTTCAAGTCCGACCGTGGCCATTTCGACTCCGTCGAGCTGATCACCATCATCGACCTCGCCGCCCGTCAGAACGCTCTGACCACCGGTGAAATCGACATGATGGACCGCGCTGATCTGAAGACCGTGCATCTTCTGAAGCGCTCGAAGGGCATCAACGTCATGGAGACTGTAGGCTACAAGCACTACACCATGCCGATGCGCACTGACACGGCACCGTTCGACAATAGCGAGCTGCGTCTGGCGCTGAAATATTCCATCGACCGGGAAGAACTGGTCAAGAAGATCCTGCGCGGCCATGGCGTTGTCGGTAACGACCACCCGATCAGCCCGACCAACCAGTATCACGCTGAAGGCCTCGCCCAGCGGATGTACGATCCGGACAAGGCGAAGTTCCACTTCAAGAAAGCGGGTCTCGACGGCACAACGATCCAGCTGTCCGCCGCCGACGCAGCCTTCCCGGGCGCTGTCGATGCTGCCGTGCTCTACAAGGAGCATGCGGCCAAGGCAGGCATTGATATCGAAGTCGTCCGTGAGCCGAACGACGGCTACTGGTCGAACGTCTGGATGAAAAAGGGCTGGTGCGCTTGCTATTGGGGCGGCCGTCCGACCGAGGACTGGATGTTCACAACGGCTTATGCCGCCGGTGCGGACTGGAACGACACGTTCTGGAAACATGACCGGTTCAACGAACTGCTCCTCGCGGCCCGTGCTGAGCTCGACAGCGACAAGCGCCGGACCATGTATTACGAGATGCAGGAAATCGTCAGCAACGACGGCGGTGTGGTTGTGCCGATGTTCGCGAACTATGTCTTCGCCGCATCCGACAAGATCCTGCCGTCCGAGCAGATGGCCGGTAACTGGGAGCTTGACGGCTGTAAATTTGCGGAACGGTGGTCCTTCGCC
>NZ_JACZFS010000050.1 GCF_014904795.1 Nisaea nitritireducens
GAAATTCTCGGCCAGAGCGCCACACCCGAGACCGTTGCCGCATTCCGCGCTGAACTCGGCCTCGATGTCCCCGCACACATCCGGTATTTCGACTGGCTCTGGGGCATGCTCCAGGGTGATATGGGCCGCTCCCTCGCCAACAAGCGCGAGATATCCGAGCTGATCGGCCTGCGCTTCGGCAACACGCTCTTCCTTGCGGTCACCGCCGCAGCGATCTCCGTGCCTCTCGCCCTCACCCTCGGTGTTCTGGCTGCGTTGTACCGCCATTCCTTCTACGACCGCGCGGTCAATGTGGTGACTTTGAGCTCCATTTCGTTTCCTGAATTTTTTGTTGCCTATATCCTGATCTTCCTGCTCTCGGTGACCTTCCCGATATTCCCGTCTATCGCCAATATCAGCGATACGACGCCCTTCTGGGAAAAGGTCTATAAGGTCCTGTTGCCCGCCCTGACCCTCACCCTCGTCGTTGTCGCGCACATGATGCGGATGACCCGGGCGGCGATCATCAACCTGCTCGCCAGCCCCTACATCGAGATGGCCAATCTCAAAGGCCTCAGCCGGGCACGGGTCATCGTCAAACATGCCCTGCCGAACGCACTGGCACCAATCATCAACGTCGTCGTGATCAATCTTGCCTACCTGATCGTCGGCGTGGTCGTGGTCGAGGTGGTGTTTGTTTATCCCGGTCTCGGCCAGCTCATGGTCGACTCGGTCTCGAAGCGAGATCTGCCCGTGGTGCAGGCATCCGCCATGATCTTTGCCGGCACCTATGTCTTGCTCAACCTGCTCGCGGACATATTGTCGATCCTGACAAACCCGCGCCTGTTGCATCCGCGTTGAGGGAGGAAGTCCAATGAACGCCACCCTCAAACTGCTGGCCAGCGCACCATGGAGCGCCAAGTTCGGCCTCGTCGTCATTTTCGGCTACGCCTTCATCGCCATCTTCGCGCCGGTGCTGACGCCTTATGGCGAAACGGAAATCGTCGGCGCGGAATTCGAGCTCTGGGGCGAGGAGTTCATCCTCGGCACAGACAGCCTCGGGCGGGACATGCTGACCCGGCTGATCTACGGCGCACGAAACACCATCGGCATCGCCTTCCTGACAACCGGCCTTGCCTTTCTGCTCGGCTCAGTCACCGGCTTTCTTGCCGCCGCCATCTCTGGCTGGGTCGATCAACTCCTGTCCCGGATCGTCGATGTCCTGATGGCGATCCCGGCCCTGATCTTCGGCCTTCTGGTCCTGACCATCGTTGGCACCTCGATCGTCAACATGGTGCTGGTCATCGCGGTCCTTGAATCGACCCGGGTCTTCCGTCTGGCCCGCGCGGTTGCGATGGGTGTCGTGGTCATGGATTACGTTGAGGCGGCCCGCCTGCGCGGTGAAGGTCTCTGGTGGATCATGAGCCGCGAGGTCCTGCCGAACGCCCTGCCCCCGCTGGTGGCGGAATTCGGTCTGCGCTTCTGCTTCGTCTTCCTGTTCATCAGCGCTCTCAGTTTCCTTGGCCTCGGCATCCAGCCGCCGACCGCCGACTGGGGCAGCATGGTGCGTGACAACGCTACCCTCATGACCTTCGGCGACATCACGCCTCTGGTACCGGCAGCGGCTATCGCACTGCTGACAGTCGCTGTGAACTTCGTCGTCGACTGGTTCCTCCACAAGGCAAGCGGATTGAAAGAATGAGCGAGCAGAGCGACCAAGACATCCTCCTTCGCATCCGCGGGCTGCGTATCGAGGGCATGAGCGGCGACAGCTGGCAGGAGATCGTGCACGGGGTCGATCTCGACCTGCGCAAGGGTGAGGTTCTCGGCCTGATCGGCGAGTCCGGTGCCGGCAAATCGACCATTGGCCTCGCCGCCATGGGTTACGCCCGGGACGGCTGCCGCATCACCGGTGGAGAAATTCTGTTCGACGGCATGGATCTGGCCGCGGCAAAGGATTCCGAGAAGCGGCATCTCTGGGGCTCCCGCATTTCCTATGTCGCACAGAGCGCGGCCGCCGCCTTCAACCCGGCACACCGGCTGATCGACCAGTTCACCGAAGCCCCTGTGCAGCATGGCCTTTCGGATAAGGCCACATCGGAAGCTGAAGCCCGCGAGCTGTTCACCCGGCTGCAATTGCCCGATCCGGACGGGATCGGACAGCGCTATCCGCACCAGGTCTCGGGTGGGCAGTTACAGCGCGCCATGACCGCCATGGCCATGTCCTGCAAACCGGACCTGATTATTTTCGACGAGCCGACAACGGCGCTCGACGTGACCACCCAGATCGAGGTGCTGGCGGCGATCCGCGATGCCGTCGAAGCATTCGGGACTGCCGCCATCTACATCACCCACGATCTCGCCGTCGTCGCACAGATGGCAGACCGGATCATGGTCCTGCGGCATGGAAATCTGGTCGAGGAAGGCGAGACCCGCTCGATGCTGGCGGATCCGAAAGAGACCTATACGCAGAACCTGCTCGCCGTGCGCAGTTTCAAGAGCGCCGAAATGGCCAATCCGGTCGGCGAAGAGCCGTTGCTCAGAGTCGACAACGTCACTGCCGCCTACGGAAAAATCCCGGTGCTGCACGGCGTCTCCGTCGATATCCACAAGAAGCGAACAGTTGCGGTCGTCGGGGAATCGGGCTCCGGCAAAAGTACGCTCGCACGGGTGATCACCGGCCTGCTGCCGGCGGCGAGCGGCGCGGTCAGTTATAACGGCGAGATCCTGCCGCCGAACTACAGGCAACGCTCCAAGGATCAGCTCCGCCGCATGCAGATGATCTACCAGATGCCGGATACCGCGCTGAACCCGCGCCAGCGTATCCGGGATATCATCGGCCGGCCGGTCGCTTTCTATCTCGGGCTGAGCGGCAAGCAGCTGGAAGACCGGGTGCGCGAGTTGCTGTCCCTGATCGAGCTGGAGCCGGACGATTATATCGACCGGCTGTCGACGGAACTTTCGGGTGGCCAGAAGCAGCGGATCTGCATCGCCCGCGCCCTTGCGGCCGAGCCGCAGCTGATCATCTGCGACGAGGTCACTTCCGCACTCGACCAGCTTGTTGCCGAAGAGATCCTGAAGCTGCTGCAGCGCCTGCAGGACGAGCTCGACCTGTCCTACATGTTCATCACGCACGATCTTGCGACGGTTCGCGCCATCGCGGACGAGGTCGTGGTGATGCTGCAAGGTGAGGTCGTGGAGCACGGCTCGAAGACGGAAATGTTCAAGCCGCCGCATCACGACTATACGGACCTTCTACTGTCTTCCGTGCCGGAAATGGATCCGGACTGGCTCGACAACCTGCTGGCCGAACGGGCCGAGTTGGCGAAGCAGGGCCGGGTTCTGAAAGCGGCCGACCACTAAACCGAAGGCGCCTGGAGTCTCCATGCAAACTGTTGGACAATTTCCGCATGCGGTGCGGGAAATCGAAAACTGCTGGATTACCCTCAGTGACGGCTGCCGCGTGGCCGCCCGGATCTGGTTGCCGGAAGGCGCCGAGAAAGCCCCGGTCCCGGCAATCCTCGAATATCTCCCCTACCGCAAGCGGGACGGAACATCGGCCCGCGATGCGCTGACCCATCCCTATTTCGCCGGCCATGGTTATGCCGCCATCCGCGTCGACATGCGCGGCAACGGCGAGTCCGACGGCATCATGGAAGACGAGTACCTGCCGCAGGAGCAGGACGACGCGCTGCAGGTGATCGACTGGATCACCAGCCAGCCCTGGTGCTCCGGCGCCGTCGGCATGATCGGGATCTCCTGGGGCGGCTTCAACGGATTGCAGGTCGCTTACCACCAGCCCGAGGCCCTGAAGGCCGTCATCACCATCTGCTCCACGGATGACCGCTATGCGGACGACATCCATTACAAGGGCGGGGCGATGCTCAACGAGAATATGGGCTGGTCCTCGACCATGCTGTCATATTCCTCGCGGCCGCCGGACCCGGCGCTGGTTGGCGAGAGCTGGCGCGAGACCTGGTTGAAACGGCTGGAAGCCGAGCCGCTGCTGATCGCAAACTGGCTGCATCACCAGACCCGCGATGCTTTCTGGAAACACGGTTCTGTCTGTGAAGACTATTCCCGCATGACCGTGCCGGTGCTGGCCGTTGGCGGCTGGTCAGACGCCTACAGCAACGCTGTGCCGCGCATGCTGGAAAACCTGCCGGGCTTCGTTCGCGGTATTGTCGGCCCCTGGCTGCACAAATATCCGCATTTCGCCGTTCCCGGCCCGGCCATCGGCTTCCTTCAGGAATGCCTGCGCTGGTGGGATCACTGGCTGAAAGGCATCGACCGCGGCGTCGAACAGGACCCGGCTTTCCGCGTCTATATGCAGAACTCCGTGCCGCCAAAAGCCGCTTACGAGACGCGCGACGGCCGCTGGCTTGGCGAGCAGAGCTCGCCGAGCCCGAACGTGGAGGCCACCCGCTTCTATCTGCAGGACGGCCGCCTCAAGGAGACGCCCGGCGCTTCGGGCGACAATGCCGAAACCCTGATCCGCTCGCCCGAGACGGTCGGTCAGGCAGGCGGGGAATACTGCATGATCTGGCTCGGCCCGGAAGGACCGACCGATCAGCGGGTGGACGATGCGGGCTCCGTCTGTTTCGAGACCGCGCCACTGGACGGCCGGATGGAGATTCTCGGCGCGCCAGTGCTCGATCTGGAAATCTCATCTGATAAGCCGGTTGCCCATCTGATCGCCCGGTTGAACGATATCGCGCCGGACGGATCGGCAACCCGAATCACCTACGGCGTCCTTAACCTGACCCACAGGGACAGCCATGAGCATCCGGAAGCGCTCTCGCCGGGCAAGCGCTATCGCGTGTCTCTCCGGCTGGACGATATCGCCTACGCCGTGCCGCCGGGGCACAAAGTGCGGGTTGCTCTCTCGACCAACTACTGGCCGATGATCTGGCCTGCACCGGAAGCCGTGACGGTAACGCTCGCAGAGGGGGCCAGCAGCCTCTCGCTGCCCCTGCGCCCTACGGACGGAACCGATGCCCCCTATGAGCCCTTTGCCGAGGCCGAGGCGGCTCCTCCGTTGCAGAAGGATATCCTGCGCCCCGCAACAAACACGCGGACCATTACGACGGATGCCGAGACCGGCAGGCAGAAGATCGCGATCATCGACGATTTCGGCAGCGACCGGATTGTCGAATTGGATCTCACGACTGAGCATGTCGCCCGGGAGATCTATTCAATCCAGCCCGGCGATCCGCTGAGTGCGCGGATGGAGACCCACTGGAGCCAGGGCCTGTCACGCGGCGACTGGAATGTGGCAACGGAGACCTATTGTACGCTGACCGGCGATGCGACCCATTTCCATGTCACCGGACGAATCGAGGCTTATGAGTCGGGCGCGCTGATCTTCGAGAAAGACTTCGAAGAGTCGATCCCCCGGAACATGCTCTGAAGCTCGTGCTCTCTATTCGGCGGGGGCAACCCGGATATCCTGAAAGAAGCTTGAGCTGAGCATCCGGAGACGGCGGCTGAGCGCACTCATGGCATCGGCGGTCGCATCGACCTCCCGCGCCGCGTCCTCGCTCTGCACCGTCGCCTCGGCAAGGCTGGCGATACCGGAATTGACCTCGTTGCTTGCCGCCGCCGCGCCGTCGGCACTGCTCGCGATCTCCCGCGTCGCTTCGGTTTGCGCGGTCATGGCGGAAACCGCGTCCTGGGTGTTCCGGTCGATCGACGCAACGCTCTCGATCGCCTCGCCAATGGCGCTCACCGCAGCATCGATGACGGAGCGCATTTCCGTGACCTGACGGGAGATTTGCAGAGCCGCATCCTCCGTTTGCCCGGCGAGAGATTTGACCTCACCGGCGACAACCGCAAAACCGCGCCCCATCTCACCGGCCCGGGCCGCCTCGATTGTGGCGTTCATAGCCAGCAGGTTTGTCTGATGGGCAACCGTGCTGATGATATCGGCAAAGCCACCGACTTCACCGGCCAGTGTTGTCAGCTGCCCGACGGTAGCCGTCGTGCTCTCGGCACGCTGGGACGCCAGAGCGGAAGATTCCGCTGCGGCACGGATAACCAGCCCGAGATCCGATATCGACCGGTCAAGAGAAGCCGCAGCCTCCGACACACCGCCAGCACCGGCAGCCGCCGTGCTCGACGCCGTGCGGGCTTTCTCCGCGCTTCCAGCGGCGCCGGAAACCGAGTCCTTCATCGTTCGCGTGACGTCCTCCATCCGCTGCGTCGCGTCCGTGACTTCGGCGAGGATCTGGCCGATCTCTTTCTCGAAGGATTTCAGGATCTGCTCACGGCGCTCGACTTCTTCCGCCTGCGCATCATGTGCCGCACTTGTCCGCTCCTGCAGCAAGGCGTTTTCTTCCAACACCGACTGGAATTGACCGACACGGCGCGCAATCGTGCCGATCTCATCCTTGCGTTCAAGATAGGGAACCGTCACCGGCTCCATTGAAGACACCGCCCGGATCGCTTGCGTCACCCGCTCGAGCGGCCGGGTAACGATGATCCGGCTTGATGCATAGGCAGCCGCGATCGCAAGCAGAGTGCCTACACCGGCCAGGATTGCGAGCAGGGTTCTGGCCTGACTTGCAAAGACTTTCAACTCGCTCTCTTTCGCCAGGATTTTCTCGTTTTCCTGCACGATCGCGTTGCGCACCTGCTCCGCCGCCAGGGCCTCATCCACCAATTCCCCCTTCACGATTACCAGCCGTTGTTCGAGGCTGGCTGCATTGAAGAGGTCGGCGATTTTCTGATTGGCCGCGTCGGCAGTCACGCCCGGGATCCGGAGCTCGGTCACCGCGTCCGCATATTCACCATCCTTGAACACACCGAATGAGATTGCCGCGCCGCCATCAACATCTTCGACGACAAAGTTCGCTGCTTTCTGAAGGTCTCGGCGTTGTCTGCGCTTCTTGTAGCGCGCGACGATAACGTCCCGGCCAGAATGCACGGCCTCTGTCGCACCATTCTCGACAGCCCAGTTCTTCAGCTCAGCCGATGGGTTCACTTCAAGGCGCTGCGGGATTTCGAAATAGCTCTGCTGCAGGGTCATCACCTGGGCGCGGAGATCCTGGTTCATCGCCTTGAGCAAGGCCGCACGCTGGTCTTCCCTCTCGGCAACCATCGACACAACGATATAGATGGCGACAAGCAATCCGGCGAAAACCAGGGCCGTCATCACGGCAGCCGACAGAACCAGTTTCGTGCTGATACGGGAGCCGAGGCCTGAGGATGGCGCACGCTGTTCCGTTTCTAAACCGATGTTCTGTTGTTCAAGAACAAAGTCCGACATCACACTCTCTTGCGTTCGGAAACTGATCATGACGGCGGCATACCGTCATGGACATTTTACGCCTGAGAGTTAGTTCCAGCCGAAACCGAGAGCAAATGACCGTTTGATGTAAAGAACAGCCAATGTCCCACTGATTTACATAAATTTGACAACAAAAAACCCCGCCGAAGCGGGGTTTTTCGAAACACTTTATGTTCGTTTACTGGAGCCGGGCCGGAAGGTCCGCGACCGCGCTCTTGACGATCTTGTCGTTGACCTCGGCGGTCATCTTCTCGGCCAGCAAGCTGCCGGTCGCCGCCATGGCCAGTTCGACGGCCTGGTTGCGAACATCCTGGAGAGCCTGAGCTTCGGCCCGCGCGATTTTCTCGGCGGCCTGTTCTTCACGGCGCTTCAGGGTTTCGGCCAGATGCTGCTTCGCGTCCTTGCGGATGCGGGCGGCTTCTTCCTTGGCATGACCGACGATCTCTTCGGCTTCCTTCAACGCATCGCGCTGAAGACGCTGATAGTTCGCCAGAGCGGCCTGCGCTTCTTCACGCAGGGCTTCGGCTTCCTTCAGCTGAGCACCGATGGCAGCGGACTTTTCGTCCAGCATGCCGCCAACCTTCGAGACGATCGGCTTGATCGTGGCAACGACGAAGATAACGAAGGCAACCGCGACCCAGCCTGTAGCGCCCAGGCCCAGCAATGTCGGATCATGTTCCATCACTTCGTCTCCATGGCCAGTGCAACCGCCTTCTTAAGGTCGGTCTTGGTCACCTTGACGCCGATCAGCTTGGCGACCGCATCACCAGCAACCTCGCTCACCACGTCTTGGACGTTCGCGAGTGCTTCGGTGCGGGCTTCATCGATCCGGGCTTCCGCTTCCTTGACCTGCAGAGCCGCTGCGGCATCGGCTTCCGCCTCAGCTTTCGCGTTCTTGCCGGAAGCATCGTCCTTGGTCTTGGCGATCAGCTTCTGGGCAGAGCCACGGGCATCCGCCAGGGCTTTCTCGTAGTTGGCCTGAACCTCTTCGGCATCCGCCTTGAGCTTCCCGGCCTTGTCGAGATCTTCAGCAATCCGGCTGTGCCGTTCTTCCAGCACATACTCGATGCGCGGGATGGCAACCTTCGACATCGCGATATAGAGCACGATGAAAGTAACGAAGAGCCAGAAGATCTGGGTCGGAAACGTGCCGACATCGAGCTGCGGCAAGGTACCGCCGCCGCCACTTTCGCTGGCAGCCATGGCTCCCTTGGCAATCAGCGCAAAGGCGCCGGTGCCACCGAGCACAGCCGAAAATCTGAGCAAGCGCTTCATACCGCTGTCCAATTCCGTTCCAGTATTCTCACTTAAACCGGAGAGAGCCGGACCGCACACGCGACCGGCGTCTCTCACTCTTATCGGTCTTACGAGAACAGGATCAGGAACGCGATCAGCAGCGCGAAGAGCGCGACAGCTTCGGTCAGGGCGAAGCCCAGAATGCCGATGCCGAAGACTTCGCTACGCGCCGCCGGGTTGCGGGCGATGGAAGCAACGAGGGTGGAGAAGATATTTCCGATGCCAACGCCAACGCCCATGAGGGCAATAACAGCGATACCGGCGCCAATCATCTTCGCGGCTTCAACGTCCATGTTCAAATCCTTCCTTATGGATCAGGTAGTGCACATATCAGGCCGGAGATCCGGCCCGGTTTCTGGTTCCCTCAGGCCTCAGTGCAGATGGATCGCATCGTGCAGGTAGAGGCAGGTGAGAATAGTGAAAACATAGGCCTGGAGCACCGCCACCAGGATTTCGAAGGCGGTCAGTGCCACAATCAAGGCAAGGGGTGCAACCCCAAAGACACCGAGTGCGACGACAAAGCCGCCGAACACCTTCAGCATCGTGTGACCGGCCATCATGTTCGCGAACAGACGAACGGAGAGGCTGACCGGGCGCACGAAATAGGAAATCACCTCAATCGGGATCAACAGCGGCGCCATGTAGACAGGCGCGCCGGACGGGAAGAAGAAGGTGAAGAATTTCAGGCCATGACGGGCCAGTGCAATCAGCGTAACGCCGATGAACACAACAAACGCCATGGCGAAAGTGACGATGATCTGGCTGGTCGGCGTGTAATGGATTTCCGGAATCGGAACCATACCGAACAGGTTACTGAACAGGATGAACATGAAGAGCGAGAAGATGAAGGGGAAGTACTTGCGTCCTTCGCTGCCGACATTCTCTTTCACCATGTTGGCGACGAACTCATAAGAGAGCTCCGCCATCAGCTGCCAACGCCCCGGAACCAGCTTCCGCCCGCTCATCGACACGGTCAGAAACGCGACGATCCCAACAATCGCCACGACCATCATGGCCGCGGAATTGGTAAAGGAGAGATCGACTCCGCCGACCTCGATCTGGGGGCCGTAAGATTTCAGCTCAAACTGTGCGACCGGTGATGCCACGCTTCGTTCCCCTATTCGCCGCCGGCCCGATCATCGGGCCGATTATCTGTCGAGGACCGGCGGTAACCCATCTGCAAACCTTCTCCAGTCGCAGCGCGGTAGACATTCATCATGCCGCCGGCAGCGCCCAGAAAGAAGAACAGTATGAGCAGCCAGGGACCGGTCCCAAGCCATCTGTCCAAGAGGTATCCGATACCGGCACCAACACCGACTCCGGCAACCAGTTCAACCCCGATCCGCATTGCCATTCCGAGACCCTCGGAAGCCATGGCACCGCGACCGCCCTTCGGACCGCTCTCATTTTTATCCTCGCCACGTGCTCGCCTCAATCTGGTGTCCAGATCGTCGAGTGAGGGAGGATCGCTAGGCTTATCACCTGTCATGGAGCGAGCCCGATTGGCCGAAGCCAGTTGATGTACCCCACCTCCGCCAGCCAAGGCCCGCGAAAGCGCCGCAAACATACGGAGGGGTCCTTTCGCTGTCAAGGCGGAAGCCGCACTGCGAAAACACGGCTAATACTTTGATTTGTTTATATTTTTTGAAAGACGTATACGATCCGGGTTTCTAAACGACGTCTTGAAGCTCCACCGCGCCCGCCAAATCGACCGAAACGAGCTGGCTGACACCCCGTTCAGCCATGGTCACGCCGAACAGCCGGTCCATCCGCGCCATGGTCAGCCGGTGGTGGGTAATGACCAGGAAACGCGTCCCCGTTGTCTTGCTGATCTCCTGCAACAGGGTGCAGAACCGATCCACGTTCGTATCGTCAAGCGGGGCGTCGACCTCGTCGAGCACACAGATCGGCGACGGATTGGTCAGGAACGCGGCAAAGACCAGGGCTACCGCCGTGAGTGCCTGCTCACCACCGGACAGCAGGGACATGACCTGCATCTTCTTGCCCGGCGGGCTGGCCATGATCTCCAGCCCGGCATCCAGCGGATCGTCATCCTCGACCATCTTCAGGTGCGCCTGCCCGCCACCGAACAGGCGGCTGAACAGATCCTTGAAATGGGCATTCACCCTTTCGAAGGATTCGAGCAACCGCTCCCTTCCCTCGCGGTTCAGGGTTTGGATCGCGCCGCGCAGCCGGGAGATCGCCTGGATCAGATCGTCCCGCTCACTCTCCATGCCAGCGATTCTCTGCTCCAGCTCCTCGACTTCCTGCTCGGCCCGGAGGTTCACCGCTCCGATCCGTTCCCGCTCCTTGGTCAACCTCTCCAGCCGGTTGCTGACCTCGTCCGCGTCGGGCAACGCCCCCTCGGGATCGATCCCGGCTTTTTCCAGGATCTCGTCCGGCCGGCATTCCAGCCGCTCTGCGATCCGCTCGCGCAGGCCGTTGATTGCCTGATTGATTTGCTCCAGCGCGCCTTCGGCCCGGATATGGGTCTCGCGCGCTTCGGAAAGCTCCCGGTCCGCCTGACGCGCCACCTCGTCGGCCGTGCGCTGCCGGGCTTCCGCTTCGCTCAGCACATCCGCTGCCTGTTTCCTCTTGGCTTCGGATTGGGTGATCTGATCGATCAGCGCCTTGCGCTGGGTCTCGATTTCAGAGGGACGCGCCTCAAGCCGACCAATCTCCGTACGCTCCGCGAGCTGCCGATCGGCCAGCTCTTCCTTGCGCGAGGCCGCCCGTTCGTTCCGATCCGACCAGGAGCGGAGCTCGCCGTCGATGGCAGAAAGCCGGGTGCGGCGGACCTCCGCCTCCCGCATCAGCCGGTCATGGGCGCTGCGCGCATCGGCCAATGCATTGCGGGTTTCCGCCAGTTCCTGCCGCGATGCCGCACTCTCGGCCCGCAGGGTGGCGACATCATCAAGCTCGACCTCCGCCGCCTCGGCCGTCACCCGCTGACGCTCGGCTTCCTCGATCTCGCCCTCATACCGCGCCTTGGTGTCGTCGATGGCGGAAAGCTTCGAATCGATCTCTGCCAGCAGCGCCGCCAACTTGGAACGCCGCGTCCGGGCTGTCTCATTTTCAGTGAAGGCAGCCCGCATGGCCTCGCGCGCGGCCTTTTCGGCATCCACGGCATCGCGCTGCGCAGTGCGGGCGACGTCGAATCGTTCGCTCGCCCCGGCCCGGTCCTTCTCCACCACGGCGATTTCCGATTGCAGGGCACCCAGCCTGTTGCGCTGCTGCAGACGGACAGCGGCACTGCTCGGCGCACCCGGCGCGACGACGAAACCGTCCCAACGGCAAAGCCCGCCATCCCGGCTGACCAGACGCTGGCCGTCCCTCAAAGCCGGTTGCAGCGCCTTCGCGGTCTGGAAATCAGCAACCACGCCCGTTGCCGCGAGGCGGCGTGCCAACGCGGCCGGTCCAGTGACACGTTTCGCCAGCGGCTCGACACTGTCCGGCAAGGCGTTCCCCGAGTCGGTGCCTGATTTGCCGCTCCAGTAGCGCACATGATCGCCACCCGATTCGGCCAGGGGTGCCGTCAGGTCGTCACCAAGCGCAGCGCCAAGAGCGGCTTCATAGCCGGGCTCGGCAGAAACCGAATCGAGAATCGGGGCCGCATCCCCGTCTTCACCGTCACCAGACAGCAATTGTTCGAGCGCGCCTGCCTCTGCCGTCAACCGCGCCAATCCGGCTTCAACCTGCTGCAAGGCTTCGCGCGCGGCGCCTTCCGCTTCCGATGCGGCTTCCCGGGCGGCTTCCGAGCCGTCAGCGGCCGAACGCGCCGCTTCCAGCGCTGCCTCTGCCGCCGTCACCGCCTGCTCCGCCGCCTCGATCTCTCCCGGCCCCGCCGCGGAGTCCTTCAGACGCTGCCGCTCATCCTCAAGCCCTGCGATCTGCCGGGTCAGCCGCTCTATCTGCTCCCGCGCCATCCGGGCCTGGCGCTGCAAGCTGGCGCGCCGCGCCTCCGTCGTCGCGATATGCTCCGTCATCTCGGAAAGCTTGGTTTCCAGCGCATCGGCTGCGCGGTTGATCTCGGTCAGCGCCTCGCTGGCCTCAGCCTGCGCTTCCGCCTCGCCCTCACGGGCGGCGGCAATTTCGGCATGCTCGCCCTTCAGCCGCTGCAGCGCTTCTTCCGCATCGGCGGACAGCAACTGCTCGCGCTCAAGATCGTCGGCGATCTGGCGCAGACGCAGCTCCGCCTCGCTCTTCGCGGTGACGATACGGCGTTCTTCATTATCCAGTTCGGCCCGCGCCAGGGTCAGGCGCTGGAGTTTGGCCGCGGCCTTTGCCTCATCCTCGCGCAACGACGGCAGGCTGGCCGCCGTCTCGGTCTGGATGGTGCTTGCTTCCGCCGCCTTGCGGGTCGCTTCAGCCACGGCGTCTCCGGCCTCGGCCAGAGCCTTGCCGGCAACCGCCCGCTCTTCCTTGATCGCTTCCCAGCGCCGGTGCAGCAGCACCGATTCGGCCGAGCGCATCTGTTCGGCGACCGTGCGATAGCGCTGGGCCTGCTTGGCCTGCTGACGCAGCCCGTGCAGCTGGCCTTCCAGTGCCTTAAGCACATCTTCCAGCCGTTCGAGATTGGTTTCTGCCGCCCGCAGCCGCAATTCTGCCTCGCGCCTGCGGGTATAGAGGCCACGGATATTCGCCGCCTCTTCCAGCAGGATGCGGCGCTCGGACGGTTTCGCGTTGATGATGGCGCCGATCCGGCCCTGGCTGACCAGCCCGGCGGAGCGGGCGCCGGTACCGGCATCGGCAAACAGAAGCTGCACATCGCGGGCCCGCACTTCCCGGCCATTGACCCGGTAGGCGGAGCCCTTGTTGCGCTCGATGCGCCGGATCACTTCCAGCTCCGGCGCATCGTTGAGGGCCGCAGGTGCCTTGCGGTCCTCGTTATTCACCAAGAGGCCGACTTCGGCGAGATTGCGGGCCGGGCGGCCGGTCGTCCCACCGAAGATCACATCGTCCATCTCGCCGCCGCGCATCTGCTTGGCGGAGGTCTCTCCCATCACCCATCTGAGAGCTTCGACGAGATTCGACTTGCCGCAGCCATTCGGCCCGACAACCCCCGTCATGCCCTCCTCGATCAACAGTTCGGTCGGATCGACGAAGGACTTGAAGCCCGAAAGACGAAGCTTAGAAAGATGCACCCGTTAGACGCTCCTTACCCGGCCCCAATGAGCAATCAGCGGCCCGCGCCTAGAGCGCGTCCGCAATCGCCTCTTCGAAGGATTCAAAGCTGAACACACCGTCCAGCTTGCGTCCATTCATGACGAAAGACGGGGTGGACTTGATGTCGTGATCCTTGGTCGCCGCCAGCCGCTCGTTCAGGATGAAGTCCAGCAGCTTCTCATCGGTCATGCATTCCTGCACACGCTCTTCCGAAAGTCCGGCGAGCCTGCCAAGCTTCACGAGTTCGGTGAAGGGGTTGTCGCTGCGCGCCCAGTCGGCCTGCTTCTTCATCAGCAGGTCGACCATCGCAACATAGCGCTTGCCGTCGAGGCAACGGGCCATGGCGGAGGCACGCAGGGCCCACTGGTCAAGCGGGAAGTCCTTGAACTCCAGCTTCACCTTGCCGGTATCGATGTACTTTTCCTTCAGCTGCGGCAGCACTTCGGTATGGAACCGGGCGCAGTGCGGGCAGGTCATCGAGAAATATTCCGAGATGGAGACCTTCGCATCCGGGTTGCCGATCACCCGGGGCGCACGCGCTGCCTCCATATCCACCCCGGCGGCCAGTGCCTGCTGGAGCGGCAGACCGGCAGCAAAGGGAGCGATCAACCCCAGACCCAACACAAGATTTAGTGTTCTACGGCGCAAGACATGCCTCCTGTTACAATATGTTGAATATTAATGCGGCTTTTCCCAGTCCGCAACTACGTCACCGCACGATGCGATTTTCCGTCCTTCGGGTCGTCCCCTTGAACACTCTGCAGCCCAATCATGTCAGGAATGGGTCCGTTTCTTGGCACCGGCGGCAGCCACCGCCTTGCCCAGATCCTCAAGCGCCTGACGCAGGTCGCTCCGTTCCACCCCGGCGACACTTTCCGTGACCTGCGCAACCTCTTCCGGCTTCAACGGCCGTAGCTTCGGGCGCAGATGTTCGCGCCTTTTCGGCAGCGGTCCCTGCTTCAGGGAAATGCGGGCAATGGCGGAATAGCCGAAAACCGTGTTGATGCGTTCGACGAGAACGGGGATCTGGTGCTGGATTTCCAGTGCCGCCGCGCCGGCGACACGCAGATGCAGGGTGCCGCCCCCGGTCGCCCCCTTGGCGAAGACCAGCTTTTCGGGCGCGCATTGCAGGGCCAGCACCTCACCGACAATCGCCGGCCAGTCGCTGATGATGCGCGATTCGGCGAATCCCCGGCGCCGCAGCGCCTTGTCGCCGAGTGTCGGCGCGACAGCGGCAAGTCGGGCAAGGCCGCCGATACGGCGGCGCCACGATGCCGTTTGTGTCGTTTTGTCTGCTGCCGTCTTCTCGGACATTGCCGCGCTCCCCATGCGCACTAATGTAAGGGCTCCCGCGCCTGACCCAACGGAAAAAACGCACACGTGACCACGCCTGAAAACCTGCCCGCCCTTTTGCTCGACTGGTACGACCGGCATCGCCGACGCCTGCCATGGCGCGCGGAGCCTGGCACACAGGCCGATCCCTACCATGTTTGGCTCAGCGAAATCATGCTGCAGCAAACCACCGTGGTCGTTGTCGGACCTTATTTCACGCGGTTTCTGGAGCGCTGGCCGAGCGTTGTCGCGCTGGCCGACGCGCCACAGGAAGACGTGCTCGCGGAATGGGCCGGGCTCGGCTATTACGCCCGCGCCCGCAATCTGCACAAATGCGCGGGCGTTGTCCGCGATCTTCATGGCGGGCGCTTTCCCGACACCGAGGACGCCTTGCTGGAGCTGCCGGGAATCGGCGCCTATACCGCTGCGGCCGTCGCCGCCATCGCCTTCGACATCCCGGCAACGCCCGTGGACGGCAACTTCGAGAGGGTGATGGCCCGGATGCACGCGGTCGAGATCCCGCTGCCCGACGCCAAGCCGGAACTGAAGCGCCTTTCGGCCCTGCTGACCCCGCAACAAAGGCCCGGCGACTATGCCCAGGCGGTGATGGACCTCGGCGCCACCATCTGCACCCCGCGCAAACCGAAATGCCTGACCTGTCCGTGGAGCGCATCCTGCGAGGGGCGGATCGCCGGGATCGCCGAAGACTTGCCGAAAAAGAAAAAGAAACCGCAGAGGCCGACCCGCAAGGGCGTCGCCTTCTGGATCGTCAACGGCCGCGGCGAAATCCTGCTCCGGCGCCGCCCGCAAACGGGCCTGCTCGGCGGCATGGTGGAAATCCCGTCAAGCGAATGGCGCGAGGCGGAACACCCGCTGCACAAATCCCTCGCCGAAGCCCCGATCAAGGCACAATGGACGGAATTGCCGGGCATGGTCCGTCACACCTTCACGCATTTCCATCTGGAACTGGTGGTCTATCGCAGCCGGGCTACGGGAACGCGGCCAGCAGACAGTTTCTGGCATCCGGTGGAGAAGATCGGCGAAGCGGGGCTGCCGTCAGTGATGGCGAAGATCGCTAGACACGCGATTCGCCAAGCCCCCCATCACTAAGCCCCTATGACATAAAATTTATCTCGAATGCACCGTCACTGAAATCAAAACTCATTACTGAATTGATTTCTTTATCTAAGATATCTCCCTCTGATACTGAATAACCATTTAAAACAAAACATTCCTCTAATTTTAAGTGTTCCATGATTTCCATCAAAAATTCACCCATAGAAGAAAAATCAGAAACATCGTAATCGAAAAACTTAAACATAAACTCATCAAAAGAATCAAGATAATCTGAAAATATACCTTTAATATTATCGTATAAATAATCTCTATAGTCACTCGTTGAATAAGATTCCATTATCACATCATAAAATTCTTTGCTAGTTATATAAACATTATTATCAATATTTCTTTTCAAATCCGCCTCAAAATTCCCCATTAGAGAGATTACGAAGTCACCGAACGTGAAATTAACATTTTTATCACAATCAATACCCAATTCATGTAATTCTCCATACATATAATCAAGAACATTTGAATTTTCTATGTGCGCCGATTTACCAATGTTTTCCTGCATAATTTCTGACACATCAAATGGCATCATACCGAATAAATGGTCCGAAAAATAACCAACAACAGAGTCCACCTTGAAAAACAGAACATCGGCAACAATTGGAAATATATTTTCTGAGTTTCTAATTTTTGTCTTCGAATCCAACAAAGCCGCCTTGAACTTCGCACTTCTTATGTCGAATTCCGAAAGATCTTGCCCTTTCAAATTACAATAATAGAACTCCCCTCCCACGAGAAAATCATTACTTCCTCCGGCAGCCTTTATTAAATCTATTATATTGTCAGATTTGCAAGACGCTATTCTTTCAACACGATCAAACATTACCCCTCCTCGGATGGGGTCACATCAGCTATTTTTAGTGTTTCATATGGATTTGAAATATCATGAATCAAATAACCTAATCGAAAAAGCTCATCTTTAATATATTGTTCAACAATTGTTTTTTTGTTTCTCGTCAACGATTTCCACGAAAAAACACTATCATTTGTGAACCTAATATTCTGAACTATTATATCCTCCCTTAGGCACCGAATTTCAATTCTTGGATCTGGCGACTCCCCAATTTCTCTTTTATGACGAGAATCTTTGATTTTCATCATCACTTCTGATGACGGCCATGGTTGGCCAGAGAGTCGATCGCTACCATTCTTAGACTCAATAATGAATGCATAACCGTCCTCACATTTTTTGTGCACTACCTTCATTGAGGAATAGGTTCCCGACTCACGGTGCTCTTCTACAACGTGAGTATGCCCTTCGATCGCTGCTCGAATTTCTCCATTTAAGTTTCTCGACGATAAATTAGTCCCTACAGACCCTGACGCTGATTTCTCTGTTTTTGCGACTTTATTGAATTCAACTTTTGCAAGCGGTTCTCGGCGCACGGAAGAAGCAACAACTTTTAAGACCTCTGCACTGTCCATCACAACGTGAACAGCAGCTTTCTTTAGAAGCAATTGAAAACGTACTGGCGCATCACCGCCACCAACACGGCCATCATCAAGAAACATGACGTCTATAAATAAGTCGGCCTCCCCCCGCTCTCCATCAAAGGGACTCCGCCAAGCATCCAAGGAAATTGTGTTCGCGAACAAAACACGTGGGTTGTTCGGCCTCTGTCCCCGGCTATCGCTCAAAGAACTCCCCCACAAATTTCGCTTGGATGGCATTAAAAGCCTTTAAATCAACTCAATAATGCACCTTCGGTGATTGCCTGTCGACCAGCTAAGCGGCACCATGGTCAGTGGAAAGGGACACATTAGCGGATAGAATATACCGCTTAACCCGGCTCAATGCCGGAAGTGCCGCATCCCCGTCATGACCATGGCGAGGCCCTTCTCGTCTGCCGCCGCGATCACTTCGTCGTCCCGCATGGAGCCGCCCGGCTGGATCACCGCCGTGGCGCCGGCCTCTGCCGCTGACAGCAACCCGTCTGCGAAGGGGAAGAAGGCGTCGGAAGCAACCACCGAGCCGATAGTACCCGGCTGGCTCACACCAGCGGCTTCGGCCATGTCGCGGGATTTGGAGGCGGCGATGCGGGCGCTGTCGACCCGGCTCATCTGACCCGCGCCGATGCCGACCGTGGCGCCGTCCTTCACATAGATGATCGCGTTCGACTTCACATGCTTGCAGACCCGGAAGGCCATCAGCATGTCGGCCAATTCCTGCTCGGTCGGCTGGCGCTTGGTGACGATTTTGAGGTCGGCTGCCGTCACCCGGCCATTATCCTTGTCCTGCACCAGATAACCACCGGCGACATTGCGCACGGTGCGTGCTGCAACGCTCGGGTCCGGCATGCCGTGGGTCAGCAGCAGGCGGAGGTTCTTTTTCGCCGCCAGCACCTTGCGGGCGTCTTCATCCGCATCCGGCGCGATGATTACTTCGGTGAAGATCTTGGAGATCTCTTCCGCCGTGGCGCCGTCCAGCGTCCGGTTGGCGGCGATGATGCCGCCGAAGGCGCTGACAGTGTCGCAGGCAAAAGCCCGCTGGTAGGCGGATACGAGGTCGTCCCCGACGGCAACGCCGCACGGGTTGGCGTGCTTGATGATGGCGATGGCGGGCTGGGCGTCGAACTCGGCCACCAGCTCGAAGGCGGCGTCCGTGTCGTTCAGGTTGTTGAAGCTCAGCTCCTTGCCCTGGATCTGCTCTGCATTGCCGACGCCGGGGCGTTTGTCGCCGCTGCTGTAATAGGCGGCGGACTGATGCGGGTTCTCGCCATAACGCATGATCTTCGGGGCGGAGCCGGAGAAGGTGATGCGGCGCGGATAGGTGTCGCCGATCTCACCCGCCAGCCAGGTGGAAATGGCGCTGTCATAAGCTGCCGTGCGGGCATAGGCGACCGACGCCAGCTTCCGACGCAGCGCGTAGGTCGTCGCGCCGCTGTTTGCGTCCAGCTCGGCGATCAGGTCCGCGTAATCTTCCGGATCGACCACCGTGGCAACATAGCCGTGATTCTTGGAGGCAGCGCGGATCATGGCCGGGCCGCCGATATCGATATTCTCGACGCAGTCGTCATAACCGGCGCCGGAGGCCAGGGTCGCCTCGAACGGGTAGAGGTTCACCACCAGCAGATCGATCGGCGCGATCTCGTGCTTTTCCATCGCCGCGACATGTTCCGGATTGTCGCGCAGGGCAAGCAGGCCGCCATGGATCGCCGGATGCAGGGTCTTTACCCGTCCGTCCATGATTTCCGGAAAGCCGGTATGGTCCGCGACCTCTTTCACGGGCACACCAGCCTCGGCCAGCGCCTTGGCGGTACCGCCGGTCGAGAGGATCTCGACGCCATGCGCCGCCAGCGCCTTGCCGAGCTCGATCAGGCCGGCCTTGTCGGAAACGGAAATAAGCGCGCGGGAGATACGTACGAGATCGTCAGCCATCTTTCGGGACCCGTTCTCAGAAAGAGTTGCGGAAATTTGGCCTGCTTATGCGCGGGATGGACGCGCCGGTCAACCGGACGACTTGTCGCTGGCCGGCACCGCCTGCTTTTTCAGCCGCGACTCGCGCACCGCGATATAGGTGGTGCTGACGAAGATCATGGCTCCGCCGATCCAGGTATAGAGGTCCGGCAATTCGTCAAAAATGAAAAAGCCAATGAACGCCGCCCAGATCAACTTGCTGAAATCCACCGGCAGAACGACCGAGGCATCGGCAAGCTTCAGGGACTGGTTCATCGCGACCTGGGCAATGGTGCCGAGAACGGCGATCAGACAGAGCCAGCCCGCCTCCTCCACCGTCGGCCAGCGCCAGAAAAAGCTGGCGGCGACAAGTGTGAAGGGCGACAGAAAAATCGAGGCATAGACGGTGATGGTGACGCTGGATTCGGTGCGGGTCAGGAACTTTATGATGATCAGTGCGAAGGACCAGACAATTGTAGCAGAGAGAATCAGGATCGGGCCGAGGCCGACCTCCGTCACGCCGGGCTGGATGATCACCAGCGTACCGGCAAAGCCGATCAGGATCGCGATCCACCGCCTGATCCGCACGACTTCGCCCAGGAACAGCATGGCCAGCAGGGTGGCGAAGAGCGGTGCGGTAAAGCCCAGAGCAGTAGCCTCGGCCAGCGGCGTGATCGAGAGGCCGTAGAAAAACATCAGCATCGCCGCCGCATTCACCGCGCCGCGCAGAAACAGCAGTTTCATATTGTTGGTGTGGAGCGGCCGGAAGCGTTGCCGGATCAGCAGCGGGGCGAGAACAAACAGGCCGAGGAAGGAACGGAAGAAGGCAATCTCGAAAGGATGCAACTCCGCGTTCTTGCCGAGATCCCGAATGATCGCATGCATGCAGACGAACATGGCGGCAGCAAGCGCCATGAGGAGGACCCCGCGAACCGGAGCCGGCAGGCGGGCGACATAATGTTTGAAAACAATGAACTTGGACACGGGCCCACGCTAGGCCCGCCAACCATCTCGCACAAGCGAACAGCCGGCACATTAATGGTGCCGCGCCGCCGCGAATTGACGCGCTAGAAGTGCAGGATCAGAACGTCGCCCAGTCCGGCTTTACCGGCAGCACGGTGCTGCCCCCGGCGCTGAGCACGGCATGCTCCAGATCCTCGAGGACGTTCACCCGCAGCATGGCCAGCGCCATGGTGCCGGCACCGGAGCGGATCTCGCCGACCTCCCGGTCATCGCGCATCACGGGCGTGCCCGGTGCGGGCATTTCGCCGTCAAGGATACGGACCGGCATCAGCCGCCGCTTCACCAGACCGCGGTATTTGGTCCGGGCCGTCAGCTCCTGCCCCATGTAGCAGCCCTTCTTCCAGTCGACGCCGTTCAGCTCGTCGAACCCGGCTTCGAGAAGAATGGTTTTCTCAAGCTGCATGTCCCGGGTGCCGTCCGGCACGCCGAGCTTGATACGGGCAAGGTCGTACGCTTCCTGCGTGCCTTCGGTGAGGCCGGGCGCGGCGATGAAACCTTCCAGCTTGTCTGCTCCAATGATCGCCCGGGCGCCGAGCCCGGCATGGCGCGGATCGGTGAATACTGCGCCGCCCTCAACGGCTTTCGCCGCCCCCGTCTCAGCATCTATACCCAGCGTTTTCGAGACATCATCCCCGGTAATGGCAAGCACACTGAACTGGGCGCTCACGTCCTCGACGGTGACGTCGGAGCGCAGCTTGTAGAGCTTCAGCCGTTTCTGGAAATCGGCCAGCCGGTCCGCTTCGCAGTCCAGCAGCAGCGCGCCATCGACTTCGGCAATCATGAAATCGAAAAGATATTTACCCTGGGCGGTCAGGAAAGCGGCATGGATCGCACGCTCGGGCGAGACCTTCTCCACATCGTTGGAGATGAGTCCCTGCAGGAACTTCCGTGCATCCGGCCCGCTGACCGACAATACGCCCCTGCTTTTCAGCTCGATATATTCGGCCATGACCGGTCCCGACTTTCAAAATGAACTGATGCACAGGTGCGTCCGCGCCACGGCTCTGTCAAGCGGCAGACACCGCAGCACGAGAAGCTGCGCTCTTCAGTCGGCCATCTCCAGTCCCGCGATCAATTCGTGCGACAGCACCTCAAGCCGCGGCATCAGGTCGAGCAGATGCTGCGAGTATTCATGCTGCGGCGATTCGAACAGGGTTTCAGTCTCCGCCACTTCCAGCAGCTTGCCGTGCCGCATCACCCCGACCCGGTCGCACATCTGCCGGATCACAGGCAGATCGTGGCTGATGAACAGCATGGTGAGCCCGAGCTCTTCCTGCAGATCCTTCAGCAGGTTGAGGATCTGGGCCTGGATCGAGACGTCGAGCGCAGAGGTCGGCTCGTCGCAGATCAGGAAGCGCGGGCGTGTGGCCAGCGCGCGAGCAATGGAAATGCGCTGACGCTGACCGCCGGAAAATTCATGCGGGTATTTCCGCGCCGCCTCGGCACCGAGACCGACATGCTCCAGCAGGTCCATGACGATCTGCCGGGTTTCCGCACCGCCCGAGGCGAGGCCATGGAAACGGATCGGCTCGGCGACGATATCCAGCACCTTCATGCGCGGGTTCAGCGACGAGAAAGGGTCCTGGAAGATCATCTGCATTTGCCGCCGGTAGCGATCCATCTCCGACTCGGTCCTGACCTCGGTGAGATCGGCACCGGCAAAGTGGATGTGACCGCCAGCCGGCTTGTAGAGCCCGGCGATGGCCCGGGCGATGGTCGACTTCCCGCTTCCGCTCTCGCCGACAAGACCGAACACCTCGCCCTGCCGGATATCGAAGGAAACTCTATCTACTGCATCGAGATAGATCCGGTTCTTCTTGAGGAAGGAGAATTTGGTGAGGAAGCGAACATGCAGATCCTCGACCCGGAGCATTGTCTCGCCGCCCGACTCCGTCTGCCCGGCGCCGAGCCAGTGGGTAGCGACATCGATACTGTCCCGCCGGTCACCGGCGCTCTCGATATATTCGACCACCGGGAACCGGGCGAGACGCACATCAGGCCGCGGCACGGCGCTGATCAGGCTCTTGGTATAATCGTGGTCCGGGTCTCCAAGGATTTTTTCCGTCGGGCCTTCCTCGACAAGACGGGAGCGATACATGACCGCAACCCGGTCGGTCACATCGGCGATCACCCCCATATCGTGGGTGATCAGAATCATGCCCACGGACCGTTCCCGGCACAGCTCGCGCATCAGCTCAAGGATCTGCGCCTGGATGGAGACGTCGAGCGCGGTTGTCGGCTCGTCCGCGATGATCACTTCCGGGTCTGCACAAAGGGCAAGCGCGATCACCACGCGCTGGCGCATGCCGCCTGAGAACTGGTGCGGATACTGCTTGATCCGGATCTTTGGATCAGGGATCCCGACACGGTCTAGCAAGCTCACCGCGCTCGCCCGCGCTTCCTCGTCGTTTTGCTTCAGATGCAGCTGGATCGTTTCCATCAGCTGCTGCTCAACAGTCTGCAGCGGGTCGAGCGATGTCAGCGGGTCCTGAAAGATCATGCCGATCCGCTTGCCGCGGATCGCGCGCAACGCGTCCTCGTCCAGATTGTCGATCCTGCTGCCCTTGAGATAGATCTCGCCGCCGGCGAGACGGCCCGGCGGCTCCAAGAGGCCGATGACCGCATTTCCGATGGTCGATTTACCGGCGCCGGATTCCCCGACCACCCCGAGGATCTCGCCCGGATCGACCGACAGGCTCACGTCCTGGACAGCCGTGAAAACGCCACGCCGGGTCGGAAACTCCACGGTCATATTCTTGAATTCGAGCAGGCTCATCGGGCGATCACCGGAGTTTCGGGTTGAGCGTGTCGCGCAGCCAGTCGCCAAGCAGATTGACGGCGAGGACAAGCACGACCAGCGCGATGGCCGGGAAGAAGGTGATCCACCAAAGCCCGGAGAACAGGTACTCGTTACCGACCCGGATCAGCGTCCCGAGCGACGGCGTCGTCGGCGGCACTCCCTGCCCAAGGAAGCTCAACGTCGCCTCGGAGATGATCGCAAGCGCGAGACCGATGGTCGCCAGCACCAGCACCGGGCGCATCACGTTCGGCACAATGTGACGCGCCATGACCAGTGCGGGCCGCAGACCGATGACCCGTGCTGCCTGGATATATTCCTTCTTCGCCTCGACCAGCGTCGCGCCCCGGGCAACCCGGGCGAACTGCGGCCAGTCGCTGAGGCCGATGGCGAGGATGACGACATAGATCGCCATTTCGTCACGCAGGTCCGGCGGCAGCACAGACCGTAGAATGCCGTTTATGAGGATCGCGGTCAGGATACCCGGAATGGTCAGCTGGATATCGGCAAGCCGCATGATGACCGTCTCGAACCAGCCGCCGACATAGCCGCTGATCACGCCTAGCGCGACACCGAGAAACATGCCGAGAAACACAGCTGCAAAACCGACAAGCAGGGAAATCCGACCGCCATAGAGGATGGTCGAAAGCATATCCCGGCCCTGATTGTCCGTCCCGAGCAAGTAGGCGGGATCGCCTCCAACTTCCCAGGCTGGCGGCTTCTTGCCGTCCCAAAGCGAGATCTGCGCCGGATCGAACGGGTCGAACGGCGCAATGAGCGGCGCACCGAAGGACGACAGCACGATCAATGCCGTGACAAAGGCCGCCGCCATGGCGATCGGGGAATGGAAAAAGGAATAGGCGATATCGTTGTCGTTCAGACGCGCCCAGAGTCCCGGTTTCTTTTCATCCTGTTGAACCGCCATGGGTTAGTGCCCTCCCTCGGCGCGCAGACGCGGATCGATGACGAAATAGAGGATATCGACCACGAGATTGATGGTGACGAAGATCAGCGCCACGAAACAGAGATAGGCGGCCATGATAGGCACGTCGACGAAGTCCACCGCCTGGATGAACATCAACCCGGTACCCGGCCACTGGAACACGGTCTCGGTGATCAGGGAGAACGCGATCAGGCCGCCGATATTGAGGCCGATGATCGTGATAACCGGCACCAGCGTGTTCTTCAGCGCATGGTTATAATTGATCCGGTTTTCCGGCAGGCCACGCGCACGGGCGAACTTGATGAAATCGGTCCGCATGATCTCGAGCATTTCGGCCCGCACCAGCCGGAGGATCATGGTCACCTGGAACAGACTGAGCGTGAGTGCCGGCAGCAGGATGCTGCGCCAGCCGTCAACGGTGAGCAGACTTGTCTTCCAACCGCCGAGTTCGACGGTTCCGGCCCGGCCGGAAGATGGCAAGACGCCCATATTCACAGCGAAGATATAGATCAGGCTGATGCCGATAATGAAGGTCGGCAGACTGACCCCGACAAGGGAGACAGTCAGCACCGCCTTGCTGATCCAGCTGGTCCGGTTGATCCCCGTGAACACGCCGAGCGGGATACCCAGACCGAGCGCGATCAATGCGGAGACAAAGACCAGCTCCAGCGTCGCCGGGATCCGTTCAGCGATCATCTCCGTCACCGACCTCTTGGTCCGGTAGGAGAGGCCGAACTCACCCTGCAAGGCATTTTGCATGAAGCGGGCATATTGAACGAAGAACGGGTCCTCGAGGCCAAGCACCTCCCGGATCCGCTGCCGGTCCTCAAGCGTTGCTTCCTGGCCGACCATGTTGTCGACCGGATCGCCAACATAGTTGAAGAGCGAAAAGGAAATGAAAGACACCGCAGCCATGACCACAAGGGCCTGCAGCATGCGGCGCGCGATATAAGTAATCATGCGCGTGAGGCTCGCCTGAAACTGTTTTTAGGTGCCCGGAAGGCTGAGGGCGGCGGATATACCGCCGCCCCCGAAATCCGGCAAGCTGCTACTGCAGTTTCGCCCGGCGGAACTGCGGCGAGTCGTTCGGCCTGATCGGGAGATCAAGCTTCGTCGACATGCCCCAGCCGATGACCTGGTGGTGGATCGGCAGATAGACGATTTCATCCTTCACGATCTTCCATGCTTCCGCGATCATCTCGTCGCGTTTGGCGAGATCCGTTTCGACTGCGAAAGCGTCGGTCAGCTCGTCAACCCTTGCATTGGCGAAGCCGGTGCCGTTCCAGCTGCCCTTGCTATGTAACAGGTAGCTGAAGACGTAGTGGGAATCGAGCGTCGGCACGCCCCAGCCCAGCATGTAGAAGTCGCTGACCCGGTTTTTGATTTTCGGGAAATGCTGGCTCTTTGGAATGGCGTCAAGCTTCACCGTCACGCCAATCTTGGCCAGCATGGCCACCGCCGCCTGACAGATCTTTTCGTCGTTGTTATAGCGGTTGTTCGGGCAGTCGAGCTGGATGGTGAAACCATTCGGATAGCCAGCGTCAGCGAGCAGGCCCTTGGCCGCTGCGGGATCAAACGGTCGCCGCTTGTCGAGTTCCTTGGTGAAACCATGCACGCCCGGAGACGTGATGATTCCGGCCGGGAAGGAAAGCCCTTCCATGACGACACGCTGGATCGCGTCGACGTCGAGTGCCTGATAGAAAGCCTGGCGCACACGCTTGTCCTGGAACGGGTTCTTGCCCTTGACGTCCGAACTGCGCAGCTCGGCAACACCCTGGTCCATGCCAAAGAAGATCGTCCGGATCTGATTGACCGTGGCGGTCTTCAACTCGGCGGAAGAATCGATGCGCTTCAGATCCTGCAGCGGCGGATCGAGCACGAAGTCGACTTCACCGGAAAGCAGCGCCGCCACGCGGGTCGCCGCATTCTTGATCGGGCGGTACTCGATCTTGTCGATATTATGCTCGGCATTCGCCGCGCCCCACCAGTTCGGGTTCTTGACCAGAACCGTCAACTCGTCCGGCAGGCGCTGATCGACGATGAAAGGCCCGGTGCCATTGGCATTGCGCACCGCGAATGTTTCCTCGCCAGCGGCGAAGTCCTGCGGCTCCAGAACGTTGTTCTTCTCAGCCCAGCCTTTGTCCATGATGAAGAGGTTGGTGATCTCGTTCGGCAGGATCGGATTTGGGCCGTCGGTCATGAACTGGACCGTGTGGTCATCGACGATCTTAACTTCCTTGATCGACTTGACCTGTTCCTTGAAGTCGGAGCTCTTCGCCTGCGCGCGCGCGACGCTGAAGGCCACGTCTTCGGCCGTAAAGTCAGCGCCGTCATGGAACTTCACGCCCTTGCGCAGCTTGAACTCCCAGCCGTCCGTCCCGAGCGGCTTCCAGCTCTCAGCGAGCGAGGGCTCCAGGACCATGTCGCTGTCGCGGGTGACAAGCGGCTCGTAGATCTGACCGCTCATACTGTTGGTCGGGCCTTCGTTCTGGCCCATAGGGTCCAGCGTGAGGGCGTCACCCTGGCTCGTCCAGCGCAGTACTTTCTCTGCGTGGGCGGCGCCGACTAACATCGTCGTCGACATCATCGCGGCAATCGCGATCGTGCGGATACTCATAAGGATAGTCTCCCGTCTCTGATGCAAATGCGTCCCTGCGATGTCCGGAATTGTTTTTGTCTCGCCGCAAAGCGGTCTTCCGGATCATCAGAGAGGAAATCTAGCAGGCAATAGACGGAAGAAAAGGGGTAAAGCGCAACCGGGCATTGTCGAACACCCGGCTGCGTTCAAATATCCATCAGGCCTTGAGGGCTTCGTTGTCCGGATCGTAAGGGCTTTCAGCGACAATCCGTGCAGGGCGAAGCTGGTCCAGAACGCGGACCTGGCATTCGGCGCCAACCACGGCCTTGTCGGTCCGGATGTAGCCGAGCATCAGCGATTTGCCGACATAGTGACCGTAGCCGCCGGCGGTACCTCGGCCAACCACCTCGCCATCCATGAAGACAGGCTCATTGCCGAACGGATCGGCATCATCCGCGTCGATCTCGATGGTGCAGTAGGTGTTGGGAATACCCTCTTCCTGCTGCCGGACCAGCGCATCCCGGCCGGTGAACTCGCCCTTGTTAAGGCGCACGAAACGCTTCAGGCCCGCTTCGAGCAGGGAGTTCTCCGCGTTCAGGTCCGTGCCCCAGAGACGGTAGGTTTTCTCCAGCCGCATGGAATCCATGGCGCGCATGCCGACCAGCCCGATATCGAATTCCTTGCCGGCTTCCATCAGGGCATCGAACAGGTGCAGTTGGTACTCGATCGGGTGATGCAGCTCCCATCCAAGCGAGCCGACGAAGTTGACACGCAGGGCACGGACGCTCGGGCAATAGCCGACCGGAATGTCCTGCATGGTCAGCCACGGGAAGGCCTCGTTGGAGACATCCGCGTCCGCCAGTTTTTGCAGCACCTTGCGGGAATCCGGCCCGGCCAGCACGAAGACGCCGTACTGCGTGGTGATATCCTTCAAGAAGACGGAGCCGTCGCGCGGCAGGCGCTTCTGCAGGAAATCGAGATCGTAATCGTGCCCCGCGCCCGGGCCGATGACGAAGAACCGCTCGCCATAAAAGCCGTCCGGCATCCTTGTGATGGTGAATTCCGAGCGGATCGAGCCCGACGGGTTCAAGGCATGGCAGAGATTGATCCGGCCAAGCCCTTTCGGGATGGCGTTCGCGACCATGCGGTCGAGCCATTCCCGGGCCCCCGGTCCCTCGACCTCGTACTTGGCGAAAGAGGATAGCTCCAGCAGCCCCACCCGCTCGCGCATGGTGCGGACTTCGTTACCGACATGTTCGAACCAATTGGACCGGCGGTAGGAATAGATGTCCTTGCGCTCGACACCTTTCGGCGCGAACCAGTTCGGACGCTCCCAGCCGAAGCGCGCCCCCCAGACGGCACCTGCCTCGTCGAGGCGCGGATAGGCAGGCGTGGTCTTGGCCGGACGGCCCGCTTCACGCTCTTCCATCGGGAAGTGGTTGAAGAAGACGTGCTCGTAGGCTTCCTCGTTCTTGATCTTGGCGAAGTTCTTGGAGACGACACCGAAGCGGCGCGGGTCGACACCGATCATGTCGACGGACGGCTCGCCGTCGACGATCCAGTTGGCGAGCTGCCAGCCGGCGCCGCCGGCGGCGGTGACGCCGAA
>NZ_JACZFS010000051.1 GCF_014904795.1 Nisaea nitritireducens
TTTTCCAGGCCGAAGGCCGGACCGACCATCGGGTTTCCGTCCGGTGTATAGGAGATCGGGCCGTTCACGATGTCCTTGATGCCGGCATTCTCGAAGGACGGCACGCGGGCCATGCAGGCCTCGACATGGGGCATCAGGCGCTCGAGGTCGCCCGGGAACAGATCCTTCTCGAAAGAGGACGGCACGCCGTCTACGAAGCAGGCTGGAGCATGACGCTCGTAGGGGCCGAGAATCCAGCCGTGCCGCTCCTCACGGAAATAATACTGGGAGTCGGATTCACGCAGCACCGGCAGCTCGTGATTTCCGGCCTCGCGGTATTCCTTCAGGGTCGGGTCGACGTCGGTGACGATGTACTGGTGTTCGACCGGAATCGCCGGGATTTCCAGCCCGACCATCTTTGCCGTGGTCCGCGCATAATTGCCGGTCGCGCAGATCACATGCTCGCAGCGGATATCTCCCTTGTCGGTCTTGACGATCCACTCGCTGTTCTCGCGCTCGATACCGGTGACCGCCGTCTGCTGATAGATTTCCGCGCCGTGCATCCGGGCGCCCTTGGCCAGCGCCATGGTGAGATCGACCGGCGCGATATGGCCGTCGGACGGATGCCAGAGCGCGCCGACAAGATCGTCCGTCGTCGCCAGCGGCCAGAGTTTCTTGATCTCGTCGACACCGACAAGATGCGCCTCAACGCCGATGGTTTCGGCGGTGCACTGGTAATTCCGATATTCGTCCATACGCTCCCGGTTGGCGGCGAGGCGCAGGTTGCCGGTCTGGTGGAAGCTGACGGCCTGGCCGGTCTCTTCCTCGAGTTTCTTGTAGAGCTCGACCGAGTACTGATGCAGCTGCCCGACGCTGTAGCTCATGTTGAAGAGCGGCAGTAGCCCGGCCGCATGCCAAGTGGAGCCGGCTGTCAGCTCGGTCCGCTCCAGGAGCACGACGTCGCTCCAACCCTTTTTGGCGAGGTGGTAGAGGGTGCTGACCCCGACCACGCCGCCGCCGATCACCACTGCCCGTGCCTGCGTCTTCATTTGCCCATTCCCCGTAAACCGGCCTACCGGTTGAATTTCGTTGCCCAAGCAGAGATTGCACCATTTCCACGCGTGCAATTCACGAAATGCGACCGGGTGATGTCGGATTCGGGACGTTGGGAATCTGCATAATTCGGCGGATTGCGTCCATTTTGACGCGACCGCTTTGACAAGTGGGAACGAGCGTGGTTAGGGTTGTTCCCAGATCGTGAAAACACGGCAGCAAGCCGGTCTGCGAGAGGAACGCGCGACCGCACGGGCAGAACAGGGGCGCAGAATCAATGGCAAACGGCAACCAGCCGTTCGTTCAGTTTAAGAACGTTCAAAAGACCTATGACGGTGAGATTCTCGTCGTCAAAGACCTCAACCTTGACATTGAGAACGGCGAGTTCCTGACCATGTTGGGCCCGTCAGGTTCGGGAAAAACGACCTGCCTGATGATGCTGGCGGGTTTCGAAACCCCGACCCAGGGTCAGATCATGCTCGGCGACACCGAGCTCAACAACGTGCCGCCGCACAAGCGTGGCATCGGCATGGTGTTCCAGAATTACGCGCTGTTCCCGCATATGAGCGTCGCCGAAAACCTCGCGTTCCCGCTTGAGGTTCGGAAGATGTCGAAAGCGGAGACCGAGCAGAAGGTCAACCGGGCTCTCGACATGGTCGAGCTCGGCGCCTTTGGCGACCGGCGCCCCGGGCAGCTGTCAGGTGGCCAGCAGCAACGTGTGGCCCTGGCGCGCGCCCTCGTCTTCGAGCCCGATCTGGTCCTGATGGACGAGCCTCTCGGCGCGCTCGACAAAAATCTGCGCGAGCAGATGCAATACGAGATCAAACACATCCACGAAAATCTCGGCATGTCGGTCGTCTACGTGACGCATGACCAGTCCGAGGCGCTGACCATGTCGGACCGCATCGCGGTGTTTAATGACGGCAAGATCCAGCAGCTTGCGAAGCCGGCGGATCTGTATGAGCGGCCGGACAATGCTTTCGTGGCGCAGTTCATCGGCGAGAACAACCGGCTCTCGGGCAAGGTTACCGCCGTCAACGGTACCGGATGCACGGTGGAAGTTGCCGGCAACGCGGTACAGTCCCTCAAAGTCAATATTTCAGGCCAGGGCGATACCTCGACCCTGTCGATCCGGCCGGAGCGGGTGCAGCTTGCGCCGGAGCCCGGCTCGCTGCCGAATATCTTCGACGGCAAGGTGCTGGAGCTGATTTATCTCGGCGACCACATCCGGTGCCGGATGTCCTGCTGTGGCGATGACGAGTTCATCGTCAAGGTCCCCAACACGCATCAGCACACCTCGATCGCCAAGGGCGACGATGTGCGCGTGGGCTGGGAAATCGACGATTGCCGGGCACTGGACGCATAAGGCGTCCGGCGAACGGAATAAGGAGACCGGCCCCCCCATCCGGTTCTTGATAAGCGGCAACGCCGCGAACGATTCCAGGGGTGAATCCGAAACAGGGAGTTCTTCGCAAAATGAGCGCAATGAAACCATCCAGGCTTTTGATCGCCGGCCTCGCCGCCATCGGTCTGACCACGGCAGCCCAGGCTGCTGACACCATCACCGTCGTCTCCTGGGGCGGCGCCTACACGAACAGCCAGGTCAAGGCTTACCACGAGCCGTGGATCGCCAAGACCGGCAACAAGATCAACTCCGAAGATTACAACGGCGGCCTTGCCGAAGTCCGTGCCCAGGTGGAAGCCGGCAACGTGACATGGGATCTGGTCGACGTTGAGCTGGCCGACGCTGTGCGCGGCTGTGACGAAGGCATTCTCGAGCCGATGCCGCTGGACGAGCTGCCGGCCGGTTCCGACGGCACCCCGGCGAAAGACGACTTCATTGCCGGTACCCTGCATGAGTGCGCGGTTGGCGAAATCGTCTGGTCCACGGTCTATTCCTACGACACCACCAAAGTCGCGACCAAGCCGACCACCATCGCCGACTTCTTCGACCTGAAGAAAATTCCGGGCAAGCGCGGCCTGCGCAAGACCGCGAAGGTGAATCTCGAATGGGCCCTGATGGCGGACGGTGTTCCGGCTGACAAGGTCTATGAAGTACTGGCCACCCCGGCAGGTATCGACCGCGCCTTCGCCAAGCTCGACACCATCAAGAACGATGTTGTCTGGTGGGAAGCCGGCGCGCAGCCGCCGCAGCTCCTCGCAGACGGCGAAGTTGTGATGACCAGCGCCTATAACGGTCGTCTTTTCAACGCGATCGTGAACGAGAAAAAGCCGTTCGACATCGTCTGGGACGGCCAGGTCTGGGATATCGATCTCTGGGTCATGCCGAAGGGTTCCAAGAACAAGGCAGCCGCGATGGACTTCGTGAAGTTCGCCACGGACACCGATCGCCTTGCCGATCAGGCCAACTACATCTCCTACGGCCCGGTCCGGAAATCTTCCTTCGCGAAGGTTGCCCCGGCAATGCAGCCGCACATGCCGACGGCTCCGGTCAACTTCAAGAACCCGCTCCAGAACGACTTCGGTTTCTGGGCTGACTATGGCGACGAGCTGAACGAGCGTTTCAACGCCTGGCTCGCCAGCTAATCGACTTCCGGTCGGGAGCGGCTTGCGAGCCGCTCCCGACCGATCCTCAACCCCGGGCTCCGGTCCGTGGTTGAGGATCGGTTTGGAAGGATCTGGGACATGGCGGCAATCACCGAAAATGATGGCATGATGCGCGCGGCGGACGGTACGCCGCTGAAACAAGCGCTCGCACGGGCCACCCGCATGAACAAGGCGCGGGCCTTCCTGCTAACCACGCCGTTGCTTGCCTTTATCCTGGTAACTTTCATCCTGCCAATCGGCCTGATGCTGTTCCGCAGTATCGACACTCCCGAAGTCTCGGCGGCTTTCCCGAAAACGCTCGCTATCCTGCAAGAATGGGACGGCAACGACCTGCCCGGCGAAGACGCTTACGCTTCGTTCGCGTCCGAGATGCAGGAACTCGCTTCAGATCGTGACACACGCTCGATGATCAGCCGGGCCGGCACCCGGCTGAACTACATTCAAAGCGGCTTCCGCTCTCTGATGAACAAGACAAGCCGCCGGATCCAGCGCGTTGAAGAGCCGCCTTTCAAGGAAGCCTTTATCAAGATCGACAAGAGGTGGGGCGAAGCGGACACCTGGAAAACGATCCGGCAGGCTGGCAGCCGCTATTCCACGCGCGCCTATCTGAATGCACTTGACCTCACCACCAGCCCGGATGGAGAGATTGTCGCCCAGCCGGAAATCAAGCAGATCTACGTTACGCTCTTTGAGCGCACGATCTGGGTCTCAATCGGCGTCACGGTTGCCTGTATTGCGCTCGCCTATCCGATCTCCTATCTGCTCGCGACCCTTCCATCGGGAACCAGCAACCTGCTGATGATCTTTGTATTGCTGCCGTTCTGGACATCGCTTCTGGTGCGGACGACCTCCTGGATCGTGCTGCTGCAGACCAACGGCGTGATAAACGATATATTGGTCTGGATAGGCATAGTCGGAGACGATAGCCGAATCCAGATGATCTACAACATGACCGGCACCTTCATCGCCATGACGCACATCCTGCTGCCGTTCATGGTGTTGCCGCTCTACTCCGTGATGAAGACGATCCCGCGCGATCATATGCGGGCAGCCCGCTCGCTCGGCGCCAATCCGATGATTGCGTTCATGCGGATTTATTTGCCGCAGACGGTAGCGGGTGTTGGTGCTGGCTCGATCCTCGTCTTCATTCTGGCGATCGGCTACTACATCACCCCGGCCCTGGTCGGTGGTCAGGACGGCCAGTTGATCAGTAACATCATCGAATATCACATGAAGAAGTCGCTGAACTGGGGCCTCGCGGCGGCGCTTGGCGGCATTCTGCTGGCCGGTGTGCTCGCCCTCTACTGGCTCTATAACCGCATCGTCGGTATCAGCAACATGAAGCTCGGATAAGGAGAGAGACCATGGCAGCCCTTCCCTCCTACGCCGGCCCGCTCGAGCGCTTCTGGTATTATGCTTTCCGCTTTCTCTGCGGCTCGATCTTCCTGTTCCTGATCGCGCCGATCATCGTGATGATCCCGCTATCCTTCAATGCGGAGCCTTACTTCACATTCACGCCGGAAATGCTGGCCTTCAAATCGGAAGCATTCTCGTTGCGCTGGTACCAGGACATTCTGGATAACGAACAGTGGCTGCACTCGATGAAGAACAGCTTCATCGTCGGCATCGCAGCAACGTTTCTGGCGACGTCGCTCGGCACCATCGCCGCGCTCGGCCTGTCCCGGGGAGACATGCCCTACAGGACCCTGATCATGGGCCTCCTGCTTTCGCCGATGATCGTGCCGCTGATCATCACTGCGGCCGGCCTGTTCTTCTTCTATTCCTCGCTCGGTCTCGCCCAGACTTATACCGGCCTGATCCTGGCTCATACCGCGCTCGGTACGCCTTTCGTGGTGATCACCGTGACGGCAACGCTCTCGGGCTTCGACCGGAACCTGATCCGGGCATCGTCCAGTCTCGGCGCCTCGCCGCAGCGCACCTTCTTCAAGGTCATCCTGCCGCTGATCTCTCCGGGTGTGATTTCCGGCGGCCTGTTCGCCTTCGTGACCTCCTTCGACGAAGTTGTGGTTGCCCTGTTCCTCGCCGGTTTCGAGCAACGCACGGTGCCGCGGCAGATGTGGGCGGGGATTCGCGAGCAGATCAGCCCGACGATCCTGGCCGTCGCCACAATCCTGGTCGGCGTCTCGATCCTGCTGCTGGCAACCATGGAAATCCTGCGGCGGCGTTCCGAGCGTCTGCGTGGCCTGAGCCCGAACTGATTTTCCCGGGGACTATTTCCAAACACCGCACTTTACATCTGCGGCAAAAGGTCCCATTTTAAGAACGGTTCGCAAAAACCTGTGCGAGGCGATGGATGTACCGCGATAATTCACTGATCCCCAAGGAAGCAATCCGCATGGCGGCGCTTGGCGCGCTGTCTGCCGGTTCGCGGCCCTATGCGGATATTGCGGGTGAAGTCCGCCAGTTCGCGGCCCGTATCGTCGGCCCCTCCCTGGATCTGCTTGGCAGCTCCATTGAGTTGCTGAAATTTGAAGGGCTGATTGCTCCGGTTTCCGGAGAGGGTTTCGAGGATAACGCGGAACTGCGCCTGACCGACGCGGGCTGGACGGCTCTGAAGGATTACCTGACGGCTGCGGTTCGGCCCGGCGCAAACGATCTGAACAAGCTTGTCATCGGTCTCAAACTCCGCTTCCTGCATCTTCTTGAGAAGGAAGAGCAGATTGAGCAGATCGATAATCTGCGGGCGCTCTATCAAGGTGAACATGCTCGCCTGTTCGACCTCCTCACCCATGAGGAATGGCAACAGGGGCATTTGCGGGCCTGGATCGAGATGGAAATCTCCCAGGTCGAGGATCGCATCGCCTGGTGTGACCGGCTCGCCGCCGGGCTCTAGACACCCGTTTCTTTCAGACAGCCATAAACCGGGTTCCCGTTCCGAACGGAGGACAGAATCTTCCGCATGAGCTGGAGCAGGCAGGTAGCATTGCGGTGCCTTTCTGGCGGATCAGCGACCTCCCGGCAGTAACCCAAGGCTTTATTCCTAAGCCGAAAACATCATTATTTTGTATTTTATATATTTTTAATATATATTGACGATACTGAAGTGCCAGAGCTGGAATCGGCTAAAGCTGAGGAAAGGAGACGCACGATGTTGACCTTGTTCAGGTCCCGTATAGACACCCAAAAACCGGCGAATACGTTCTCGGCCGCGCAGGTTCTCCGGCCACGCGGAGACTCCTATGTCCGCATAGACCGGCGAGACTATCCGCTACAATGCTGGTCTCCGGCCGGATTTACCCTCTCTCCCTACAATGGCTCCCTGATCCAACGCCAGAAGGCACGCGTGAGCATGCTGGTGCGGGACATCCATGATCCGGACGGCCCATTGGCGATCGACGGCGAAGTCATTGTCGACTTTGTCGGGAACGGGATTCTGGCCGCCCGCTGGACCGGGTTGCCGAAATACAAACTGGCCGCGCTCGCAGAGTATTTCACCGGGAAGCTCTCGGCCTGACACCAAAACCCGGAACCCGGCTCAGAACATATGCTGTCCGCCGGTGACGAAGATCTCCGTCCCGGTCACATAGCCGGAATCTTCCGAGCACAGATAATGGATCGTCGACGCGACGTCTTTCGGGGTGCCCATCCGGTTCAGCGGAATGCGCGGGATCAGCATCTCGTATTCGGGAGACAGCATCGCCGTCTCGATCTCTCCCGGCGCCACGGCGTTGACACGCACGCCGAGCTCGGCGAACTCGTTCGCCATTTCCCGCGTCAGCGAGGACAGGGCCGCCTTCGACGTGCTGTAGGCGGAGCCGGCGAAGGGATGAATGAAGTGCCCGGCTATTGAGGTGATATTGACGATCGCCCCGTTGCCCCTGTGCAGGGCCGCGGCGAAGCCACGGGCCAGCCGGAGGGGAGCGAAGAAATTCACCTCGAACACCCGGCGCCATTCATCGAGATCGCCGTTCAGGCACCCGAGACGTTCCTTGAACGGCGTCTTCGGCGACCAGCCTGCATTATTCACCAGCGCATGCAGCGGTCTATCCTTGAGCAACTCGTTTGCCTCATCGATGAAATTGTCGAGGCTGTCCGAGTCCGTCAGGTCTGCGGTGATGTGGTGGCTCCAGTTCGGATCACGCCGACACTCATCCGGCGGCGCATCGCGGGAACAGGTGATGATTTCCCAATTCCGTTCGCTGAAAAAACGGACAGTGGCGTGGCCGATGCCCCGGCTGGCGCCGGTCAGCAGCATGGTTTTCTGAATCGTGCTCATGGCGCCGGAGTGTAAGCAAATACGGCGGCCCGAGAAAGGCCGCCGCACGCATCAAATATGTTTGTCATCGAAGCTTATTTTACCGAGGCAATCCGGAAGGTGCGCTGCACCCCGTCATGCTCGGTGATGGAGACATATTCCCCTTCAACGAAGTGATGCCGGTCGAATTTGAAGATCGGCTCGTCATCTTCTTCGCCTTCCGCATAACTGAAAAGCCAGCGCCGGCCACGGGTATGAAGCAGATGGCCTTCCTCGTCCGGCTCACCCTGCCAGAACCGATGCACGGTGCAGTCGGCTTTCACTTTCTGCCAGGCATCAAGATCGAGACTGCCATCCCCGGTCAGAGGAGCCTTGAACTCATAGCCGTGGTTGATGCTGCCTTCCGGGAAGTCCGGGTTCCTCGCCAGTTCAAGGCGAATGGTACGCACACTCACGGGCATATCTCCTTTGTTCGATCAGATACGGTCATCAAGCTTAGTGCGCCATCAGTACCGGAATCCGCGCCGCGGTCAAAATATCGTCGGTAACACCGCCGAAGATAGACTCGCGGAGTCGGCTATGGCTATAGGCACCAAGAACCAGCAACTGGGCACCCGCCTCGCGCGCTTCCGCCTGAAGACGACCGGAAATGCTACCGGATGTGGCGTCAAAGCTTTTCGCTGTTGCATTGACCCCGTGCCAGCGCAGGGAGTCGACGAACGTTCCCAGATCTTCCTCTGTCAGGTCGTCATCGATTCCCGCCATCACGGCAACTTTTTCTGCGGTCACCAAAAGCGGCATGGCGTGCGCGACTGCCGCAGCCGCTTCCTTCGAAGCATTCCAGCCAATCGCGATCCCTTTGATTTCCGGCATCTCGACATCGTGCGGCACCACCAGCGTTGCCTTGCCGCTCTCCATCATGGCCGTCTCGGCGATCACCGCAGCATCCGAACCTTCACGTTCTGTCGGCGCGACCACACAGATCGCGTCGACGGTCCGCGCCCGGCGCGAGATTACCCGGCCCGGCTCACCCACCAAGGTCTCGAACGAGACGGTAACTCCGTCCGTATCTGTCGGCTTCTCGACCACCGGGAAATTGTTGGCTTCGCGCCAGCGATCAAATGCGGCAAGCGATGCGGCGCGAGACTCGTTCGCTGCATTTTCCGCCTGCTCAATGATCGACTCAATCATCGACGCGCTCATGCCCATACCGATCTGCGGCACCAGCACTTCCCGGGGGTCGCGGTGAATGTGAGCAACAAAGACGTGTGCGCCATGCAGAGCCGCGAGAGAGCGCGCAGCGTTTAGGATAGCTGTGTCTGCCTCGTTGCCGAGCACAGGAGCGAGAACCGTTTTCAAAGACATGGAGCACCTCGGTGTAAATGCGTTTCGTTCGTTAACCTTATCGGGAGCGAGGATGCCCTCACATTGACCTAGGTCAAAACTTTAAAATCAATCCGCCAGTTCCTCGCTACAGAATCATTCCGTGCGACCCGCACCCGGCTCAGGGATAGAGCCGGTCCACAGTCCAGGCTTCGCTTTCGCTTGCGCGGCTGAAACGGAACCGGTCATGCAGCCTGAATTCGCCGTCCTGCCAGAACTCGATGGCAAGCGGCGTCAGGCGCCAGCCCGACCAGTATGGCGGACGCGGCACGGATTCACCGGGATATTTCCGGTCAGCATTCTCGACCGCCTCCATCAGGGCTGGACGATCTGCCAGCGGGCGCGATTGCTGCGACGCCCAGGCGCCGACGCGGCTTCCGCGCGGCCGCGAATTGAAATAGGCATCGGCCTCTTCATCCGTAACCCGCGTCACCGGTCCTGTAATCCGGACCTGCCGGCGGACGGACTTCCAGTGGAAACAAAGGGCGACGAACGGATTGGCCCCAATCTCCCGGCCCTTCTGGCTTTCCATATTGGAGTAGAAAACGAACCCCTGCTCATCGAACCCTTTCAGGAGCAGAATCCGCGCAGACGGGCGGCCATCCGCATCGGCGGTCGCCACGGTCATGGCATTTGCATCGTTCGGCTCGGTTTCGGACGCCGCCTGAAGCCAGCCGTCAAAAAGCTCAAAAGGATTGTCTGTATCGGGTTCGAACATGCTTGGGCCTCACTCGGAAGGTGGGGAATCACACAGGAATCTGCATCTCCGGCCTTTTCATTGCTTCATTCATCGCCAAATATGAGCCGGAGACTATTCATCACTAGCGAGCGTCAGCGTGGCCTGTCCAGCGCTGTAAAGTCGCAGGCACAATTATGCGGCGCCCCGCTAGAATGTCGTCAGGAACTTTTATGTGCGACAGACGTTCCTCGTGAGCGACGGATTTCATGGCCCCGGACGTTATCTCTTCGGGCCGATGTCATTGAAGGGACCAGAAATGAAAACTCCAGCCGTACTCGTTGTTACCGCCGCCCTGACGCTCGGGGCTTGCGCGAACGACGGACAACAACTCGGTGCCAAGCAGACCGCTGGCGGTTTGTTCGGTGCTGTCGGCGGCGCTATCGCCGGCTCGCAGATCGGCGGGGGCAAGGGTACTGTCGCAGCTGTGGCCATTGGCACCCTGCTTGGCGCCTTCATTGGCAGCGAAATCGGCAAGTCGCTCGACAATGCCGACAAGGCCGCGATGGCGCAGACCACGCACAACGCGCTGGAAACCCAAAAGGTCGGCACGACCTCTACCTGGCAAAACCCGGACAGCGGTCACTCCGGCACCGTGACCCCGACCAAGACCTATCAAGCTCCTTCCGGACAGTATTGCCGCGAATATACCCAGACGGTGAATATCGGCGGACAGACCGAAGAAGCTTATGGCAAAGCCTGCCGTCAGCCGGACGGCACCTGGAAAATCCAGAACTAGGCAGCGGCCTTCGGCTCTGCAATGATCGGACCGGACGGATTTTTGCCTCCGGTCCGCTTGCTTTTTCCATATACTCCCGAGCCATGAGCGATCCTTACAAGATATTGGGTGTAAAACCCAACTCCTCGCAGGACGAGATCAAGAAAGCGTACCGTACGCTGGCGAAGAAGCTGCATCCCGATCTCAATCCAGGCGACACCAAAATCGAGCAGCAGTTCAAGGAAGTCACGGCGGCTTACGACCTGCTGTCGGATGTGACAAAACGCGCCAAATACGATCGCGGCGGGATGAATGCGGCGGCTGGTGCCGGCGCGGGTCCCTCGGCCAAGGCCGCTGGCGGGTTCTGGAAGGCCTGGACATCGGCCCGGAAGAAACAGCCCGGCGGCTTCTCCGACATGTTCGACGATGACGATGCGGACATGTTCGACGACATCCTGCGCCGGCATGGGCAGGCTGGCGGCGGGTCCGGCCAGGGCGGCAACGCCTATACGGTCGGGCCGGACGTCAATTACAAGCTCAAGGTCAGCTTCACCGAAGCTGCCGCCGGCGGCACCAAACGTGTCACGCTGTCAGACGGCAAGACACTCGACCTCAAAATCCCGCCCGCGACGGAGAGCGGTAAGACCCTCCGCCTGAAAGGCCAGGGCCGCAAGGGCAGCAACAGCGGCCCCGCCGGGGATGCCTTTGTCGAGATCACCGTCGAGCCACATGACTATTTCCACCGCGACGGTCAGAACATCAAAGTGGAGATGCCGGTCACGCTTTACGAAGCTGTCCTCGGCGGCACCATCACCGTGCCGACGGTTCAGGGCAATGTCTCGCTGAAGATCCCCCCGAAATCAAACACCGGCGCGACCCTGCGGCTAAAGGGCAAGGGCATTCCGGCAGTCGGAGGGAAGCCTGCGGGAGACCAGTTGGTGACACTGAAAGTGGTACTGCCGGACACCGAAGATCCCGATCTGATCAAGCTGATGCAGAAATGGGCCGAGGAAAAAGGCTACAACCCGCGCCATAAGATGCGCTTCAGCTGACCGGCTGAGGAGCGAGCGACCCACGCATCACACTCGGCCATACAGTCATCGCAACGAAATAGCCGGACGCTATTCCGCGACCGCCGGTATTTTTGGCAGCTCCCTGACGCCGCCTTTCTCACCGGTGAGACCATCCAAGATATCCGCCGCCGGACGGGACAAGGTCTCGCGCTCTGATTTAGACAGGGCGTCGATTACGGCGGTGATGGAGGCTGGATCCTCGCTCTCGCCCGGTGCCTCCGCATCTACCGCACAGCCTAGTCCCCGATAGAGATCGTAGAGGCTAAAGCGGGCCGGATCGCGGGCCAGGACAAAGCGTCCGTCCTCAATCCGGGCAACAAACTCGGCGGCGATCAACCGTTCCAGGACCTGCCCGACCGCATCCGCGGAAGCCACATCGTCCAACGCCGCCTGTTCCATCGGCCCCGCCTTCTCCCGTATGGCCGCAAGAGTCGAAAGGGCAACGGAGAAGAGACGAGCCGGCCCGAGCTCGGGTGCCGCATCGAGCTGGCGAGAGTGCCACCAGTCTGGGAAGGACGCGGCGAACACCGCGCCCAGAAGGATCACCGTCCAGGAGAAATAGACCCAGACCAGAAAGATCGGGATCACGGCCATGGCGCCGTAGATCGTCTGAAAGGTCGGAAACGCGGTCAGATACCAGCCGAAACCGAGCTTCAGAATTTCGAACGCCGTACCGGAGAGACAGCCGCCGATCAGCGCATCCCGCCAGGCGACCGAACGGTTCGGCACGATCATGAAGAGCAGCGTGAACCCGACACTCTGCAGGATGATCGCAATGACATGATTGCGGACATCGCCGCCGACATTGAGCGATTCCGCGTCCAGCCCGACATCCATCCAGGTCTGCCGCAACACGCCGAATGCATCGCTGGTGGTGGAAAGGATCAGTCCCATCAGGATCGGCCCGAGAGACAGAACCGCCCAGAAGATCAGGAATCGGATCAGCAGATGCCGCTGTCTCTCCACATGCCAGATTGCATTGAAGGTCGATTCGATGGTCGCCAGCAACAGGATCGCGGAAACGGAAAGCCCGATGATGCCCGCCGCACCGAGTTTCGATGCGTTCTGCATGAAGCTGTTCAGATAAGACCGGACGGGGCCTGCAATCTCCGGCACCAGATTCTCGAAGATCGTCGCCTCGATGGCTGTCCGGGCCGTCTCGAAAGCCGGAAACGCGGTGAAAATCGCGAAACCGATGGCCAGCAGCGGCACCAGTGCCAGCAATGTCGTGTAGGTCAGCGCGGCGGCCGCCTGCATGCCGCGGCCGCGATAGAACCGCATCAGCGCAAAGCCGATATACTCCCCCAAATCAGCCACCACTGCAGCGGCGGCAAGAGTTTTCCAGCGGTCCAGTCGGTTGGCTTTTTTGCTCATATTGTCAGCCTATCACGAAAGCCTGTAGAAGAACGCGCGCCCGCTCCCGGACAGGATCGCGCGACGGCAGATTCCGCAGCCTTCAGGCCGTCGCATGCAGTTTGCCGCACGCGGCCTTTAGTGTAGGATCGCGCGAATCATACGTAATCTTTTACGACAACCTGCGTCGCGAGGCATCGAATGACTGAACCAAGCCCGATCATGAGTGGCAAACGGGGCCTTATCATGGGAGTCGCGAACGACCGCTCCATCGCTTGGGGCATCGCGAAAGCAGTTGCCGCGCAGGGCGCGGAACTCGCGTTCACCTTCCAGGGCGAGGCACTGCAGAAGCGGGTTGAACCGCTGGCCGCACAGCTTGGCTCCAACCTGGTGCTCCCCTGCGATGTCACCGATGACGCGAGCGTCACCAAGACTTTCGAGACGATCCGCGAGAAGTGGGGCAAGCTCGACTTTCTGGTCCATGCCATCGCTTATTCCGACAAGGAAGAGCTGAAGGGCAAATACGTCAACACGAGCAGGGACAACTTCCTCAAGACACTGGATATCTCCTGCTATTCTTTCACCCGGATCGCAAAAGAAGCGGCCGAGCTGATGACGGACGGCGGCTCGCTGGTGACGCTGAGCTATTACGGCGCCGAACGGGTGATGCCGCATTACAACGTGATGGGTGTTGCCAAGGCCGCGCTGGAAGCCAGCATCCGCTATCTGGCCGCCGATCTCGGAGGCGACAATATTCGGGTGAACGGCCTTTCCGCCGGCCCGATGAAGACGCTTGCCGCCTCCGGCATCGGCGATTTCCGCTACATCCTGAAATGGAACCAGTACAATTCGCCGCTGCGCCGTAACGTAACGCTGGAAGATGTCGGCGGGGCCGGCATGTACCTGCTGAGCGATCTCTCCGGTGGCGTCACCGGCGAAGTGCATCATGTCGATTGCGGCTACAACATCGTCGGCATGAAGGCGGTGGACGCGCCCGACATTTCCACGGTCTGACCCGGGACAAACAACGTAAATGGCCAGCAATTCCTTCGGTGAGGTCTTCCGCTTCTCGACCTGGGGCGAAAGCCACGGACCCGCTATCGGCTGCGTTGTCGATGGCGTGCCGCCGCGACTGCCCGTGAGCGAGTCCGACATCCAGTTCTATCTGGACCGGCGCAAGCCAGGGCAGAACCGTTTCACCACCCAGCGCCAGGAGCCGGATCAGGTAAAGATCCTGTCCGGCGTGTTCGAGGGCCAGACCACCGGCACTCCGATCGGATTGATGATCGAGAACACGGACCAGCGTTCAAAGGATTACGGGGACATCATGAGCCGGTTCCGGCCGGGTCATGCGGACTTCACCTACGAGGCCAAATATGGCATCCGCGACTATCGCGGCGGCGGACGCTCGTCCGCGCGGGAAACCGCGATGCGGGTGGCAGCCGGTGCCATCGCCCGCAAGATCATCAGCGCCCGGCTCGGCAATGCTTTCCATCTGCGCGGTGCGCTGGTGCAGGTCGGACCGCACAAGGTGAACCGGGACAACTGGGACTGGGAAGAGGTCGAACGCAACCCGTTCTGGAGCCCGGACGCGAAAGCGGCGGAGACCTGGACGGACTATCTCGACGGCGTGCGCAAATCAGGCTCTTCCGCCGGCGCGGTGATCGAGATCGTGGCTGAAGGCGTCCCCGCCGGACTGGGCGAGCCGGTCTACGGCAAGCTCGACAGCGATCTTGCGGCGGCAATGATGACCATCAACGCGGTCAAGGGCGTGGAAATCGGGGATGGCTTCGCCGCAGCCGAAATTCCCGGGCACGAGGCCGCGGACGAGATGAGGATGGACGGCGACAAGCCGGTCTTTCTCTCGAACCACGCGGGCGGTGTGCTCGGCGGAATCTCCTCCGGCCAGCCCGTCGTGGTGCGGTTCGCGGTGAAGCCGACCAGCTCCATCCTGACCCCGCGCCAATCCGTCGACAAGGATGGCAACGAGGTCGATGTGGTGACCAAGGGCCGGCATGATCCTTGTGTCGGCATCCGGGCCGTTCCGGTTGGCGAGGCTATGATGGCCTGCGTTCTGGCGGATCATCTGATGCGCCACGCTGCCCAATGCGGAAGCTGAGCGGCAAAATTACTTCCCTGCCTTGGTAACGCCATCGTTTTGCTTTAGCGGAACTCCTATATGTAGAGGGGTAAATGAAGGGGTGTGGCCGCGATGCTGAGATTTCTGAAAGGGCTCCTGATCAGTTTCGGGGTTCTGTTTCTGGTTCTGATCGTCGGTGCTGTTGTCGGGCTGCGCTATGTGGCGAACCAATGGCAACCCGAGCCCCTGCCCGAGCATATGGTTCTGTCCCTCACGCTGAAGCCCGAGCTGCGCGAGACATCGGGCACATTTCCCTTCGAAAACGTCTTCAATACCGGCTCGCCTTCGCTACTGGATCTCGTGAACACGCTGAAAGCGGCAAGCGAGGATGAACGCGTCCAGGGCCTGTTCCTCGATCTTTCAGCCGCGCAGGTCCACCCGGCCGAAGCCCAGGAACTCAGAGCGGCCATCTCACGCTTTCGGGCCAGTGGCCGCTTCGTACAGGCCTATGCGGACAGCCTGGAAGGCAATGGCGGGATCTCGGCTTACCACCTCGCCACCGGTGCGGAGAGCATCGCACTGCAACCGTCAGGTTTGCTTGATATCCGCGGCATAAGCCTCACCACCCCGTTTTTCGGCGAGGCACTGGAAAAACTCGGGATCGAAGCCGATTTCCGCACCCGCCATGAATACAAGGGCGCCGCGGCCTCCATGACGAATGCGGCGTTCCCCGCGCCGGTCCGGCAGAACTACCGGCGGCTTGTTGATTCTCTCTATGCAGGGATCGCCGCCGATATCGCCACCGCCCGGCGGCTTTCTCCGTCTTCGGTCAACGGGCTGATCGATACCGCTCCGCTGACGGCTGGCGAGGCCAAGAGCAACGGCCTGATCGATCAGTTGCTCTACCGTGACGAGGCGATCGACGCCGCCCAGGCAAAGGCGGGACGCGCCCGATTGGTTCCGCTCACCCGCTACAGTAACGATGCGGACACAGACGCCCCCCCGACACGGATCGCGGTGATCGCGGTCGACGGTCCAATCGTACGTGGCCGCACGTCGCTGTTTGCGCGCGACCGTCAGGCGGCTGCGCAGAATATCGTCGATGCCGTGGAAGACGCCCGGAAGGACCAACGGGTCAAGGCGATCATCCTTCGGGTCAGCAGCCCCGGCGGCAGCTACGTCGCATCGGACACTATTCTGCATGCACTGTCGGCGGCCCGCTCCGGCGGCCTGCCCGTCATCGTGTCGATGAGCGACATGGCCGCATCCGGCGGATATTTCGTAGCGCTCGCGGCGGACCATGTCGTCGCCCACCCGAACACCATCACGGGCTCCATCGGAGTCGTCAGTGGCAAGCTGAACCTGTCCGGTTTTCTTGCCGAATACGGCATCCGGACCGACAGCGTCAGCGCCGGCCGCAATGCCGACATGTTCAGCATGACGAAGCCTTTCAGCGCCGCTGAAAGCGCCCGGCTCGATGCTGTTCTCGATACCATTTACGAGGATTTCACCACCAAGGTCGCCGCTGCACGCCGGCTCGGCCCGGCGGAGATCGATGCCGCCGCACGCGGCCGGGTGTGGAGCGGTGAAGACGCCAAGCGTATCGGTCTTGTCGATGTGCTCGGCGGCTATGCGGAGGCCGAAGGGCTTGCCCGGGATGCCGCCGGGATCGCCCCGGAAACCCGCACTGCCCTGGTTGCCTATCCGGAACCGCGCCAGGATCTGGAGGCCTTTGTGACGGCAATTGAGGAAGGCGAGATTGGCGAAACCGCAAGCCGCCTAGACACGCTGTTAACTTTTATGCGGTATAGTGGAATCATAGAGTCCGTGCTGAACAGCACCGGAGGCGGCCGTATCGACGCGACGGCACGCTCCATAAATGTCCGCTGAGGAGAATCCGATGTCGCGACTTTTGCCTGTATTCGGGCTGGCTATTTTGCTTGCAATGGGTCACGCCCCCAACGCGCTGGCCGCCAGCGAAGGTGACGAAGCGAACGCAAAGGTCGAGGCTGAGCGCCTACAGAAGGACAAGGACCAGCGTAAAAAGGACAAAAAGTTCAATCGCGACATCACCTACCGGCATGCCATCGGGCCGGACGTGCTGCCATTGGGTCCGTTTACGATCTCGCTCTATATCGACGGCCGCCTGACGGAACACAGGCTCAAAGTCGCCCTCCAGGCCATCGACACGGCAAAGAAAAGCGAGCTTGAGGCCGCCAAGACGCAGCTCTACGGGATCGTCTATCCGCTCTGCCTGAAGCTGTTCGAGAAGGGCCGGCCGTCCTCGTCCGACATTCTCGCCTTCAAGGCGCAGGTGCAGAAGAACGTGTCGACCCGGTTCAAGGACAGCCTGAAGGGCGTCTATATCGAGTCGGTGCTCTAAAAACCCTCAAAGGGATCAGAGCGCTTTCGCCTGATCCCGCAGCACGAATTTCTGGATCTTGCCGGTCGACGTCTTCGGCAACTCGCCGAACACGACCGTCTTAGGCGCCTTGAAATGCGCCATGTTCTCCCGGCAGAAGGCGATCAGATCGGCTTCCGCGACCGTCGCCCCCTTCTTCAGAGTCACAAAGGCGCAGGGTGTCTCGCCCCATTTCTCGTCCGGCCGCGCCACCACGGCCGCGTCCAGCACGGCCGGATGCCTGTACAGCACGCCTTCAATCTCGATGGTCGAAATGTTTTCGCCGCCGGAGATGATGATGTCCTTCGAGCGGTCCTTCAGCTCGACATAGCCGTCCTCGTGCCAGACCCCGAGATCGCCGGTATGGAACCAGCCGCCCCGGAAGGCGTCATCGGTGGCTTTCGGGTTTTTCAGATAGCCCTTCATGACGATATTGCCGCGCATGAAGACCTCGCCCATGGTCTCACCGTCCTGCGGTACCGGCTCCAGCGTCTCCGCCCCGGCAACCATCAGGCCTTCCTGCACCGGATAGCGCACGCCCTGCCGTGATTTGAGGCGCGCCTGCTCCTCGATCGGCAGGCCGTTCCATTCCTCGTGCCATTCGCAGACCACCGCCGGGCCATAGACCTCTGTCAGGCCGTAGACATGGGTGATCTTCACGCCCTTCGCTTCCATGCCCTCGATCACGGAAGCAGGCGGGGCGGAGGCGGCGGTCATCATCTGCACCTGATGATCCCATTCCCGGCTGTCTTCCTCCGGTGCGTTCAGCAGCATCGACATGATGACCGGCGCACCGCAGAGATGGGTCACGCCATGATCGGCGATGGCATCGTTGATATCCTTGGCGACGGTCCGGCGCAGACAGACATGGGTGCCGCCCAGCATGGTGATGGTCCAGGGGAAGCACCAGCCGTTGCAGTGGAACATCGGCAGGGTCCAGAGATAGATCGGGTGGTGCGCCATGCCCCAGACCATCGCATTGCCCAAAGCGTTCAGATAGGCGCCGCGATGGTGATAGACCACGCCCTTCGGATTGCCCGTCGTGCCGGACGTGTAGTTCAGCGCGATGGCATCCCACTCATCACCCGGCGGTACTGCCGCGAAATCCGGATCGCCCGTCGCCAGGAACGCCTCGTACTCCATCTCGCCCAGACGCTCGCCGGAAGTTGCCGCCGGGTCCTCGACATCAATAACGAGGATGTCCCGCTTCACCTCTTTCAGCGCCTCGCGGATCACCGGCGCGAATTCGGTATCGGTCAACAGCACGCTGGCCTCACCATGATTGAGGATGAAAGCGATGGTCGGCGCGTCGAGCCGGACATTCATGGCGTTCAGCACGCCGCCGGTCATCGGCACCGCGAGGCTTGCCTCGAAAGCGGCGGTGATATTCGGCGCCATCACGGCGACCGTCCTGCCCTTGCCGATGCCGCGTTTCGCCAGCGCGGAAGCCAGGCGATGGCAGCGCTCCCGCGTTTCGGCCCAGGTGAAGCGGCGGTCCCCGTCGATCACAGACGCACGGGTCGGGAAAACAGCGGCGGTCCTGGCCAGAAACGAAATCGGCGTCATCGGCACATAATTTGCCGCATTCCGGTCCAGATTTTCCTCGAACGGATTCCCGCTCATTCCACTGTTCCTCCTGAGATTTGACCGGTCCGGCCCTTTGACTTTGCCGAAGGCTAACGTCCGAAGGACCGGGCTGCAATGCGCGCGGCATTTTAGGTCATTGCGGAGCCGGGTTCGGCGCGGCATGCTTCGGGTTCCTGCCTTCCGGAGCTATCCCATGCTGCATCCACTTCTCACCCAGAGTCTGGTCGACGCCTATTGGCGCGACGGCGCCGTCCTGATCAAGGGCCTGTTCAAGGGCTATGTCGACCGGATCGCCGCTGGCATCGAGCGCAATCTGGCCGAGCCGGGGCCGTTCGCCGGGGATAACCTGAAGCCCGGAGAGGGCGGCCGCTTCTTCGAGGATTACTGCAACTGGGAGCGCATCCCGGAATTCGCCGATGTCGTCCGGAATTCACCGGCCGCTGAAGTTGCAGCAGGTCTGATGGGCTCGAAGAGAACGCAGATGTTTCACGAGCATGTGCTGGTGAAGGAGCCGGGCACGTCCAAGCCGACGCCCTGGCACCAGGACAGCCCGTATTACTTCGTCGACGGCATGCAGAATGTCAGCTTCTGGGCGCCGGTCGATCCGGTGACCGATGCCTCGCTGCGCTGTGTCGCCGGATCGCACCGCTGGGAAAAGGAAGTTCTGCCGACGCGCTGGCTCTCCGACACCAATTTCTATCCGGGCGATGAAGATTACATGCCGATCCCCGATCCCGACGCCGAAGGCATGCCTATCGTCGAATGGCCGCTGGAGCCGGGCGATGCCGTCGCCTTCCATTTCCGCAATCTGCACGGCACCCGCGGCAACGAGACCGGCAACCGGCGGCGGGCCTTCTCGCTGCGCCTTGTCGGTGATGATGCCCGCTATGTGGAGCGCCCCGGCCCGACCTCCCCGCCTTTTCCGGGCCACGACATGAAACCGGGGCAGGTGCTTCGGGAAGACTGGTTTCCGTTTCTTTACTCCGCCTGATCCGGAAGGAAATCGCCATGACCGGGGCCCGCCCTCAAGCCGTTCCCACCATCCTGCTGGACGACGATGTCGTCCGCATCACCCGGTGGGATTTCCAGCCCGACGCCGAAACAGGCCATCATGTCCACGGCATGGGCTATGTCGTCGTGCCGATGACCGACTGCCAGTTCCTGCTGGAAGAGCCGACAGGCCCGCGCCGCGTCGACATGGCTGCCGGTGCCGCCTACCGGCGCGATGCCGGGGTCGAACACAACGTGGTCAATGGCGGCGACGCGCCGATGGCCTTCATCGAGATCGAATACAAGTAAACAGGACCGACCGGATACCATGCGCAATTTCGACCATTTCCTGACGCCGGAAGAAGAAGAAACCCTCGTCGCCTTCCGGCACGATCTGCACCGCCACCCGGAGCTGTCCGGCGAGGAGGAATGGACCGCACGTCAGGTTGCGGATTTCATCGGCGCCCGTTCGCCCGACAAGGTGCTGACAGGGCTTGGCGGGCATGGGGTCGCGGCGATCTATGAAGGCGCGGAGCCGGGACCGACATTGCTTGTGCGGTCAGAACTCGATGCCCTGCCGATCCAGGAACTCTCCGGCCTCGACTACAGCTCGGAGATCGAGGGCAAGGCCCATCTTTGCGGCCATGACGGCCACACGACCACGCTGGCGGCGCTGTCCTATGGTCTGGAGCGGGAACGACCGGCGCGGGGCCGTGTCGTGCTGATGTTCCAGCCGGCGGAGGAAACCGGCGCGGGCTCAGCCGCCGTGATCACCGATCCGCGCTATGACGAGATCCGGCCGGACATGTCGATTTCCCTGCACAACATGCCGGGCATTCCCATCGGCCATGCGACGCTGGCACCGGGGATCGTCACCTGCGCCTCGCGCGGTATGGAAGTCCGGCTGACCGGCAAGACAGCTCATGCCTCCCAGCCGGAAACCGGCACCTCGCCGATGGCTGCGCTCTCTACCCTGATGCCGGCCCTGTCCGCGCTCGGCGGCGGCGATATCAAGGGTGCGCATTTCTCCATGGTGACGGTCACCCACGCGTCCATGGGCGAGCCCGCCTATGGCGTTGCCCCCGGTGCGGGACGGCTGATGGCAACGCTGCGGACAAAGTCGGACGGGGAAATGGCCGCTCTGGTGGCCGAGGCGGAAGCGATGGTCGCCGACGCCGCGAAAGCCGCCGGGCTGACATTCACGATTTCCTATGACGACGTGTTCGACCACACGGAGAACCATCCCGAAGCCGTGCAACTGCTCGAACAAGCTCTTGACGGACGCGGCGTCACCCATGATCCGGGCGACCTGCCGTTCCGGGGCTCGGAGGATTTCGGCCGCTTCGGGCAAGGCTCGAAGGGCGCGATGTTCTTCCTCGGCGCCGGTGAGAACCGCCCGCATGTGCACAATCCGGATTACGTGTTTCCGGACGAACTGATCTCCATCGGCTCGGGCGTCTTCATGCGGGCAATCCGGAACTATCTGGGAAGCGCGGCGACCGGCGACCGTGTGTAAACTGGCTTCGAACGCCAACCTCAGACTCGACACCGAGTCTGAGGCAATGAAATCCACAATACTCCTTCCCGCGCCGATAAATTTTTCGGCGAGATCAATAATTTTCAACAAAAATCAGCAAATATTATTAACATTCTCTCTATATAGTTAATTTTTATTATATCATCACGTCACCTAAGATTATTTTTGTAAAAATTTATTATACTTCATATTTTTATATTCAATATCAGACACAAATTACTAACTTCACATTTTTCTATACTTTTCTTTGACCAATTAACCATATTTACAGTATAGGAACGGGCACCTCAAAAACCAGCAAAATCGAATCGTTTTACAGATAAATACGGGAGTTTTTACCGTGCATTCCGAAGCAAAAAACATTCTGTTCGTCGATGAAAGCGTCGAGCAATCAGAGATCCTGACAGGATCAATTGCACGGAATACAAGAACTTATCGCCTTACTGGCTCAATAGACTCTCTGTCCTTTATCGCCCGGATCCTGGAGGGGCAGCCCTCAATCGATCAAGTAGCGATCCTCACCCATGGAAGCCCCGGCGCGCTTCGTCTCGCTGGGAAAGTGTTCGATTATGCCGCGTTACGGCGTTCAGCCGACGTCCTGAAGCGCATCGGGGCGACATTGAGCACGGAAACAGAGGTTTCGCTTATTGCATGCGGGACCGGCGCCGGATCCAACGGCAGACGCTTCGTCGCGGCGCTCGAAGCCGCGCTCGGAGTGCCCGTGAATGCGGCGGATACAGATCTCGGTGGCTCTGCCGGGTGGGACGCGATGCCGGCAGCGGCAACCCAGTTCCCTCCTGCAGCTCTGTCCGCCTACCCGCATCGCCTCGCGCTGGTTTCCGGCACGCCATCGTCCGGCGACGATACTCTTGTGGGTGACAACACCGGGGAAACCATCGACGGGCTCGCCGGCAACGACGAGATCTCAGGCGAGGGCGGTAACGACACTATCAGTGGCGGTGCAGGAAATGACTTCATCGACGCCGGCGCGGGAGGCGACCAAGTTGCGGGACACGCCGGCAACGATACGATCTCGGGCGCTGACGGCGACGATGACATTGGTGGCCAGGAAGGCAACGACAGTATCGCCGGTGGCGACGGTGATGACTCCGTCTATGGCAACCAGGACGACGACGTGGTCCTCGGCGACGCTGGCAATGACAGGGTGGATGGGGGTGGCGGAAACGACACTCTGTACGGCGGAGCCGACGATGACTCGCTTTTTGGCGGCGGCGGCAACGACAAGATGTCCGGCGGCGCCGGCGCAGACTCTATCGACGGGGGCAGCGGCAACGATACCATCGAGATAACTGCCGCCGAATACAATGCGGCAACGGACACCATTTCCGGCGGAGACGGAACGGACGTCTTACACCTAACGGGCGGCGGCGATTTTGACCTCACATCGGCAAACTTACACTCGATAGAACAAGTCAGTGGCTCGGGAAGCGACGATAAAATTACCGGCACGGCTGGAGCGGACAAAATTGACGGCGGAGGCGGCGCAGACACTCTCCTCGGCGGTGCTGGAACGGACACCCTTTCGGGCGGTGCTGGAAACGACCAGCTGCTCGGCGGAGCCGATGATGACTCGCTTTTTGGCGACGGCGGCAACGACAAGATGTCCGGCGGCGCCGGCGCAGACTCTATCGACGGAGGCAGCGGCAACGATACCATCGAGATAACTGCCGCCGAATACAATGCGGCAACGGACACCATTTCCGGCGGAGACGGAACGGACGTCTTACACCTAACGGGCGGCGGCAATTTCGATCTTACATCGGCAAACTTACATTCGATAGAATTTGTCAGTGGCTCGGGAAGCGCCGATACAATTACCGGCACGGCTGGAGCGGACAGTATTGTCGGCGGAGGCGGTTCGGACAGCCTTATCGGTGGGGATGGGGCCGATATCTTCATTAGCAACGCGGCAGACCTCGGCGACGATACCATTTCAGGCGGAGACGGAACGGACGTCTTATACCTAACGGGCGGCGGCGGTTTTGACCTCACATCGACAAGCTTAAACTCGATAGAACAAGTCAGTAGCTCGGAAAGCGCCGATACAATTACCGGCACGACTGGTGCTGACAATATTGACGGCGGAGGCGGCGCAGACACTCTCCTCGGCGGTGCTGGAACGGATACCCTTTCGGGAGGTGCTGGAGCGGACATTCTCTCGGGCGGCGGCGGAGCAGACAGCCTTGTCGGCGGTGACGGCAACGATACCATCGAGACAACTGCTGCCGAATACAACGCTGCTACGGATACTATTTCCGGCGGAGACGGAACGGACGTCTTACACCTAACGGGCGGAGGCAATTACGACCTCACATCGGCAAACTTACATTCGATAGAACAAGTCAGTGGCTCGGGAAGCGCCGATACAATTACCGGCACGACTGGAGCAGACAATATTGACGGCGGAGGCGGCGCAGACACTCTCCTCGGCGGTGCCGGAACGGACACCCTTTCGGGCGGCGACGGAGCAGACAATATTGACGGCGGAGGCGGCGCAGACACTCTCCTCGGCGGTGCTGGAACGGACGCCCTTTCGGGCGGCGACGGAGCAGACATCCTTTCGGGCGGCGATGAAGCAGACAGTCTTATCGGCGGCGACGGCAACGATACCTTCACAGGCAACGTGGACGACCATAATGGTGACACCATTTCCGGTCTTGCCGCCAACGATGTCATCGTTGTTACCGGCGACACATCACTTGCCGCGTCCCTGAACGGCACGACCCTCGGGTCGACGCTCGATCTCGGCAGCGGGACACTCAACTTTTCCGGCGCCGCAAGCAATCTGACCGTTAACGCCGTGATCAACGGCTCGAACACGGACATCACCTTCACTCAGGCGGCCTCCTCAAGCGGCTCATCAGGCAGCAGTTCTTCCTCCGGCAGCGGCACCCTGACGGTCACTAACCAAACCACGGCGGACACCGCCGGCACCGCAACCGGCCGCACCCTGGTGAACAATACCGGCAGCACCGCCTCCGGGACTCTTGTATCGAACACAGGTAACGGCAACGTCGTGACGGCGACCCTGCCGGCCAACGTCTCATTAACCAACTCCGGAACATCCACAGCTCAGGCCAACAGCACCGCGCGCACCTCCCTGACGGCAGAAATCAAGTCAACCGAACCGGTCGTAAGCGCGCAGAGTTTCCTCGACGGCCACGGCCAGACCTTCCTTGGCAATTCGACCGGCCTTGAGCTCGACGTCCGCTCGATCACTTTCACAAGCTCGGACACGACGGCGCAAACAGTCCAGATCACCGGCGACGCCGGCACCTCAAGCGGGTCCGAGGCCTTCGTTATCAACACTTCCGGCCTGCCGAGCGGCTCGACCCTACAGCTCGACAATATCGAGTTCGCCGCCATCGTCGGACAGGCGACGGTGACCGGCGGCAGTGGCCAGAACTATGTGGTCGGTGACGATGCTGCCCAATTCATCTCGCTCGGCGCCGAGGACGACACGTTGGCAGGCGGCGGCGGCAACGACACCGTTGGCTCAGGCGGGGGCGAGGATATCGTCTATGGCAACCAGGGTATCGACTATGTCTTCGGCGGCGACGGCATGGACACGCTCTATGGTGGCCAGGACGGAGATACCGTCTTCGGCGGCAACGGCAATGACGTCCTCTACGGCAACAAAGGCAACGACACATTGTCCGGTGGCGAGAACGAAGACCTCCTCTATGGCGGCCAGAACGAGGACATCGTCTATGGCAACACCGGCAATGACGTCCTCTACGGCAACAAAGGCAACGACACATTGTCCGGTGGCGAGAACGAAGACCTCCTCTTTGGCGGCCAGAACGAGGACATCGTCTACGGCAACACCGGCAATGACACCCTCTACGGCAACAAAGGCAACGACACCCTCTATGGTGGCCAGAACGAGGACATCGTCTACGGCAACACCGGCGACGACTTCCTGGCGGGCAACAAGGGCGACGACACGCTCGTCGGCGGCGACGGGGCAGACACCTTCATCTTCGGGTTCGGTGGCGGCAACGATCAGGTGACCGACTTCCAGGCAGGGATCGATACGCTCGCCCTGGAAACCGGGCTCGGAGTCAGCTCCGCGGCGGAGACCGGTGGCAATACCGCGGTAACCTTCTCCGACGGAGGCACCGTCACCGTGATCGGGGTCTCAAAGACAGACCTCGCCGCCGCCACAGGATGGGATCTGGGTTAGATGTCCCTGTAAATTCCGGCGGCCTGCTCCGTCACCCAGGCCATCATGTCGCGCCATGGTCCCGGCCCGTAGCTGATCCGTGCGACCCCGAGTGCCGCCAGTTCCTGCGGCGCGGGTACCTCCGGCATGATCAGGATGTTGAGCGGCAGTGCGATTTCCTCTGCGGCGCTCCTGATCAGCTCCGGACTCTTCAGCCCGGGCATGAAAATCCCGCTGGCGCCCGCCTCGGCGTAGGCCTTGGCGCGGGCAAGCGCCTCGTCGATCAGGCGAGGATGGTTTGCAACATCCCGGTCCTTCAGGAAGATGTCCGTGCGGGCGTTGATGAAGAACGGCAGGCCCGCATCCTCGGCGGCGGCCCGTGCGGCGCTGATCCGCTCCGCCTGTTTCGCCACCGGATAGAGCCCTTCCCCGCCGACCTTCTGATCCTCGAAATTCACCCCGACGGCACCAGCGGCGATCATCCGCGCGATGTTCCTGCCCACACCGCTCGGGCCCGCCGCGTAGGCGCCTTCGAAATCGACGCTGAGCGGCAAATCGCTGGTTGCCGTGATCCGCTTCACGATCATTTCCAGCATGTCGAGCGGCAGCGCTTCGCCATCGCCGTAGCCTTGCGCACCCGCGACCGACCAGCTTCCCGTCGCCAGCGCCTTTGCCCCGGCATCGGCAACAGCCTTGGCGCTGCCGGCATCCCAGATGTTGAAGAGAATGACCGGATCGCCCTTACGATGCAGATCCGCGAATGACTGTGCCTTGTCCGCTTGCGACATGTGTTTGTTCTCCCCCTTGGCTTGCATAGGCCTGTTCAAGCTCGATCAGTTTCTGTTTCCGCCAGATCCCGCCGCCATAGCCGGTGAGCGAGCCGTCGGCCCCGATCACCCGGTGGCAGGGAATGGCGATGGCGATCTGGTTGGCTCCATTCGCCCGCGCGACAGCACGGGTCGCGGACGGGCGGCCGATGGCCTTTGCCAAATCGCTGTAGCTCCGCGTCGCGCCCGCCGGGATGCGTCGCAGTTCCAGCCAGACTTCCCGCGTGAAGGGGCTGCCGTGATAGGTCATCGGCGTTTCAAACCGGGCGCCCTCTCCCGAGAAATAGGCCTTCAGCTCGGCCTCGATCTGCTCCGTCGGAGCAAAGCGGCCGATACCGATGCCGCCGCGTGTCGCATCCCGTAATCTCGACAGCTCCCTTGGGAGCGCTTTGCGGTCGACAAATTCCAGCAGATGTAGGCTGGAGCGGTCGCTGACCGCGACCAGCGCACCGATCGGGCTGTCGATCCAATCCGCTTTCAGGAATTCCTCACCGGTGAAGCTTGCGGGCGACTGGCCGAGCAGCCGGGCGAAGGCAGAACGAAACCCGCTCGGCGAGTCGAACCCGGCCTCAAGCTGCGCATCGATCACACGGCCGCCATCCGACAGGGTGACGAACCCGTCCCGTAAGCGGCTGAGCCGGGCCATTTCAAGGAAGGTCACGCCGAACTGGCGCTTGAAACTGCGCCGCACGGTCGAGGGGTCGAGACCAAGCGCGATTACGTCCGCCTCGGTCCAGCGCCGGGCAGGATCGGCCTCAAAGGCGGCGACGAGAATCTTCACCGCCGGATCGGCCTCCGCCGCCGTCGCCACCGGCTTGCATCGCTTGCAGGGCCGGAAGCCGGACTCGATGCATTCACCGACCGTGGCAAAGAAACGGCAATTTTCCGGTTTTGGGTTACGCGCCGGGCAGTTCAGCCGACAGAAGATCCCGGTCGAGGTGACGCCGACATAGACCCTGCCGTCATAGGCCGGGTCCCGCCGGACAAGGGCGTCGTAGAGGAGGTCATGATTTTCAATGTCGTACAGCATGCCCCTCCTCTATCAAACCGCGCCCGGAGCGTCCGCCGCATTTCGGGCAGCTATATTTCTTTTCGCTGTCTCAACGATGAAAGATCACTGTCCCCGCTCTTCCCCTGCGCCGTCATCCCTGCACTCCTCTCTTCGTCATTCCCGCGTACGCGGGGCCCCAGAGAACGCAGAGCCGGACTCCATGATCGTCTGGGTCCCTGCTCTCCGGCAGGGATGACGATGTGAGGGAAAAGCCGGGATGAGGACCGTTGAAGTGGCCTCAGATCTCGATATGGCCCGAGAGATACCGCGCGGCCTTGCCTGCCATCTCCACCCGATCGCCTTTGAGGCTGCATTTCAGCTCCCCGCCGCGGGCCGAGATCTGCCGGCCGAGCAGCTCTTTCTTGCCCAGCCGGTCCGCCCAGTAGGGGATCAGCAGGCAATGGTTCGAGCCGGTCACCGGATCCTCGTCGATACCGTGGTTCGGCGCGAAATAGCGGGAGACGAAATCGACCTGCCAGCCCGGCGCCGTCGCCATTATGGAGACCGACTGGAGCCTTTTCAGGGCGCCGAAATCCGGGCTGAGCGCACGGATCTGATCCTCGTTCTCGAACACCGCCATCAACCGGTCCCGCTCCGGCTCCTGCGGCGCATCGTAGAGTGCGGCAGGTTCCGTACCGAGGGCTTCGAAAAGCCCAACCGGGGCGTCCCGCTTCGCCGGCGGATAGCTCGGGAAGTTCATGACGTATAGATCACCGTCCCGCCGCACCTTGAGCACACCGCTGCGGGTCCGGAAACTGATCTCCTGACGGTCCGGCATCAGGTCGTCGAAGATCAGCGCGGCACTGGCGAGGGTCGCATGGCCGCACAGATCGACCTCTACCGCCGGTGTGAACCAGCGCAGGTGGAAGTCGGCCTCGCCTGTGTCATCGGGAACGAAGAATGCGGTTTCCGCCAGATTGTTCTCGGCCGCGATCGACTGCATGGTCGGATCGGTCAGCCAGCTGTAGAGCGGACAAATGGCCGCCGGATTGCCCCCGAACACATTCTCGGTAAAGGCATCGATCTGGTAAATTGGAACCCGCATTTCCTTGTTTCCTTCTTGTACTTCCGGTCACTCAACCAGCGTCAGATTGATCCGCCGGTTCTGCTTGCCCTTGTTCTCGATCTTGCCGATCTGGATGGTGCCGATCTCCGACGTGGAGCGGACATGCGTCCCGCCGCAGGGCTGGAAATCCACATCGTCACCGATCCGGATCATGCGCACCTTGCCGCTTCCCATCGGCGGCTTCACGGACATGGTCCGGACGAGATCCGGATTGGCTGTCAGCTCATCGTCAGTGATCCATGAGATGCTGATCCCGTGGTCGCCCGCGATGACCTGGTTCAATTGCTCGGTCAGGGCCTCTTTTTCCGGACGCTCGCCCGGAATGTTGAAATCGAGCCGGCCCTTGCCCGCGCCGATCTGCCCGCCGGTCACGCCGCCATCGACGACGGAACAAAGCAGGTGCAGAGCGGTATGAACCCGCATGTGCTTGTAGCGCCGGTCCCAGTCGAGGGTGACTTCGACGTCGTCGCCAACGGCCGGGGCCGCCGCGCCTTCTTCGAGTTTATGCAGAATACCGTCCTCGCCTTTCACCGCCTCGGTGATGGCGACCGTGCCTCCCGGGCCTGCCAGCGTGCCGCTGTCGCCGGGCTGGCCGCCGCCGGTCGGGTAGAAAACGGTGCGATCCAGCACAACCCCGTCCGGGCCGGATGCCAGCACTTTCGCGGTGCAGGATTTCAGATAGGAATCTTCCCGGAACAGCTCTTCAGTCACGTCGCAGTCTCCTCATGTGTCTCCGCGCCCATCAGCACGTCGCGATAGAGCGCAAGGTCGACATTGGCACCGCTGAGGATGAGCGCAACCTTTTGACCCGCATTGGAGTCTTTCTCTTTCAGGCAAGCCGCCAGCGGTGTGGCCGCCGCGCCCTCGGCGACATTGTGGGTATCGGTGAAATAGTGCCGCATGGCGGCCTTGATCTCGTCTTCGGAGACCCGGACGATCCGCTCCGCCCCTTTCAGGATAACCTCGACCGCCTGCTCCACCGGCACCCGGCAGGCGACGCCGTCCGCCATCGTGTCCGCGCTGTTGGTCGAGACCGGCTTCTTCTGCTCGAAAGAGAGCGCATAGGCGGGCGCGTTTTCAGCCACCACGCCAATCACCTGCGTCTTCAGGCCGAGCGCATCCCGCGCGGCTATCACCCCGGAGATGCCGGAGCCAAGCCCGATCGGCACATAGACCCGGTCAAGGTCCGGGCAGGCCGTGAACAGCTCAAGCCCATAGGTCGCCACCCCGCGCACCAGATCCGGATGGTAGCTCGGCAGCAGATGCAGCCCCTCGCCCTCGGCCAGCGAAACCGCATGCTCGAACGCCGCCTGGAAATCCTCGCCATGCTCGATCAGCTCGGCACCGAGCGCCCGCATGGCCGCATTCTTTTCCACCGAATTTCCGCGCGGCACCACGACGACAGCGCGCAGCCCGGCCCGCGCCGCCGCGAAGGCGACGCTCTGGCCGTGATTGCCCCGGGTCGCGGTGATCACACCCGGACAGTCCGGCACCCGGCGTTTCAGGCCGTCCATATAAACCAGCCCGCCACGCATCTTGAAGGCACCGAGCGGCGTATGGTTCTCGTGCTTGACGCGGATCTCTGTTCCGGCCCGCTGCGAGAGCAGAGGCCAATGATGTTGCGGCGTCGGCGGCACAAGCTGATGTACCAGCCGGGCCGTCTCTTCAAGTTCGTCGCGTGTGAAAGAAAAAGCCACGATCCGTCCTTCCCGGTTGCAGTCAATCAGCCCGCATCATGTCAAAGCAGGCGGCATCAATCCATGGCACCATCAAGCCCGGCGACCGGATTGTCTCCATTTCGCCCGCCATCAATCGACACAATGTTACGATTGAACCGATCCAATACCTGCGTAATATCGGTTCAATCATCGATCAATCGGAACATTGTCACAGAGACAAAGTATGCACAGCCACCCGATGGACTGGGTCCCCGATCTGAGCGACCGGCCCGGACCGAAATATCTCTCGATCGCCCGCGCCATGGCGGAAGACATCGCCACCGGCGCCCTGCAACCGGGCACGCAACTGCCGACGCACCGCGAGCTGGCCTATCAGCTCGGTGTCACTGTCGGCACGGTATCGCGCGCCTATGCCGAGGCCACCCGGCGCGGCCTGATTGATGGCGAGGTCGGCCGCGGCACCTTTGTCCGCCGCCGGATCGGCCGGGACATGGGCGAGATACCGGCAGGCGCTAACCGGGGCGGGATCGATTTCGGACTGAACTTTCCGCCGATGGGGAACACGGAACGGGACGCCTTCTCCGACGCCCTGAAGGAAATTGCCGACAGCCGCGACCTGATGAACCTGATGGCCTATGCCCCGCATGGCGGCGCCCCGCGTCACCGGCAAGCGGCGGCGGACTGGATGCGCGCCCTCGGTGTCGAGACCGATGCGGGCCGGGCCATTGTCACCACGGGCGGGCAGAACGGCATGCTCGCCGCCTTTGCAGCCCTGGTGCAGGCGGGGGATACAATCCTTGTCGAAAAGCTGACATATCCCGGCATTGTCCCCCTCGCGGAAATGCTCGGTCTCAAAGTCCAGCCGGTGGATATGGATGCCGAAGGCGTGCGCCCGGATTCCCTTGAGGAAGCCTGCCGCAGTTTCGCGCCACGCGCGCTCTATTGCATGCCGACCCTGCAAAACCCGACCAACGCCGTGATGGGCGAGCAGCGACGGCAGGACATTGCCGCCATCGCGGAACGCTACAATCTGATCCTGGTCGAGGACGATCTCTACCGCTTCCTGGTGGCGGACGCACCGCCGCCGCTGGCGAATTACCTGCCGGACCAGACGATCTTTATCACCTCCGCCGCCAAGCAACTGGCACCGGGTTTGCGCATCGGCGGGGTCAGCGCACCGCGCGCCATGGTGCCGAAGCTGGAACGGGCGATGCGGGCCTCAACCTGGATGGCCGCGCCGGCCATGGCGGAAGTCTTCGCGCTCTGGGTCGACCGGGGCATCGCCGGCATTCTCGCCCGGGAAAAAGCCGAGGAAATGCGGAGCCGCCAGACCGCCGCCGCCGAAATCCTGCAAGGCTTCGAGTTCACCGGGCACCCGACCAGCATGCATCTCTGGCTGACCGTGCCGGAGCCCTGGACCGACCGCGATGCAGTGGCCGTGCTGGGCGAGCATGGCGTCATCGCCTCCTCCGGGCAGGTCTTTGCCACCGCTCCCGGCGCCGGCCGCAACCGTCTCCGCCTCTCTCTCGGCAACCCGAAAGACCTGAAGATCGTGCGCCACGGTCTCGGCGTTATTGCCGAAACCCTCGCCGGTGCTCCGCAACAGGCCGCCTCCATCGTCTGACCCACTTCCTGCCTATTGCCTTTCCATTTGCATGCTGAAGGACCACCCGAAATGAAAGTCGAACCCGTCACCCTGACCGGTAAACATGTCCGCCTGGAGCCAATGAGCGAAGCCGCCATCCCGGCCCTGCAGAAGGCTGCGGAAGATCCGGCGATCTGGAAATGGACCTGGCCCGGCACGGACCCGGAGGCGGTCGCGGCCTATGTGCGTCTGGCTCTGGAAAATCAGGAAAAGGGCATCGACCTGCCGTTCGTCACCATCGATGTCGCCAGCGGCGAGGTTGCAGGCTCGACCCGCTACATGACCATCGACACCAAGAACACACGTGTGGAAATCGGCAGCACCTGGCTGAACCCGCGTTATCAGCGCTCGCCTCTCAATACCGAAGCAAAATACCTGATGCTGACCCATGCGTTCGAGACGCTCGGCTGCATCCGGGTCGAGTTCAAGACCCACCACAAGAACGAGCAATCCCAGAACGCCCTGAAGCGGATCGGCGCAATCTATGAAGGCACCCTGCGCCAGCACATGATCCATACCGACGGCACGCTCAGGGATTCAGTCTATTTCTCCATCCTCGACAAGGAATGGCCCGAGGTGAAGAAGATGCTGGAAGCGAAGCTGGCCGCGAGATAGCACCCTACCGGGTCGGACAAGCTCTCAGAAGCTATCCGGCCCGGATCCTTTCAGTAAATTAACCTTCCACGAACCCAGCCGTCGCCACCAGCGCGAGCAGGCCTGCATTCAAGCCCCGCAGGCTCAGCTTCGGCTCGACATCGATCCACTCGTCCACCGTATGGGCCCGGCCACCGGCGCCGCCGTGGGAGAATTTTACGGCCGGGACGCCGTGCGCCATCGGGATATTGGCGTCTGTCGAAGAGGCGGAGAAGGCAGGCTCGAATCCGTAGGCTTTTATCGCGGCGACGCTGGCTTCGACGATTGTGGTGTTGTGCGCCGTCGTGCCCGCCGGGCGGTTGCCTATCTGGGTGAGTTCGACGCTGATTTCGCCGTTCGTGGTATCGCCGCGCGCATTCTCGCCCGCGACCGCCGCTTCGATCAGGGCTTTCACCTCGCCATCGACCCGGTCCAGCACCTCGGCGGATTCAGACCGCAGGTCGATCTCGGTCCAGACCTCTTCCGGGATCGCGTTCACCGACGTGCCGCCCTGGAAGGTGCTGGCGCAATAGGATGATCGGGGATCGCCCGGCACCTCGATCTTCGACATGCCGACCAGAAAGCTGCCAAGTGCATAGGCCGGGTTCACCGTGCCGAACGCGCCGAGGCTGTGTCCGCCCGGCCCCTTGAAAGCGACCTTGTAGCGGTAGGAGCCGACCCCGGCCGTGACCAGATCCTGTGTCTCGATACCGTCGAAGGTGAAGAAGGAGGCGATGCGTTCGCGATAGGCGTTCTCGGTAAAGAGATAGCGCACACCGCGCAGGTCGCCCTTGCCCTCTTCGCCGACATCGCCGACGAACAGGATGTCCTGCTCGGTCTCGATCCCGCCGGCATCGAGCGCCCGGATGAAGGCCAGCAGCGTCGCCAGACCGCGCGTATCGTCGCCGACACCGGGGGCGAACAGCTTGGTGCCTTCGCGCCGGACTTTTACGTCCGTGCCTTCCGGAAACACCGTATCCAGATGCGCCGCCGCGACGACGATGGGACCGTTGCCGCGCCCGCGCCGCAGCCCGGTGACATTGCCGATGCCGTCTCGCTGCACGTCTTCCAGCCCGAGCGCCTGGAACATCTCCTCATACGCCGCCGCCCGCTTCTCTTCCTTGAAGGGCGGAGACGGGATCTCGGTCAAGGTGATGATCTCGCTAACGAACCTGTCGTGGCCAACACGCAGATCGTCGGTGGCTTTTTGAAACTGAGCGGAGGCACTGATGGTCGCGGTATCGTTGGTCATGTGTTTGCTCGCGGGGACGGTCGGGGAAAGCGAAATTCGATCGCAGCTTACAGGAAACAGACCGGGCTCAGCATCCACTGGATCGGCATCACCGGAATGCCGATCAAGAAGCAGCCAAGGTCGGTCGATTCGAGCCATCTTGACCAGCAACTGCCCCGCTTTATCTTCTTGGTTCTGCACGGAACACCGTTCCGGGCTTTGCATTTTTTATGAAGTCCGTACAATCGCTTAAGGTTTAGACTCTAAAAGTATTCGCACACAAACTGGGTGTTGCAGTGCCTTCAGCCGGGAGCCGTCCGACGCACGCATTTTTGAAATTGCTGTTTCTTGGCCTCTGCTTCTGGATGCTTCCGCAGAGCGCAGTTGCAAGCGAAACAGCTAAACGGGTTATGATCCTCCAGACTCTCTCCTCTACCTTTCTGGAAAAGTCGACAGTACGGTTTCGTGCGGAAATGACCCGCCTGGGTTTCAAGGACGGAACAGATGTCTCCTATACCGTCCTGAATGCCAAAGGCGATTACGGCCGGGCCAAATCCCTGCTGACATCCGCAATCGATGAGAACACCCCGGATCTGGTCGTAACCGTCGCCACGCTTGCGACTCGCGCCGGACGGGACCTGCTGTCGGGTACGAAGATCCCGCAGATGTTCCTGATCGTCACGGACCCGGTTGGCGAAGGGTTCGTCAGTGAAATGGGGAAAACCAGCGGAGCGAACATCACGGGTCAGAGTCATGTCGTCCCGGTGGAATCCCAGCTCGCCCTGGTCTCCCAGATATTGCAGACGGCCAGGCGCGACACACCGTTCCGCATCGGCATCCTGCGCTCCACATATCCGTCGGCGGTCAGCGAATCCGCCCAGTTGCGCGCTGCCGCGCACCAGTTCCCGATCGTGAGCCTGACCGATCTCGGCTTCCCCTATCTGCCTGGAGACAGCGGACGCCCAGAGATGAACAAATCGGCAGTGGAACTGATAACTGCGCACAAAGACAGCCTGGACGGCATCTGGCTGGTGGCCGGGCCGAACCAGACCAACCTCGATTTCGTGAACACAGTCCTGGCCACCGGCATGCCGATCGTGAACAGCGGCAATATCAGGAATGCCCGCCTCGGGGCCATGCTCGCCCTGCAGTCCACGGTGGAACTCAACGGCAGGGCCGCTGCGGAAGCGGCAAGCGCTATCCTGTCCGGAACCAACCCCGCGGACATTCCGGTTACCCGGCCGAGCAAGTTTATTGCCGGCGTGAATGTTCTGACCGCCGCCAGACTTGGTGCCGTCATTCCCTCCGGCATTCTGGAACTGGCGCAGGAAAACGTCTTTTATCGACAAGGTCGCGGAAATTGAGCCTCTACACGAAATTCATCGCCGCGATCATTCCCATCGTCCTGCTAGGAACGGGCGCTCTCGGCTACTGGTCCTTCACATATTCAAGGGACGTACTCTACAGAACAGAGCAGCAGGCGATGAACCTGCGGCTAGAGAGTGCGATCGACCAGTTTGTCGACCGCCGCTACCGGCTTCTGGAAACCACCGGGCTGAACTCACTGACGTCCTACGTCGATCAGTACAAGTCCGAGGCGCTGACCGATTTCAGGACTCTCAGTCAGAAAACCGGCCGGCGCGTTCTGATTTTCAACCGGGACGGCTCCGCCTTGTTCTGCGGCGGCTGCGAGGACGATCTCTTTCCCGACGGTTGGGGAGAGCTTATATCCGACATCACCGACAAACTCTTCGGAACCCATTACGCAGCCCCCGGCGACCACGCGGTCTTCAGCGCAGCCGGGTTCGCAAAACCGGAATGGAACTGGGTCGTCCTCCTGACGATCCCGGAGTCCGTGGTCTCAAAGGATGTCGAGGATATCCGGCTGGCGACGATCATCGTCTCTCTCGCGTCCATACTCGCCGTCGCCGGAATGATCGCCTGGGTATCGCGCAGCCTCCTCGTCACGCCGATTCTGAAGCTCAAGCTGGCGGCGGATTCCATTGCCCGGCAGGAGCCGATCTCCAGGATCGACATCAACTCGAACGACGAACTCGGCCGCCTCGCCCGGGATATGGAGACGATGTCACAGGCGACCCACGACTATGTCGAGCGCGCGAACGCCGCGAACAAGGCAAAGTCCGGGTTCCTGGCAACAATGAGCCACGAGATCCGGACGCCCCTGAACGGTGTGCTGGGCATTGCGCAGCTTCTGGAAGACACCGATCTCGACCCGGACCAGCAACGCAAAGTCTCCAATATCGTGGCCTCCGGCAAGACGCTGCTGGCGATCATCAACGACGTGCTGGACATGAGCCGGATCGAGTCCGGCGCCATGGAGCTGGAAGACACGGTTTTCGACCTGAAAGAACTGCTGTCCTCGATCATGACCCCGTTCCAGACCGCGGCCGGACAAAAAGGCCTGACCATACGGGGCGAGTATGCGTTGTCGGAGCCCGCCCAGATGCGCGGCGATCCCGTCCGGCTGCGGCAGATACTCTGGAATCTGCTCAGTAATGCCGTGAAGTTCACGGATTCAGGCAGTGTCGTGCTCACAGTCAAGGAAGTCAGCGCCGATGCCGCACCGATGTCCGCGCCCTCGCCAGAGACGACACGCGGAATTCGCTTTGCCGTAACCGATACCGGCACAGGGATCGCACCGGACCGCCAGGCATCCATTTTCGAGGCCTTCACCCAGGAAGACAGTTCGATCACCCGGAAGTTCGGAGGCACCGGCCTCGGACTCTCCATCGTCAGTCAGATCGTCGAACTCATGGGCGGCCGGATAGGGATCGAAAGCGAGCTCGGGAAAGGGACAACGATAGATGTCTTCATTCCCTTCGGCACAGTCACCGCCGAAGAGCTGGAACACTCGAACTCGGCAAAGATGGCGACCACCGGCGACAAGCGGACACTGCCCGCCTACAGGATCCTTGTCGCGGAAGACAACGCGATCAACGCCATGGTGGTGACGGCCGTCCTCGAAAAACTCGGCCAGAATGTCAGACATGTCGAGAACGGCCGGGAAGCCGTTGACGAAGTCATGCGGGGCGAAACCGACTTCGTCTTCATGGATATCCACATGCCGGAGATGGACGGGATCGAAGCGACCAGAGAAATCAGAGCCGCCGCATCCAACAACGATATCCCCATCATCGGTCTCACCGCCGAAGCATTCGTCGAGCGACATGCCGAGTTCAGGGACGCCGGCATGAACGACGTCCTGACCAAGCCCTTCACGGAAGACCAGCTGTTCAAGGTCCTGTCCCGGTACGGGTGATAGCCGGGCTCCCAACAAGGCATTCGGCCAGGACATTCAGCGAAGGAACCTTATCCGCATCCCGGCGTTATAGTTCAAACCGGAACGCTTCCCGAGGATAGAGACATGACCATACTCCGACTGATCCTGACCATCCTCCTGCCGCCTCTTGGCGTCTTCCTGACTGTGGGGATCGGCGGCCATTTCTGGCTGAATATCCTGCTGACGATCCTGGGATACATTCCCGGTATCGTTCACGGGGTGTGGGTCATCGCGAAACGGTCATGATCGTGCGGCGCCGGGCGGCCCTGGCCGGGATAGCCGTTATTGTCATGCTATGCCTTGCGGCCGTCACCGGGCCAGCGGGAGCGCAAGAGAGCTCTCCCGAGGCGGGTGACGTTACCGCGGCGCCGCAGGCCGTTGCCGTCACGCCGGTCGCGCACGACGATGAGATCGCCACCCGGATCGAGGACATTCTGCAAGCGACGGGCTGGTACCCCGACATTGAGGTCAACGCGACCGACGGCGTTGTCTTCCTCGACGGCGTCACCGGGTCCGACGAGCACCGCGGATGGGCACGCGACCTTGCCTCCAAAACCCAGGACGTGGTTGCCGTTGTCAACCGGATCACGGTCAAGCCCGAGATCGACTGGAGCTTCCGGCCGGCCACCTCCGAAATCACAATACTCCTGCGTAACGGGCTCGCCAGCCTGCCGCTAGTGGTTCTGGCGCTGGTGATCCTGCCATTGGCGTTCTTCGCCGCCATATTCGTGGCACGGATGATTGAATGGATATTGCGCGACCAGGTCGACTCACCGTTCCTGCGCAGCGTCATCGCACGGACAGCGGCGATCCCGGTCTTCCTGATCGGCCTCTATATCGTGTTGCAGGTTGCTGGCCTGACCCAGCTCGCCCTGTCAATCCTCGGCGGTGCCGGGGTGGCCGGCATCATTGTTGGCTTCGCGTTCCGCGACATTGCCGAAAACTTTCTGGCGAGCCTCCTGCTCAGCATTCGGCAACCTTTCCGGCGTGGCGACTATATCGCTGTCGGCGGACAGGAAGGCACGGTCCAGAGCATGAATACCCGCAGCACGCTTCTGATGTCGCTCGAAGGCAATCATATCCAGATCCCGAACGCGACAGTGTTCAAGAACACCATCGTGAACTACAGCGCTGCCCCCGCCCGCCAGGAATTCCTCGAAATCGGCGTCGGCTACGATGTATCGATCGCCGTCGCGCAGGAGATCATCCGCAAGGTTCTTGTCGACCACGCCGCCGTTCTGGAAGAACCGGAGGAGCCGCTTGTCCTGGTAGACTCCCTCGGCAGTTCGACCGTCAACCTGCGTGCCTATTTCTGGTTCGACGGCAGGGCCTATTCGGTTCTCAAGATCAGGTCCGCCCTGCTTCGCTTGGTTAAGAAGGCCCTGATCGAGGAGCACATCTCGATGCCCGATCACGCGCGCGAAGTCATCTTCCCCCAGGGAGTCCCGGTCATTTCCATGGACGGCTCCCCGGAGGCGCCGCAACCAGCATATGCGCCAGCCATTGAAGCGATCCCCGCGCCAGCGCCGGAAGTACCGGAATCCGGTGCCTCCGCAACCACATCGGAGGGTGATCTGGAAAATGAAATCGAATCCCTGGAACGCCACGCCGCCTCTGCCGACATTCCGGAAGCTGAAGAGGACCTGCTGTCCACATCCGACACCAAGCCCTAGCACTGGCTCCCTTTAGCGGCATCGACCTCGCGGGCGAAGTGCTCCCGCAGCAAAGCCGCGTTCCACAGGTTGGCCTTGAAACCGACGTCAAAGATATCGCCGACCAGCGGGACCGCGCCGATCACAAGGTCGATGGCGGTATTCGCAGCCATCCGTGCCCGCAGCGGGAAAGGCACGCCCAGCCGACGCGCCTGTATCACAATATAGATCGAGAATAGCGCGGTGGTGCCGTCGCCAAGACCGGGGATCAGCCCGGCCAGTGCATCCAGCCCGAACCGGATATCGGTGCCCGGAACCCGAAAACGACTGTCCAACCAGTAGGCCAGCGTCTCAAGCCTGTCGATCTCGCGTTGTCGGTCTTCCGAACAGGCCGTGGCGCATCTTCCGGCTGGTTTTTTGGCCTTCATCGCTGTCTCCGGTCCATGATCTCAACACCTGTGCCTCCTTGAGATAACGCTCGCCGGTCCCTGCGGTTCCAATTGGACAAAACTGTGAAGAGCCAGCTTTTGCAAGGCTTAGGGCGATGCGCTACGGTCCGGAAAATTACCCCTCCGACAAGAATGGATTAGGCTCTGATGAGGAACAAGCTAACGCCTTGGGCTCCGACGATACTCAGCATTACCCGTGCAATCGCCGGCCTGATCTTCATGGCACACGGCACGCAAAAAATTCTTGGCTTTCCGGTCGGCGGACATACGCCGGCGATGTTTTCCATGCCATGGACGGCAGGCGTCATAGAGCTGACCTGCGGCGCACTCATCGCCATCGGATTTCTGACACGCCCCGCCGCGTTCCTGTCATCCGGCCTGATGGCCGTTGGCTACTGGATCGCTCACGCACCGCGCGATTTCTTCCCGGTGAACAATGGCGGTGACGCTGCAATCCTCTATTGTTTCCTGTTCCTCTATCTGGTTTTCGCCGGGCCCGGTCCGCTGAGCATCGATGGCATACGCCGCCGCGCCTGAGCAAGGAACGCATTGATCCAGGGCACACCGCCCAGACAACATAAACGTGCATAAAAAATGATCCGCATATACTCTGTATTCACCCTCACGAAGAAGGAGCAGATGATGCGGATCACCTCGATCATGGCTGTACTTGCCCTGGGGCTCGGCGCCTGCACCGGTACCCCATACGGCAGCCCGGAAAGCCGTACCAGCGCTCACTTCGAGGCAATCCGGGACGACCGCACACTGACCCGCGCCTTCCTGCAGGAGATGCCGAAGGGTGCGGATCTGCACACCCATCTCTCCGGCGCCGTCTATGCCGAGGCCTATATCCGCTGGGCCGCCGATCCGGATCTCCAGCTTTGCTACGACCCGGGCGCCCGGTCGATCGTGCAATGCGCCACCCACGTCCCGCCAATGGCGAAGCCGGATTGCAAAAGCGCGACGCAGGTGCGGATGAGTGATGCCGCGCAGAGCGATGCCTGCATCGCGGCCATCACCGATAATCTCTCAATGCGCAATTTTCAGCCCAACCCACTCTGGGACGAGCGTTCCGGCCACGACCAGTTCTTCTCCACCTTCGCCCGGTTCGGCGCTATTTCCGGTGAGCGCAAGGCAGAGAGCCTTGCCTGGCTCGCGCGGAACGCGGCGCTGCAGAACGTGGTCTATGTCGAGCCGATGATGACGCTGGGTTGGGTCAATCCGCCGACTCTCGGCGTGACGCAGAAACTCGCCGGCGGTAGCGACAAGGATCTCGCGGCCTTCGAGAAGGCGCTGCTCGATCACGGTTTCGGTAAACTGGTGGATCAGGGTGCGAAGGTGTTGAACGACGCTATGGCTGGCGCCCGGGAACAGATGGGCTGCGGCACCGCCAGTCCCGAGCCGGGCTGTACCGTGACGCTCCGCCAGCTCGGCCAGAGCATCCGGACACAGCCGCCGGAAAACACCTTTGCGCAGGTCATGCTGCATTACATGATCGCGGAGCGGGAAAAGCTCAGCGTCGGGGTGAATTTCGTCGCGCCGGAGGACTATCACGTCGCGCTCCGGGACTATTCCCTGCACATGAAGATCTTCGGCTATTTCAAACGGAAGTATGAGACGGTCGGCCTGTCCCTGCATGCTGGCGAGCTCTGGCTCGGCGTCACAGAGTTGAAGGACATGACCTTCCATATCCGGGAAGCCGTGGAGATTGCTGGCGTCGACCGCATCGGCCACGGCGTCGATATCGGCTTCGAGAAAGACAGCGGCGCGTTGATCGAGCGGATGGCGAAGGACGGCATCGCCGTCGAGATCAACCTTTCCAGTAACGAGCAGATCCTCGGCGTCGCCGGCAAGGATCACCCGTTCCCGACCTATCTGAAGGCGGGAGTGCCGGTGATGCTCTCCACCGACGACGAGGGTGTCGAGCGCATCGACCTCACCAGTCAGTACCAACTCGCCAGCGAGCGGTATGGCCTCAGCTATGTCGCCCTCAAAACCCTGTCGCGGCAAAGCCTGGAGAAGAGCTTTCTAAGCGGGAAATCCCTCTGGCACGACTTCCGCACACTCCTGCCCGTGGCAGCGTGCGGGAAAGGCTTTGCGACATCGGCCTGCAAAGCCTTCCTGCACGACAGCGACAAAGCCCGTGCACAGGTTGAACTGGAGACGCGGATCAAAGCCTTTGAAGCGCAGTGGTGACAAACCGGGTCCCTACTAAAGGATCTCGTCCTCGTCGAGCAGCGGGTCGTTGGCGAATTCTTCCTCGATCGCACCCATCGTTCCCTCCATTGAAGCGGAACGCGGGAGCTGGGCGACATGGTAGAGAGCATCGCCCTGATTGACGGACGGATGGTTCGTGCGGCCGACGATCAGCCCGGACACTTCACTTTTTAGTTCCGTTTCCTTTTCGCCGAACGGATCGGCGATGTAGCCCATGGTATCGCCCTTGCGGACAACATCGCCGACATTGCGCGATGTCCGGAAGATGCCGCCCTCGGTAGCCCGAAGCCAGGCAGACTTCTCAACCAGTGGCGGCGCCACATTGCCGATCTTGATGCTGCGCGCACTGATCATGCCGAGTTGCTTCAGCACCTTGAGGATACCCTTGACGCCAACCCGCGCTGAAAACTCATCCAACCGCAGGGCCTCACCTGCCTCATAGAGCAATATAGGCACGCCTATTTTCGCGGCCGCCGCACGAAGCGATCCCTCACGCAAAGCCGACTTGATAATCACAGGGGGTTCGAACACACGTGCAAGTTCCAGCGCCTTCGTATCGTCGGCATTGATCCGGATTTGCGGCAGGTTCACGCGATGCACCGCAGCCGAATGCAGGTCGATGCCAAGATCGCACAGCGAAACCACATCGTTGAGGAACCGGTATGCAAGCTGGCTGGCGAGGGAGCCGGTCTGGCTCCCCGGGAAGCTCCGGTTAAGGTCGCGGCGGTCGGGAAGATAGCGGCTGTGACTGATGAAGCCAAAGGCATTGACGATCGGCACCAGCAGAAGCGTTCCGGAAACCCGCTTCAGCGCGGAGCTCCTCGCGAGCCTGCGGATGACCTCTACACCGATAATCTCATCGCCGTGCACGGCCGCGCTGACGAATACCGTCGGCCCGTCCTTACGACCATGGATGACCTGGACCGGCAGGCTCATCGGGGTGTGATTGGAAAGCACGCTCAGCGGAATATCGACAATCCGGCGGGTGCCGGGGGAGATTTCCTCTCCCCCGATCTGGAATGGCTTACGCAACTGCGACCTTCTTGCGGCTCTTGCCGCCCTTGGTCCGCGTCCGGCCGGCACGGGCGTTCTTCTCCAGGAACTCGATGATCTTACCGGCCACATCGACACCGGTCGCCTTCTCGACCCCTTCGAGACCCGGTGAGGAGTTGACCTCCATCACCACCGGCCCGTCATTGGAGCGCAGCATGTCGACACCGCAGACATTGAGCCCCATCGCGTTCGCAGCCTTGAGCGCCGTCGTCCGTTCGGCAGCGGTGATCTTGATCGCTTCCGCTGAGCCGCCACGATGCAGGTTGGACCGGAAGTCGCCCTCCTTGCCGCGGCGGATCATCGCCGCCACGACCTTTTCGCCGACCACGAGGCAGCGGATATCCTCGCCGTTCGCTTCCTTCACGAACTGCTGGACGAGGATGTTCGTCTTCACCCCGCCAAAGGCCTGAATAATGCTCTCGGCCGCTTTCGGCGTTTCGCCGAGCACGACACCGATACCCTGGGTTCCTTCGAGCAGCTTGATGATGACCGGCGCGCCGCCGGCAATGCGCAGCAGCTCTTCGGCATCGGAGGTCCGGTGTGCGAAGACCGTGACGGGAAGCCCCACGCCTTCACGCGACAGGAGCTGCATGCTGCGCAGCTTGTCGCGGGAGCGGGAGATACCGACCGATTCATTCAGCGGATAAACGTCCATCATCTCGAACTGGCGCAGAACCGCCGTCCCGAAGAACGTCACCGACGCACCGATACGCGGAATAATCGCGTCATAGCCGGTCAGGGAGTTCCCCTTGTAGTGCACTTCCGGGTCATTCGACGCAATGTCGATGAAACAGCGCAGGTGATCGATGACATCGATATCGTGTCCCCGCTCTTCGGCTGCCTCGACAAGGCGCCGGTGGGAGTAGAGTTCAGGATTGCGGCAAAGAAGACCAATCTTCATTAGCTTGTCCTTTCAGTCTTTACCTTGGTTGAACCTGTTTTCTGCTTCCGGCCCGCCATGAACGAGCTTCCCGGATCGATAAGAAAGCGATCCCGGACAGCCTGACGGCCCAGAAGCATCCGGAACCCGAGCGGATCACGATCCGCCAGGGTGATTTCGATCGGCCAGGTAAGGCCGGCGAGCGAAACATCGGTCGAGATGACGTAGCGAACGTCCTTGTGACCGCTGGAACTCGTCACCTCGCGCATGTCCTGCACTTCGGCGACGCACTCAACAGCGGGCAGGCGGTAGCGCTGCCTTGGGTGCACGACAAAGGCGACATGCGGCGCTCCGTGATCGGTGAATTGACGAACGTCGAAAGCGTGCAGCGCGGACGTCCGGGCACCGGTATCGATCTTGGTCTTGATCCGTTCGATCCCGAGCTCACCGAGAGACACCCATTCGCGCCACCCGATCACCGGCAACCGTTCTTCCTGATGACGCTTCATACGCCCTCGTCACTTGCAGCTTCGTCCGCCTCGGCCGCCGAGCTTTCCTCCACAACCGCGCCAACAGGAAACTCCATGGCGGCGGCAATCACGCTCTCGTTCACGCGCCGGTAACTGACAAAGGTCTGCTGACTGACAACGATGAAGTAGGTTTCAAGATCGATCAGCAGATATCCCATCTCATAGAGCGAGCGCCGCAGCTCCTCGATCTGCTCCGGCCAGAGCCGCCGCACGCCCATCAGCTGGCGCATCAGCTTCATCGAAATCCGGTACCGCCCGCGCGGCTTCCCCGCGAAGGGATGCTCGTAAAGCGCTACCAAGCGAGTGCGTACATCCACGTAATCGATATCCACGTCGTCACCCATAATTCCGTCGCCACATTTCGGAACCTAAAATATAAATTTTATTCGCTATAGCAAATATTTTTTTGACTAAAGCGAATATTTTTATATATTCCGCCGATCAATCAAAGAGATTTCGGAGAGCCGAATTGAACTCGTTTTACGTGCAACTTCTTGCAATCACTGCGCTTCTGGCCGCGAACGCCTTCTTTGTCGCCGCCGAGTTCGCACTCGTTTCAGCACGGCATTTCCGGATCGAGACCCGGGCAAAGGGCGGCAGCAATGCGGCCCGGATGACCCTGCGGATCAAAGAAAACATCGACGCCTATCTGTCCGCCTGCCAGCTCGGCATCACCATGGCCTCGCTCGGTCTCGGCTGGCTTGGCGAGCCGGCGGTCGCCGCGATCCTGGAGCCCTTGCTTGAGCCTCTCCATCTTTCGGATGCAACCCTGCACACGATCTCTTTCGTGATCGGCTTTGTCGTCTTCTCGTCCCTGCATATCGTCATTGGCGAGCAGGTCCCGAAGACCTATGCGATCCGCAAGGCTGTCCCGGTCTCGATACTTCTGTCCTATCCGCTGCACTGGTTTTACATCGCCATCTTCCCTCTTAGCTGGGCGCTGAACTGGGCGTCGATCTCGCTCCTGCGCCTGATGGGCGTGAAGGAAGCCAGCCACGCGGAAGTTCTGACTAGCGACGAGTTGAAAGGCCTGATCCATGTGTCAGCGGAACACGGAGAGGTCGAGGCGGAGCGTGCAACCATGCTGCACAACCTGTTTCACTTCGACGAGCGCACCGTCGAGGGCGTGATGATTCCGCGGACCGAAACCAGGGTTCTGCGGACAGAAGCAAGCGCGGCCGAGAATCTGGAAACCATCCGCAAATCCCAGTATTCGCGGTTCCCGATTGTCAGCGACGGTCACGACAACCTGATCGGCATCATCCTTGTCCGCGACCTGGTGAACGCCATGGTCGATGGGCAAAAGGCTCCCTGGGAAGACCTCAAACCCTATTGCCGCGAGCCCCTCGTGGTACCGGAGTCCCTGCGAGTTTCCACCCTCTTCGAAATGATGCGCACCAGCCGGGCGCATATGGCGTGCGTCATTGACGAGTACGGCTCCTTCGTCGGCATCGTCACGCTTGAGGATCTGCTGGAGGAAATCGTCGGCGAAATTGCAGACGAGACCGACAAGGTCGAGCAGGAATTCTCGATTGTCTGGAAAGCCGACCACTGGGATGCCCACGGCCTTGCCTCGCTGGTCGATTTCGAGCGTGAAACCGGGTTCGTCGGAAGCGACGAGTACGAAGTCAACACGGTCTCCGGCCTGATCATGAGCCTGCTCGGACGCATTCCGCGCGCGAAAGACATCGTTGAGCTGGATGGCTTCCGCTTCACCGTCCTTGAAATGAAGGACCGTCGGATAGAGCGCGTCCGCATCGCCCGGATCGGCGATGAGACCGCTCCCGCAGAGGAAAACCACAGCGACGGCGAGGCGAAGCACTAACAAACCACAACAAAGCTGCACGTGAACAATCCGAACAAGGAGAAGCACCATGCTTGAACATGCAGAACCCATCGTTTCCGGACTGAAGCAGATTGTAGATTCTCTTATTGAACTGCTACCGGCGCTGCTCAGCGCCGCTCTGCTTCTTGTCATTGGCTGGCTGGTAGCCCGCACCGTGCGGGCAATCACCCTTCGATCAGCCAAAACCCTGAACCGGGGCGCACAGGCTATCGGGCTCGGCGGCCTGGTCCGGACGATCGGAGCCGAAGGCTCGACGACGAAGGTCCTGGCGAGCGTGTTCTACTGGCTTGTCATCCTGTTCTTCCTGACCTCGGCCACGAATGTGCTGGGCCTGACGGTTTTCAGCGGCTGGCTTGAACAGCTTGTCACCTACCTGCCACAGATCCTCTCCGGCGCCCTGATCATCTTCGCAGGGGTCATTCTCGCCAATATCGCGCGCGACGCCCTGATCGCTGCCCTGCCCGGTGTTCCCGAGCAGCAGCGCAACCTGCTCGGCCGGCTGGTACAGGGATTGACCGTCGTGGTGCTGGTCGTTGTCGGTCTGGATCAGATCGGCATCGACATCACCATCATCATCACCATTCTGTCCGTCGCCGTCGCAGCCCTGCTTGGCGGTCTCTCCCTCGCCTTCAGCCTCGGCGCGCGCACCTTCGTCAGCAACGTGATCGGCTCCCATTACCTCGACCGCGATTTCAGTGTCGGGCAGAAGATCCGTTTCGCCGAGGTGGAGGGCGCCATTGCCGAGATCACGGCAACCACGGTGATCCTCGAAACAAGCGACGGCCGCCTGATCATACCGGCGCACCGGTTCGCGGAGGAGACAACGCTCATCCGGACGGGGGACTGAACCATGACGGATTTCAAGTTCCTTGCCACCGAGTTGCTGAAGCAGCATCCGACCGAAGCTGCCTCCATCCTCGAAAAACACGATTCCGAGCAGATCGCGACATTCGCGAAATCCCTCGGCGAGGATGAAGCAACCGGGCTGTTCATGGCCCTGTCATCGCAGGCCGCAGCCGCAAGCCTGCGTCATTTCAGCGAGCAGGACGCCGTAGCCATCCTCGGCAACATGCCCCGCCGTGAGGCGAGCGACATCCTGCGCCGAACCCCGCGGAAGCGGCGCGAGACTTACCTTGCGAGAATGCCGGCGGCGACACGCCTGCAGCTCGAAGTGGTGTTGCATCAGCCGGCCCACAGGGTCGGCGCCTATACCGACAGCGACCTTGTCACTGTCACGCCCGGAACGACTGTCGAGACGACCCGCAGGCGCTTGCGCTCCGTGGAAAGCCCCGTCGCCATCATCTTCCTCGTAAACGACAAGCAGCAGCTTCTCGGCAGCTTTCCGGTCGGGCGGCTCTTTTCCGCCAAGGGATCGGAAGCCGTCGAGACTCTCGCCGATATGACCCGGCAGTCGCTTGGCGTCAGAACGACACTGGAAGACGCACTGGAAAGCCCCGACTGGCTGAAGACAGACGTCCTCGGCGTCGTGGACCGGCAGGACAAACTTGTCGGCAGCGTGCGTTACTCCAGCCTTCGCCAGGCCAGCGAACCGGTCGTGGTGCAAGAGGAAACAGAGACGGGCGGCGACTACATGAGGGTTGCCGACAACCTTTATGTCGGGCTCGCCGAGGTTCTGCTCACGACCATCCCGAAACCGAGGGCCAATCGCACCCGGAATACAAATGAGGGAGATGCAAAATGACGGATTGCGCACAAGCTCTGGCAAGCCATTACCTGACCGCCTATCCGAACGAAGCCGCCCGAACCATCGACACGCTGCCGGAGGCGGCGGTCACAGATTTGCTGACGTCGCTCGAGCCGCCCCAGATCGTTCCCGTTCTGAACGCCCTGCCGGCAATGCTGGCAACGCCCGTACTGATGGCGATGCCTAAAGCCATCCGCAAGGCGGTGATTGAAAAGGCTGACCGGAACCGGGCTGTCCCCCTGCTCGGACAGATGAGCAAGGAGCAGCGCGAGGGCCTGTATGCGGAGCTCCCGGCCGCGCTTTCCGCCGAACTCCGCATGATGCTCGAATATCCGGACGGTACTGCCGGGCGTTTGATGGACACGGTGGTTTTCAGCCTGCCAGGCGACACCACGGTCGAGCGGGCGCTAGAACTCCTGCGGCAGCGCGATCCGGAACGGGTGCATTTCATCAAGTTGCTCGACAACGAGAATCGGCTTTCGAGCCTGGTCGACGTGCGCCAGCTTGCGTTCAGCGCTCCGGAAACCCGCCTCACGGAGATTTCCCGAGCGGTCGTCGATGTCGTCAGCCCGATGGACCCGCGCGAGGACGTCGTGCGCAAGTTCGAAGAACACGACATGGAGGAGCTGCCGGTCATTGACGTGGACGGCCGGATCCTTGGCCTGATCCGCCACAGCGCACTGGTTGGCGCCCTGAAGACGGAATCCACCCTCGACATCCAGACCATGGTCGGTGTCAGCAAGGACGAACGGGCCCTGTCACCGAGCTGGTTCGCCCTGCGCAAGCGCATGCCCTGGATGCAGATCAACCTGCTGACAGCCTTCCTGGCGGCGTCTGTCGTCGGACTGTTCGAAAACACCATCGCGACCTTCACCGCACTCGCCGTCCTGCTCCCGGTTGTCGCCGGACAATCGGGCAATGCGGGCGCTCAGGCCCTTGCCGTCACGATGCGCGGCCTGGCTCTGCGCGAGATCACTATCGGGCAGTGGTTCAGGGTCTTGAGAAAAGAGCTGAATGTCGGCTTCTGGAACGGCCTTGCGATCGCCCTCACCTGCGGTATCGGCGTGTTCTTCTGGAGCGGCAGCATCGGCCTCGTGCTGGTTATCGCGCTCTCCATGGTCATTGCCATGGTGGCCGCCGGCATCGCAGGCGCCCTGGTCCCGATTGTCCTGTCACGCCTCGGGCAGGATCCGGCCGTTGCCTCGTCGATCATCCTGACCACGGTCACCGACGTCGCCGGCTTCTTCTCGTTCCTCGGCATTGCCACGATCCTGTCGGGAATGCTGTGATCGAGATTCGCGCGAAGCCCAAAGGCCGACAATCAGGCAAGCCTGGTTGTCGGTCCTTGCTTCAGCCCTCCGGGCCGGGCTTATCCGGTCTGTTTTCTGGAGTTTTCCTGACCTTGTCGCGCAGGTTTTCGAGCTGCGCACGAAAGCCCTCGGCATCGCCATATTCCACGAAATTCCTGTAGCGCGGATGGCGTGTGCGCACGCGCAGCGCATGCTTGATCGGACACCAGTACTGCTCCGAGCGGCTGGCAACTTCGCGTGCGAGGGCGATGACCCCGTTCGCGTAGCCGCAGTACCAGCAGTTCAGTTTTTCAATCCCATTGAGATAGCTCAGACGGTGGCGGTCAACGATCACATGGTCCGAGCGCTTCACCCGCTCCATCCCCCACGCGGTGAAGCAGACGAGTTGAAAGATCCAGACCCCGAGATCCAGAAGGGCGATCGGTATGATCAGCCCGTAGACAGCCGGGGCTACGATCAGGCTTGCCAGCGGCGATCGCTTCAAAAACGTGACGAGGCTGGTTTTCAGCAACTTGTGTTGACGGTTGACGCTATCTTCGAAGACAGCGCGCCCCTCTTCCACGCGGTAGCGAAACTGGTCACGTTGCGCCTCCAGCTTACGCTCGAGTTCATCTTCCAGACGCACCAGGCGCCGGACCAGATCGTCGATCTCATCTTCCATCGTGATACCTTTCCCAGCAATCCTATCGCTTGACGACATCTTGGTGCTGGGAACAAGGCATCCCATCGCCCGATCTGTTCGATCCTACACGACAAGAACGCCAACATCTTGGTTTCAATGACGAACATGAAACAGGACCTGTGAACCGCAGAGACCGATCTTCATCATTGTCAGGAAAGCTTCAGCGCCTCGACCCTGTCGCGGCGTAACTGATTCCGAAGCGCCGTTGAAATCGGCAACCGGTTTTTGAAAGGTGGTGGGCCCGGAGGGATTCGAACCCCCGACAACACCGTTATGAGCGGTGCGTTCTAACCGCTGAACTACAGGCCCTATTCCGGCGGAAAGCACGGGACAGGTGTTATGCGCACCGATGGCGGTGCCGTCAACCAGCCAGCGCACTCCGGACCGGACAGAGCATAAAAAAAGCCCGGCCGTCGAGGGCCGGGCAGTCAGGCTTTATCGGACCCCCGATCGGATAACCGATCAAGAAATGATCCGAGCCGCCAGGGATTGATCCGTCTGGTGGTTGGCGCCCGGCTCAGCTGGCGGCGCCTTCCTGCACGATGGTGTAGCGCGCTGTGCAAATGCTGCGGGTCTCGCTGGCGATGCGGTCCCAGACCTGCCGGGCTTCACCCTGATCGCCGAACGGGCCGAACATACGTTCGGTGCCGTCGATCAGCTGGCTGAAGCGGGTGTCGGTATATTCCCCGCCGATGACCCAAAACCGATTGCTCATTCTCTCTCTCCTTCTGCTCTGCCGGTTGTCCGGGAGCCGGCGGACGGAAATGGGTGGTGCCCGTCCGCCGGCCCCAAACCTCCCGGACCTTTATTCCGCTGCCGTACGGGCGGCTTCCTCGTCTTCGTAGAACTGGGCTTCCTCGGTGGAGCCGGTCAGCGCCGTGGTCGAGGAGGCATCGCCCTTGATCGCGGTTGCCACTGCGTCGAAATACCCGGTGCCAACCTCACGCTGATGCTTGGTCGCGCTGTAGCCTTTGGCTTCGGCGGCGAATTCCGCATCCTGCAACTCCGAATAGGCCGCCATGCCCCGGTCGCGGTAGCCGGAGGCCAGCTCGAACATGCCGTAGTTGAGGGAGTGGAAACCGGCCAGGGTGACGAACTGGTACTTGTAGCCCATGGCGCCGATCTCGCGCTGGAAGCGGGCGATATCGTCCTTGTCGAGATTGGCCGTCCAGTTGAAGGACGGTGAGCAGTTATAGGCCAGCATCTGGTCCGGGAATTCCTTGCGGATGGCTTCGGCAAAGCGCTTGCACTGCTCCAGGTCCGGGGTCGAGGTTTCCATCCAGAGCAGGTCGGAATAGGGCGCATAGGCCAGCGAACGGGCGACGCAGCGCTCGAAGCTGGTGCCGTCCTTCAGACGGAAGAAGCCTTCGGCAGTCCGCTCACCGGTCAGGAACGGGCGGTCCCGTTCATCCACGTCGCTGGTGACCAGCTTGGCGCTTTCGGCATCGGTACGGCAGATCACCAGCGTCGGCACGCCCTCTACATCGGCGGCGAGACGGGCCGCGTTCAGGGTGTTGATGTGCTGCTGCGTCGGCACCAGCACCTTGCCGCCCATATGGCCGCACTTCTTTTCGGAGGCGAGCTGGTCCTCGAAATGGACCGCCGCGGCGCCGGCATCGATATAGGCCCGGGTCAGCTCATAAGCGTTCAGCGCCCCACCGAAACCGGCCTCGCAATCGGCGATGATCGGCAGCATCCAGTCGGTGTTGTCGTCGCCTTCCAGATGATGGATCTGGTCGGTCCGCAGCAGGGAGTTGTTGATCTTGCGAGCCAGCTCCGGGCCACTGTTTGCCGGATAGAGGCTCTGGTCCGGATACATGGAACCGGCGACATTAGCGTCCGCCGCGACCTGCCAGCCGGAAAGGTATACCGCCTTCAGGCCTGCCTTCGCCATCTGCACCGCCTGGCCGCCGGTGACGGCGCCAAGGGAATGCACAAAATCTTCCTCATGGATGCTCTTCCAGAGCCGCTCCGCGCCCTTGCGGGCAAGGCTGTGCTCGATACGGACGGTGCCGCGCAGACGCTCCACATCTTCCCGGCTGTAATCGCGCTTCACATTGTCGAAGCGACCGGACGCGGTGGATGTCAGATTTTCGAAGTCCTGGGACATGGATGCTCTCCTCAATTGCGCGGCACTGCCGCTTTCCTCCGGATCGATGCCGGGCCTCTCGCCCGATGTGCACCGCAACACTGAGAAGACCGTGCAACGCAAAACAGAAAGCGTCCATAAGCTATTGAAAGTAAAAAGGTAAATCTGTCAAAGCTGTAAAATTAAATCAGCCTGTTTTGAAAATCATGAAAATCATTGTGCAGGCGCGAAAGAACCATAAGGTGGAAGAAAGCCCGCTAATCATAATGAAGGAACAGGGCATGGAGGGACTTGACCGCAAGGCGATGCTGGGGCCGAAGATCCGCCGTTTCCGAAGCGATCTCGGCATGAGCCAGACGGAAATGGCCGGCGAGATCGGCATCTCACCGAGCTATCTGAACCTGATCGAGCACAATCAGCGGCCGGTCACGGTCCCGCTGTTGTTCAAGCTGGGACAGGCCTTCGAGCTGGATCTGAAACAGTTCGCCGAGGACGACGACGCCAAGACCGTCGCCGAACTCGTCGAGGTGTTCGGCGATCCGCTGTTCCGGGACCAGCCCGTGCGCCCGGCCGAACTGCAGGAATTCGCCGCCCGCTCCCCGAACGCGGCCCAGGCCATGCTGCGACTTTACCAGGCCTATCGACAGGTCTGGGAGAACGCCCGCGCAGGCTCCGCCACCGCCGGACGTGACCCTTTGCCCGATCCGGGTCAGCCGCTTTCCCCGGTCGAGGCCGTGCGTGACATGCACCAGCGCGAGGCAAATCATTTTCCGGAACTGGAGGACGCGGCAGAAACGCTCTGGCGGGAGGCCGGACTGGAGCGCAACGATTTGTTCCGGGGGCTTGCCGAGCATCTTTCCCGGCAGGAAGGCATCGCGGTCAAGGTGATGCCGGTCCATGTCATGACCGACACGCTCAGGCGCTACGATGCACATGGCCGCCGCATCCTGCTGTCGGAAGCGCTTCTTGTGTCGGGGCGCTGTTTTCAGCTCGCCTCCCAGATCGCCGCGCTGGCCCATCACGAGTTGATCGAGAGCATTATCGACCGGCTGGAGCCGGCGGATGCGGAAACCCGAAACCTGCTGTTCGTGGCGCTCTGCAATTATTTCGCCGGCGCGGTGCTCATGCCTTATGAGGATTTCCGCAGCTCCGCTCAGGAACTGCGGCACGATCTCGAACTGTTGCGCCGCCGCTTCGGTGCCAGTTTCGAGCAGGTCGCACATCGGCTGACCACGCTGCAGCGCGCTGGCGCCCGGGGTATTCCGTTTTTCTTCATCCGGGTCGATGCCGCCGGCAATGTTTCAAAGCGGCTCAATGGCGGCGGCTTCCAGTTCGCCCGCTATGGCGGCACCTGCCCGCGCTGGGTGGTGCACGAGGCCTTCCGCACGCCCGGGCAAGTGCATACGCAGATCGCCCGCATGCCGGACGAAACCACTTTCTTCACCATCGCCCGCACGCTGGACAGCGCTGGCGGCTGGCACGAACAGCTGCAACCGCAATTCGCCGTCGGCCTTGGCTGCGAGATCAGGGATGCGAAACATCTGGTCTATGCGGATGGGCTGGACCTGCCGAAAGCGACCGGCGCCACACCGGTCGGCGTCAGCTGCCGGCTGTGCGAGCGGCTCGATTGCAGCCAACGCGCCTACCCGCCGCTAAACCGGACGATCCGTGCGGATCAGCATATGAAGAAGGCATCGGCCTTTACGTTCGAGAACTGAGCCAGGGCACCGAACGCGGCGAGCTGGCGGCCCGCACTCCGGACCAAGGCACTGTGACCAAAAACACACCGGGAACTCACATCCTTTCCGGACGGTGGCTCCTCTACCCTGCGGCGGGTTATGGTAGGAGCCAATCAACCATAAACACCGCAAAGCAATTGCGGCCGACCCTGAACAGGCAAGCATGTGACAGCAGCCCCGCCCCCTACCCGGCACCGGAAGTTCCGCGCCATCTTCATCTCGGATATCCACCTGGGAACCCGGCATTGCCAGGCTGAATTATTTACCGAGTTCATGAACAAGCATGAGTCAGACCGGATCTATCTGATCGGCGATATCGTCGATGGCTGGCGGCTCAAGAAGTCATGGTACTGGCCCCAGTCTCACGAAAACGCAGTTCAATTGGTGTTGAGAAAAGCGAAAACCGGCGCAGAGGTTTGCTACATCCCCGGGAACCATGACGAGTTCGTCCGGCGGTATGCAGGCCGCAGGATCGACGGGGTGGAGATACGCGATCATGTGATCCATACGACGGCGAATGGCCGCCGCTATCTGGTAACGCACGGCGACCAGTACGACGTGGTGATCCAGAACGCCAAATGGCTGGCCTATCTCGGGGACTGTTTCTACGAGTTCGCCCTCTGGACAAACACCTGGCTGAACTGGGTGCGCGGGCATATGGGGCTGAAATACTGGTCGTTGGGCGCCTTCGCGAAACGCCATGTGAAGAGCTTCGTCAACATCATCAGCGACTTCGAGGCCGTGGTCGCGGAAGAGGTCCGGGACCAGGAGCTGGACGGTGTGATCTGCGGTCATATCCATCACGCCATGAGCCGGGAGATGAACGGTATTCACTACGTCAATACCGGCGACTGGGTCGAAAGCTGCACAGCGGTCGTCGAGCATCATGACGGCACCCTGGAAGTGCTCTATTGGGAAGAGCTGTCGCAGGAGCTGGAGCGTTATTCCGGGATCGCGCTCGATCCGGAATATGATAAACGGGCTTCGTAAGACTCCAGGGTGACGCCCCCCAGCATCGGTGATGTGCTTTAGGATTGAGATATGACGTCGATACTCATCGTCACGGATGCCTGGCTTCCGCAGGTCAACGGCGTCGTCCGTTCTCTGGAATGGACGGCACGGGAGCTGAAGAAAATGGGTGTCCGGGTAGAGTTTCTATCGCCGCAGGAATTCGTGACCATCCCGTGCCCGACCTACCCTGACATCCGGCTCTCCCTGACACATCGCCGTGCCGTTCAGCGACGCATGGCCGCCTATGGATGCGAGCATCTGCATATCGCGACAGAAGGCCCGCTCGGATTGCTGGCGGCCTCCGCCGCTCGGCGCATGGGGATGTCCTACACAACCGGGTATCACACGCGGTTTCCGGAATATGTGGAGGCACGCTGGCCGCTTCCGGTCTCCTGGTTCTATGCCTGGTTCCGCAGGTTCCATAATTTCGGCGCCGGCTGCATGGTCGCGACGGAAACGCTGCGAGCAGATCTTGAGAGCCGGGGCTTCCGGAATCTGAAGATGTGGTCCCGCGGGGTGGATGCTGATCTGTTCCGACCGACCGAAGCCTCCGTGCTGCCGCCGGACCTGCCGCGGCCGATCTTCATCAATGTCGGACGCGTTTCGGTCGAGAAGAACATCAAGGCCTTCCTGGATCTGGATCTGCCCGGCTCGAAAGTCATCGTCGGTGACGGCCCGCAGCTGGCCAGCCTTCGCGAGGAATATCCGGAAGCCTATTTCACGGGCGCGAAATCCGGAGAAGATCTCGCCAGGCACTTTGCCAGCGCCGACGTCTTCGTCTTTCCCTCGCTGACGGACACGTTCGGGCTGGTACTGCTTGAAGCGCTGGCCTGCGGTGTTCCGGTTGCCGCCTATCCGGTCATGGGGCCCCGCGATGTCATCGGCGATAGTGGTGCCGGCATTCTCTCCGAAGACCTGCGCCAGGCCGCCCTCGATGCCTTGAAGATCCCGGCTGACCGTTGTCGCGCCTGGGCCCTCAAATACAGCTGGGCATCCTGCACGCAGCAATTTCTGGATAATGCCGTAGCGGCTCAAACGTCACAGGAAACCGGGCTTTAGCCGGAGCTTTACCCGGCCAGCGCGACCGGGGTGGTTTTTTCCCGTGCCTTCAGAAGCTCTTCCGTCAGCCCGCCCCCGGCATCGGTGATCCGCAGCGGCTCGAAACACTTCTCGAACTGCGACGGCAGCGGGACCAGCGGCGTGTAGGCTGAGCGCAGGCCATCGCTCATCGCACAATAGGTCAGTGGCGGTTCTTTGCGCGATTGGCTCATCTGCCTCAAGTTGCCCAGGTTAATTCTACCGCCGAAGCGGTGCAGCGGGCGGATCATCGCCAGCGCCGTCTGATCCAAGTCGAAATGCCTGCGCCAATGCCAGGCGTGTTTGACCGTATGGCGGGCCAGGGCGCGTTTACGGCCCTTGAACTGCATGAGGTCGGCGACAAAGGGCACGACTTTCTCAAGCGGCTCCTTCGGCCATTCGACGACCTTTTGCCCGTCCATATCGCTGAGCAGAAGATTGGGCATCAGACGGCCGGCCCGAGCCGCATCGTCGAAATACGGGGTTCCAAGAATCGGAATGGTCAGAGACAGCAGTCCCGGCAGGGGAATGGTCGGATCCTCCAGCACCGCGTTCAACTGGCTGTCCACATCGGCGATGGTCTGCTGGGAAAAATCGACGATCATTCCATAGTCGAAGAACATGCCGTTCTCGGCGCATAGTTTCGTCAATGCGCGCGGGTCCGACGTCAGGCTCTGCTTCTTGTTGAAGGATCTGAGAACTTCGGGATCAAAAGATTCCACGCCGGAAAAAATACCCTTGCAGCCATTCCTGGCCATCAGTTCGACATTTTCCGGATGCTTGAAAAAATCCCCTGTGACCAGAGCGCCCCACCCACGGAACTGCCCTTGTCGCCAGCGCTCTCCGATCAGCTCAACGCGTCGCTCGAAACTTTGCCGGTCGTTGCCGTAGAAATTGTTGTCCAGAACCATGACACCCAGCACGCGCTTCATGGCGTCGAGCTGACTTGTGATGGATTGTTCCGAGTGGGACACGAATTTCCGCCCCTCCCCGGTGAGGGAGCAGAACGAGCAGGCGAAATTGCAGTTCTTCGTCGTCTCCAGATATCCAACACCCATCGACGGCACAGCGAGATCGAACCGCGGCGCAGTGCTCTCGGAAACGTAGTCGGATCCCCACAGATCTTCGATTACCTGCGGTATTTCCTCCACGTCGCCCTGGCAGGCGTAGTCGAAACTCTCGGCGCAGATACTGGGCAGTGCGCGGGCAATCGGGCCGCCGATCACCGTGACGACCGCGGGGTTGGCGTTTCTGAAATAAGCGGAAAGCTGATGCGCCCGGTCGAAGGCTGCCGTCAGGCCGGTGAAAATGACGAGGTCGGGCCAGTCGAACAACCGCGTATCCAGCAGCGCCCCATGAAACACCTCGTCCCAGACCCGCACGTTACACAGATCGGCATTGAAATGGCCGGCCAGATAGTACGGCGCCATCGCTCGCGGGATGAACCAACGCGTGGGCGTCGATGACCGCCACGGGTCGAAATAGGCATTGATGATCAGAACATTCTGTTTTCTTTTCAAGCGCATACCCAAATTTCAGATCGACATTCGGAAAGCCCGATCGTGGCAGGTTATTCAACTCTCGCGGTTTGGTCTGTGGCATTGTCCAGTTGACAATCACCGCCACGATGAGCGGATATCCCTCCTCGCTTCACGAACTTGATCAAAGGTCTTCATGGAAGACGCATCCCTGAACATTGCTCAAACCCTGAGCGCGCACCCTACTTTCGCAAATCTCGGCCCGGAGACCATACAAGCGATCGCCTCCGTTTCAAGAATGACGGAAGCCTCGCCGGGCGAGCTGATTGTTCAGGAAGGCGATGAAAAAACGGATCTTTTTCTGTTCGTGTCAGGCTCTGCCGATGCTGTCAGGGAGTCCAGTGACGGAGACTCCGTCATTCTCAACTCGATCGCTGCCGGAGACTGTATCGGCGAGTTGGCATTCCTCGATGGCGGTAGCCGGTCTGCATCCGTCCGGGCGACGACGCCCTGCACGCTGATCATGATCCCGGCGGACGCCCTGCGAAACGCCGCAAATGCATCGGCAGTCATCGGTGAGCTGAAAGGCGCGCTTGCATCGGTCGTTGTCAAACGGGCGCGCAGCCTCAGCGATGAAATGCTCGCTTCGCTTCGGAAGCAGCTTGAGATCAAGACGATCCAGAATCAGTTCGGATACTTTCTGATCTTCACCATCGCGATCTACATGATCTCGACGACGCTGTTCTATCTGGTTGCCGAAGATTACGTGAAGGACATCTACGACCCCGGCTTTTCCTGGCAGACCGTCGTCTTTCTGGCCATTCCGTGCCTGCTCATTATACGGATGATGCGTATTCCGCTGGCCGATCTGGGGATCAGGCGGGAAGGATTGTGGCGATCGTTCCGAGAGACGATTGTCATCTGCGTGCTGATCACCATTCCGGTGGCTGTCTACCTTGTCTGGTTCAAGCCGGAAACGTCAGGAAACGCGCCCGGCGCAAACGTCGATATGTTTTTCCTCGTGCAGTATTTTCTGCATACGGTCGTTCAGGAAGTCGGCTCGCGCGGTCTTCTACAGGGGTTGTTCCAGAAATTTCTCGACGACACCAAAGGCCACCGCGCCGTGCTGTTGACGAGCACGATTTTCGCATCGCTCCACCTGACATTCGGTGTCGATGCCGTCGCAATCACGTTCTTTGCCAGCATCATTTTCGGCTACGTGTATTTGCGGCAGAAGAACCTGCTCGGCGTTACCCTCCTTCACTATTGGCTTGGCGTTCTGGCGGCAGTCGCGGTTGCTTTTTAAGATCCCGCCTTCGTCACGAATGAAGTGAATTCTGTCGTGCCGCTTCCGTGGCCTCACGCCGCGGAAGCGGCGACCGGATTTACGAGGCCAGCAAACGGAAAGCGCCCTGGCCGCCAGAACCTTGTAACGCCAAGTTGTATGCAGCACGCGTGAAGCGTGCGTTAGTCTGAGCTCTCATGTAAAGTAACGTGAAAAGCAGGCCCGTGGACCGGCATCCATAAGGAGCTATGCGTGAGGAAGCTTCTAAAAGTACTGGTACTGGCTGCAGCAATTATTCCAGGTACCTTTGGTCCAGCGACGGTTTCGGCGCAAGGCGATCCACGATTTATCGAACTGGATGCCTTTTTCAGCGCGAATCCGGATGAACTGGGTAAGTCAGAGACTTTTGCGCGATGGATTCAGGAAGCGGCGCGCCCTCTCAAAATACCGGTCAAGACACCCGTTACCATCCACATCATCTATCCCGGCCTGCAGCAGTCGGATTACTGGCGCCGCAGCGTCAAATCCTTCACTGCCCGCATGGACGAAATCGGAATCCCGCACAAAGTCACGTCGCTTTTCACCAAGAGCGCGGAAGATCTTCGCTTGCAAGAGCAGGCCATCGGGGAAGTGCTCCGGCAAAAGCCGGACTTCCTCATCTTCACGCTCGACGCCCTGAGGCACAAGGGAATGATCTCCCGGGTGCTGGCTTCCCGAGACACGAAAGTGATCTTGCAGAACATCACCACGCCGCTGACTGACCTCGGCCCGCCATCGCCTCTGCTCTATGTCGGTTTCGATCATGGCGTCGGTTCAAGAATGCTTGCAGACGCACATATCGCGCGGGCAGGCAAGAAAGCGCGGTACGCTATTTTTTACGGGCCCGTGGGTTATGTCAGCAAGATGCGTGGAGGAACCTTCAAGCGGAGAATATCCGCTCTCACCGACTACCAGCTCGTCGCGGAATACTATGTCGGTTTCGACCGCGCGCAGGCACGCAGGGCCGCGCTCGATCTTTTCAGGATAGAAAAGGATCTCAGCTTTGTTTTTGCCGCCTCGACTGACATCGCGCACGGCATCACGGATGCCCTGGACGAGTTGGGGCTTCTCGGCACCGTCAAGGTGAACGGCTGGGGCGGTGGCAGCAGTGAGCTTACTGCCATACGGAATCACGAGATCGATTTCACGGTAATGCGGATGAATGACGACAATGGCATCGCCATGGCCGAGGCGATCAGGATGACTCTGGAAGATGAAATACAGGAGATCCCCCAGGTCTTCTCCGGTGCTTTCTCCATGGTGGATCAAACGACCTCCGACGAAACGCTGGAGACACTGGTCGACCAAGCGTTCCGGTACTCGAGGTAGCGCCTATCTTGACGCGCCCTGACTTTCGATATTCGACGATCATCGCCGCCGCTTCGTTCGGGGCGATGCTAGCTATTTCCGCCATTGTCGTATGGCTCGGCTTCTGGTTCACAAGCCAGACGCTCGATGCTGAGCTGGAGCGACGCCACCAGCATTACCGCCGGTTCACGGAACTCCATTTCCGAACCCAGCTCGGGCATCTGGAAAACTTTCTCCGCGTCCTGTCGCACAATGGCCTGCTGGTGGCCAGGCTGAGAGAAAAAAACAATAGTGCGGTCGAAGAACTGCTCGGCAACGCCTTCTTCGAGTTGGACAGTGGCGTACTCGATATTCTTTTCGTGGATCCCGGCGGCGGCGAACGGCTCATCGATGTCAGCTCCAGCCCTTACAACAGCGCCTCAATCGTCCGGGACGCAGCAGCTGGCCCACTGTCAGTAGCGCCACGGCTTCTGGTGGATCACACAGCGGATGACACGACCGTTGTCGCACTGGTCAGCGGCCTGCAGATCATCGACCCGACAAGCCGGGCAGTCACAGGACGGCTATTCGGCGGTGTTATCCTGAACGATAACCCACGCGTGCTTCGCGATCTCCTGAACGATACGGATCTCAAAGCCGTTGCCTTGCTGGTTGACGGCAAGATGATCTCGGAAATCTCGATGCGCAACGAGACCCGTGGGGCAGGCAGCGATGGAACGGAAATCGATATCGCTGAAACCGGGGAAAAAATCACCATACCGTTTTCCGTTACGGCTGATGGTCCGGATACAATTATCGAAGCAATCCGCTCGGGAAGTCCGACTGCCGATCTTCAGAAAACCTATTTGCAGCTGCTCCCCATCGTCATCGGCCTGATCGTAGTACTCGCCGCCATGCTCAGCGGGTTCATCAGGCTGGTGACCATGCGCTCGCTTTCCAAACTGTCGCACTATGCGGATGCCGTCGCGGCCACGATCGAGGGCGGCAGCCACATCCCGCATTTCCAGTCAGGCCCGATACGAGAATTCAACAGCCTCGGCGACACCATCGAACGTGTTTTCAGCGCGTTCCGGGAAAGCGAATATCGTGCGGAATCGGTGATCGACCGGGCACCGGCAGCGATTTTTGCCAAGGACCTGGACGGCCGATACATCATCGCCAATGCCGAATTCCTGTCCATTTTCGGTCTCCGGAAGGATCAGGTGATCGGAGTGGCGAACGAGGACCTGTTTCCAGGAGAGTTTGTTGAGGAGATAGCGGCCTTCGAGGCTTCGGCGGCGGACCGTGAAGACGGCATGGCTGTCGAACTGACCGCACCGACGGCGAACGGAGAAAGGGCCTTCCTCGGTGTCATATTCCCGCTCAGGGAGGATTCCGGCGCCATCTACGCCTACTGTACGATTCTTGCGGACATCACGGAACGAAAGAGGGCCGAGATCGGCCTCCGGCATGCCAAGGAAGAGGCCGAATTCGCCAATTCCGCAAAGACCAGTTTTCTTGCCGGCGTGAGCCACGAACTCCGGACTCCCCTGAACGCGATCATCGGATTTTCAGAGATGATCGTGAAAGAGGTGCTGGGGAAGATCGAAAACAGGAACTATGTCGAATATGCGGAACATATCCAGTCAAGCGGCAATCATCTCCTGAGCCTGATCGGCGACGTACTCGACCTCTCGGTCATCGAGGCCCGCGGAGAAGCGGTCCGCGAGGAAGCTCTCGACATTGAACAGCTGGGCGATGACTGCGTGAGAATGATTGCCGACAGAGCGGGTGCCGCCGGTATCGACGTCTCCACCGACATCAACCTGAAAGGCCATGCTCTGAAGGCAGATGCGCGGCGGATACGGCAGATCATCATCAATTTGCTGACCAACGCGGTTAAATTCACACCACGTGGCGGGCGCATCGAGTTGTCCGGTCAACTGCAAGAAGACGGCCGCGTCAGGTTGTCAGTCACCGACACCGGAAGCGGTATGGACGCGGCCACCAGGGCCCATGCCTTCGAGCCGTTCATGCAAGGCAGTTCAAGCATGGTGCGCAAGGCTGAAGGAGCGGGTCTCGGGCTGGCACTGGTCAAAAAGCTGACAGAACTGCACGAAGCGGAACTGGACTGCATCAGCGCCCCCGATGAAGGCACAACAATCTCGATCCTGTTCCCGGCGCAACGTTCCGTCGCAGCGCCGCCATACCAAGCCGTTCTGGAAGTCGGACAATGAAAAAGGCGGCGCCGTAACGGCACCGCCTTTTTTTAAACTGCCTTTGGATCGCCCACCCGACAGGATTTGTCCGGGTTGGGCTGAAGCTTAATAGTCCAGGAAGCTCCGGAGTTTCCGGGACCGGCTCGGATGCTTCAGCTTGCGCAGCGCCTTCGCCTCAATCTGGCGGATACGCTCGCGGGTCACACTGAACTGCTGGCCGACTTCCTCGAGGGTATGATCGGTGTTCATGCCGATGCCGAAGCGCATGCGCAGCACACGCTCCTCACGCGGGGTCAGGCTGGCGAGCACCCGGGTCGTGGTCTCGCGCAGGTTGGCCTGGATGGCCGCATCGAGCGGCTGCACCGCGTTCTTGTCCTCGATGAAGTCGCCGAGATGGCTGTCTTCCTCGTCGCCGATCGGCGTCTCGAGGCTGATCGGCTCCTTGGCGATCTTCAGGACCTTGCGAACCTTCTCCAGCGGCATGACCAGCTTTTCGGCCAGCTCTTCCGGGGTCGGCTCGCGGCCGATCTCGTGCAGCATTTGCCGCGAGGTGCGGACCAGCTTGTTGATCGTCTCGATCATGTGCACCGGGATACGAATGGTCCGCGCCTGGTCCGCGATGGACCGGGTGATGGCCTGCCGGATCCACCAGGTCGCATAGGTCGAGAACTTGTAACCACGGCGGTATTCGAACTTATCGACGGCCTTCATCAGGCCGATATTGCCTTCCTGGATCAGGTCCAGGAACTGCAGGCCGCGGTTCGTGTATTTCTTGGCGATGGAAATCACGAGACGCAGGTTCGCCTCGACCATTTCCTTCTTCGCCCGGCTCGCCTCGCGCTCGCCCTTCTGCACCGTCTGGACAATGCGGCGGAACTCACCGATGGGAAGTCCGGCATCCTCGGACACAGCCGCCATGCCGTCGCGGATCTTGGCGATTTCAAGCTCGTTGCGTTCAACGAACTTGCCCCAGCCCTTGCCGGAAAGGCCGCCAACCCGCTCGCCCCAGTCCGGAGCCAACTCGTTGCCGAAATGCTCCTTCAGAAACGCGGCGCGATCAACCCCGGCCTTTTCCGCCATCTTCAGCATGCGCATATCCATGCCGGTCAGATGCCGGTTGAGGTTATAGAGCTGCTCGACGAGCGCTTCGATACGCCCGTTATTGAGCCGGACGCCTTCCATCAGGTCGACCAGTTCTTCACGCAGCTTCTCGTAACGGCGCTCGCTCTGGGCGGTCAGTTCCTCGCCCTTCTGCAGACGCTGCAGGCGCTTGTCCTGCACCTTCTTCATCTTGCCGTAGGTGTCGGCAATCTGGTCGAAGGTTTCGAGCACCTGGGGCGTCAGGGCCGCTTCCATGGCGGAGAGAGACATATTGTTCTCTTCGGCATCATCCTCGTCGTCATCGTCGTCGGATTGCTCGCCGGAAGCGCGTTCCTCATCGGACTTGACCTCGCCGTCCTCAGCCTCGTCATCCTCGGACTCTGTATCGTCAGATGTGGCATCAGACGATTTGGCGGCGCCGTCTTCAGTTTTGCTCTCGTCCTCGTCGCCTTCGCCGTCGCCATCTTCGGAGTTTTCGCCATTGGTGTTGGCGTTAGCATTGGCATTGGCATTGGCGTTGGCATTAGCGTTGGCGCTGGCGCCTTCCGGAGTAGCACCATATGTCGCATCCAGATCGACGACGTCGCGCAGAAGAACCTTTTCCTCCTTCAGCGCGTCACGCCACTGGATCAGCGCCTTGATGGTCAGCGGGCTCTCGCAGATGCCGCCGATCATCATCTCGCGGCCAGCCTCGATCCGCTTGGCAATGGCGATTTCACCTTCGCGCGACAACAGCTCGACGCTGCCCATCTCGCGCAGATACATCCGGACCGGATCGTCCGTGCGGCCTACATCGTCATCGGCGACGTTACCGGCGACCGCCTTCTCGTCTTCAGCCTTGGTCTCGGTGCCGCTTTCTTCCTGTTCCTCGTTCTCGACGACATTGACGCCCATCTCGCTCAGAGCGGACATCACATCCTCGATCTGTTCGGAGGACATCTCCTCCTGGGGCAGTGCCGCGTTCACCTCGTCATAGGTGAGGTAGCCGCGCTCCTTGCCTTTTTTGATCAGGTTTTTGACAGTCTGATTGACATTGTCGATCAGCGGGCCGTCCGCGTTTTCCTCGCGGTCCCGGTTCTCGTCTTCGTTCGCCAGCGATTGCTTCGCCATTCGTTCGTCGACCTCTCCAAATGCGCTGTCGCCCCAACCGGAGGCGACCCGCCGTTATCTTATGACCGACCCATGTCGGTCTCTTCGAGTGCGGAGCTGGAATTTAGGGAAGCCAGCGCCGATCTTAGGGACGCCAACCGGTTCCAACTCGCCTCGCTAAATTCTTCCGCCACAGCCCGTTCGGCATCGACCAACTGTGCCTCTAGCTGAGGCTTTCCGATGCGAGCCAGCAATTCCGTCAGTCCCGCGCGTGCCTGAACAAGCGTCGCGCTGCGTCGCGCGAAAGCCGCGTGACCCAATGTCTCCCCACCAAGAAGCCCGTTGCAGGCATCCGACAACCCCAACCGCGTCAAATGGGAGATTAACCCCTCAGTGTCAAGACCCGAATCGGCGAGCGCAATCTCTATGATCTGCTGCCGCAGCTTGTCAAGGAAGGGATCGGCGAAGGAAAGCGCCCCTACAGTCTCGCCAAGCTCGTCGATCAGGCCGGGATGATTGATCAGGGCAGCGAGCACGATTTGCTGCTGCCGGTTCGCCATCACCGCCGGAATATGCGACCGGTTGCCCTGGACGAATGTCGTATTCTGATTGTACGGCTTGTATCCGCGTTTATCGCCACGCTTAAAATTATTTCCAGTCTCCCGACCCGCACGGCGCATCTCGCGGATCCGGTTCTCGACCATGTCCGCATAGCTTTCCTGCACCGTGCGCTCGCCGATCTCCTTGATACGGGCGCGCATCCGGGTCTGAAAATCGGCGATCCGTTCCGGCGTTGTCACCGGCTGGGCCGTCAGCTCCTGGCGCCAGATGAAATCCGACAGTGGCACGGCCGCGTCCAGCACATCGCGCATCGCTTTCGCCCCGTGCTGGCTGATCAGGTCGTCGGGGTCCTGTCCCTGGGGCAAGGTGACGAAACGCAACGAGTGACCCGGCTTCAGCATCGGCAACGCCCGGTCGGCGGCACGGGCGGCGGCACGCATGCCCGCCGTGTCCCCGTCGAAACAGACGATCGGCTCGTTCGCCAGTTTCCAGAGCTCGGCGATCTGGTCCTCGGTCAAAGCGGTGCCGAGCGGCGCGACGGCTTGTGGGAAGCCGCCCTGCGAAAGCGCGATCACGTCCATATAACCTTCGGCGACGACGATCTCTTCGGACTTGCGGGCCGCCTCGCGCGCCTGTGCGAGACCATAGAGCACACGCCCCTTATGAAAGACCGGCGTGTCCGGCGAATTCAGGTATTTCGGCTGACCATCCCCCAGAATGCGGCCGCCGAAGGCAATCACCCGGCCGCGCCGGTCAGTGATCGGAAACATCACCCGGCCGCGGAAGTAGTCGTAGGCGTCGCCGCCACCTTCCGGCTTGCGCAGCAATCCGGCCTCGACCAGCAAGGCTTCGTCTATGCCTTCCGCCTTCATCGACTGGGTCATCGCCGTCCGGCTGTCCGGTGCCCAGCCAAGACGGAAATGTTCGATGGTCTTGGCTGACAAGCCACGGCCCCGCAGATAGTCGAGCGCTTCCGCACCGCCCGGCCCTGCGAGCTTCTGCTCGAACCAGTTACAGGCATGCTCAAGGACATCGTGCAGGGTGTTGCGCTGCTTCGCCCTCTCACGTTCGGCGGGGGTCTCCTTGGGCACTTCGAGGCCAGCCATCTCCGCCAGCTTCTCGACAGCCTCGGGAAAGGCCATGCCCTCGTTTTCCATGACGAACTTTATGATGTCGCCATGCGCTCCGCAGGCGAAGCAGTGATAGAAGTTCTTGTCGTCGACAACGTTCATCGACGGCTTGCTGTCTGTATGAAAAGGGCAAAGCCCGATGAACTCGCGCCCGCGCCGCTGCAAGGTCACACGTCTGCCGACGACCTCGGAAACCGGTAGTCGGGTCCTCAATTCATCCAGGAATTGCGGCGGAAAGCTCATCGGACACAGCGCATTGTTCTGCCCTCGCGGAGCGGGTCAGGAATAGTGAACCTTGGAGACATTCCGGTCAAAAAAAATCCCGGATCGAGATTTACCGGGAAAGTACCCGGTCAGGCGAGCATCTGGCGGACAAGGCCGCTGGCCTTGGAGAAATCCATGCGGCCCGCATACTGCTCTTTCAGGGCTGCCATGGTGCGGCCCATATCCTTGAGCTCGCGGGCACCGATTTCCTGAACTACGGATTCGACCGCTTCTGTTATCTCGGCATCGCTCAGCTGCTGCGGCATGAAACGGCGGATGACTTCCATCTCGGCCTTTTCCTGCTCCGCAAGCTCCAGCCGGCCGCCTTCTTCGTACATCCGGATAGACTCGGTCCGCTGCTTCAGCATCGTCTGCAGCATGGACAGGATTTCATCTTCGCCGATGCCGTCCGACTGACCGTTTGTACGGCCGGCGATATCACGGTCTTTCAAAGCAGCCAAAATCAACCGGATGGTGCTGACTGCACACTGATCCTTGGATTTCAAAGCCTCTTTCAAGGCGTCACTGAATGCGGCGCGCAACATTTTTCCAAACTACCCCTAGCCTTATTCGCGGCGGGTTTCTGAAAAGACCGGCTCGCGAATTCGCCTACACCATCGACATCGCGGCGCAAAACGCAAGGCACATTTCTTAACTTATTGAATTTATTGAATTATACCGAAAACAAGCCTCTTGACCTGCGGCCCGGCTTTCTTTATCAAAGCGCCACCGAAGCGCCCGGCCTGGCCTGAATTGACATTTAAATGTCGAGCAAGCGGAAATCCCATGAGATCCTCCGCGGTTCACGTGTGCCGGAACCGCAGCGATTCACGAGGGATATTCGCAATGGCGCAGCCTGCGACCGCCGATAACGCTAAACCCGACTTCTCCTCCGTCACCAAGCCGGACGGCGCCACCGCCGTTCTGATGCTGGCAGATGGCACCCTGTTCTGGGGCCGAGGATTGGGCGCCGCCACCGTCCGAGTAGGCGAAGTCTGCTTCAACACCTCGCTGACCGGCTACCAGGAGATCATGACCGATCCGTCCTATGCCGGTCAGATCATCACCTTCACCTTCCCGCATATCGGCAATGTCGGCGCCAATTCAATGGATGTCGAGACCACCACGCCGGCGGCGCTTGGACTGGTGCTCCGCGCCGATATGACCGAGCCCTCGAATTACCGCGCCGAGCGGCACTTCGACGACTGGCTGAAAAGCTTCGATCTGCCCGGCATCAGCGGTGTCGACACAAGGCGCCTGACCCGGCTCATCCGCGACGGCGGCGCGCCGACGGGCTGCCTCGTCCATGCCCCGGACGGTGTCTTCGATCTCGATGCGCTTTGGGAGAAAACCCGGGCATGGCCGGGTCTGGAGGGTATGGACCTGGCAATCCAGGTATCCTGCCGGCAAACCTATCAGTGGCGCGAAGGCACTTGGGAATTCGCGCGCAACGGCATCAACGGCGAAGACAGTTTCGAAGTCGAGCCCGAGATCAAGCGCCATGTCGTGGCGATGGATTTCGGCGCCAAGCGGAACATCCTGCGCAACCTCGCCAGCCTCGGCTGCAAAGTCACCGTGGTCCCGGCCGACGCCAAGGCCGAGGAAATCCTGGCGTTTGAGCCTGACGGCATCTTCCTTGCCAACGGTCCGGGCGATCCGGCCGCAACCGGGGAATATGCGGTCGCGGAAATCAGCAAACTGGTCGATAGCGGCAAACCGGTCTTCGGTATCTGCCTCGGCCACCAGATGCTGGCCCTGTCCCTCGGCGCCAAGACCGAGAAGATGCATCAGGGCCACCGCGGCGCGAACCATCCGGTGAAGGATCTGACCACCGGCAAGGTCGAGATCACCTCGCAGAACCACGGCTTCGTCATCAGCGAAGGCAGCCTGCCGGACGGTGTGGAAATCACCCACCGCTCGCTGTTCGACGGCACGATCGAGGGCATCCGCCTCAAGGGCCGCCCGGTCTTCTCCGTGCAACACCATCCCGAAGCCTCCCCGGGGCCGAAGGACAGCCATTATCTCTTCCAACGGTTTGTCGATCTGATCGACAAGGAAAGCTGAGCGGCGCCATGCCCAAACGTACAGATATCCAGTCCATCATGATCATCGGGGCCGGCCCGATCATCATCGGTCAGGCCTGCGAGTTCGATTATTCCGGCGCACAGGCCTGCAAGGCCCTGAAGGAAGAAGGCTACCGGGTCATCCTGGTGAACTCGAACCCGGCGACGATCATGACCGATCCGGGCCTCGCCGATGCGACCTATATCGAGCCGATCACACCCGAGATGGTCGCCCGTGTGATCGAAAAGGAAAAGCCGGACGCACTGCTGCCGACCATGGGTGGACAGACGGCCCTGAACACGGCGATTGCGCTGTCGAAGGACGGCACGCTGGAAAAATACGGTGTCGAGCTGATCGGCGCCAAGCTGGAAGCCATCGAGAAGGCGGAAGACCGGTTGCTGTTCCGCGAGGCGATGGACAAGATCGGCCTCGACTCCCCGCGCTCCAGCCTCGTCCACACGGTCGAGGAAGCCATGGACGCGCTGTCCCATGTCGGCCTGCCGGCCATCATGCGCCCGTCCTTCACCCTCGGCGGCGAAGGCGGCGGGATCGCCTATAATGCTGAGGAATACGAGCAGATCATCCGCAATGGCCTGCGCGCCTCCCCGGTCAGCTCCGTGCTGGTCGAGGAAAGCGTGCTCGGCTGGAAAGAATACGAGATGGAAGTGGTCCGCGACAAGGCGGACAACTGCATCATCATCTGCTCCATCGAGAACGTCGATCCGATGGGCGTCCATACCGGCGACAGCATCACCGTCGCCCCGGCACTGACGCTGACCGACAAGGAATATCAGCGGATGCGCGACGCCTCCCTCGCAGTGTTGCGCGAGATCGGTGTCGAGACCGGTGGCTCCAACGTTCAGTTCGCGGTCAACCCGGAGAACGGCCGACTCATCGTCATCGAGATGAACCCGCGTGTCTCCCGTTCCTCCGCCCTCGCCTCCAAGGCAACCGGCTTCCCGATCGCCAAGATCGCGGCAAAACTGGCCGTCGGTTATCTGCTGGACGAACTCAGCAACGACATCACCGGCGGCGCGACCCCCGCGAGCTTCGAGCCGACCATCGATTATGTCGTCACCAAGATCCCGCGCTTCACCTTTGAGAAGTTTCCAAACGCGGTGCCGCTGCTGAGCACGGCCATGAAATCGGTCGGCGAAGCCATGTCGATCGGCCGGAGTTTCCCCGAGAGCCTGCAGAAGGCCCTGCGCTCCATGGAAACCGGCCTGACCGGCCTGAATGAAGTGGACATGCCCGGTGTCGACAGTGACGGCGTGGACCGGCAACGGGTGCTGGCTGCCCTCAGCGAGCAGACGCCGGACCGGCTGCTGCGCGTCGCCCAGGCCTTCCGGGCCGGCCTTTCCCTGCAGGAAATCCAGAATGCCTGTCACTTCGATCCGTGGTTCCTGCGGCATATCGAAGAGATCGTGGCGGTCGAGGCCGAAGTCCGCGAGGCCGGCCTGCCTGCCCACGCGAAGGATTTCGCCCGGCTGAAGAAAATGGGCTTCTCCGATGCCCGGCTCGGCGAGCTGACCGGCAAGGAAGAGGCGGACGTGACCGCTGCCCGGCACGCACTGGATATCCGCCCGGTCTACAAGCGCATCGATACCTGCGCCGGCGAATTCCCGTCTCCCACGCCCTATATGTATTCCTGTTACGAGAGCAATGGCTACGAAGCCCCGGAATGCGAGTCCGATCCGACCGATGCCGAGAAGATCGTCATTCTCGGCGGTGGCCCGAACCGGATCGGCCAGGGCATCGAGTTCGACTATTGCTGCGTCCATGCCGCCTACGCGCTGTCAGAGGCCGGCTACGAGACCATCATGGTCAACTGCAACCCGGAAACCGTCTCGACCGACTACGACACCTCGGACCGGCTCTATTTCGAGCCGCTGACTGCCGAGGACGTGATCGAACTGGTCCGCAAGGAACAGTCGAACGGTACGGTCAAGGGCATCATCGTGCAGCTCGGCGGGCAGACCCCGCTGAAGCTCTCCCAGGCGCTCGAGGATGCGGGCATTCCGATCCTCGGCACATCTCCTGACGCCATCGATCTTGCCGAAGACCGCAAGCGCTTCCAGGCATTGCTGAACGATCTTGGCCTGCGCCAGCCGGCGAACGGTACCGCCTTCACCGTCGAGGAAGCAGAGGCCGTCGCCCGTGACATCGGCTATCCGGTTGTCATCCGTCCGTCCTACGTGCTCGGTGGCCGGGGCATGGAGATTGTCCACGAGCCGTCCCAGCTTCGCCGCTACATGGAGAAGGCCGTCGTCGTGTCGGGCAAGAACCCGGTACTGGTCGACAGCTTCCTGCGCAGCGCGGTCGAGGTCGACGTGGACTGCCTCTCCGACGGTAGCCAGGTCTATATCGCCGGCATCATGGAGCATATCGAGGAAGCCGGGATTCATTCCGGCGACAGCGCCTGCTCCCTGCCGCCGCAGAGCCTGCCGGAAACCGTGATCCAGGAAATCCGGCGGCAAGCGACCCTGCTGGCCGAGGGCCTGAAGGTTGTCGGTCTGATGAACACCCAGTTCGCGGTCAAGGACGGTGCGGTCTTCATCCTAGAGGTCAACCCGCGCGCCAGCCGGACGGTACCGTTCGTCGCCAAGGCGACCGGTGTGCCGATTGCCAAGATCGCCAGCCGCATCATGGCCGGCGAGAAACTTGCCGACTTCCCGCTGCCGGCAAAGATGCCGGATCATGTTGCCGTGAAGGAAGCCGTCTTCCCGTTCAACCGCTTCCCGGGCGTCGATGTCATTCTCGGCCCGGAAATGAAATCGACCGGCGAAGTCATGGGCATCGACAAGGATTTCGGCCGCGCCTTCGCAAAAAGCCAGATGGCGGCAAGCACGCATCTGCCGACATCCGGCACGGTGTTCGTGTCCGTGCGTGACGAGGACAAAGCTCAGATCGTCAAACTGTCCGCCGATCTTGCGGAAATGGGCTATCTGCTGCTGGCGACCGAAGGCACCGCGAACGCCCTGAAAGAGGCGGGGTTGCGTGTCGACCGGACTAAGAAAGTACTCGAGGGCCGGCCGCATGTCGTCGACAACATGCTGTCCGGACATGTCGATCTGGTCATCAACACGACTGGCGGGACACAGGCTATCGCGGACAGTTTCAGCTTGCGTCAGACTGCGCTGACCCACAATATTCCTTATTACACGACGGTCGAAGGTGCCCGGGCCGCTGTTCAGGCAATGAAAGCGATGCGGGCTGGTCGCCTTGAAGTTGCGCCGTTGCAATCCTATCTAAGCGGATCGTTTTGACGGCCGGCGGTAGGACCGGGCGCCACCGGTGACTCTTTTTCGGAAGAGCGGGTCGCCTTTTTGTGAGCTATTTGAGTAAGTAACCGAGGTCGGTTTAATGGAAAAAGTCCCGATGACGGCGCAAGGCTTTGATCGCCTCAAGGCCGAGCTGAAGCAGCTAAAGACTGTGGAGCGCTACGAGATCATCAAGGCCATTTCGGAAGCCCGCGAACACGGCGATCTTTCAGAGAATGCCGAATATCATTCCGCGCGCGAGCGCCAAAGCTTCATCGAAGGCCGCATTCTCGAACTTGAGGACGCGACCAGCCGCGCCGACGTCATCGACACAGCCAAACTCGGCGGCGAAACGGTAACCTTCGGGACCATTATCAAGGTCGCGGATGAGGATACGGACGAAGAGCAGACCTTCACCATTGTCGGCCCCTACGAGACGGACATCTCGAAGGGCTTTATTTCGACCTCTTCCCCGATCGCACGCGCGCTGATCGGCAAACGGGTCGGAGACAGCGCTGAGGTGGCCACGCCACGCGGTGCAAAAAGCTACGAGATCCTCAGCATCGCCGTGATGTAATTCCGGCGTACTGAGAGCACAAAATTGAAGAGAAGAGCCCGGTTCGCCGGGCTCTTCTTCGTTCAGAATGTCGCTAGTTCCCCGCCGGAACCGTGACGGAGCCGGTATCCGCGATGGTGAACTTCCAGTCTTCGGCCTGGGTGCCATCGAGATTGAGATTCCCGCCGAGGAAATAAAGCCGGTCGCGATCCTTGCCCTTGGCCGTGCAGAACCGGTCCTGCAGGTAAAAGGGCGGAGTGGCCTGATAGGACAGCCGGGCCCGGACCGATACCGGCGTGCCGGCGAGATCGCCCAGCGGCACGGCATAACTCAACCTGTCACCCCCGCCGGTCTTGTAGTCAGGATCATTCCCGACACCGAGAGATCCGGCATCCTCAGCCATATCTGCCCCGGCTCCCAATGCCGCCGCGATCGCCTTGCGCTGGTCGAGCGGGAGGTAGCCGGTCGGCAACAGCCTGTTATCCTTCACCTCCGCGCAGATCGACAGGAACGAGGTGGTCAGCTGGCCTTCCGGCTTTGCGTCGTGACCGCATTGCGGGTTGCTGGAACCCGGCTTCGGCGTGCTGACCAGTTCCTGATAGATCTGCACCTGATCCTGCCGCGTGATGACCTGGTGGTGCGGCTGGTGCAGACGTTTCTCCGGCTCGATCCGGGCAGAGCAATCGTCCTCCCACCACATCTCGCCCGGCAGAGGATCTCCGGCTGGATCAAGAATCCTGCCTGCACCATCGGTCTTGCCGGAGGACCAGATCACATTGCCCAGCCGGTCCATGACATCGAAGGTCACGAAAGCCCGCCGGAAGCCAACCCCGGACGGGAACTTGTGCCCGACATGATTGGTGATGGAAACATCCGCCTTGAGGACTGCTTTGTCGGGATCGACAGCGACGTTGGTGACGGCAAGATCGGCCGTTGCCTTCGCCGCCTGATCCAGCATCTTCTGCTCGGTATAGATCAGCGGGTCCATGCCCTTCTTGCCCATCATCGGGTCCTGGGTCCTGATGCCAAGCACCTCCGGGAACTGCTGCGCCATACCGGTGAGGAAGACGTTGAGGCCGACCAGCGTATGTTCGGCAAAGCCCTCGCGCACCGGGAGATCGATTTCATCCGGGCCGCGATTGAACTCGGCCTGCGGGAAATTGGAGAATTCCTGGATGCTCGCGATCCGCGACTTCACCGGCTTCCCGTCCGCCGTCTTCGACGGCATGTGGCAGTCCTGGCAGCTCTTTGAGATGGAGCCCGCACCTTCAGGCAATGGGCCGTCCGGCGAGGTTCCTGTGCGATAGGCACTGAAGGCCCATTCCGGATAGGTCAGCTGCTCATAGACATGACCGACGGTCTTGCCCTCATGCATCACCGGCAGGTGGACCGTGTGACAGGTGCCGCAGGTCTCCGACATGGCAAGAGTTGTGTTATGCGCCGGCTTGTTGCCGAGGGAGTCCAGCATGGGAGCGGTCTTTGGATCCTCGAACGGCCCGAAGATCGTCTCCGGACCGCCGACCAGGAACGAGCCGGTGAAGGTCTTGGCAAACCCGCTTACATCTGGATTGAGAAAGGCCTGCCGCTCGACCACGCATTTGTTCTCGGGTCGCTCCTTCACCTCGTTGGAGATGTTTTCGCCGAGCACCATGCGATGACAGGAAGTGCAGGAAATACCGTCCCGGGCCAAAGCCCCGTAATCGGCATATTCGACATGCTCGTTCTTGGCTTTCTCGGATGGCCACGGCGTCGCCTCGACCACTTCGCGGGTGAAGGCTCCGCAGCCAGCCGGGTCCTCACCCTTCGGCATGGTGGCGATCGGCTTGATCTTGCCAGTACTGACATCGATGCCGTACTGACGCTGCCCCAGAATGCCGTGACAGCCGAGGCAGGTGTTCTCGACCAGCTTGGCGTCGGCTTTATGGAAGGTCTGGGTCTCGCTCGCCAGCTGGGCGAAGAAGATCGGATCGCGCCCGGCCAGCCCCATCGGGGATGTCCGCCAGGAGCCATAGGGAGAATGGTTCCACATCTTTCCGGCGGCGGCATCCGAGCCGTCGCCATAATCCGGCGACACGGGCTCCGTCATATCGAACTGCAAGCCCGTGCTGCCCGCATTGTGGCAGCCAAGACACTGGCTGGAGGTCAGATATTCGTCATGGATCGTCGGGCCACCGGCGGCAACAAAGGTTTCGTCATAGGTCTCCGACGGCATCTTCGGGACAGTCGCATAGTCTGGTGCCGGCCCGGGCCCGTTCCACTGGAAGGCCTCTGTGAATGCGGGATTGTAGGCATAGAGCGGCTGTCCCAGCCGCCGGACCTGATCTGTCGGCAATGTGACGACCGGATGGTTCGAGGCCGTGTCCGGCGTCGGGTCCTCGTCCTGATTGAGGAACACCAGCGGATGCCCCGGCTCCCCCTCGATATTCTTCTGCGAGGAGAAGGTCATGTTGTCCCGGGCGGAGGCATGGCAGTTCATGCAGTATTGCGCGAACCCCATATTGACCATCAGGTTTGAGGACTGGTTCGCCGGATAGTCCGGAGCCCAGCCTTTCCAGCCAAACCAGCCCCAGAACCAGCCGTCATGACTTTTCTTGGAATCACGCACCATGATCGCGGCGCCGTGGATGTTCGGGATCAGCTTCTCCGGCTCCACCGCAGAACAGACCGATGCCGGGGAGGAGTACATCTCCTTCACCATGATCGCACCGTCCGGAACGGGCGCCTTGTCCGTGCCCGAATCCTCGTCCGCCGGGGTCCGGTTGTCCTTGATCCAATCGAACATTTCCGGCGAGTACCAGATCACCACCGGCGCATGCGTGCCGTGATAGGTGCCGATCCATTCACCGCCCGTCAGATGTGCTGTCTCGGGCCCGGTATCGCGGACAAATTTGTCCCGCACCCAGCCGGACGTCTTGTCTCGATGGCAGAAATTCACGAAATATTCCTGCAGCTTCAATTCGTATTCCCGCAGCGGCAGCGCGGAAGGATCACGCACGACAGGATCCAGTTTCCGGCAGAGCTCAAGATCATGTGGCAAAACCGGGACACTCTGCTCTTCGGGACAGACGGCCGCAGCAATGCCGCCACCAAGCCCGAAGAACAGCGCCCCGGAGGCAAAAAAAGTCCGCAACCGGCGAAAACCAGACATTATTCTCTCCATGTCCGCGTGCTCTGTGGCACGTTCTGAAACAACCTTTTAAAGTAGAATAACATAATCCCGTCTCTACCCAGAGGCGGGACCGTTTCAGAACTGTGAAAACCTGCTCGGCGGATCAATCTGTAGCGCCGATGGTCACGGCCGATGGCAAGGCCCGGCGCTGGATCGACAGCGCCCTCGACTGCTTTTTCTGCTTTGCCAGCTACAAGCTGATCACCAGCCGGACCTGATATCCTGAAGCCACGGGGGGCGGCACCGCGCTTGACAGGCCGGGCCGCCCTCGTCTATCTCAGAGTTCAGCGCCGATTTGAGACTCAGATTGCGGGCGCTTAATAAATGCGGCTAAAGAGGGATTTCGATCCGTCCGGCGCCGCCGCGACGGATTTTTTGTTTCAGGCTTGGTCCGGCCGATTGGACCCGCGGGATTTGAGGGCAGCTTGCATCCGCGTCACCAAGTGCTAAAGCGCCACGGGGAAATGCTCCCGTGGGCCCGATCAGAGACCAAGGAGCAGACGACCATGTCCGACAAGATCAACCCCGCCTTCACCGAAGCCGCCGACTGGAATCTGGAAACCCGCCTGGTACGCGGCGGCACCAACCGGTCCGAGTTCGGAGAAACGTCCGAGGCCCTGTTCCTCACGTCCGGCTATGTCTATGACAGCCCGGAATCGGCCGAGGCCCGCTTCAACGGCGAAGAAGACGGCTTCGTCTATTCCCGCTACGGCAACCCGACGGTCCAGATGTTCGAGGACCGGATGGCCCTGCTGGAAGACGCCGAGACCTGTTTCGCCACCGCCAGCGGCATGGCGGCCGTCTGGGCAGCCCTGATCTGCCAGCTCAAGACAGGCGATCATGTGGTCGCCGCCCGGGCCCTGTTCGGCTCCTGCCATCACATCGTGACCAAGATCTTCCCGAAATTCGGCATCGACGCGACGCTGATCGACGGCACCGACATCGCCCAGTGGCAGAGCGCGGTCAAACCGAACACCAAGGTTTTCTTCTTCGAGACCCCCTCCAACCCGACCCTGGAGATCATCGACATTCCGGCCGTCGTCGCCATCGCCAAGCAGGCCGGTGCACGCGTCGTCGTCGATAACGTCTTCTCCACCCCGATCCTGCAGCAGCCGATCCGGCTCGGCGCCGACATCTCGGTCTATTCCGGCACCAAGCATATCGACGGCCAGGGCCGGGCCCTCGGCGGGGCCGTGCTCTGCTCGAACGAGTTCCGCAAGGACTATCTTGAGCCTTTCATGCGCCATACCGGCGGCTGTCTCAGCCCATTCAATGCCTGGGTCCTGCTGAAAGGCCTTGAGACCCTCGACCTCCGGGTCCGCCGCCAGTCCGAGAATGCGCTGGCCATCGCCGAATTCCTGGAAAGCCATGCCGCCATCTCGCGAGTGATCTATCCCGGCCTCGCCTCCCACCCGCAGCATGCGCTGGCGGCGAAGCAGATGAGCGGCTTCGGTACTCTCGTCTCCTTCGACGTCAAGGGCGGCAAAGATGCGGCCTTCAAGCTGCTGAACGGCCTCAAGATCGTCGATATCTCGAACAATCTCGGCGACACCAAGAGCCTGATCACCCATCCATACACGACCACGCACCGGGCGATGGAAGAGGCGGCCCGTCAGGCACTCGGCATCAGTCAGGGCCTGGTCCGGATCTCCGCCGGCATCGAGAGCAAGGATGATCTGCTTGCCGATTTCACAAGGGCACTCGGCAAGCTCTAACGCCTCAGAAACTAGCGAAAAGCTGGATTTGAGAAGGAATTGCTCTACTAATTATATAAAATACGCAAAAAGCGATGCAAATCAGGGGCACACAATGGCCCAATGGGGACGGCAACCTTTCAGTAAAGCAGATTTTCTGTTCGCGGAGCGGATTGGCCTTGAGGATCTGCCCGAGGACTCACTGATCAGAACTGCCTATGCATTCTGGCGGGCTCTGGCACCGGAGCCGTCCCTGCCGGCCCGGAGCGACTTCGACGCAACGGACGTGCCCCGCAAGATCATGCCCTGGGTCTTCCTGCATGAGGTGGTACGCAACGAGGATGGCACCCTCGACTACCGCTGCAAGCTGATGGGAACAAGCACCGTTGCGATGATCGGCTTTGACCCGACCGGCCATCTGAACACTGAGTATTTTACGACGCCGGAGCTCAGTTACCTCAACGAAAGCCTCGACCTGACAGTGAATAAGGCGATACCGACCTTCTGGAAGGCCGGTGTCCCGCATGCACGCTACGAGACTGTCGCCGTCTGGCGTGGGATTTTCCCTCTGGCGAGCGACCGGAAAACGGTCAATATGATCCTCGGTATAGGGGAACCGCGCCGTGTACCGAGAGATCCGAAATAACATCTTAAAATAGATTGAGTGATAGTTAATACTGTTATTGAGTTAAAACCCCACCGAGATCCGGAAAGCAATCAGGAGGGCACACATGGGCCGTCCCAGCGATGCAAAACGATGATAGCGGCCGAGACCGCCTATCGGGTGCGGCGGGCCCATGTCTCAGACGCGGGTGCCATAGCAGACCTGATAAACCCGATTATCGCGGATGGCGGGCTCACCGCCATGACCGAAAACATGACAGTTCCGGATCAGGAGAGCTTCATCCGGTCACTGCCAAATCGTTCCGTCTATCTGGCAGCGATAGAGGATGCGACGGACTCTCTGCTCGGCGTCCAGGATTGCCTGCCTGACCCCGATCGTCCGATGCAGTGCGATATCAGCACTTTCGTGGACCTGAAAGCGTCCCGCCGGGGTGTCGGCAGAAACCTCTTCAATGAAATGCTGAAGCACCTTGATCGCCTGGGGTTCCGAACGATCCGTGCCGTCATCCGGGAAGAAAACGCGGGAGCCCGGGCCTTCTATCGCACACTCGGATTTATCGAGACAGCAAACCAGAACGGCAAAGTGATTGCATCTTACAGGCTCGACTGAGCGGCAATCACACACGTCATTAGCGGTGGCGCCGTTCCAGATGACGTTCCAGCATCGGACGCAACGCCTCCGCTGCGCTCACGGCATCATTCAGCGGCTCATAGAGAAACGGCTCCACATGCCCGTCGAACGGCCGTGTCAGTTTTCGAGACCGCAGATTTTCCTGGAACGCCGCAATGCGTCCCGACGGTACCAGAAGATCGGCGACATAGACCCCTTTGCCGGACGAACAGGCCTCGGAGACCATGTTCACCGAGTCTGACGTCACCACAATGACGTCCGCCGCCCCGATGAAGCCGAGATAGGGGTTCTCCCCCTCCCCATTCCAGAAACAGGCGGCCGCCTCGTTCTCCCCGAGCGCGAAAAGTGCCTCGACCAGGCGCTCCGGTGTGCGCCGGGAGGCAGTGATCATCAGGCCGCAGCCACTGTCGATCAACTGCTCGAGGTTGCCGACGAACCTGTCCACCATCGCATCCTCGACCTTTTGCCGACGGGTGGCCCCGCCGACCGCGACCAGCACGCGCGGCCCCGGCAACGGCTGGATCATATGGCTGAAGCGTTTCGCCTCGGCTGGCAGATCCATGGTCGCGAGGCTGTTCAGGGAGGCTGTGGTCACAATCACATTGTCACCTCGTCCCGGATCATGTTCCGGGACAATCAGGGCGTCGAACAGCGCAGGGTCGATTCGCGGGTCCTGGATCTGCACAGCAAAACTATGACCACCGGACCGCCCTTTAACCGAGAGCACTGCCCCCGCGTTGCGGCGGCCACATCCGATCACAAGGTCCGGCCAGGGCGGCCCAAGCGGATCTCCTCCCGCACTCGGCGGAACCACGCGCCAGCTCCCCAATGCCGGGAATGCGCGCAGCAGCGTGGACGGTCGGATGCGTTTGATTACGGGATCCATGCCGAGAGCCCGTGCAAGAGCAACCGACTGCACCTCCATGCCACGGGTCCCGTCACTGACGACCCAGGCCGACATATCCGCCGGCAGACTCATAGGGTGCTCCATCACAATATTTACGCACGAATATGACAAGGAGATGTAATAATCTTGCGCGAACGATCCCACCTGCTTTATTCTGCACTGCAATATCCGGCAAGGGAAATTCTTCGCTGCCGACGACACAATCCGAATCAGGAGTCATCCGCCATGCGGCGCGTCAAGCTTGACCGTATCGACCGACGCATCCTTCGCGACCTGCAGGACAACGGGCGCATGACCAACGTGGACCTTGCGAACCGGGCCGGTATTTCCGCGCCGCCATGCCTCCGGCGTGTGCGTGCGCTCGAAGAGGCCGGCTTCATCCGCGGCTATCATGCGGACGTCAATCCGGAGGCGCTCGGCTACAAGGTCACCATATTCGCCTTCGTCGGCCTCAACAGCCAGGCAGAGGACGATCTGGTCGCCTTCGAGGAGATGGTCGAGGACTGGCCCGAGGTGCGCGAGTGCCACATGCTGTCCGGGGAGACCGATTTCCTGCTGAAGGTGGTCGCCAAGGACTGGGACACGTTCCAGAAATTCCTGACTACCCGGCTCACCCCGGCGCCCAATGTCTCGCATGTGAAGACCGCGCTATCTTTCCGGACGCGAAAGCAATTGCCGGGTGTGCCGGTAGAAGTCGACGTCGAGGACGACGAGGACGACGACATCGAAGAGTGAACACGTCCGGCTGTCCCGCATTTCCTTTCAGGGAAGGCCGGTTCGAATTTCACCAGAATGCAGGGGAGCGTCCGATTTGCGCGTGCTGTTGCAGAGAGTAAGCGAAGCCGCCGTCAGGATCGACGGAGAGACCGTCGGTGAGATAGGCCCCGGCCTCCTGGCGCTGGTCTGCGCCGTCGAGGGCGACGGTCAGGCTGAGGCGGAGCGTCTTGCCGGCAAGACAGCGAAGCTGCGGATTTTCGAGGACGAGGCCGGAAAGATGAACCGCTCCGTCGCCGATATCGGCGGCAGCGTGCTGGTCGTCTCGCAATTCACCCTCGCCGCAGATACTCGCAAGGGAAACCGGCCGAGCTTCATCGGCGCCGCGGCGCCCGAGCTGGCGAACGCACTTGTCGAACATTTCGGCGCCTGCCTGAAATCAGCGGGGCTGCCGATTGAAACCGGGCGGTTCGGGGCAGACATGAAGGTTTCCCTGATCAATGACGGGCCGGTTACGATCTGGCTGGACAGCGCCGCATGATGCATTTGCGAACTATGGCCAGTCTCGCCGCCACACTTTTTGTTGCCGCGGCCTGCACCGCCCCGCCACCGCCGAGCGGATCGTTCCCACCGAACCCGCGACGCGCCGACGCCGCGCCGGTGACCCTGATCGATACAGTGCCGACAGGACAAAGATGCATCGTCACCGGCGGAAAAGCTCAACCGCTTACCGTGACCACGCCGCGCCTCGTGGCGCTCCACGAATACGGTGACGCCCCCGTCATCGACTGCTTCGGCGACGGCTTCTTGCGCCAGCGCAAAGCCGTCCTGGCCAATAAAAGCAAGCGTCTCGCGGAACGATTGATCGTGCCGGGAGTAATCGACCCTGCCTTCGCACCCTATCCAAAGCGCGAAAAAAGCTCCGGACTGGGAGATTTTCCGGCGTGGGTCCGCATCCGGCTGCAACGAAATAGCTTCAAAACCATCGCGGAACGCGACCAATACTACGCTGCCGAAGCGCGGTGGATCGCCGCAGCCTGGGATACCATTGAATACCGCCTGAAGCAGGAATGCCAGAGCCGTCTGACCCAGGCGCAGGGCCTTATCCTGTTGGATACACAGTGTAAGAAGGCCTTCCGGGCACTCGCGGACCGGCGCGCGGCGGATCGCGCCACGGTCGAGGTAAACCGGCGACAATCCACCATCCGATAAGACCGGCCCTTGCCATGGTTGCTGCAGCGCGGCACTCTCGGCCTTCGTCGGCCCTGCGAGAGAACAATCGCGGAACGAACAGGAGAAACGCGAATGAAAATCGGCATCGCTAAAGAAAGGCGACCATACGAGGCGCGCGTCGCCGCATCGCCGGATACAGTTAAAAAATACGTCGCCATGGGCTTCGAGGTTGCTATCGAAAGCGGCGCGGGTCTGAGCGCGGCCTTCACGGACGCGGCTCTCGAGGCTGCGGGCGCGAAGATCGTCAAGACCGCGAAGGACGCTCTCAGCAGCGCGGATATCGTGCTCAAGGTCCGCAAACCCATCGGCCCGGGCGCCGAGGTGGAGAAGGAAACGGACGAGATCGCCCTGATGAAAAGCGGGGCGACCCTGATCTCGCTGATGGAGCCTTACAAGGACCGGGCGCTGATCGATGCGCTCGCGGCCAAGAAGATCACCACATTTGCGCTGGAGATGGTGCCCCGGATTACCCGGGCGCAGACCATGGATGTGCTCTCCAGCCAGGCGAACCTCGCCGGCTACAAATCCGTTCTGGATGCCTGCAACGAGTTCGGCCGCGCCTTCCCAATGATGATGACCGCCGCCGGCACCGTGCCGCCGGCCCGTGTTCTCGTCATGGGCGCCGGTGTTGCCGGTCTGCAAGCCATTGCCACCGCCAAACGTCTCGGCGCCGTTGTCTCGGCGACCGACGTGCGCCCGGCCGCGAAGGAACAGGTCGAGAGCCTCGGCGGTACGTTCGTCGCGGTCGAGGACGAGGAATTCAAGGAAGCGGAAACTTCCGGCGGCTATGCCAAGGAAATGAGCGACGCCTATAAGAAGAAGCAGGCAGAGCTGATTGCCGAAACGATCAAGAAGCAGGACATCATCATCTGTACGGCGCTGATCCCGGGACGTCCGGCTCCGGTGCTGGTCTCGGAAGAGATGGTGAAGACGATGAAGCCGGGCTCGGTGATCGTCGATCTCGCTGTCGAGCAGGGCGGCAACTGCCCGCTCTCCGAGTTTGGCATGGTTGTGCGCAAGCACGGCGTTGCGATTGTCGGCCACGCCAATGTGCCGAGTCGGATCGCCGTCGATGCCAGCGCGCTCTATGCCAAGAACGTGCTCAATTTCCTGACGCCGCTCTACGATGCGGAAGCAAAGAGCCTGAAGATTGATCTCGAGGACGAGATCGTGAAGGGCTCGCTGATCACCCAGGACGGCAAGGTCGTGCACCCGGCCGTTCAGGCGGTCGCCGCAGAAAAAACCACAGCGAAACCTGCTGCGAAGCCACGCGCGGCCCGTAAGCCGGCAGCGCCGAAAACAGCCTCTAAACCAGCCGCGAAAACAGCCAAGGCACCGGCAAAGCCGAAAGCCTCGACAGCGATTTCTGCAGCAGCGCCTGCAGCCGGTTCCGATAAAGAGGGGGATGCCTGATCATGGATGCCACCCAGATTGAACAGAAGGCGAAAGCCCTCGCCGAGCAGGCAGCGAGCCTGGCGGGTGAGATGGCGCAATTCGCAACGGATGCGGGCGGGGCCATCGGCAGCGTGACCGAAACAGCGCATACCGGCCCCTACAGTTTCATCTCGCTTTTCACGGTCTTCATCCTGGCCTGCTTCGTCGGCTACTATGTGGTCTGGCGGGTCACACCGGCGCTGCATTCGCCGCTGATGGGCGTGACCAACGCAATCTCCTCCGTGATCATCGTCGGCGCGCTGATCGCCGCCGGTCCGGCGGAAACGAACTTTTCCCAGATCATGGGCTTCTGTGCCGTGGTGCTGGCGTCGGTGAATATTTTCGGCGGCTTCATCGTCACGCAGCGCATGCTGTCCATGTTCAAGAAAAAGCGCTGAGGCGGGGGATAGAAACATGACCGAGAATCTCTCAGCCGTCCTTTATCTGATCTCCAGCATCTGCTTCATCATGGCGCTGAAGGGCCTCAGCTCGCCGGACAGTGCCCGACAGGGCAACATGTTCGGCATCGCCGGCATGGTGATTGCCATCCTCACTACCATCGCCATGCCGGAAGTGATGAGCTACGGCACCATTCTCGCCGGCATCGTCATCGGCGGCTCTATCGGCACCTTCATCGCCCGCAAGATCGAGATGACGGCCCTGCCGCAGCTCGTTGCGGCCTTCCACAGCCTGGTTGGCCTCGCTGCCTGTTTCGTTGCAGCGGCCGCGTTCTTCAGGCCCGAGGCTTACGGTATCGGCACGCCCGGCAACATCGCCGTCGGCTCGCTGGTGGAAATGGCCGTCGGCCTCGCCATCGGCGCGGTGACCTTCACCGGCTCGATCATTGCCTTCGGCAAGCTGCAGGGCATCCTGTCCGGCGCGCCTGTCACCTTCTCCGGCCAGCACCCGCTGAACGCCGCGCTCGGCCTGCTGATGGTGGCGCTGGTTGTCTGGCTTTGCATCGACCAGAGCCCGGCCGCCTTCTGGGCCGTCTTCGTGCTCGCCCTGGTGCTGGGCATCCTGATCATCATCCCGATTGGCGGCGCCGATATGCCGGTCGTGATCTCGATGCTGAACTCCTATTCCGGCTGGGCCGCCTGCGGCATCGGCTTCACCCTCGGCAACTCGCTGCTGATCATCACCGGGGCGCTTGTCGGCTCCTCCGGTGCGATCCTCAGCTACATCATGTGCAAAGGCATGAACCGCTCCTTCTTCAGCGTCATTCTCGGCGGCTTCGGCGGCGAGAGCGATGCGGCGGCGGCAATGGGCGGCCCCGGCGGCGACAAGTCGGTGAAGTCCGGCAGCGCCGACGATGCGGCCTTCATCATGGAGAACGCCTCCTCAGTCGTCATCGTGCCGGGTTACGGCATGGCGGTGGCGCAGGCCCAGCACGCATTGCGGGAATTGGGCGACATCCTGAAGGGTAAAGGCGTGAAAGTGCGCTACGCCATCCACCCTGTGGCGGGCCGCATGCCCGGGCACATGAACGTGCTACTGGCGGAAGCAAACGTGCCCTACGAAGACGTACTGGAGCTGGAAGAAATCAACCGCGATTTCGCCCAGACCGACGTCGCCTTCGTGATCGGCGCCAACGACGTCACCAACCCGGCGGCGAAAACCGATCCGGCCAGCCCGATCTATGGCATGCCGATCCTCGACGTGGAAAACGCAAAGACGGTTCTGTTCGTCAAACGCGGCATGTCGTCCGGCTATGCCGGGGTCGAGAACGAGCTGTTCTTCCGGGACAACACGATGATGCTGTTCTCCGACGCGAAGAAGATGTGCGAGGAAATCGTCCAGGCGCTCGACTGACGCAGGACGGAAAGAACGAATCAAAAAGGAGCGCTTCGGCGCTCCTTTTTCTGTTCCAAGCAGAAACTCATTTCCCGCTAGCGGTCTTTACTGGGCCGACCATTTTCCGCCACAGCACTGCAATCCAGCGCCCCATCCGTTGCCAGCGCCTCACTTCACCGCCGAGTAACATAAGATCCTCCCAGAATTTTGACCGGGACTATAGCAAGCAATTGCCGCGGGTGAAGGGTTACAAAACCGCCGCGGCTTCCCCGTTGAATGCTTGTGACCGCTGACTGGCGAAGTCAGGAGCAAGCCGGATACGAAAAGTCGCGCCTTTATCCGGCTCACTTTCGACTTCGATTTCGCCGCCATGTGCGGAGACAATCCGCTGAACGATGTAAAGCCCGAGACCAGCCCCCGCGGCGTGACGGACGTAAGCAGAAGACGCCTGCCGGAATGGTTCGAATATCTGTTCCTGCTCGGCTTTTGGTATTCCGCATCCGTTATCCGTAACTTCTATGATCACATGATCATCATCGGCCCTACGGACGATGACCTGGATCCGTCCCTGCTCGCTTGTGAATTTGAATGCGTTCGTAAGCAGGTTAATGAAGACCTGCCGCAGCAAACGCTGATCAGCACAGAAAACGGCGACATCTTGATCGACCTGGAAGTCCCATACCCGCAGAGCCCCCGCGCTCTGACCAAGCATGACTTCCCGGCATTCTTCCAGAAGTTTCTCGACCTCGAAATTGACCAGTTTTGGCAGATCCTCGCCGCTTTCCACGCGCGACACGTCGAGAATAGAATCGATGAGCTCAAGCAAGAACCGACCGCTTTGATTTATGCTCCCCGCATATTCGAGATAGCGGGGGTTTTCCATAGGACCGAAAGCCTGCATCTGCATGATGTCAGAGAATCCAAGGATCGCGTTGAGCGGTGTACGCAGCTCGTGGCTGACACTGGCGAGGAACTGGGATTTCATCTCGTTGGCACGTTGCGCCTCCCGAAGCGCCTCTGCTTTCTCGCTTTCCACAATCTTCCGCTCCGATATGTCTCGGAACGTCAAAACATGAATCTCACGCTCGGTGGTTCGACGTTCGAACGGGCTCTTGCTCAGGGGCACCCGGGTAACGCCCACTGTCATTTCAATATCGGCGACCTCGTGCTGGCCGAACGGAATGGACATTTCGAAACGCTCGCCGGACTGTTCGCTCTCCAGTCGGAGCCGAATTTGCTCATACGCCTCTTGGGAAAAGACAGCTGAGAGGCTTTCGCCCCGCACCTTCTCCAGAGAGGTTTGCAGGAGGCGTTCCGCCGTTCCATTCATTTGTTCGATGAATCCGCGGCTGTCCGACATGACGATACCGTCAAAGCTGTCGCTGACCACACGCCGCATGAGTTCACGCCTGTAAACACCGGCGATCCTTTGTCGAAACAGGCGCAAGCCTTGCTCCTGCAGGGTTCTCAGAAGCTTGACAAACCACCATCCGGCAAGCGCCAGGAGCCATGCGCCAACTTCCAGAACGAGGGGCGTGGCGGCTTGCAGTCCGACGCACACGGCAAGAAACGCAACGCCGACACCGATTGTAGGTAGTGATGAAGTCAGCCAGGAGCGCGTCAATATCAGATAGCCGAGCGGCAACAGGAGCAACAGCCCGACCAAAGTCGTCACCATGTTGCTCGATCGCAGTGCACGATCCAGCAACAGACTCTCGGCAGCCAGGGTCTGGACATAAACGCCCGGCAAATAGCCGTAGCGGGGCACCGGAAACTTGTCCCCAAGCTCTATCGCCGTCGCCCCGATCACAACGCGCTTGCCCTTGATCAAACTATGATCGAAATCACCATCGAGGACATTGCGCATCGACAGGAATGGAATGCTGTCATAGTCGATTCCAAAGTCGATCAGGAACCGATCAGCGGTTACCCGCCCTTCGGCGAGCAATACGGCCAGAGAAGGATTCTTACGCCCGTCGACGTCCTGAAACGGTTCATATCGCCAGATTTTGGAATCATCTTCCGGCGTGACATTGACTGAACCGAAGCCGCTACCAGCCCGCTCAAACTGCGTAGCCGAACGTTCGATCAATTGCTCCCCCACCGAAGAGCGCCCCGCCTCCTGCACGAAGCTTGGAAGAATGATCTGTGCGGCGCTTTCGTCAATGGCTGAGCGAAGCGCCAGGTCGTCTTCCTCCGTGGAGTAAGAACTGAAATCAATGTCGATAGCGACAGTCCGTGCTCCGGCTTGCCCCAGGCGGCGGATCAGGTCGGCATATGTCCGCCTTGGGAAGGGCCACACCCCGATCGCACCGATTGTACCGGCATCGATTTCGACAACCGTGATCTCTCCGCTCGCCGGAGTTGTCAGCCACTGAAACTTGAAATCGAGAATTCTGCGATTGAGCGGCTCAAGCCAGCCGGAAAAACTCAGAGCAGCCACAATCAAAGGAACTGAAAGCAGCAGAACCAAGGTCTTTCCGTGCAGCCTTTCCATGCCCCGCATTCAGACCGTACCGGCTGCCGTGGCTTTCAATCGCCCGGCCGTCTCCTCAGCGTTCACCTGAAGAGAGCACTCTTCAGGATCGAGCTTTCTAACTATTGCCGTTGCCATTCCCGTTGCCATTCCCGTTGTTGCCGGAATTGCCGTTGCCATTTCCGTTGTTGCCAGAATTGCCGTTGCCATTCCCGTTGTCACCGGAATTGCCGTTGCCATTCCCGTTGTTACCGGAATTGCCGTTGCCATTCCCGTTGTCACCGGAATTGCCGTTGCCATTCCCGTTGTTACCGGAATTGCCGTTGCCATTCCCGTTGTTACCGGAATTGCCGTTGCCATTCCCGTTGTTA
>NZ_JACZFS010000052.1 GCF_014904795.1 Nisaea nitritireducens
CGGCGATGGTCAGCACGCCTGAGGATTCCATCTTCACCTGCTCGGAGGAGTTCACCATGCCTTCCGAGCTCTTCTCCATCTCCTGTGCGGACAGGCCGACCTGATCGACGATGGCTTTGACCGACTGCTCGAACGTGTCGGCCAGGTTCAGCATGGCCTGACGCCGTTCCTCGGCGGAGCGGGCCTCTGTGCGCTGCTGTTCCTCGCGCAGCCGTTCGACCTCGCGGCCATTGTCGCGGAAGATCTCAACCGTCCGGGCCATCGTGGTGATCTCGTCGCCGCCCGACGTATCCACGTCCGTGTCCAGATCTCCGTCCGCGATCACGCCCATCGTGTCGGCGAGACCGGAGATCCGCCGCACCACTTGGCGCGACACCAGAAGCCAGCCAATCAGGAGGCCGGCAACGGCACTGATGCCGACCATTGCGAACAGCAGGTTCTCGCTATCGCCGATTGTATCGAGCGCTCTGGTTTCGCTCGTCGCCGCTGCCGTTTCGGCGTCGGAGACCATCAAAGCGAATTCTTTCTGAATGTTTTCCGATGCTGTCCGGTTTCCGTCCAGTGCGACCAGAGCGCTGGCTTCGATTTCGAGCTGCGCCTCGCGTAGAGCAAAAACACTTTCCTCGCCGGTCCCATAGGAAACGATCTGTGCTGCGACCTGCGGGATCGTGTCATTCTGGACGCGCTCCTGGAAAGCAGCGATCGCCGTCTCGACAGCGCCCTTGGCGGCATTGAATCGGCCGGACAGGACATTGAGTGCCGAGATATCAGGAGCGGTGGCGCCGGAGTTCAGGAGACCGGCCAGGAGATTGGCTTCTGCGGCAAGCTGCAGCATCGACTGCAGCTTTGCCACGTCGCCGTTGACCAGACCTGTTATCGTTTTGCGAATGTTCGCATTCAGGTTGTCTCCGCCGACCGCCAGATTGAATGTCGCATCGTCGATGACAGGCTCGACCTTGGTCTTGAACAGGCCTTCCAGTTCCGCGAGCTTGGCGTCGAGAGCTTCCCTCTTGGCCTTGAGATCGAGAGTCTGCTGGAATGTAAGGGACTGATTGTAGTCCAGTTCCTTGAACCGGATCGCAAACGCCGAGTCTTCGCCTTCGCCAAGCGTTATAAGGCTTTCCGTAAAGTCCTTCAGGTCCTGTGCGGCTTCGGTTTCCGGAAGCTGCGTCTGATAGTCTCTGACAACATTGCGAATGGTTAGGAACGTCTCTTCGAGCGGGGCGATCGCCTCAAGCTCCGTGTTCGCCGCTGTCCGGATCATCAGGGCAAGAAGTTCCCTGAGGCTCGCGCCGACCCGAAGTCCAGCCTGCAGATAGCTTACCTCTCCCTCCAGCAGGGACTTGATCAGCTTTGAGGAACTGTCGACGGTATCTTCGCTGGTGATAACAAGATTGAAGTTCGCATCGTCCACCAGCGGAGACAGATCTTTCAGAAAGTCCTGATGCGCCGAGAGCATCTCTGTGACCTTCCGGGTGATGCGGGCTTCGATCGCTTCCTTTTCGCGCATCTTTTCGCCAAGGGCGATGATGCCGCCGTGGAAGGAGGAGACCATGTCGAGCTTCTGCGCCTTCATCGTCTCGTCGAGCGCCCCGAGATTGCGAATTTCGTCATCAAGCTTCTTGATGAGGGTTTCGATTTCCGATTCCGTCGCAACCCGTTCCTCGTTGTTTTGCGCGGTCACGATCTCTGGGGCTTTCGCCGCGATCCCGGCACTTTCCGCCGACAGGTGAAGGGAGGTCTTGATGGCCGGAATAGCTTCTCCGGCAAAGCTCTCCATGGCGCGCTTCAGTTCGCCGAATGCCCAGATAGAAACCAATGCAGCAACGACGGTTATGACGAACATGCTGCCGATCGAGAGATAGAGTTTTGCGCCTACCCCCAAACCTAAAGGTTTTTTTGGTGGTGGCGTTGTTTCGCCGTTTTCGGTGTCGTTCCGAGTCTGTTCCATGTCCGTCATGCTCATCTCTTCCGGTCCCCCCTTTTTTCCCCATCCCAAGAGCCGGCAGCACGCAGTGCCGCCGGCTCTAGAGTGTTCTTTTTATTTGCTTAGTTTTTCGACAGACTTGAAGCTGCCATCGGCCTGAATCACGCTCAGGAAGACGTCGCCCATGCCCTGATTGTCGCCGGCGCCATATTCAAGCGTCGCGCCGCCGAGGTCGAACGTTCCGGTGCTGTAGACCGCGTCCAGGAAGTTCTCCCGGGTCAGGTCCTTACCGGCTTTCTCAAGCGCCATGATTGTCAGGCGGCCGACCATGTAGCCTTCGAGCGAGACAAAGCCCGGCTCAAGGGCACCGTCATAGGCCTTCAGGTCTTCAGTGTACTTTGCGACGAGCGGAATGCTTTTGTCCCATGGAAACGGAACGACCTGGCTGATCACCACGCCGGCGCCCTGATCGCCAAGCTCGCCGGCGAGCGCGTTTGAGCCCACGAAGGAAATAGTGACGAACACCGGATCCATTTTCAGCTTCTTGGAAAGCTTGATGAACTCGGCAAGCGGCTTGTAGGCGCCGACCATGACGACAGCTTCCGGCTCCGCTTTCCGGATTGCGAGAAGCGCGGTCTTGATCGCTGTCGTGTTGCGCTGATACGTGCCCTCGGCGACCAGCTTCATGCCGCGTTTTTCGAGCGCCTTGTTTACCCCGGAAAGGCCCACGCGGCCGAAACCGTCATCCTGATACAGGATGGCAACCTTGGTGATGCCGAGATCTTCCGTAAGATGTTTGATCCAGGTCTCTGTTTCCTGGTCGTAAGTGGCCCGGACGTTGATGACGTTCGCGTTCTCCGGGGCGCGGAGGAATCCGGCGCCGGTGAAAGGACCGACAAACGGAACCTTGGCCGTTGTCGCAATCGGTTGCGTGGCCTTGGAGGTCGGAGTACCAACGGCGCCGATAATCGAAAACACGTTGTCCTGATCGATAAGCTTTTTCGTGTTCGCGATCGCGCGGTCGGGCTCATAACCGTCGTCATACTTGACGATCTCGAGCACCCGGCCGTTGATTCCGCCAGCCTTGTTGGCCGCGGTGAAAGCAGCCATCAATCCTTGATTCATTCCGGTGCCGAGCGCGCCCGCAGGCCCTTCGAAAGCGGCGGACTGACCAAATACGATTTTGTCACTGGTCACCCCGGGGGTCTGCGACTGTGCGGTGTTGATCGAAAGTCCGGCGATCAAAAGCGCCGCAACTGCGCCGTTTCTAACGAAATGCATGATAGCTTCCCTTTTAAGCATAGCTCCCATTCGGAAAATGCATTTGAAGAATTAACAATTGTCTAAAAGAGCTTAGAATTGTTGAGGGGAACTTGCTTTAACTTTTGCGAAGTTTTTATATTTTTCTATGATTCGATACAGTAA
>NZ_JACZFS010000053.1 GCF_014904795.1 Nisaea nitritireducens
TAAGGAATGTCATCAAGAGGTATTCATCTTATGCAGAAAAGGCACCTTTAAGTTGAAGCATAATACATCAAGCACGGAAAAACTGTCGCGCGCCTATGGCTATCCTTATCCGGCGCCGGATCATGATTTCCTGTTTCATGAGGAGGCTGTTTCGCCGCTTGATGGCGCATTCGATCTCGGTGGGCGGCAGCCCGTGATCGCCGTTGGGTCGAACCGGGCACCGGAACAGCTCGCACGGAAATTTGGCGCGGAGCGGGACCGAACAATCCCCGTCACCTGGGCCTGGATGCATGGGTACGATGTCGTCTATTGCGCGCATCTTGCCGGATACGGCTCGGTACCCGCCACGCTCCACGGCAGCCCGGGGACCGAAGTCAGGGTCGCGGTAACCTGGCTGACAGAGGCACAGCTGGAACGGATGCACGAGACCGAGAATGTCGGTGCCAGCTATGTCTACGGAACATTCGATCCGGACGCGATTGAACTGGGCGATGGTCGTCCGGCGGCACGGGCTGGCTGCTATATTACAAAGTGCGGTGCGCTCGCACTGGATGGCGTGCCGGTTGCCTTGGCCGAAATCGAAGCCAGGAACCGGAGATTCAAAAGCCTGCCCCAGGCGGCGAAGCTTGCTCTTCTGCACGGCATGTTCGGCGACCACCCGGAGGAGGCCGCATGGGTCTTGTCTTTGTTGGGAGAGGAGAACGGGCCGCGCCGTGCTTTTTTGACGGAGCGGCTCTCTGAAACGACGGTGCCGTTCGACGATCCCCGCTTCAGCGTGGAGCTGGGTTAGATACGGTGGAGGCGGCCTCGGCCGAACCGGTCAATCTCCACACGGCGGTCTGCCGCATTTCAGAATCCTCGATTTCAAGGGATACCGGTACGTCATAGCGCGCGCAGAGTGCGATCCCGCCTGTCGGCCGATAGGTTCGTCCGGGGTCGCCGAGCAGGACCAATGCACCCGCGTCCGCATGCCGTTGCAGCCACATCAGCATGCGGTCCGCCATGGCGCGCTCATAACAGATATCGCCCGCGAGCACGGTGTCGTAGAGCGGCCCGCCATCTTCCGCCATGGTCGGCTCGTCCAGCATGTCCCGGATCGCGATGGTGAGCCCCGCCTGCAAGCCGTTGGTTTCCGCATTGAGGGCGATTGCCGTTGCAGCGACGGGATCGGTGTCGTTGGCGATGACGGTTGCGGCCGATGCCCAGAGCGCGGCCAGCCCGACCATGCCTGACCCGGCGCCGACATCGAGCACGCGCCTTCCGGCGACGAGCGGGGCGTTATCGATGACATAACGCGCGACGGCCTGTCCGCCGGCCCAGGGAAAGGCCCAATAGGGCGGCGGCAAGCCGTTCTGCTCCAGCTCCGTCTCGGTTGCCAGCCAGAGCGGCGTCGCTTCCGTGGCAAGATGCAGCGTCAGTTCCGGGATCAGGGGCGGGGAGACGGGTTCGGTGTTGCGGAGGATGAAATCCGCTGTGATCAGCTTCGGGCCGGTGGGTATCATCCGGCCAGGATCGCCGCGGTGACGATCCAGCCGAAATATCTGTTGGATTTGAATTTCGTGAGGCAGTCCTTGGGATCGTCGATATCGATGGTGCGGATCTGCCAGAGCAACTGTGCGCCGGCGACGGCGAGGCCGAGATAGAAGAGCCAGCCAAGCCCGATCAGCCAGCCGCTTGCCGCGATACCGGCCAGCGTCAACGGATAGACGGCCCAGAGGAACGGAACGGTCCGTGCGCCGAGGGCCAGGGCGGAGGATTTCACGCCGATCTGGATGTCGTCTTCCTTGTCCTGATGGGCGTAGATCGTGTCGTATCCGAGGGTCCAGACGATGCCCGCGCAATAGAGCACGCTGTTGGCGATGCCGATCCCGTCTGTGACCGCCGCCCACCCCATTAGCGCGCCCCAGTTGAAGGTCAGGCCGAGCACGAATTGCGGCCAGTAGGTAATGCGCTTGAACAGCGGATAGGTGGCGACGAGCACAAGCACCAGAACGCCGAGTATCCAGCAGGTCTGGTTCAGTTGCAGCAGGATCAGCAGCCCGGCGCAGAGCTGCAATACGAGAAACAGGAGAGCTTGCCGGACGGTAAGATCGCCGTTTGCGATCGGCCGTTCCACGGTGCGTGCGACCTGGCTGTCGAAGTCCCGGTCCCAGAGATCGTTGATGGTGCAGCCGGCTCCCCGCATGATCACGGCGCCGACACTGAACAGGATATAAAGCCAGAGAAGATCCAGCGGTGGCAGAGCCTGCTCCGTTGCCTGCCAGCCGAGGGCAAGCCCCCACCAGCAGGGGAGCAATAACAGCCAGGTACCGATAGGACGGTCCAGCCGCATCAGTCGAGCATAGGGCCGGGCGCTCATGGGCAGGAGCCGGTCCACCCAGTCGTTGCGTGCGATATCGCTTGCGGTCATGGTGGCTTCTGCATAAACCGGGCGGCACTCCGGAGCAAGGACCGGGGCGTTAGGATCGGACGGTGCGGCACATCGCCGCCCAAAACACGAGGCCCGATGAGCGAGAAGATCGAAACCCGTCTGTTTGTGAGTGCAGACCTTGCCGCCGACGGCACGGTCGGACTCGAGACCGGGCAGACGCACTATCTGAAGCATGTCCTGCGCCTGGGACCGGGCGCACATGTTGCGCTGTTCAACGGCCGCGATGGCGAATGGACTGCGCGGATAGATGGGATCGGCAAGGGCTGGACCTCGCTTTCGCTGATCGAACAGCGCCGCCCGCAGCGCGAGGAGCCCGATATCTGGCTGGTGTTCGCGCCGATTAAACGGGCTCGCATAGATTTTACCGCGCAGAAGGCGACCGAACTTGGCGCTTCCGTGCTCTGGCCGGTCCTTACCAAGCATACGCAGGTCGAACGGGTGAATACCGATCGCCTGCTGGCCAACGCGACGGAGGCCGCGGAGCAGACCGCGCGGCTGAGTGTCCCGGAAATCCGCCAGCCGATGCGCTTCGACGCGCTGCTCGATGCGTGGCCACAAGACCGGCCGCTGATCGTCTGCGACGAGACTGGCGCCGGAACACCCGTCGTCGATGTGTTGTCGAAGCCGCCTTTCAAGGGGGGAACCCCCTGTGGATTGCTGATAGGACCCGAAGGGGGTTTTGCCGATCATGAACTTGACCGGCTCAGGCAAAGTTCCTTTGTTACACCAGTAAGTCTAGGACCGCGGTTGCTGCGTTCCGACACGGCGGCGCTTGCAGCGTTGGCTTGTTGGCAGGCGGTGGCGGGGGATTGGACCATGGAACGTCCCGACGGACTCGATATCTAAACCCGAACTCGTGCCAAGCGACACACAAGGTCGTCTGATCCCACCGGAGGAAATATGTCCCGTCCCCCAGGCTCCCAGGGCGAGCCCATCGCCAGCAAGGCGCAGCTCGTAGAGGATCTCGAATCCGGCTGCACGCCGCGCGCCGACTGGCGCATCGGCACGGAGCACGAGAAGTTCCCCTTCCGCCTCAGCGACCACAAGCGTCTGCCCTATTTCGGCAAGGATGGCATCGGCGCCATTCTGAACGGGCTGGTGGACAAGTTTGGCTGGGAGCCCATCCATGAGGGTGAGAATGTCATCGCGCTGACGCAGGGTGGCTGTGCCATCACGCTGGAGCCGGGCGGACAGTTCGAGCTGTCCGGTGCTCCGCTGGAGACCCTGCATCAGACCTGCGACGAGGTGCATACGCATCTGGCGCAGATCAAGGAGGTCAATGGCGAGCTCGGCGTCGGCATGCTGGGCGCGGGGTTTGATCCGACCTCGACGCGCGCCGATATCGAGTTTATGCCCAAGGGCCGCTACGTGGTCATGAGCGCTCACATGCAGAAGGTCGGCACCCTCGGCCTCGACATGATGAAGCGGACCTGTACCGTGCAGGGAAACTACGATTTCGAGAGCGAAGCGGACATGGTGCAGAAGTTCCGCATCAGTGTCGCGTTGCAGCCCGTCGCCACGGCCCTGTTCGCCAACTCGCCCTTCACGGAAGGCAAGCCGAACGGTTTCAAGAGCTACCGCTCCCATGTCTGGACCGACACGGACCCGGATCGTTGCGGCATGTTGCCCTTCGTCTTCGAGGACGGCTTCGGGTTCGAGCGCTATGTCGACTACATGCTCGATGTGCCGATGTATTTCCTCTATCGGGATGGCGACTATCAGGACGTCGCCGGCAAGAGCTTCCGCGACTTCATGGCGGGCAAGCTTGAGGGATATGAGGGCCAGAACGCCTTCATGGGCGACTGGACCGATCACATGACGACCAGTTTCCCGGAAGTCCGGCTGAAGAAATATATCGAGATGCGGGGCGCCGATACTGGTCCGTGGCGCAATATCTGTGCGTTGCCGGCACTCTGGACCGGTATCCTTTATGACAGCGATTCCCAGCAGGCGGCGGCCGATATGATCGCCGACTGGACCGTGGAGGAAATGTCGGCGTTGCGGGACGCGGTGCCGAAGCACGGCTTGCAGACCCCGTTCCGGGACGGCACCGTGCAGGATCTTGCCAAGCGGATGATCGAGATTTCCCGGCACGGCCTGAAGCGCCGGGCCTTCATTGACGCGGCGGGGAACGACGAGAGCGGTTTCCTGAACTGGCTGCAGGATGTCGCCGAGTCCGGCAAAACCTCGGCGGACCGTTTGCTCGACCTTTATCATGGTGACTGGAACGGCTCGGTCGATCCGATCTTCGAGTTCCAGCGCTACTAGAAAGGGCAGGTCCGGTTAACGCGGCCTGCATTTGCGGGCCGCGGCCCCGGAGGGGATTTCATGACCGGATTACCGGACGACCGGGCCGCGACTGGGCGTGGTATCGCCTTGATGATTGCCGGGATCTTCGTGGTCTCGGTGATGGATGCCCTGATCAAGTGGCTTACGGCCTCGTATCCGAGCATCCAGATTGTGATGCTGCGCTCACTGTTCGGCCTGATACCGCTCTTTGTTATTGTTTTCTTTTGGGGTGGCATTGCGGCTCTGCGGACGTCGCGGCCGGGCATTCAGTTGCTGCGTGCGGCTTTCGGAGCCAGCGCCATGGTCGGGTTTTTCCATGCGCTTTCCGTTCTCGGACTTGCCGAGACGGTAACTCTCGCATTCTCTTCGCCACTCTTCGTCACGCTGCTCTCGATGCTGGTTTTGGGAGAGCGCGTCGGACCGAGGCGGCTGTCCGCAACGATTGTCGGTTTCGTCGGTGTGGTGATCGTGGTCAGGCCTGGCGCCGAAATCTTCAAGTTTGATGCCTTGATTCCGATCGCAGCCTCGTTTTGCTTTGCCATGACCATGTTGCTCGCGCGGCGCATGTCCTCGACAGAGACCAGCGTCTCCATGACGTTTTATACGACCCTCGCCGGTCTCGTGGTCGGGACTGCTGGTACGCTCTGGGCTTCCGGAACGCCATCCGGCTGGACAGAGCCGTTGCCTGCCGATTGGGGATTGTTCCTGCTGTTGGGGTTGCTTGGCGGGGTCGGCCAGTTTCTTGTGACGTCCTCTTTCCGGCATGCGGAGGCGGCGGTCATCGCTCCCTTCGAATATACCGCGCTGATCTGGGCCACACTGTTTGGATTGGCGCTTTGGAATGAGATTCCGGATCGCATGACACTGCTTGGCGGCGCCATCGTGATCAGCGCTGGGCTCTATATCGGCTACCGGGAAACCCGCCTGGGTAAAAAGACAAAAGGCCCCGGCGCGATGCCGGAGCCTTTTCCATGAAGATGTAACGCCCAGTCGATCTAGGCCTTGATTTTAGTCAGGAACCCGTCGATCTCGGAACGGAGCCGGCCTGTATCCTGGCTAAGCTTTTCTGACGCCGAGAGCATCAGCTGGGCGGCTTCGCCGCTTCGGGTACTTTCATCATTGAGGATGCTCATGCCTTGCGAAGCATTGATGCTGCGCTCGCTGGCCATGGCGACCTGATTTGAGATCTCGTTCGTCGCGGCGACCTGTTCCTCGATAGCGGCGGCAATGCCGGCCGATATTTCATCCACCTTCGCCACGGTACTGACGATGGTGGAGATCGCGTCCACCGCCTGATTGGATTCCTGCTGGATCGCCTGGATCTGGGCGGAAATCGTCTCGGTCGCCTCGGCCGTCTGGGAGGCGAGGTTCTTCACCTCAGTGGCAACGACGGCAAAGCCCTTGCCCGCTTCGCCCGCCCGGGCCGCCTCGATGGTGGCGTTCAGCGCCAGAAGGTTCGTCTGCTCGGCAATATCGGTGATCAGCTTCAGGAACTCGGAGATCTTCTCGATCGCCTTGGCGAGACCGGAAACGGATTCGTTGGTCTGGTTCGCCTGATCCACTGCTTGTTTCGTGACTGCGCTGGACTCTGCGACCCTTTGGCCGATTTCCGAGAAGGAACTGGCCAGCTCGCCCGCAACCTCGGCGGCCATGCGCACATTGTCGGCGGCGGACGCGGTATTTTCGTTCGCGGATTGCGACTGTGTGATCAGCGCGTTTGCGACCGAATTCATGTCCCCCGCATTTGCGGTCAACTCCGACGTGGTGCTGGAGACGGTCATGGCAATCGAGCCGACTGACTGTGAGAAGGAATCGGCGAGATCTGCCATTTCCTTGGCCTTCTGGTCCGCCATCAGACGGTCCTGCTCCATCCGCTCCTGGCTGAGGCGTTCCGATTCCGCCTTGGCTGCTTCGGCTTCACGCACTGCTGCATCGGATGTGGTGAAGGCCTTGGCGACAGTTATTGCAAGCCAGCCGACAATCACGGCCTCGACGATGACGATCACCGCGTGAACGAGAACTCGCCCGAAATCCGCACCTTCGGGGAAAATCCACGCGGGGAAGGTGAAGTTCAGGCCGATGTGATGCACTGCGACGGCCGCCGTTGCCGCAATCACCGCCCGGATATCGCAAAGCGTGGTCAGGATCGCCAAGCATGCGAAGTAGTACATATGGACGTCGATCTGCCAGGGATGACCTTCGAACTGGAGCACGATCAGGGAGACCATGACCATGATCCCGACGGCCAGAAGCATGCGCGTCGAAGCCTGGTGGCGCGCTTTCCAGGCTGCCGCGCCGCAAATTGCGGCTGTCGCCAGGGCGCCGATAGCCGGGGCAATCAAATGCGTGCCCAGCAGCAGCCCGAAGGCGACGACCAGCAGAACGTGGGCGGCAATGAAAAGGGCCATGAACTTGACGGCCCGTGCGCGAATTAACTCGAGCGCATTCATTCTCAGGTCTCCTTTTGGAATAATCGTCGCGCTGCGTCGGTGACGCCGGCGCAGCCGAAGAGGCCGGCGGGGGCAACCACGGCCCAGGCTCCGGCATGTTTCAGTCGCTGGACATCGTCAGGTGTTTCCAGTCTGACGAGTGCGACGGAGTCGATGCCGCCATGGCGCAGCATCCGTCCGCCCGCGGTCGAGACCGCGCCAAGAATTTCCGTCTTGTTGAGCCAGGGAGGGAAGATTGCCGCGACGGCCTGACCCGGCGCGACCGGGGCCGTCAGCATCAAGCCGGCAATAAAGAAAGTGCTGCACAACAACAATGCTGCTGCGCCCAGCGTGTCCCGCACATTCAGCTCCTGTTGGTATTTTCTTGCCCTTCGTTGGGGCAATTAACTTTTAGGAGCTCAATTAGTAGGGGTAATAACCCTAAATTTTAATTAATTAATGCATTGGAACCATGGGTTCGTTCCTACATGGCGGTGCCACCAATGGTAACGCCTGTCATCTTCAGGGTCGGCTGGCCGACACCGACGGGAACGCCCTGTCCGCTCTTGCCGCAAGTGCCGATACCCTCGTCGAGCGCGAGATCGTTGCCGATCATGGTGATCCGGCCCATGGCGTCCGGACCGTTGCCGATCAGGGTTGCACCCTTTACCGGAGCGCCGAGTTTGCCGTTTTCGATGAGATAGGCCTCGCTGGCCGAGAACACGAACTTGCCGGACGTGATGTCGACCTGGCCGCCGGCGAAATTAACCGCGTAGAGGCCGTTCTTGACGGAGGCGAGAATCTCGCCCGGGTCCTTGTCGCCCGCTTCCATGAACGTGTTGGTCATGCGCGGCATGGGGGCGTGGGCGAAGCTCTGGCGGCGGCCGTTTCCGGTTGGCTCCATACCCATCAGCCGGGCATTCTGGCGATCCTGCATGTAGCCGACGAGGATGCCGTCCTCGATCAGAACGTTGCGCCGGCTGCGGGTGCCTTCATCGTCGATGCTGATAGAGCCGCGGCGGTCATGCATGGTTCCGTCATCGACGACAGTCACGCCCTTAGCGGCAACCTGCTGGCCGATCATACCGGAGAAGGTCGAGGTTTTCTTGCGGTTGAAGTCTCCTTCAAGGCCATGTCCGACGGCCTCGTGCAGCATGACACCGGGCCAGCCGTTGCCGAGAACCACTTCCATCTCTCCGGCGGGGGCGGCGACTGACGCGAGGTTGACTTCGGCGATGCGGAAGGCTTCGTCGACCTGGGCCTTCCAGTTTTCCGGCGTCATGTACTGGTCATAGGTGACGCGGCCTCCGGCGCCGGAGCTGCCGGTCTCCATACGATCGCCATCGGCGAGCACGACGGAAATATTGAGCCGGACCAACGGGCGGATATCGGCAACGCGATGACCGCCAGCGCGCACGATCTGCACGGCCTGCCACGAGCCAGCCAGCGATGCACTCACCTGTTTGACACGGGGATCCCTTGCCCGGGCATAGGCATCGATTTCCTTCAGCAGGTCGACCTTGTCGCCGAAGGCGGTCAGGGCCAGCGGGTTGTCGTCCGTATATAGAGTCGCGTTGCTTGCGGCGGGTGGAGCGGCCAGCGTGCCGCCATAGCCTCTGCTCACGGCGGATACAGTCTCGGCAGCGCGCCTGATCGCATCTTCAGAGATGTCCGACGCATGGGCATAACCGTGCGCCTCGCCGGCGATGGACCGGAGGCCGAAGCCCTGGGTCGAGTCGAAGGCTGCGTTTTTCAGGCGGCCATCATCGAAGGCGAGGCTCTCACTCTGGCGGTATTCAAGGAACAGTTCACCATCGTCGGCGCCGTGCAGCGCATCGTCGACGACCTGACCGACCCGCGCGAGATCAAGGCCGCCGCGCTGGAAGAAGATTTCGTCGGTCTTGCTGAGATCGCCCATAGCGTCTGCTCCTTATGGACCCGTCCAAATGCCGGGCCGGCGGTTTGTTCGATATCTATCCGATAGCATATGGTTCGGATGGTCACAAAGTCACGGCGCTGGAACCCGTGACTTTGTGACCATCTTCAATGGCATGAGGGCGCGTCACTTCGTCGCGGATCATCAACGATACAATCAAAATTGGTCGAATTGTCTTCCCGCAATGAGTCGGAAAGTGTATTTCGATAGCCTTGTGAAGGGCTGCGCCTAGCGCTAAAAACAGCCCCGCGTACTAAGAAACTTGGAGAGAGCGGAGATCATGAGGCTTTTCAACCGGGCAATCTCCAGCCTCGCGTATATCGCGGCGCTGCCCTTTTTGTTGATCGCCGGGCTCGCATTGCCGGCCGGCGCCCAGGAAACCCGCCAGCCCGAGCCTTATCAATTGGGGCTGCAGGACCCGGTGTCGCCCGTTGGCGTCCGGATCGGCGAATTCCACGATTTTCTGCTGTGGGTGATTTTCGCCACCGGTATCTTCGTCTTCCTGCTTCTGGTGTATGTGTGCATTCGGTATCGCGCGTCTGCGAACCCGAACCCGTCACGCACCTCGCACAACACACTGATCGAAATTCTCTGGACTGCCGTTCCGGTTATTATCCTTGTGGTGATCGCGGTCCCGTCCTTCAAGAACCTCTACTATCTTGATCGGGCGGTCGATCCGGACATGACGATTACGGTCACCGGTAACCAGTGGTACTGGAACTACCAGTATCCGGATGAGGAAATCGCTTTCGACAGCTACATGCTGGAGGGCGAGGATCTCGCGAAGGTGAACGGCATCCGTATGCTCGATGTCGACAATCCCCTTGTTGTTCCGACCGGCAAGAAGATTCAGGTCCTGGTGACCAGCAACGACGTTTTCCACTCGTTCTTCGTGCCATCCGCCGTTGTCCAGGTTTACGCGGTCGGCGGTCGTACCAACGAGACGTGGATGCAGTTCGACAAGGAAGGCACTTTCTACGGTCAGTGCAACCAGATCTGCGGTCCCCGGCACGCCTACATGCCGATCGTCGTGAAGGCGGTCTCGGAAGAGGCGTATAAGGAATGGCTGGACGAAGCCAAGGAACGCTTTGCAATGAGCGATGACGCGCCGGTCCGCGTTGCGCTCAGCACCAACTAAAACAATCACGCTATTGGGAGAGACCGATATGAGTGCCGCTCACGCTCACGCTGATGATCATGGGGCGCCGACGGGTATCCGGCGCTGGTTGTATTCGACCAACCATAAAGACATCGGCACGATGTACCTGATCTTCTCGGTGATCGCCGGGTTGATCGGCGGAGCCATGTCCATCTACATGCGGATGGAACTTCAGGACCCCGGTGTCCAGTACATGGAGAACGGTCAGGTCTGGAACGTGTTCACCACGGCCCACGGTCTGATCATGGTGTTCTTCGTGGTCATGCCGGGTCTGATCGGCGGTTTCGGCAACTGGTTCGTGCCGCTGATGATCGGCGCGCCGGACATGGCCTTCCCGCGGATGAACAACATCAGCTTCTGGCTTCTGATTCCTGCCTTCCTGCTGCTGTTCCTGTCGGTTTTCGCCGACGGTGGCGCGGGTGTCGGCTGGACCATCTATCCGCCGATGTCGAGCAAGCTCGGAACGCCTGGTCCCTCCATGGACATGGCGATCCTGTCGCTGCACCTTGCCGGTGCCTCCTCGATCCTCGGTGCCAGTAACTTCATCACCACGATCTTCAACATGCGCGCTCCGGGCATGACGCTGCACAAGATGCCGCTGTTTGTCTGGTCCATGCTGATCACCGCGTTCCTGCTGCTGCTGGCGCTTCCGGTTCTGGCCGGTGCCATCACCATGCTGCTGACGGACCGTAACTTCGGTACGGCCTTCTTCGATCCGTCCGGCGGTGGTGACCCGATCCTGTTCCTGCACCTGTTCTGGTTCTTCGGGCATCCGGAAGTCTACATCATGATCCTGCCGGCCTTCGGCATCGTCAGCCATGTGGTGTCGACCTTCTCCCGCAAGCCGATCTTCGGCTATCTGGGCATGGCCTACGCGATGCTTTCGATCGGTTTTGTCGGGTTCATCGTCTGGGCGCACCACATGTACACAGTGGGGCTGGATGTTGATACGAGGGCCTACTTTACCGCGGCGACCATGGTCATCGCGGTGCCGACGGGCGTGAAGATTTTCTCCTGGATCGCGACCATGTGGGGCGGCTCGATCTCCTTCCGTGTTCCGATGATCTGGGCGATCGGCTTCATCTTCCTCTTCACCGTCGGCGGTGTGACCGGTGTCGTGCTCGCCAATGCCGGTGTCGATGTGGTGCTGCACAACACCTATTACGTCATTGCCCACTTCCACTATGTGCTGTCGCTCGGTGCGGTCTTTGCCATCTTCTGCGGGTTCTATTACTGGTTCCCAAAAATGACTGGCTATCACTACAGCGGCTTCCTTGCCCGTCTGCACTTCTGGCTGATGTTCATCGGCGCCAACGTGACCTTCTTCCCGATGCATTTCCTCGGGCTGGCAGGTATGCCGCGCCGTTACATCGACTATCCGGATGCCTTGCACGGCTGGAATACTGTGGCTTCCTACGGCGCCTACATGGGCGGTCTGGCGACCATCGTTTTCCTGATCGTCGTGATCGAGGCCTTCATCACGAAGCGCAAGGCGGATGCCAACCCGTGGGGCGAAAGCGCGGACACTCTGGAGTGGACCGTGTCCTCTCCGCCGCCGTTCCATACATTCGACGAGCTGCCGCGGATCAAATGATCCGCGGCGCCTCGGCGGGGTTATGAAGACGGACCGGAGCAAGAAAGGTTCCTTGCGTGTCTGATACTTCCATCGAAATAAAGGCGGCGGCACCGACCGCCGCTTCCGCGTCTCAGGCGATCAGGGATTACCTGTCGCTGCTGAAGCCGCGCGTGATGTCGCTGGTTGTCTTCACCGGATTTGCAGGACTGTACCTGGCTCCGGGCGAACTCAACACGGGCCTTGCGGCCATCGCGGTGCTCTGCATCGCGATCGGAGCCGGAGCCTCCGGTGCCATCAACATGTGGTATGACCGCGATATCGACGCGGTGATGACCCGTACGCGCGGTCGCCCGATCCCGGCTGGTAAAGTCGGGGCGGACGAGGCGCTTGCCTTCGGCGTTATCCTGTCCGGTATGTCGGTCATGGTCATGGGGCTGGCGACCAACTGGGTCGCGGCGGCATTGCTGGCTGCGACCATCGGGTTCTATGTCTTTATCTACACCATGTGGCTGAAGCGGCGGACGCCGCAGAACATCGTCATCGGCGGTGCTTCCGGCGCCTTGCCTCCGGTGATCGGCTGGGCCGCGGTGACAGGCGATGTGACGGCGCTGCCGCTGGTGATGTTCCTGATGATCTTCATGTGGACCCCGCCGCATTTCTGGGCGCTGTCGCTTTATCGCTCCGGCGATTACGAGGCGGCGGGCGTGCCGATGCTGCCGGTTGTCTCCGGCCGGCGGGAAACCCAGAAGCAGATCCTGATCTATACCCTGCTGCTGGTGCCGGTCACATTGCTCCCGGTGGCGTTCGAGACAGTCGGCCTGCTGACATACGGACTGCCCGCGGCAGCTTTCGGGCTGGTGTTCCTGCTCTCCGCCTGGCGGGTGTTCCGGGATGCCAGCGAGAAGAATTGCCGGCGCCTGTTCGGCTATTCGATCCTCTATCTGTTTGTTCTCTTTACGCTGCTGATCATCGATCAGGCGGCGGGAGTGTAAGGCGATGAGCGAAGAGCAAAAGCCGAATACACGAGAAGAACTCTACGCCCGCAAGCGCGGCAAGAACCTCGCGATTCTTGCCTGTATCGTGGTCGCGGCCCTTCTATTCTATGCCATCACCATCCTGAGGATGGGGAGCTGAGGCATGCAGAAGTCTCCACGGCAGCAACGCAATAATGCGCGCATCGCCCTGCTTCTGGCAGGTGTCGTGGTTTGCATGGTGGGTGTCTCGTTCGCCTCCGTCCCGCTTTACGATCTGTTTTGCCGGGTAACCGGTTTCGGCGGGACGACGCAGGTCGCGGATCAGGACGCCACCGAGATCCTCGATCGCAAGGTGATGGTCCGTTTCAACGCCAGTGTGCAGCCGGATCTGAACTGGCGCTTCAAGCCGGTGCAGAAAGCCATCGAGACACGCGTCGGAGAGACCCAGCTCGCGTTCTACGAAGCGGTCAACCTCGGTGACGAGCCGATCGTCGGCACGGCGGTGTTCAATGTGTCGCCTGACAAGGCAGGACTGTATTTCGACAAGATCGACTGTTTTTGCTTCACCGAACAGGTCCTGAAGCCGGGTGAGCGAGCCGATATGCCGGTCTCGTTCTATATCGACCCGGAGATGGACAAGGACGTGAAGATGGACGGGGTGACGACGATCACCCTCTCCTACACATTCTACAAGGCCCAGGATCAATCCGCGGCGAAAGCCGTCCGGGAGCAGGCAAATGCCGGGACTCGCGTACCAGCGGATATCAAGGGATAATCGAGGAGAGTAAGGCGCGACAAGCGCCGGACTGAAGGGGAAAGATAATGAGCGGACATCCACAACATTCCTTCCATCTGGTCGAGCCGAGCCCGTGGCCCTTTGTCGGGGCCATGTCCGGCTTCATCGCTGCTGTCGGCGGCATCATGTACATGCATGAGATGGCATTCGGCGGTTACATCCTGATCGCAGGACTGTTGGCTATCCTCGGGACCATGTTCTTCTGGTGGCGCGACATCATCCGCGAAGCCGAATTCCAGGGGCACCACAATCATGTGGTCCAGCTGGGTATGCGCTACGGCATGATCCTGTTCATCGCCTCCGAAGTGATGTTCTTCGCGGCGTTCTTCTGGGCGTTCTTCGACAGTGCCCTTTATCCGGATACCGGTGTTTGGCCGCCGGCGGATATTGTGCCCTTCAGTGCCTGGGACTTGCCGCTGATCAACACCATGATTCTGCTGCTGTCAGGTTGTACGGTGACCTGGGCGCATCACGCGCTGATCGAGAATAAGCGGGATCAGTTCCAGCTCGGTCTTGGACTGACAGTGCTGCTTGGTGTTCTGTTTACCGCTCTGCAGGCTTACGAGTACAGCCACGCCGCCTTCGGTTTCACGGACGGCATCTATGCCTCGACCTTCTACCTGGCGACCGGCTTCCACGGCTTCCACGTCATCATCGGCACCACCTTCCTCGGTGTCTGCTGGTTCCGTGGCCGGGCCGGCCACTTCAAGCCGGACCACCATTTCGGCTTCGAGGCGGCTGCCTGGTACTGGCACTTCGTTGACGTCGTCTGGCTGTTCCTGTTCGTCTGCGTCTATTGGTGGGGCGGCTGATCCAGCAAAGACGGGGATAGCGGAGGAGCTACTGTGAGCGAGCCTTATTATCCTCAGTTGTCGCCGTTCTCGACCGGGCTGGCCTGCCGATGTCCGCGCTGCGGCAAGGGCAGCCTGTTCGAGGGATTCCTGACCGTACGGGAGACCTGTTCGAACTGCGGTCTCGATCTGAAGAATGAAGACAGCGGCGATGGTCCGGCTGTCTTCATTATTTTCGTCTTGGGCGGCACCATTGTGCCTATCGCCCTCTGGTTCGAAACACTGTTCGCACCGCCGCTATGGGTTCATGCCGTGCTCTGGAGTGTGGTGGTTCTGGGCGGCACGATCGCGCTCTTGCGGCCTTTGAAGGCTTTCACGATCGCTCTGCAATACAAACACAAGACGCCGAACCGTCCCCCCGGCACTTAGGCAAGGCTGCTAGCCCGGAGCTCCTCCTCAGGACTGGGCAAAATACCGTCCACGGCCTATGGTCCGGTCCGGCCCCGATGGCCCCGGTTTGCGTGCAACGTCTGGAAAAAAAGAATGTTCGGCAATCGCAGGTTCCGTCCCACTTTCTGGGCAACCTTCTTCACGATCATTTCCGTGGCCTTCATGCTGAGCCTCAGCTACTGGCAGCTGGAACGGCTTGCTTGGAAGAGCAATCTTATCGACCAGTTCGAGAGCCGGGTCGAGGCGCCGCCGGTGGCCCTCCCCGACAGCATCGATGCCATCGAGAACTGGCGCTACAAGCGGGTCCGGCTTGAAGGCACCTATCTGCATGACAAGGAACTGCTGGTCACCGGCAAGCCCTTCAAGGGCAATGCCGGTTTCCACCTGATCACGCCGATGAAACTTGTGGATGGCCGCACCGTGCTGGTGAACAGGGGCTGGATCCAGCTCAAGAGGCACGGGCCTGTCGATACCGCCCCCATGCATGTCGAAGGCGTGCAGACGGTCGACGGCCTGATCCGGCAGGATCGGCTGAAAGGCTACTTCGTGCCCGATAACGAGCCGGATAACGAGGTCTGGCTCTATGTCGATACGTCGGAGATGGCGGCGGACAGAGACCTTGGCCCGGTGCTGCCCTATTATGTGGACAGGCTGCGCGATGCAGGCCCGCTGAATATGCCGATCGGTGCCGAAAGCAAGATCCATGTCCGGAACGAGCATCTGAGCTATGCCGCCACCTGGGCCTTGCTCGCGCTGACCCTCATCGTCATCTATGTGATCTATCACCTGAAACCCGAAGACGAGGCGGAGCCCGGCCGTGACTGACAGCGCTTACGCAGCCCTTGAGAAACGTTTCAAACGATACTCCGCTATCTCCGGAGCGAGCGGGGTTCTCGGCTGGGATCAGGAAACCATGATGCCGTCGGGCGGCGCGGAAGCGCGTGCCGAGCAACTGGCGACGCTCGATGTGCTGCAGCATGAATTGCTGGCGACCGACGCTGTCTCCGACGAGCTCTCGCGGGCGGAAGACGACAGCGCCGCGCTGACCCCGATGCAGCAGGCCAATCTGCGCGAGATGCGCCGGGTTCATACCAACGAAACGGTGGCGCCGGCCGATCTGGTGGAAGCCCGGTCGAGGGCTACATCCGCCTGTGTCGTCGCCTGGCGAGATGCCCGGGCGAAGGACGATTTCTCCGCCGTCGCGGGCAAGCTCGCCACGGTGCTTGAGCTGACCCGGGAGTACGGGGCGATCAAGGCCGAAAAACTCGGCTGCGGTCTCTACGATGCACTGATCGACAGCTATGAGCCGGGCGGCACCATGGCCTGGATTGATCCGGTCTTCGCCAGGTTGAAGTCCGAGCTGCCGGGATTGATGGAAAACATTCTGGAGCATCAGGCCGCCGGACCGGCGCCGATCAGCCCCGAAGGACCGTTCCCCGCTGCGAAGCAGAAGGAACTCGGCGCGCGCGTGATGAGCGCGCTCGGTTTCGATTTTGCGCATGGCCGACTAGATGAGAGCGCACATCCCTTCACCGGCGGTATTCCGGACGATGTCCGCATCACGACACGCTATTCCGAGGATGATTTCAGCCGCGCCCTGATGGGGGTAATCCACGAGACCGGGCATGCGCTCTATGAGCGTGGCCTGCCTGTGGACTGGCGCAACCAGCCCGTGGGGTCTTCACGGGGCATGGTGATGCATGAGAGCCAGTCCCTGCTGATGGAAATGCAGGCCTGCCGCTCGCCCGCCTTCTACCGGTTCCTGGCGCCGCTTGCCATCGAGGTGCTCGGCACGGGCGGCATCGCCATGACGCCGGAGAATCTGAACCTGCTTGGCCACAGGGTGGCGCGGGGGCTGATCCGGGTCGATGCGGATGAGGTGACCTATCCGCTGCATGTCATGCTGCGCTACGACCTTGAGAAGGCGTTGCTGTCCGGCGATCTGCCGTTGAAGGACCTTCCCGGTGCCTGGCGCGACGGCATGAAGGCATCACTCGGTGTGGCGCCGGAAGACGACCGGGACGGCTGCCTGCAGGATATCCACTGGTATCACGGCTCGTTCGGCTATTTCCCGACCTACACGTTGGGCGCCCTCGCGGCGGCCCAGCTGTTCAAAGCGGTCCATGAGGCCCTGCCGGATCTCGATGACCGTATCGCCGCAGGCGATTTCTCAAGCTTGCTGGCCTGGCTTGTCGAGAATGTGCATTCGGTCGGTAGCGCGAAGGAGACGAACGAGATCATCAGCGCGGCGACCGGTGCGCCGCTCTCGGCCGATGCGTTCCTCAGTCACCTGGATGAACGTTACCTCTGATCGGCATTGTTGCCCGGCAGAGATTCACTCGGCCGGTTGCTGGCCGAGTTCGCTGTGGTTCTTTTCCATCACCGCATGCCGCGCGCCGGCGGACATCCGGCCATAGAGCCTCGCGATCGTCTTGCTGCCGGTTCGGGTGCAGAGGAACGGGAACAGGCCGTGCACCATGCAGGCGAGGCCGCCAAGCATCATCGCGCCACCGGTCGAGGTAGCGAACCCGAAATGCTGCCAATAGCTCTCGCCGACCGATTGTGGATGGCTGGTAAAGATTTTGAAGATCATGGCGGCGCCCCGGAGTGAATGTGGAAGACGCATTCATTCTGGCCCGGAATCGCGGCAAAAAGTTTGCTATTTTCCTCAAGCATCGCCTCTATGTTAGAATAATATTCTAATATAAGCGGGTTATGCGGAATGAAGATCGACGAGACGGACCGGCGTATCCTCGCCCTGTTGCAGGAGAACGCGGATCTCTCCGTGGCGGAGATCGGCACCCGTGTCGGTCTCTCTTCGACACCCTGCTGGCGCCGTATCCAGAATCTCGAAAAGCAGGGTGTGATCCGCAAAAAGGTAGCCCTGCTGGATCGCCGCGCGGTCGACGTGCCACTGACCGTTTTCGTCATGATCCGCACCAGCCAGCATAATGACAGCTGGCTGGAGAAATTCGCCAAGGGGGTCTCCGAGATCCCGGAAGTTCTCGAATTCTATCGCATGAGCGGAACCGTCGATTATCTGCTCCGGATCGTCGTCCCGAGTGTCGAGACCTATGACGCCGTCTATAAACGCCTGATCTCGATCGCAGATCTGGCGGAAGTCAGCTCCAGCTTCGCGATGGAGGAGATCAAGTATACGACGGCGCTGCCCCTTGGTTATGCGGGCTAGGAGCGTCGCTCCCGCAGCGCGTCGGCGAGCCGGGTGACCAGATCGTCGAGATCAGTGCCCATGGTCCGGTTCTCGACCACTTCCTTGCCGAGCGGGGTGCTTTCGACGAAGCGGTAGACATCAGCCACACCCTCGAAGGTCTTCGGCGTCAGGCCCGCATCGCCATAGGTCTTGGCGATCTCCTCCATCTCGCCGACCCAGCGATAGGCTTTCGGCGGCATGCCCGGCAGAGAGCCGGCCATGCTTTGCAGCAGGGGGCCGAGGGCGCCGCTCATCTCGGCCTTCAGGGCGGGTCCGACCCCTTCCAGCTCTGCCGTCACGAAACTCTGGATGGCGAGGGCCTGCACGCCTTTTGTCATGGTTGCGAAGCACATCTTCAGGGCGGAAGCGGCACCGATTTCAGCGCCGAGCGGGCGGATGTCGAGGGCGGGGCACAGGGCCGTGACAACATCCGCGCCGGGGCCGCTCAGATAGATGCGCGGGCTTGGGCGTCCTGGGTAAGGCGGGCCGCCGATAATGCCGCCATCGAGGAAGCCGATACCGGCCGCTTCCGCTGTTGCCTGAAGCTGCCGGGCCGTGGAGGGCGCGACGGCATTCAGGTCGGCGATCAACGCCTTTGGTTTCGCGCCAAGCGATCCCGCCGCTTTTGCCATGCGGCTGATGAAGCCCGCCGCCTGATCGGGCGGCATGATGGAGAAGATGACGTCGCAGTCGGTGAGCAAAGCGGCGTCGGAGCCGAGATCCTCGATCCCTGCTTTTCTCGCAAGGGAACGGCTGCGTTCCGAGCGGCCTTCGAGGTTGGTGACGACCCGGATTCCGGCCTCGCCGAGCCGCTGGCCGATGGCGTGGCCCATGTCACCGGGCGTCATGATTCCGACAGTTTCGATGGCCATGGAGAGCATCCCGGTTTGCGTCCTTTTCCGACAGAGCCGGTATTGTTGCAAGAACCCAGCGCCACCGCTAGGTTGCGTCCTTTCGAACGGCGAAAAAGAGACGGCGGACGTGCGCTATATCAGCACCCGGGGCAAGGCCCCTGAACTCGGTTTCGAAGACGTACTCCTGACGGGCCTCGCCCGCGACGGCGGACTCTATGTCCCGAAGACATGGCCGACCCTTACCCCGGCGGACCTGAAACGGCTCGCCGGACTGTCCTATGCCGAGACCGCGTTCGAGGTCTGCCGCCTGTTCACCGGCGACGCCTTCGACGACGCGACGCTGAAGGGCATCATGGACGAGGTCTATGGCAGCTTCGAGCACAGCGCCGTGGCGCCGCTGAAGCAGCTCGACGGCAATCTCTGGATGATGGAGCTGTTCCACGGCCCGACGCTGGCCTTCAAGGACTATGCGATGCAGGTCCTCGGTCGGATGTTCGATCATGTCCTGACCAAGCGCGGCGAGAAGGTGACCATCGTCGGCGCCACCTCGGGCGATACCGGCTCGGCCGCTATCGAGGCGTTCCGTGACAGTGCCAATGCCGAGATCTTCATCTTCTTCCCGAAGGGCCGGGTCTCTCCGGTACAGCAGCACCAGATGACGACGGTCGATGCGCCGAATGTGCATGCCATCGCGCTGGAAGGCACCTTCGACGATTGCCAGGACATGGTGAAGGCGCTGTTCAACGACATCGCTTTCCGGGACAAACATAACCTTTCCGGCGTGAACTCGATCAACTGGGCCCGCATCCTGCCGCAGGTGGTCTATTACGTGACCTCGGCGCTCAGCATCGGCGCCACGGCGGAGCGGCCTGTCTCCTTCGTCGTGCCGACCGGCAATTTCGGCAATATCTTCGCCGCCTATGCCGCCAAGCAGATGGGCCTGCCGATCGACCGCATGGTGGTGGCGACGAACCAGAACGACATCCTCTCCCGCTTCCTCGCTTCCGGCGAGATGAAGCTTGAAGGCGTGCAGCCCTCGATCAGCCCGAGCATGGATATCCAGGTTTCCAGCAATTTCGAGCGTTACCTGTTCGATCTGTTCGACCGGGACGGCACCGCTGTGACCGAGGCGCTCTCCAGCTTCCGGGAAACCGGCCATTTCTCGGTCTCCCAGGGCATGCTGGATCGCGCCCGGGGCGAATTCGACGGCTTCCGCACCGACGAGGCCGGGACCAAAGCAACCATCAAGGCGGTCTATGAGGAGACGGGCGAGATCACCGATCCGCATTCCGCGGTTTCCCTCGGCGCGGCTCGTCAGGCCCGCGAAAGCGGTGCCATCGGGACCGACATGCCGATGATCTCGCTTGCCTGCGCCCACCCGGCGAAATTCCCGGACGCAGTCGAGTCCGCCATCGGCCAGCGCCCGGCGCTGCCGCCTCGATTGGCCGACCTGCTTGAGCGTGAAGAGCGCATGACTGTGCTCGCTAATGAATACGGGACTGTCAGCACCCATATAGCAGGCATCGTTGCGACCAAGGAGAACGCTGCATGAGCGGCGACATGAACGGAATCAAGATCACCGAACTCGCCAACGGCGCCCGCGTCGTGACCGACAAGATGGCCAGCGTGGAGAGCGTTTCGCTCGGCGCGTGGCTGAATGTCGGCACCCGGCACGAGGTCGCGGCCGAGAACGGTGTGGCGCATCTGCTGGAGCACATGGTGTTCAAGGGCACCAAGCGCCGCTCGGCACTTCAGATTGCCGAGGAGGTTGAGGCGGTCGGCGGGCACATGAATGCCTATACGGCGCGGGAGCAGACCGCGTACTACGCCAAAGTGCTTAAGGAAGACGTGTCGCTGGGCGTCGATGTTATCGCGGACATTCTGGTGAACTCGACCTTCGACGAGCAGGAACTGAGCCGCGAGCGTTCCGTGATCATCCAGGAAATCGGCCAGGCGGCGGATACGCCGGACGATATCGTCTTCGATTATTTTCAGGAAACCGCCTATCCGGAGCAGGCCATGGGCCGCCCGGTGCTGGGCCGTTCCGAAATCGTCCAAGAGATGAGCCGGGACGGTATCATGGCCTTCATCAACGAGAATTACGCAGGTGACAGTCTGGTCTTTTCCGCCGCTGGCGCCGTCGATCACGATGCGGTGGTGGCCGAGGTCGAGCGCGGCTTCGGTACGCTCGGCGCACAGACGGCCGCAAAGACAGAGCAGGCGGAATACAAGGGCGGCGAGATCCGGGTCGAGAAGGATCTGGAACAGCTTCATTTGCTCCTCGGCTTCGAGGGTACGGGCTTCCACGATCCCGATTTCTACGCCCAGCAAGTCCTCTCCATGCTGTTCGGCGGCGGCATGTCGTCGCGCCTGTTCCAGGAAGTGCGGGAGAAGCGTGGGCTGGTCTATTCGGTCTATTCCTTCAGTGCGGCTTATAACGATGGCGGCATGTTCTCGGTCTACGCCGGAACCGGCGAGAAAGAATCGGTCGAACTGATGCCGGTGGTTTGCGACGAGTTGCTTGATGTCGCCGCGAACGTTACCGAGGAAGAAGTCGAGCGGGCCCGCACCCAGCTCCGCTCCGGTCTGCTGATGAGCCGGGAGAGCACCTCGAACCGGTGCGAGCAACTGGCCCAGCACATGCTGGTCTACGGCCGCCCGGTGCCGGTGCCCGAACTTGTTGCCAAGGTCGACGCGGTCGATCCGGCGGCGATCCGCCGCGTGGCGGAGCGGTTGCTCAAGAGC
>NZ_JACZFS010000054.1 GCF_014904795.1 Nisaea nitritireducens
CGTGATTTGGTCCTGACGTTTTTTCCGCCGTCCAAGATCGAGCCGCGGGTATCCCTGCCGCGGCTTTATCTCCGGCAGCCGAACAAGAACGACTGGCGTGAATGGGCCGAGCTGCGCGCCATCAGCCGGGATTTTCTTGTCGAGTGGGAACCGCGCTGGCCGGATGACGCCCTGACGCGCGCCGCCTTCCGCCGCCGTCTCGCCCGCTATGCCGAGGACTGGGCGCGGGATCAGGGGTATTCCTTCTTCATCTACCGCCGCAGCGACGATGCGCTGGTCGGCGGCATCACCATCGCCAATGTCCGCCGCGGGGTCTCCCAGTGCTGCACCATCGGCTACTGGATCGGCCGTCCCCATGCCCGGCACGGCTACATGACGGAAGCGGTCCATGGCGCCTGCTCCTTCGGCTTCGATCAGCTTTCCCTGCACCGGGTCGAGGCTGCCTGCCTGCCGCGCAACTATCCGAGCCAGGGTGTGCTCAAGAAGGCTGGCTTCCGTGAGGAAGGACTGGCGAAGAAGTATCTGAAGATCGACGGCCGCTGGCAGGATCATGTCCTGTTCGCGCTGCTGCGCGAGGAGTTCTATCCAAGCTTCGCGGATGAGCTGAAGCACTTTTAGGCCGGGCTATTCCGGATCTAGTATGACCCCGCAACCGCTAGATAGAACGAGAGTGTCGCGACCGAGAGCACGGTCGTCGTCAGCACGACACGGCTCGTGAGCAGTGCTTCGCGCTGGTAGAATTCCGCTAGCATGAAGGGGCCTGTGCCGGTCGGCAGGGCGGCGAGAAGCACCGCAATGTAAGCAACGCTTGAGGGCAGGGCGAGGATAGGGACAGCGACCACCCATGTAACGGCGGGCTGCACCACCAGTTTGAGAGCGACCAGCGCGGCTTGAACCCGGTTGTTCGCGCCGGTGCTGGTGTTCTGGCCGGCATTGTCGGCGAGAAACAGCCCGAGCGAGACAAGGGCGCAGGGCGAGGCCGCCCCGCCCAACAGTGCCAGATAGCTGTCGAGGATCTCAGGGAGCGAGAGACCCGACGCCATGAACAGGGCACCGAGGGCGGGAGCAACGAGAAGAGGGTTTTTGGCGAGCGCGAGGGCTGTCTTGCGAAGAATGTCGCGGCGCCGGGACCCGGTCTGCAGGGCGCACTCGATCAGCACGATCGCGGCGGCGAAGAGCACGCAGGCGGTCAGGATCGTCGCGATCATCGTGGCACCCATCGCCGCGCTGCCGATCACGGAGAGAACCAGCGGGAACCCCATGTAGCCGGTATTCGGATAGCTCGCGTTGAGTGCGTCGATGGCTGCGTCGGCAAGATGACTGCCCTGCCGCATGCGAACCAGCAGCGTGGCGCCGAAGACCAGCGCACAGCCCGCCGTGAAGGCAAGGATAAAGTCCGGCTGCCAGATCTCCGCCAGATCGGCTTTCGCCATGATGCTGAACAGCATCGCCGGCAGGGCCAGATAGACCACGAACCGGTTGACCTCCCGTGTCGCGGTCGGGCCAAGAGCGCCGAAGCGCCGCGCGGCGTATCCCGTCAGGACGAGCGCGAAGATCGGCAGCACGATGATCAGATTGGAAAGCATGGATGAGATGAGGCGCCAGAGGAAGGACCACAGGAAGGAATAGTCTTTCTCTATTCTTTTCTTGCGATACAATCCAATCCAAAAATATGCACCCATCAATCCAGTTAGGGTATCAATGGATACGCGCCAGATGCGCTATTTCGTGGCTCTCGCCGAAACGCTGCATTTCGGGCGGGCGGCGGAGCGCCTGAACATGACCCAGCCGCCCTTCAGCCGGCAGATCGCCAATCTTGAACGGGATCTCGGGGTGACGCTGGTGAACAGGACATCGCGGCAGGTCTCGCTGACGCTGGCCGGGCAACGCTTCCTTGAGGATTCCCGTGAGGTTCTGGCCAGCTTCGATACCGCCTGTCGGGACGCGCGCCTTGTCGCCGAAGGGCAGAAAGGCGAGCTGCGCTTCGGCTTCATGATGCATGCCGCGCACCGGATCGTGCCGCGCATCGTCAGCGGCTATTCCGCCATCAGGCCGGATGTACGGCTGTCTCTTTCGGAGACCACACCGGCGGATATCGAGCGCCTGTTGCTGAACGGAGAACTCGATGCCGCCGTGACCTTCTCTGGCGGCACCGCACCGCAGCTCGAAAGCCTGCCGATTTTCACCGATCGCCTCTGCCTCGTGGTGCCGCCGTCGCACCGGCTCGCCGCGTGCTTGTCCGTCGAGGCGCAGGATCTGCGGGATGAAGACGTTATCGCCACCCCGGCAAGTGTCGCGGAGACGCTGCACCGGACCATCGTTGAGTACCTCACGGGCGGGGGCGTGGTGCCGCGTTTTCGCTTCGAGCCGCAATTGCAGAATACGATCCTGCGCCTGGTCGCGGCCGGGCTCGGGGTGGCTCTGGTGCCGGAATCGATCTGTGACGAGCGGTCGGCGGACCTGGTTGCGCGGCCGCTTGCCGGCGCGCCCGAGCTGGAGGTGGTCCTGAAAATAGCGCGGGAGCGGGACAATCCGGCTGTCGCCCCGCTGGTGGAGCTGATCCGCGCGCAGTCATTTTTGGGCACGGATGGGTGATTCCGGGATTTCTTCGGCTGAAAAGACGGGGACCGGCTCGACGTGGCGCAAGCATCGGGGCATTCTTCCATACACATTCCTCATCGGCCGCCCCGGCCGGCATCCACTGGATTTCACATGACCGACACGCTCGCATTCTCCTCGCGTCACCACAACCGGATTTCAGCCCTGCACAACCATGTCACCGAATGGCGCCGTGACCTTCACGCTCACCCCGAAATCGGGTTCGAGGAGGTGCGCACATCCGGGATCGTCGCGGAGAAGCTGAAGGCTTTCGGTGTTGACGAGATCATGACCGGGATCGCCACGACCGGCGTTGTGGGTATTGTCCGCGGACACTCCGAGGGCCCGATGATCGGGCTGCGGGCCGATATGGACGCGCTGCCGATGCAGGAATTCGGCGATGTGCCGCATAAATCGACGGTGCCCGGAAAGATGCATGCCTGCGGCCATGATGGGCACACCGCGATGCTGCTTGGGGCGGCGAAATTGCTGGCCGAAAGTCGGGATTTCGCAGGTTCCGTCGCGCTGATCTTCCAGCCTGCGGAAGAAGGTGGTGGCGGTGGCCGGGTGATGGTCGAGGAAGGGCTGTTCGAGAAGGCAAACTGCGAGACGGTCTGGGGCTTGCACAACTGGCCGGACCTGCCGCTCGGGACTTTCTGCCCGCTTGCCGGGCCTATCATGGCCGGGATCGACTATTTCGACATCGCGGTGCGCGGCCAGGGCACTCATGCGGGCATGCCCCATGACGGCGTCGACACGGTATTGGCGGCGGCCCATCTGGTCACCGCGATCCAGAGCGTGCCGGGCCGCAACGTCTCGCCGCACAAGACCGCGACCATCGGTGTCTCGATGTTCAAGGGATCGGATGCTTATGTGGTGATGCCGGACGAAGCGGTGATCGGCGGCTCTGTGCGCTATTTCGAGCCGGGCGTGCGCGACCTCGCCGAGGAGCGCATCCGCGCGCTGGCAACCGGGATCGCCGAAGGCTTCGGCTGCGAGGCGGTGATCGACTACCGAAAGAACTATCCCCCGGCCATCAACCCGCCCGCCGAAGCGGAGGTCGCGGCCAGGGTCGCAGAGGCGCTGGTCGGTGCGGACAAGGTGATTCGCGAGCACGATCCCTGCATGGCGGGCGAGGATTTCTCCTTCATGCTGAACGCGCGCCCGGGGAACTATATCTGGATGGGCACGGCAGCGCCGGACCACAAGTCCGGCAAGCTGCATTACCCGGATTACGATTTCAACGACGCCTCCATTCCGCTCGGCATCGGCTACTGGATGGAGCTGGTGGACACGCTGTTGCCGTCGAAAGCTTAGGCTAACGCTTGAAGCCTTGATCGTTGACGGCTGATTGGGGAGCAGAAGATGAGCGTCTATTCGGGCAGCTGTCACTGTGGCTTGGTACGGTTCAAGCTGGAGGCTGACCTTGACCACGTCCGTGTGTGCGATTGCTCGATCTGCCGGCGGCGGGGCGCATTGCTTCACCGGGTGGAAGAAGGGGCTCTGGAGTTACTCACCCCGCTCGAAGACCTCACGACGTACCAGTTCAACACGAAGCAAGCGACGGACTATTTTTGCCCGCGTTGCGGCATCCTCCCCTTCCGGAGACCGCGCACCGCTCCGCATTTATGGTCGGTCAATGTGCGCTGCCTGGAGGATGTCGATATAGACGCGTTTCCGGTTGAGAAGGTGTTTGGCAGTCGCCTGTCGTGAGGTGCCGCCCGTTGCTCAACGAGACTGGAACCTTCAGGCGTGGATTGCGATCCGGATTTCGGTGCCGGTCGCGCGCGCGACCCGGCGTACGGTCTCGAGGGAAGGGAGGGTCTTTCCTCCCTCAAGGCGCGCGATGGTGCTGCGGGAGGTATTCATTCTCTCGGCTAGCGCCTGCTGCGTCAGACCGGCTTTCGTGCGGGCAGCGATGATCTTGCGCGCCACCTCGAATTCCAGTTCGAGAGCATCATATTCGGACCGCGTTTCGGGGTCCTGAAGCAGTTCCTCCTGCAGGTCTGCGAATGCGATCTTCTCAACCATGGTCCAACATCCGTTTCATAGCCTTCGCGAGTTCCCGGTCGGGCGTTTTCTGGGTCTTTTTGACGAAGGCGCTCAGGATGACAATGCGGCGTCCCTCTGCGGTGAAGTATATGGCACGGTCGATCTCGTCCCTTCCCGATGCCCGCATCTCCCAAAGCTTGTCTCTCAGGGGCCGGACATGGGGCAGGCCGACATTCTCGGGTCCGAATTCCGTCAGGAGTTTCCCCACCCGGAAGATGCGTGCCCTGATGTCGGCCGGAAAAATTCGAAGCTCCTTGGTTGCACGTCCGTCGATCTCAAGGTGCCACTTCATTCAACATCCGGAACGTATCAAAATTGAGACAATACGGCAATCGCGTTTTGGCTCGATAATGTGACGTTCTGGAGTGCTTTTTTGGTAGAGCGGAACCTATGCCCGGCCGGCCTCGGTCGAGAGCAGGGCGGAATCGACGCCGAGTTTGGCCAGTGCCCGGTCCCATTTGCTGTCGAGATCGGTGTCGAAGACCAGCGCGTTGTCCGCATCGACATTGAGCCAGGCGTTTTCCTGGATCTCGCTGTCGAGCTGGCCCGGACCCCATCCGGCATAGCCGAGCGCCAGAAGATGGTCCTTCGGACCGCTGCCCGACGCGATGGTTCGGACGATGTCGATCGTCGCGGTCAGCCCGAATTCCTTGTCGATATCGAGCGTCTCCTCGCTCTGGTAGTCGGCGCTGTGCAGCACGAAACCGCGTTCGGTATCGACCGGTCCGCCGAAATGCACCGGCGGGTTGGCGACCAGGTCGGTTTCGCCAAACTGCATGTCGAGCTGTTCGATCAGGTCGCTGAACTCGATCGAGCCGACCAGACGGTTTACCACCAGGCCGATCGCACCTTCGGCGTTATGGACGCAGATATAGATCACGGAACGGGCAAAACGCGGGTCGCGCATTGCTGGCATGGCCACCAGAAGCTGTCCGGTGAGATAGCCTTCCTGGGTTTCCTCGGCGACGGTGCTGGTCATTCTTGACTGTCCTGATCTTCGGTTGCGCCGGGTCCGCCAATTCTTTCCCGCGTTTCCGGAAAATGTGACCGACGTGGCGGCTCCGGTCCACTATATATGCGGGACGGAAAGGGTGTGAAAACCCTGCAACAAGTTCGGGCATCTGATTATGAGTTGGGTCTTCCGCCCCAGAAATCCAATAGTGGTCGCTATTCTGGGCGTCATCATGGCGCTCGGATTTTTTGCGCGCCCTGCCACTGCTGCGCCCGGTGCGTCCGACTGGGTCAGTACCGAATTCGCCGATGTCCGGCTGATTTCCGCGGTGGCGGGAACCCAGGGCCAGGACAATGTTCCTCTCGGCCTGCAGTTCCGCCTGGCCGACGGCTGGAAGATCTATTGGCGTGCCCCGGGCGATGCCGGTTATCCGCCGGAAATTGACTGGCAGGGCTCAAGCAACCTTGCCGGAATGGCCTGGCGCTGGCCGGTGCCGGAACGGTTCAGCCTGTTCGGGCTGGAGACCTACGGCTACCACGGCGAGGTGGTGATTCCGATTCGCGCGACGCTTTCCCAGCCGGGTGAACCGTTGGCATTGCGGGCGGAGATGAACGCGCTGGCCTGCAGTGATATCTGCGTGCCGTTGACGGCCAGTCTGAGCCTCGATCTCGCCGGGACGGAAGCTAGCCCGACGGCGTTCGCCCAGCTGATAGACCGATTCCGCGCCCGTGTGCCGAAGAATCTGAGCGGGCTTGGCCTCGATATCGGTCAGGTCACGGCGGTCGGCACGCCGGAGCCGCATTCGCTCGCCGTCTCCATCCAGGCGACACATCCGCTCGACGCGCCGGATGTCTTTCCTGAAGCGCGGCAGGGCTTTGCCTTTGGCAAACCGGATATCGCCTTCTCCGCGGACCGGCGCTCCGCCGTGCTGACGGTCCCGGCCTCCTTGCCGGAAGGCAGCAGACTGGCCGGTGAGGAGGTCACCCTGACGCTGGTCGACGGTGACCGGTTCCTGGAGCGGAAGGTCACGGTTTCTGAAGCGGTGGAGGCCGGACCCTCCAACCGCTGGGCGGCACTGGCGGCTGTGCTTGGCATTGCCTTCCTCGGCGGCCTGATCCTCAACCTGATGCCCTGCGTGTTGCCGGTGCTGTCGCTGAAGCTGGTCGGCGCGGTGAAATATGGCGGAGCTGACAAGGGCACGATCCGGAGGGGCTTTCTGGCCTCGGCCGCCGGGATTGTTGTCTCATTCCTGCTGCTGGCCGGTGGGGCCATCGCGCTGAAGGAGGCGGGCCTTGCGGTCGGCTGGGGCATCCAGTTCCAGCAACCTCTGTTCCTTGCACTCATGGTGGCAATTCTGGTGCTCTTTGCGGGCAATCTTCTTGGTCTGTTCGAGATCGGTTTGCCGCAACGGGTCTCCGATCTCGGCCTTGCGGCTTCCGCTGTGGGCGGGCATGAGGGAAAAACCAGCCTGTCCGGTCATTTTCTTACCGGTGCGTTTGCCACTCTGCTGGCGACGCCGTGCTCCGCGCCGTTTCTCGGCACGGCGATCGGTTTCGCGCTCTCGCGCGGGTCCGTCGAGATTGCCGTTGTCTTCCTTGTCATGGGGCTCGGCCTGGCGGCGCCCTATCTTCTTGTCGCTGCGTTGCCTGGGCTCGCGCGCGCCTTGCCGCGGCCCGGCGCCTGGATGATCTGGCTGCGCCGCGTCCTCGGTCTGGCGCTCATGGCGACGGCTGTGTGGCTCTATACTGTCTTTGCCGCGACCGCCGCGTTGCCCGATACGCTTTTGCTCGGTGGCCTGGCACTGGTGCTGACGGCCGCGCTGACCTGGAGGGCGCGGGATGGCGTGCCCGGCAGGCGCGCGGGCGCACCGATTGCCCTGGCCGCCATGCTCGCGGTCGCCGGGGTTGGTCTATATGCAACGGTGCGGGAGAGCTCCGCACCGAAGGCATCCGATGTCGAATCCGCCTGGAGGCCTTTTGACAAGCGGGAGATTTCCCGGTTGGTGGCAGAAGGCAAAACTGTTCTGATCGATGTCACAGCGGACTGGTGCCTGACCTGCAAGGTCAACAAATCGCTGGTTCTGGAATCCACGGAGATTACCGGACTGATCGGGACGGAGGATGTTGTTGCCATGCGGGCTGACTGGACGGCTCCCGATCCGGCGATCGCGGATTATCTGGCATCGTTCGGACGCTATGGCATTCCGTTCAACGCGGTCTATGGTCCGGGTGCGCCGGGCGGTGTCGCGCTGCCGGAACTGCTGAGCCTTGAAGCGGTGCAAACAGCGATCGCGGAAGCCGGCAGCTAACGGCATTGGAATTGGAGCTGGTCGGCCCCATCTCAAGCATCGTATTTCTCTAGCAGAGAATTTTCTCGGCCAACCCGGCCAGACAACACCCAGGGGGAGAGACCAGAATGACTATCAAAGTTGGGAACGCATTTCCGGCGCTGACGCTGAAAACAAACACGGCGGACGGGATCGACGATCTCGATACGGCAGAATTCTTCAAGGGCCGCAAGGTCGTCCTGTTCGCGGTGCCGGGGGCGTTCACGCCGACTTGCTCCGTGCAGCATCTTCCGGGCTTCGTGCAGAAGGCGGGTGAGCTGAAGGCGAAGGGCGTCGACGCGATTGCCTGCACGGCCGTGAACGATGCTTTCGTCATGGGTGCCTGGGCCAAGGACCAGGGCGCGGGCGACGCTGTCACCATGATTGCGGACGGCAATGGCGAACTCGCCAAGGCGCTCGACCTTGAGATGGATGTCTCCGTCGCCGGCCTCGGCATGCGCTCCCAGCGCTATGCGATGGTTGTCGAGAACGGCACCGTCACCAAGCTCTTCGTTGAAGAGCCGCGCGCCTTTGAAGTCTCCAGCGCCGAACACGTGCTGGCCAATATCTGACGCAAACCGTCAGGCTCCGGGGGGGCGGC
>NZ_JACZFS010000055.1 GCF_014904795.1 Nisaea nitritireducens
TTGTTTTCCGGTGTGCGGATTTCGAGGCGTACCGCAACCCGGCTCTCATACCGTTCCGTCTGATCCGTGGTGAAAGCGCCCTTGAGGCCCTTCTTGATTTTCAGCGGGGTTTCGGTCACCGAGGCATCGGTGATCACCATCACCAGCTTGTCCGGACCGCCTGTGGCCTGCAGTACATCCTGAGCCCACCTCTCTGCGGCCGGGCCAGGTGCGACGGGCATCTTGTGCTCCACATTGGGCGCGGCGAAAGGCATGCGGAACTCGTTGATCACCTCGACCGAACCGACGGCAAGCCGGATCGGAGTCTTGTGCCGGAAAGTCAGCTCCGGAAACTCCACTGCCGGCGGTGTGGCACAGGCACCGAGCAGCGGTGCCGCGAGGACAAAGAGAAGAAAAGCGAATCGGACCCGCATCGAGACCCCCATGGATTCAAAAGATTAATGAGCCGAGAGACCCATTCTAACCCAAGTGGTGCGGCAGCATTGTGATCAATCGTCAGTGCCGGCCCGAAGTTTTTCCATGCCGGCTTCGTCATAATCCCAGCGCGTTTTACAGAACTCGCAGACGACGAAAATCAGATTATCCACTGTCATGTCCTGGATTTCCTCGTCGGACAGCGACTTCAGGACGGATTCAACCCGATCTTTCGAGCAACGGCAGCGTTCAGCCACGGGTTGGGCCGGATAGGCCCGGATTCCGCTTTCGTGGAACAGGCGGAACAGCAGGCGGTCGGGCGCAATGCGGGTCCCGGCGATTTCATCCGGAGTGGCGCTGCTGACCATCACCATGGCGGTGCGCCAGGCATCCTCGTAGGCGTCCATGTCGTGCACTGTGCGGGCCTTGCCCGGCTCCGGTGCCTCGCCGCCGTCGAGCGGCATGCGTTGCAGCATCAGTGCGCCCGCGCGCCAGATACCGAACTCGTCCTTGCGCACGGCGACATTAATGCCGGTCTCGAGCTGCTCCGACTGGCGGAAATATTCGTGCGTGCATTCCGCCAGCGTCTGTCCGGACAGCGGCACGATGCCCTGATACCGCTCTGTGTCCGCGCCCTGGTCGACAGTGAAGGCGATATAACCGCCGCCGATCATCCGGGGAACGGTCGCTTCGCCGTTTTCCGCTGCCTGTTTTGCGGCATCTTCATCGAACGCGGCATAGCCGCGCAGATGTCCGTCGCTGGTGAAATCCGCGACCATGGTGCGGACCGGCCCGTCGCCCTTGATTTGCAGCGAGAACACGCCCTCGTATTTGAGCGCGCCGGCGAGGCAGACCGTGATGGTCATGACCTCGCCGAGCAGTTTTGAGACCGGATCCGGATAGCCGTGCCGGTCCAGAATGGTGTGGACGGCCGAATTCAATCGCACCATGCGGCCGCGCAGGCCGAACGGATCGACCTGGAAAGGCAGCAAAAGATCGTCGTGACCCGACTCTGCGAAAATGTCGGCGGTGCTCATCTTGATCTCCGGATCAGGCGTAATGGTTCTACGAAAGGCACCAGTTGAGGACGGCCTTCTGCGAATGCAAGCGGTTCTCCGCCTCGTCGAAGACGATGGATTGCGGGCCGTCGATGACTTCCGCCGTCACTTCCTCGCCGCGATGCGCCGGCAGGCAATGCATGAAGATCGCATCCGGCTTCGCCTTCGCCATCAGATCTCCGGTCACCTGGTACGGGCCGAGCTGATTGTGCACGTTGGAGCTGTCGTCGCCCATGGAGACCCAGGTATCGGTCACCACGCAATCCACGTCCCTGACGGCCTCTTCCGGATCGTGCGTCAGGATGACGTTGCCGCCATTCTTCTTCACCCATTCCAGCAGGGCCGGGTCCGGGCTGCGTTCCGGCGGGCAGGCGATGCGGAGCTCGAAGCCGAACTTCGTCGCCGCGTGAATCCAGGAGGAGGCCATATTGTTGCCATCGCCACTATAGGCGATTGTCTTGCCCCGGATCGGTCCGCGATGCTCTTCGAAGGCCATGATGTCGGCCATCAGCTGGCAGGGATGGGAATGGTCCGTCAGGCCGTTGATCACGGGAACGGTGGCATGCTCCGCCATCTCGCGGATCGTAGCCTCGTCAAAGGTCCGCATCATGATGCAGTCGACATAGCGGGACAGCACCTTGGCGGTATCGCTCACGGACTCGCCGCGGCCAAGCTGCAGGTCGGCCGCGTTCAGCACGACGACTTCGCCGCCGAGCTGCTTCATGCCGACTTCGAAGGACACACGGGTCCGGGTTGACGGTTTCTCGAAAATCATCGCCAGAGTTTTACCGGCGAGTGGCTTTTCGGTGCCGGCATCGCCGCGCTTCATGGCCATGCCTTCATCGACAATGGACCGAAGGGTCAGCGCATCGATCTGGTCGAGATCGAGGAAATGGTTCTGTTGGGTCATATCGAAGTTCCAGAATCGGGGGCGGACACCGGCCGGTCCATCATCGGGACCGGCCGGGTGCCTTTTCAGGCGTCCCAGTCCGCGCAGACTTTCTCGAGAATGTCGCACGCTTCGGCGACATGGCTTTCGTCGATGATCAACGGCGGCAGGATACGCAAAACGTTCCCGGCTGCGCCGACGGTCAGCAGGCCGGCTTCGCGCAGCTTGCCCTGGAGGTCCGCATTCGTGACCTCGCAGACCAGACCGAGCATCAGTCCCTTGCCTTTGACCCCCGAAATGATCTTCGGATAACGTGATGCAATCGCTTCCAGGCGCTTGTGGAAGTCGTCGCCAAGTTTCGCGACGCGATCCAGCAGGCCCGGCTCCAGCAGTACGTCCAGCACCGCGTTGGCAACGGCCATCGCCAGCGGGTTACCGCCGAAGGTGGAGCCATGCGTGCCCGGCGCCATGCCGGAGGCCGCCTTCTCGCTCGCCAGGATGGCACCGACCGGGAAGCCGCCGCCAAGACCCTTGGCAAGCGTCATGATATCCGGCGCGACCCCGGCCCATTCATAGGCCCAGAGCTTGCCGGTCCGGCCCATGCCGCACTGGATCTCGTCGAAAATCAGCAGGGCGCCGAATTCGTCCGCCGCCTGGCGGAGCGCCTTCAGATACTCGACATCGGCGGTGTTGATGCCGCCTTCGCCCTGGATCGGCTCGACCAGGATGGCCGCGGTCTTGGCGCCCATCGCTTCGCGCATCTCGTTCATGTTGCCGAAAGCGACATGACGGAAGCCTTCCGGGCGCGGGCCAAAGCCGGTCCGGTAGGTCTCGTTATCGCCAGCCGACAAAGTCGTCAGCGTCCGGCCGTGGAAGGCGGAGGTGCAGCAGACGATCTCGTTCCGCTCCTTCTCGCCGCGCTCCCACTGGTATTTGCGGGCAATCTTCAGCGCGCCTTCATTCGCCTCGGCACCGGAATTCGCGAAGAACACCGTGTCGGCGAAGGAATTCTGTACCAGCCGGTCGGCCAGCCGTTTCTGTTCCGGAACCTCGTAGAGGTTGGAGACATGCCACAGCTTTTCCGACTGGCTCTTCAGCGTTTCGACCAGATGCGGATGGGCGTGACCAAGGGAGTTGGTGGCGATCCCCGATGCGAAATCGAGATATCGTCGGCCTTCGGTGCTATACAGATAAGGGCCTTCCCCCCGCTCGAAAGCGATATCTATACGCCCGTATGTGGGCATCACCGTGGTAACCAACGTCCTTCTCCACCATAAAAAATGGCGGCACCGAAAACCGGCGCCGCCGGATATCGAAAAAAGCACGGAATCCGGGGGACGCCAAGGGGAATATGGCGCCGCACCGGGGATATCCCGTGAATTTGCGCGAATCGAGGCCGGAGGCGTGCTTCCGGCGACACCGATCATAGTCGTCAGGTCCAGCGAAAGAGACCAAGCGCCGAGCGCACCTCGTCCAGAGTGGCCTGTGTAATCTCCCGCGCCTTGTCGGTGCCGTCACGCAGCATCCGCATCACCTCGCCGGGATCTTCCGCGAGCCGGGTCCGGCGCTCTCGTATCGGCCAGATCAGGGTCTGCAGGATCTCTTCGAGGTGGTTTTTCACTTGTATGTCGCCAAGCCCGCCGCGCCGGTACCGGGCTTTCAGGTCAGAGACCGTGCCCTGATCGTCCGAGAAAGCGTCCAGGTAGGTGAAGACGACATTGCCCTCGACTTTTCCCGGGTCGCTGACCTTGAGGTGATCGGGGTCCGTATACATGCGCCGGACAGCGTCGCGGATCTCGTCCGGGGAGGCGGAAAGCGGGATCGCGTTGCCAGCCGACTTACTCATCTTGCCGATCCCGTCGATGCCCGGCAGGCGGCCAACAGCGGGGATCAGGGCGCGGGCTTCGGGCAGGACGTCGCAACCGGCCAGTCGGTTCATCCGCCGAACGATCTCGTTTGTCTGCTCGATCATCGGTGCCTGATCCTCACCGACCGGCACCAGCGTCGCCCTGAAGGCGGTGATGTCGGCGGCCTGGGAGACCGGATAGCAGAGGAACCCCGCCGGAACGTCCCGCTCGAAACCGCGTTGCTGGATCTCGGTCTTGATCGTCGGGTTCCGTTCCAGCCGGGAGACGGTGACATGGTTCAGGTAAAGCATCGTAAGCTCGGCAAGCGCGGGCAGGGCCGACTGGACCGCGATGGTGGTCAGCTCCGGATCGATGCCCACGGCCAGATAGTCGAGCGCAACTTCCAGGACGTTATTGGCGACTTTTTCAGGGTCGGCCGCATTGTCCGTCAGAGCCTGGGCATCCGCGAGCAGCAGATACTGCCGATGGGAATGCTGGAGCGCGACACGGTTCCTGAGGGACCCGGCATAGTGGCCGAGATGCAGGGGGCCGGTGGTTCGGTCTCCGGTGAGAATGACGGGTTGAGTGTCGGTAGCTCTGTCGGGCGTGTGATTGGGGGCGATGTTCATTGGCTGCTCCGGGAAGGAAGCCGCCGTAATTCGGAAAGATGTCAGGAAAAGTCCCATGCTCGCCGGATCGCGGCGGCAGGGATCGAAAAATGAATAACGACGTGCCGCTCCTAAGGGGAGGGCCAGTAAAACCGAGTCTGAGTTTGCGCGTGGTTATCCATGGGAGATTGATGCCATTTCCGAGCCCTGCAATGCAATGATCTTTGGTGCGGAGCTGGAATTAAAGCTCGTGGGGCAACGGATATCCCCACCCCCTGTTTCTGAAAAGTCGGAAAAGTCCATAAAATCCAATGCGATCCTTCATGACTCGTAAAGCTCTGGCGGATATAGTGCAGTCACTTGAATAAGCGGAATCACCAGAAAGGAGTCCGCCATGACCGCACCCGTGCAGTCGAGCCTCGCTGTTTTTGCGTTCCGCGCAGACAAGCAGCAGCAAATTGTCCAGGCCCAGGTTGTCTCCAGTGCCGTTGAAACGGCCAAGCAGATCGCCCAGTCGACTGGAGCGCAGAGCGCTTCGTCATCAGGTGTCGACATTACGGTCTGAGACCAGACGACTCTCATACATTTAAACCGACGCGGTATGCGGGCTTTTTGATGCCCCTGTTCCGCGCCGGTTTTGTTTTCAGCGCCGGCGTTTTTTCAGCCGGTCGATCTCCCGGAGCTGTACCTCGAACGCTTCGATCGCGTGGCGCTCCGCCTTGTCCAGCGTGCTGCGGTCCAGCTTGTCGACCAGCACCTGCATCGCCTCGCCCATACGCCCGAGCTGACGGCCGTAAGAGCCGACCTCGGTCAGGATTTCCTGCTCCAGATCGGGATCGGATGAGCGGCCGAGATTGACGTTGATCAGGCTGAAATTGCTCCCGGCCCAGTCGAACACCCATCTCCACGGATTGATCGCCTGCGTGACGTTGCCGGAGAGCGGCAGATTCACGGTGCGGGGGGAAACGCTATCTGGCATCGCGGCGCTCCTTTTCGAAAAATGAGACCAGCATCTCACAAATAACTACACGTCATAATAGAAAAATAGTAATATAAAATTACTCAACTATTTGCGGAGAGGGATGCGCGATGGCGGATGTGCTGGATGAGGCGCGGGTCAAAGACCTGCAGGAACTGCTGCCCGGCGCTTATTACGGGATGGTCTGGCTGGGGCTGGCGAATGCCGCCTACACAAGTGAGTGGAAGCACAATGTCGAGAGCATGACGGAAGATCTGAAATGCGCCATCCAGGACCCGCAATTCATGCCTCTGCTCCCGCAGCCGGGAAATGTCGGCAAGAAAGACGCCCCGACGCTGGCAGGGTCATGGTCTCTTGACTGGGGGCCTGCGATTGCGTCGGACTGGAGCAATCTTGTCTATATTGCGTCTTATCGCAGTGGACCCAGCCAAACCGGTGCGCCGCTCTTCTTCGTTGTCGGCATTCGCGGCACGGATACCAGCACTGGCGGCAAAGGTCTGCTCGACCAGATCGATCAGGATCTGCGCTCTTTCACTACCCACCCGTGGTCGGACTATCTGAACGATGGTGTGAAAATCGGATGGATAGAGAAAGAAAAGGTGGGACCGCCGCCGACTCGTCGATCTGGACAAGCCGCTATCGCCGGCAATGTGGCGACCGGAACCATCCAGGGTTTCAACAAAATCGCGGGCCTGTCCGGCCGCTTCCATCGGGACGGCGATCTGCAAAAGCAGGCGTGCCCTGTTGTGGAGGCTTTGGAGGAGCTTATGGGGGAGGCGAATGTCCCCATTATCGTCACGGGGCATAGCCTCGGCGGCTGCCAGACGCAGGTCATGACCTCTTATCTGGCCTGGCAATTCCCCGATCAGAAGGTGATCGGGCATCCGTTTGCCCCTTCGACAGCCGGGGACGCCGATTTCGCCAAGCAGGCGGCCTTTTCGACCGGGTGCTTCTGGTGGAACTCCCTGGATTTTGTCCCCTGTGGTTACGGTCCGCTCTCGGATTACCTGCCGGGCGCGGAGGGTGGCTACAAATTCAAACTGGCCATCGCCTGGGCGATCGGGAATTTCTGGACCCGGTATGATTGGCCGGATACCGATCCGGCTGAGGCCGGGCCTCCTTTGCCTGCGAAAGATGTGCTGGAGATCGCGCTCGGTCTTGGTGGGCGCGATGTGGAAAAGCTCGATTTCGAGCGCCCGGTGCTTGGTGGTATGGCGGACATGAAGCTGAACGGCAAGCTGCCGAGCTTCCAGACAATGCGTGCGTTTCTGATCGCCGAAGGGCAGAAAAACCCGGATCTGAAATCGTCACTCAATCAGCTGCTCTGGCAGCATTTTCCGCCGAATTACCGGCTCCTGCTGTGGGACGATTACAGCTCCGAGATGGTCTATTTCGATTACGAGACCTACGATCCGCGCAAGCATCAACTCTGAAACGATGCAGGTCGCGGTTTCATACCGGCGACGTGCATCGGTGGGCGGTTAGCTCCGGAAATGCTTGCCGAGCTTCAGGCCCTGGCCCTGATAGTTCGAGCCGATGCCGCCGGCGCCATAGATCTTGTCCGGGATCTCGATCAGCGGCTCGTAGACCAGGCGGCAGACGATCTGTCCGTCACTGATGACGAACGGCACGTCGTGGGAGCGGACTTCAAGCACGCCGCGGGTCGCCTCGCCGCCGGCCTCGGGCATGCCAAAGCCGGGATCGAAAAAGCCGGCATAATGCACCCGGAATTCGCCGACCTTCGTATCGTAGGCACGCATCTCGGCGGCATAGTCGAGCGGTACGGAGAGATATTCCTTCGAGGCGAGGATGTAGAATTCGTCCGGATCCAGCACCAGTTCCGCCGGGCGGTCCTTCTGGCGGTAGAGCGGCTCCCAGAAGTCCTGCACGTCGTAGCTGCCCGGCCGGTCGATATCGATCAGGCCGGTATGCTGCTTCGCCTTGTAGCCGATCAGCCCGGTCTTTGGCTCGCCGGTCAGGTCGACACTGACAGCGACCCCTTCCTTGATATCGGCCTCCTGGCCATGCACCAGCACCACGCTGTCCTGCAGCCGCCGCATTGCCGCGTCGCTGGCGACCGGATGGCCGCGCCGGAAACGGAGCTGGTTCAGCCGGGAGCCGGTACGGGCCAGCACGCTGAAGGTGCGTGGGCTGATCTCGGCATAGAGCGGGCCCTCATACCCTTCCGGCACGCTCTCGAACTCGGTGCCGTAATCGGTGATCAGCCGGGTGAAAATGTCGAGCCGGCCGGTGGAGCTTTTCGGGTTCGCCGTGCCGGAAACTTTTGCTGGGAGCGAGACGCTTTCCTGCAGGCGGACGATATAGACGCAGCCCTTTTCCAGCACAGCCCCTTCGCGCAGGTCGATCCTGTGCATGGCGAGGCTGTTCAGCCGGTCATCCACGGTGGCGTTCCGGCCGGGCAGGAAGCTGGCGCGCACCCGGTAGGCCTCGTCGCCAAGCCGCAGATCGATACTGGAAGGCTGGATCTGGCCGTCGATGACCGGCGTGTCGGACGCGATCTGTCCGTCCCGGATCATCTCCCGGATGGTCTGGCTCGGCAAAATCCCGGTGGTGCGCTTTTCGCGCGCGGTCAGGGTGCCGCCGTCCGGCGCTGTCATCGAGGCGTCTGCGGGCATGTCTTAATCCGCCAAATAAACCGTAATCGGCGCAAAATAGCAGACGCCGCCGCCGGGACCAGCGGTTTTGTACGTTAGCTGCGGATCTTGTAGCCGCGCTTCAGCAGCATGTAGCAGAGCGCCATCAGGATTGCGTTCATCACGATCAGCACGGCAGCGCCGATCAGCGGGTCGCTGTCGGACCAGCCGATCAGCCCGTAGCGCACGCCATCGATCATGTAGAAGAACGGGTTGAGGTGCGCGAGCTGGTTCCAGATGCCGGGCAGCCGGTCGATCGAGTAGAAGGTGCCGGAGAGGAATGCGAGTGGCTGGATCACGAAGTTGGTGACCGAGGAGAGATGGTCGAACTTCTCCGCCCACATGCCGGCGGCGATGCCGATCAAAGCCATGGCGAGCGAGGCGGAAACCGCGAAGAAGATGGCCACCGGCCAGTGCGCCGCATGGAAGCCGACAGCGAGCGACATGGTGACGACGGTGGACACGCCGACGATCATGCCGCGCGTCACGCCGCCGAGGGCGAAGGCGGCCAGCAATTCGCCCGGTCCGAGCGGCGGCATCAGCACATCGACGATATTGCCCTGCACCTTCGAGATCATGATCGAGGAAGAAGTGTTCGCAAACGCGTTCTGCATCATCGCCATGACGACGAGGCCGGGCGCCAGGAACTCGGCATAGGAAATACCGCCGCCGAGTTCGATCGAGCGCTGCAGGGCCAGGGTGAAGATGGCAAGAAACAGCAGGGAGGTGACGACCGGGGCGAACACGGTCTGGGTGATCACCTTCAGGAAACGCCGGACCTCTTTCTCATAGAGTGTCCAGACACCGATCCAGTTCACCATTCCGACCCTGCGTACAGTCGGAATGGGTATGGTGTTCGCGTTGGTATTCGAGGCGAAAGGGCGGTCGGACATGAACTGGGCCGTTGGCTGGGGTGCGTTGCCGGCGCACAATAGGCGCGGACAGCATGTGACAGCAACCAGATGGGGTGTGAGGCGCGCTAAGCAAGCCGCGCCGGACCCGGAACCCGAATGAGTGATTTCACCGAAGGTGGCGGCGCCCCTAATAAACGCCGCGAGAAAAAGCCCCCGAAACCCATCACTGAGAGCTATCTGCGCAATGTCGCGCTTTGGTATATGGAGCGCTATGCCAGCTCGGCCGCGAACCTGAAAGCGGTGCTGATGCGGCGGGTCCGGCTGTCCTCCGCCTATCACGGTAGCGATCCGGCGGAAGGCGCGGAGATGGTCGATGCCGTGGTCCAGCGGTATACCGAGGCGGGTATTCTGAACGACCGGCTGTTCGCCGAGACCCGGGTCCGGTCTCTTGTATCGCGCGGCACCTCGACCAAAATGATCAGACGGAAGCTGATGGAAAAGGGTGTTTCGTCGGATGATATCGACGCGGCGCTGGCCGAAGTACTCGATCAGGAAAACGGTGAGCTTGCATCGGCGGCGCGCTATGCAAGACGGCGGCGGATTGGGGCGTATCGGCTGGCGGAAAAGCGCGAAGAGAACCGCGACCGCGACATGGCGGCACTGGCCCGGCAGGGGTTCGGTTTCGGGATCGCGGCAAAGGTGGTAGACGCGGAGGATCCGGAAGCGCTGGAGGCGGAAATCGAGGGCGCGAACGGACGCTGGGACGGGCGCTAGGGGCTGCGCCCTGAGGTGTGGGGACGCAGCGCACAAAAATCGCTTAACCGTAGAGAAACGGTTGTTATAGTTACGGCCAATTAAACATAACGAATGCGGTGGTCAGACCGCGCAATACTCAAGGGGGTAACAATGTGGGACGTGCATGATTTTCCGGTGCCGGCGGACATCGCCAAGACGGCCCATGCGGACGCAGCCAAGTACGAGAAAATGTACAAGGAGTCGGTCGAGAACCCGGAAGGTTTCTGGGCCGAGCACGGCAAGCGGCTCGACTGGATCAAGCCTTACAGCAAGGTCAAGGACGTCTCTTTCGACGCCAAGGACCTGCACATCAAGTGGTACCATGACGGCACCCTGAACGCGGCCGCGAACTGCCTCGACCGGCATCTCGCCGAGCGTGGCGACCAGGTGGCGATCATCTGGGAAGGCGACGATCCGAAGGACGACAAGAAGATCACCTATCGCGAGCTGCACCGCGATGTTTGCAAGTTCTCCAATGCTTTGAAGGATCTCGGCGTCAAAAAAGGCGACCGGGTGACGATTTACCTGCCGATGATCCCCGAGGCCGCGGTCGCCATGCTGGCCTGCGCCCGGATCGGCGCGGTGCATTCCATCGTTTTCGGCGGTTTCTCGCCGGACGCGCTGGCGGGGCGTATCCAGGATTGTGAATCCGGCATCGTCATCACCTCGGACGAAGGGTTGCGCGGCGGCCGGCCGATTCCGCTGAAAGCCAACACGGACAAGGCGCTGCAGGAATGCCCCGACTGCAAGACAGTGGTTGTGGTCAAGCGCACCGGCGGCAAGATCGATTGGGTCGAAGGCCGGGACCACTGGTATCACGACATCTGCGATGCGGCGTCCGAGGAGTACCCACCGACGGAAATGGGCGCGGAAGATCCGCTGTTCATTCTCTACACCTCGGGCTCGACCGGTAAGCCGAAGGGTGTGCTGCACACCACTGGCGGCTACATGGTCTTCGCCTCGATGACGCATGAATATGTCTTCGATTATCAGGACGGCGAGATCTACTGGTGCACGGCCGATGTCGGTTGGGTCACCGGGCACAGCTACATCATCTACGGGCCGCTGGCGAACGGTGCCACGACCCTGATGTTCGAGGGCGTGCCGAACTATCCGGACTACAGCCGCTTCTGGCAGGTTTGCGACAAGCACAATGTGTCGATCTTCTACACGGCACCGACCGCGATCCGGGCGCTGATGCGCGAAGGCGACGGGCCTGTCAAGGCGACCAGCCGCAAGAGCCTGCGCATCCTTGGCTCGGTCGGCGAGCCGATCAATCCGGAAGCCTGGATGTGGTATCACGAGGTGGTCGGCGACAAGCGTTGCCCGATTGTCGATACCTGGTGGCAGACGGAGACCGGCGGCATCCTGATCACGCCGCTGCCGGGGGCAACCAATCTGAAGCCGGGTTCGGCGACGCTGCCTTTCTTCGGCGTGAAGCCGGTCCTTGTCGATGCGGACAACAAGGTGCTGGAAGGGGCGGCAGAGGGCAATCTCTGCATGGCCGACAGCTGGCCGGGCCAGATGCGCACGGTCTATGGCGACCATGAGCGGTTCATCCAGACCTACTTCACCACCTTTCCCGGCCGCTATTTCTCCGGCGACGGCTGCCGCCGGGACGAGGACGGCTATTACTGGATCACCGGCCGCGTCGACGACGTGATCAACGTCTCCGGTCACCGCATGGGCACAGCCGAGGTCGAAAGCGCGCTGGTTGCGCACGACAAGGTCGCCGAAGCGGCGGTGGTCGGCTATCCGCACGACATCAAGGGCCAGGGCATCTACGCCTATGTCACCCTGAATGCCGGGCTGGAGCCGTCGGAAGAGCTGCGCAAGGAGCTGGTGACCTGGGTGCGTAAGGAGATCGGCCCGATCGCTTCTCCGGACCTGATCCAGTGGGCTCCGAGCCTGCCGAAAACCCGCTCCGGCAAGATCATGCGCCGCATCCTGCGCAAAATCGCCGCCAATGAGCAGGACCAGCTGGGCGACACCTCAACGCTGGCTGAACCGGCCGTGGTCGACGATCTGGTCGATAACCGGATGAACAAGTAGGGACTGAAGCTTTCGCCGACTCCGATCTGTCGAGTCCGGCGATCCTAGCTCTCACTCATTAAAAAAAGCCCGGCTTCAGCCGGGCTTTTTTGCGTGATGAAGCCGGCGGGCTCAGGCGGGATTTCGCTGGACAAGTTGCTTGGCGATGATCAGGCGCTGCATCTCGTTCGTGCCCTCAGCGATGGCGAGCAGCGGGGCATCCCGGTAATAGCGCTCGATATTGTATTCCTTGGCATAGCCATAGGCACCATGCAGCCGCATGGCCTCCAGGCTGTTATGCAGAGCGGCTTCGGTGGCGAAGAGTTTCGCCATGCCCGCTTCCATGTCACAGCGCTCGCCCCGGTCGTAGGCGGCGGCGGCCTGTTCGGTCAGCAGTCGGGCAGCCTCGACCTGGGTTGCCATGTCGGCGAGTTTCAGCTGGATCGCTTGATGTTCCGCGATCGGTTTGCCGAAGGTCTTGCGGATCTGGGAGTATTGCACCGATTCCTCAAGGCAGGCCCGGGCGATGCCGACGCCGCGCGCGGCCACATTGATCCGGCCGAGCTCCAGACCGCCGAGGATCTGCTGCATACCGCGGCCTTCGACATTGCCGACCAGGTTTGCGTCCGGCACGAAGCAATCGTCGAGAGTGAAGCCGGCGGAATCGATGCCCTTGTAGCCGAGTTTCTCCAGCTTCTTGGTGACGTTGAAGCCCTCACCTTTTTCGATCAGGAACAGGCTCATGCCTTTGTGCCGGGGTTTTGCCTCGAGATCGGTCTTGGCCAGCACGGCGAGTATATGGCCGTGATAGGCATTACTGATCCACATCTTGGTGCCGTTGAGGAGATAGCCGCCCTCGGTCTTGTCGGCGCGCAGACGGATGGCCTGCAAATCGGTGCCGGCGTCTGGTTCGGTCAGGGCGATGCCGCCGCGCAGCTCACCGCTGGCGAAGCGTGGCAGCCAGGCGGCCTTTTGCGCTTCCGTGCCGGAGCGCTCGACCGCGGCGGCCATGATGAGATGGGAGTTGAAAATGCCGGAGATCGACATCCAGACCCGGCTGACCCGCTCGACGATTTTCGTATAGGTCGAGGCCGTGAGGCCAAGCCCGCCCCATTCTTCGCCGATGGTGGCACCGAACAGGCCGAGCTCCGCCATCTTGCCGACAATATCCTCCGGCCAGGCATCTTGGGCTTCCAGCTCATGGGCATAGGGCGCGACATCGCGGGTGAGGAAGCGCTCGACAGCGTCCAGAATCATGCGCTCCTGTTCAGCACGCTCTTCGAGCGACAGGCCGGACTGGTTCGCGGCGACAGCTGCGTTCATGGATTTTTTCCTCCCGGGAATCCCGGTTCTAGGTACTGGCGGAACGCCATTGGTTTTTGTTTTTCAACCGAAAATACCGGTTTCTCTATGTCTTTGAACTTAGAATATAGCGGAAGATCAGTCCTGATAGGGCAATAACCAGAAAAATCCGGATTATGTGGAAGGCCGCGATCAGCGGAACGCCGAGTTCCAGCACGGCGGCGGTGATGCTCATTTCCGCCATGCCGCCGGGAGAGACGGAAAGCACCATGGTGGCGGCCGGCAGGCCGGTCACCTCCGCCACGCCGAGACCGAACAGGATGTTAAGCCCAACCAGAACCAGCGTGCTGAGCAAGGCGTGGGGCAGGAAGCGCTTCAGCGGCAGCACCAGCTCGCGGCGATAGCGCAGGCCGATGAAACAGCCGATCAGGACCTGAGAGAGATTGAGCAGCTCACGCGGCATGCCGGAAAGATGCAGATCCAGCACCGTTACCAGAGCGCCGGCGGCAAGCGGGCCGAGCAGCCAGCCGTTGGTGATCTTGCGCCAGGCCATCAGGCCACCGAACAGCAGGGAAAGGATGATCAGGACCGGAAAGCCCTGCAGGTCGAACGGGAGATTTTGCGCCTCGAACGGCGAATGCCCGACAGCCCCGATAAGGGTGAGCGTGGTCGGGATGGTGGTGACGACGCAGAGAATACGCAGGGACTGGGCGAGCGAAACCGGCGCCATCTCGCCGCCCCACTTCGTTGCCTGCAGGGCCATCTCGACAACGCCGCCGGGCACGCTGGCGAAATAGGCGGTGGCCATGTTCACTTTCGCGACCTTGCGCAGATAAAGTGCGGAGAGCAGCCCGAACAGGATCGAGGCCAGCGCGCAGATCACCATTACCGCGATATGGTCCACCACGAAGGCGGCGACGGTGGGTGTGAAATTGAGGCCGATGCCGGTGCCGAGCAGCAGCTGGCCGGTCTGCCGCGCGCCTTTCGGCATGGTGAGCGTGAGTCCGGCCATGCTGAGAACGCCGACCGAAAGCATGGGGCCGAGCAGCCACGGCAGAGGCACGCCAAGGAAGGCAAATGCCCCGCCGGCTCCCGCCGCGAAGGCGAAGCTGGCGAGATGGCGAACGGGCGCTGGAATGGACATGGCGGGCGGGCCTGGCTTGGCCGGTTTCCGGAGTCGGTTGCGCGGCCATCAAATGAGTTGATGCCTGCACTTAGGCAGGCTGCGGCGTTCCGGTCAATCTGTTGACGGCGCTTTGGTGCCCGTGCATGGGATGAATTCCACAAGGTCGAAAAACAGGGGCCCGTCGATGACCGAAGAGAGCTTGCAGGATCGGTTCCTTGGGATGGTGCAGGATAACCCGGTGAACCGGATCGTTCTGGAGCGGATGCCCGATCTCGGTGTCGAGGATGGCTGGCTGGTCGCCGGTTGTCTTTTTGGGACGGTCTGGAATGTGCTGTCCGATCGACCGCTGACCGAGAATATCCGGGACTACGATATTTTCTATTACGATCCGGACACCAGCTATGAAGCGGAAGACGCAGTGATCCGCCGTGGGGCGGATCTGTTCGCCGATCTCGGGGTCGAGGTCGAGATCCGCAATCAGGCACGGGTTCCGCTCTGGTACGAGGCGCGGTTCGGGGTGCCTTATCCGCCGATATTCGAATCCCGCACCGGTATCGATCGTTTTGTGGTGGCGGGTACCTGCTGCGGCATCTCGCAAGAGGGCGAGGTGCATGCGCCTTATGGCTTCGAGGATATGTTCGCAGGCGTCCTGCGCTACAATCCGGTGAACCCGACGCCGCACCAGTTTCAGTTCAAATGCGGAAGTTACCGGGAGCGCTGGCCGTGGCTGAAAATCGTGGAAGAGGAAGCAACCGCGCGTACCTCTTGAACAAGGAACCGTGCTAGTCACATCTGCATAGTGAAAGGGGACGAGCATGGATGAGAAGCAACAGCCTGACGATGTGCCGGATACAGCGGGCGTAATCCTGCCGCCGCCGGTCATTCTGTTGATCTTCATTGTCTTCGGTGCGGTGCTGGAAATTTTTGTGCCGCGTCCGTTTGCGCCTGACTGGGCGCAGACCTATCTCGGCCCGGCCCTCGTCGTTGGAGCGGTTGCCGTCGCCATCATCGCCGAGCGACAATTCAAACGCGCCGGGACCAGCGCGAAGCCCTGGGTGCCGACGACGGCCATTGTCACCACCGGATTATTCTCGGTCAGCCGTAATCCAATGTATGCCGCCCTGGTAGCCCTGTTGTTCGGCCTGGCGTTTGCCGGCAATACGCTGTGGATCCTGACGGCGACCGTCGGATTTGTTGGCGTCATGCATTACGGCGTCATCCTGCGCGAGGAAGCCTATCTCGAACGTCTCTTCGGAGCGGCCTATACGGATTACAAGGCGCGGGTCCGGCGCTGGATCTAGAAGGCTGTCTTTCCTCGATTAGTGGTCACTATTTCTTTTTCGTGCGTCACCTGCGTGCGACAGTCCGGTCTGTTCTTTTGCGGGGGCTCTGGCCATGGGCGAACGGATAATCCTGATAACGGGCGCGGCCAGCGGCATCGGCGCCGCGGCAGCCCGGAAACTGGCGCAAAGCGGCGACCGTTTTCTGCTGCATACGCGCGCTAATCTCGATGGCCTCAATCGCGTGGCGGAGCAGGTGCGTTCGAAAGGCGCAACCGCTGAAACCGAGCTGAAGGATCTAGGGGAGCCGGGCGCGGGCCAGTATCTGATCGAGGCCTGTGTCGAGCGCTTCGGCGGGCTTGATATCCTTGTCGCCAATGCCGGTTACGCGGACAAGGCACCGTTGGGCGAAGCCGGAACGGAAAAGTTCGAGCAGGCGCAGAACGCCATTTCCCGCTCCTTCTTCGAGATGGCGGAGGTGGCCCTGCCGCTGCTGCAAGCTTCGGCCCGGGGCCGGGTTGTCGCGGTGGGAGCCTTTGGGCCGCATGTCTGGCGCACCGACCTGCCCGCCTTTCCGGCGACGGCGGCGGCAAAGGCTTCGCTTGAGGCAACGGCGCGCGCCCTTGCCCTCACGCTGGCACCGTCCGGGGCGACCGTGAATGTCGTGGCGCCAGGCTTCATCGAGAAAGATCCGGGCACGCATTCGGCCATGACGCCGCAGGGCGTGGCGGCACTCTCTGCCCGTATTCCGATGGGGCGGCGAGGCACGGCGCACGAGGTGGCGGCGGTGATCGGCTTTCTCGCGTCCGGCGAAGCGAGCTACGTTACAGGGCAAGTTATCCATGTGAATGGCGGATTGATTTAGGGGAAAGTAATGACTGAAGGACGTATCGCCGGGGTTATCGGCCTTGGCTCGATGGGGATGGGCGCGGCCCGCTCCCTTGTCGCGGCCGGGGTCGAGACCTGGGGAACGGATGTGCGCGCCGAGTCCGTCGCGGATTTTGCGGCGAACGGCGGCAAGGGCGCGGCAAACCCGGCAGAGCAGGCATCGAAAGTGGATGCGCTGCTGGTGCTTGTGGTAAACGCGGCCCAGACCGAAAGCGTGCTGTTCGGCGAGACCGGTGCGGTCAAACATATGAAAAAAGGCGCCGTCGTTGTTGCCAGCAGCACGGTCCCTGCCGCCTATGCACGAGAGCTTGAGGGCCGGCTGGCGGAGCATGGCCTGCTGATGGTTGATGCGCCGGTCAGCGGCGGCGCGGCCAAGGCGGCGACCGGCGAGATGACGGTGATGGGCTCCGGCACGCCGGCGGCATTCGAGGCGGCGGACTTTCTGCTGAACGCGATTGCCGCGAAGGTCTACCGGCTGGGCGATCAGGCCGGGCCGGGCTCGACCGTAAAGACCATCAACCAATTGCTTGCAGGTGTGCATATCGCGGCGGCGGCGGAAGCCATGGCGCTTGGCATTCGTGCCGGTGTGGCGCCCACAGACCTGTTCGAAGTGATTTCCAATTCCGCCGGTGCTTCCTGGATGTTCAACAACCGGGTGCCGCACATCCTCGACGGGGATTACGCTCCGCTCAGTGCGGTGAATATCTTCGTGAAGGATCTTGGCATTGTGCTGGAGACCGGCAAGGAGCTGACCTTCCCCTTGCCGCTGTCGGCGGCGGCACACCAGCAGTTCCTCGGTGCGGCAGCGGCCGGGCTGGGAACAGAGGACGATTCCGCCGTCATCAAGGTGTTCCAGAAACTCGCCGGGATAGACTTGCCGGAAAGCAAGGACGATTGATCAGAGCAGGCAGAGCAGGCCGTAACAGGACGCGCCGAACAGCTTCACCGCCAGCAGGTAGCCGATCAGGTCGAGCAGCAACGTGAAACCGAGAATCGGCAGGGCAACGAAGCCCATAAAATAGAGCGCGGCCCAGCGTGTGAAGCGGCGGCCGGGAATCCGGTGGCCGTGAATCACGGGCGGTTTTTTGAATTGTGCGAGCACGGACATGGGCTAAGACTAGCCGCGGAACGGGGACGGGGGAACCTTGAATGGCGGCTGCCGCCAAAGCCCAGAAAGCCAAAGAGAAAAGCGACCGGCCACTGAAAGATAAGCGTGGTGAGGAGCAGGACGGCATCGTCGCGCTCTGGGACGCGGTCGATCAGCGGCGCTGGGACGAGCTGATCGCAAAGGCGGACCGCTCGGCGCTGGAGCAATCATCGGCGTATGGCATGGCCATGTCGCGCGCCTCCGCCTATACCCCCGTCACGGCGGTCTTCATGCGCGGCCCGGAGCGGGTGGCGCTTGCCCTGATCCTCGAATGGCGGTTTCCGGGCGGTTTTCGGATTGCCAAACTAACGCGGGGCCCGGTCTTCCTGGCGGATGTTTCGGAGACGGAACGCGCGGCGATCTTCAATCTCATAAAACAGCGTTATCCGGTCGCTCGGCTCAATCTCTTCTTCATGACCCCGGAACTCCCCGCCAGCGCGGACAGCGATGCGCTCCTGCGCGGCATTGGCATGCGCCCGATGGTGACCGGCTACAGCACTGTCTGGCTGGATCTCCGGCGTGACCTGGAGACGCTCCGGGCCGGTTTGCATATGAAATGGCGGAACCAGCTCAAGCTCGCGGAAGCGGAGCCGATCCGGGTGCGCAGCGGTTTTGGCGGCGCGCCGCTGGAATGGCTGCTGACCCGGCATGACCAGCACAGGAAGCGGCGCAAGTTCCGGGCACCGGCAGGCGCCTTCGTTGCCGCCATCGCCGATAGCGGACGCGACAAGCGCGCGACACAGGTTTTCACCGCCTATGTCGGCAGCGAGCCGATCGCGGCGATCCTCACCATCCGGCACGGTAATTCCGCGACCTACTATGTCGGCTGGACCGGTGTGGAGGGGCGCGAGAAGCAAGCCCACAATCTGCTGCTCTGGAAAGCCATCATCAAGCTCAAGGAAACCGGTGTGGAATGGCTCGATCTCGGCGGCGTCGACGGCTTGCACATGCCCGGCGTCTCTCGCTTCAAGCTCGGTGTTGGCGGCGAGTTGGTGACGCTGGCGGGGACGTATCTCTAGCGATCAGGTTTCTTTCGTTCTCGCCGCAGCTTTGGCCCGGAGGGCCGCGAAGCCGACCAACCGGTCTTCAACCAGCCGATTGACGCTGCCCGACGGATATTTCCCGCCGGCCCCGCGCTTGCCGGCCTTCTTTCCCGTCAGCACCTCGATGCCTTCCGCGATCGTGGCAATTGGCAGGATGCGGAACTTCTTCTCGCGGCAGGCCTCGACGACATCTTGCCGCAGCATCAGATGCTTTATGTTCGAGGCGGGTATCAGCACGCCCTGTTTCCCGGTCAGGCCGCGCGCCACGCAGACATCGAAGAACCCCTCGATCTTTTCGTTCACGCCACCGATGGCCTGAACCTCGCCCATCTGGTTCACCGAGCCGGTGACGGCCAGAGACTGGTCGAGAGGGAGCTTGGAAAGAGCCGACAGCAGGGCGTAGAGCTCTGCCGAGGAGGCGCTGTCTCCGTCGACGCCGCCATAGGACTGCTCGAAGGTCAGCGTCGCCGCGAGCGCCATCGGGGCATCTTCGGCGTAATTCTGCGCCAGATAGCCCGAGAGAATCATCACGCCCTTGGAATGCAGCGGGCCCCCAAGCTCGACCTCGCGCTCGATATCGATGACCTTCCCGGCACCGACCCTGACCGTGGCGGAAATCCGGCTGGGCTTGCCGAATGCGAAATTGCCGATGGACAATACTGACAGACCGTTGACCTGGCCGACCTTCGCGCCGTCACTGTCGATCAGCACCGTGCCGCGTGTGATTTCCTCGACCGTCCGCTCCCTGAGGCGATCGGCCCGATGAATTTGCGCGGTGATGGAGGCCTCCACATCCGAGCGGGAGACGCTTTTCCTGCCTTCTTCACCGGCCCAGTAGTCGGCCTCGCGCATCAGGTCGGCAATCTGGCCGACACGGGTCGACAGCCGTTCCGAATCCGCAGCCAGCCGGGCGGCGTGTTCCATGACGCGTTCGATCGCTGCGCAAGCGAAGGGCCGCAGCTTGTTGTTGCGGGCGATGGTCGCGACCAGCCGGGCAAACAGCTGGTCGTTTTCCGGTGTCCGTTCCATCGCTTCTTCGAAGTCTGCGGCAACCTTGAAGAGATCCTGAAAATCCGGGTCGAGTGCCGAGAGCAGCAGATAGAGCCGGTAGTCACCGAACAGCACGATTTTCAGGTCGAGCGGGATCGGGTCCGGCTGCAGCGAGACCACAGTCGCCGTTGCCGTGGTCATGTTGGGGGCCTCTATGGTTATCTGTTCAGCATAGAGTGCGCGTTTCAGAGCTTCCCAACTCATCGGGTTCAGCAGCAGTTTGTCCGCGTTGATCAGCAGGAACCCGCCATTGGCCCGATGCAGGGCGCCGGACTGAATGAGCGAGAAGTCCGCGATCAGTGTGCCCATATGTGCGTAGTATTCGATCCGGCCGATCAGCTTGCTCAATGCCGGATGGTCTTCGACGATGACCGGTGCGCCGCCCGCCGGGCGGTTCGCGACCAGAACGTTGACCTGGTAGCGATGCATCGGGTCGTTCTCGACCGCGCTTTCGCCGCTGTCGTTCGGGATAGCGTCCGGGCCACCTTCCTCGGTGTTCAGGAACAGGCCGATATTCTCGACCATATCGTCGGCGACGGCCTTCAGGTGCTTGAGGGCCGCATCGGCCCCGGTCATTTCCTTTTCGACGTCCGCAATTTCTTGTTCGATGACGCGGCGGGCGGTCTCGCGGTTGATTTTTCTCAGGGTACGATGGCGGTCTCGTTCGATATTCGGCAGGGAGCGGAGGGTTTTTTGCAGCACCTCCATCATGCTCTTGGTCGCGTCCTGATAACGCTTCCGGGCGGCCTCGGGGAGCTTCTGGAAGGTTTCGGGTGCCATCGGCGTCTTGCCGGAAAGCGGCGCGAAAGCGAAGCCCTGGGGCGTTCTGATCAGCGTTAGTCGTTGTTTTCGAGCCTTTTTGTCGACGGCTTCGAGGGCATTCTGCTGCTTTTCCGCAGCCTCCTTGTTCACGGCATCGATCCGCAGGCGGTAATCCTCGCTTTCGAACAGCGCAGGGATCACCGCATTGAGGTCGGTCACCAGCTCCAGCATGGCGCGCCGGAACGGCTCGGCCCGTCCGGGGGGCAGGGCAATTGCGGTTGGCGTGTAGGCGTTCTCGAAATTGTGCACATAGACCCAGTCCTGCGGTGCCTCGAGCTCTGCCTTGCGCTGTTCCAGGAAGCGCTTCACCGCCATGTGCTTGCCGGAACCTTTCGGCCCGATGACGAAGAGATTGTATCCTCGCTGCTGCATTCGGGTGGCGAAGCGCACGGCTCCGAGAGCGCGTTCCTGACCGATCAGGGCCTCGATATCTTTAAGGTCTTCGGTGCTCTTGATTGAAAGCGTCCCGAGATCTGTCCTGGTGTAGAGGTCCTTGGCGGCGAGGGGCTTCACGGGCATTACTGGATTCCTTAGGGGCTGACCCTAATACGGGTCGCCGGATCGAAGCGGGTGAAAACCTTAGTCTGTAGAAGGCTGATTGGGCTAGTCGCCGCCGTCGCGAATTTCCAGCACGCGGTCGCGCAGCCGGGTCAGACCCCGGTCAGGCATGCCCAGCTCGTCGAGATGCTCTACCGTGTTGAAAAGATAGTCCGCGCAGGGGCCGAGAAAGCCGCTGGCCCGCTCGATTGTCTGGGCCATCTCCTCTTCGGGGAGCTGGCCGACATAGCGTTCGTGGGTACGGTTCATCACGAAACCGAGGGCCTTGAAGGGGCCGTCCGGCCCGGTCATGGAAAGCCAGCGCGGAATATAAGCATCGCTCACCATTTCCCGACGCCAGACAATTTCGAGTTCCTCGGCAGCTTTTTCCTTCTCGATGCGGAAAGCGACGCCGCGGCAGCATCCGCCCCGGTCCAGGGCGAGCGTCAGGCCGGGCACCTCGGGCGATCCGCGTCCAAGATGCGTCTGCAGGCAGAACCGCCGGTGATAACCGTGGGCGGTAGCGCAGCGCTTCTCGGCGAAATGAAAAGACGGGTTCCAGATCAGTGATCCGTAGCCGAACAGCCATACGTCCGTCTCGGGCTGGTCAGCAGCAAACATGGAGATGAGAGATGCGTGAAGCTCCTCGTCACTCAGTACCTTGTAAGTGAGGGCATGTTTTCGGATCAGGTCGCGGATGTGACCCGAGCGGATCGTGTCGCGATTGAGGGGGACATGTTGCTGATCAGCCATGTAAACGAGCCTAGCGGACTTGGCGGGCCGGGCAAGTCCGACAGTTGGATCGGTCTTGTGCGATTTCAGGTAGAATGAAAGGGGTTACACACCGGTTCGATATTGCGCGGCGAACCGCATGGTCGTGACCGGGCGATCACAAATGCGTGTGTTCGTCACGCCAAATGCGTGAAATTATGGTCGATCAACCCGTTCGGGCGGCTGAGATTTGTGACTGGCGCCGCATATGGTACGGATTGTGCGTGCGGATTTTATGGGAAGGCCTTGATAGCTCTCAAAATCCAAGCGGGCGACCGCATCGGGTTTAAGGTATAGGTCAGGTTTTCGGGGGAAGGCATATCCGTTCATGGCGGAAAAAGTAGATTTCAATGGCGTCCATTTTTTGATCGTCGACGGCAATGCGCTTTCGGCTGATCTGGCGCGTGACCTGCTGCTAACGATGGGGGCGGTGACGGTGTTCGTGGCGCACAGTTTCGATGAGGGAATTGAGGTTCTCGGCTCCGATTCCGTTGACGTCCTGTTGACCGAACTCCATTTGCCTCCCCGCAGTGGCCTCGAGCTGATCCGCATGGTGCGCGACGGTAAAACCAGAGCGCACAAGCAGATGCCGATCCTGGTGATGTCCGCGATGTCGGCGAAAGAGCATGTCTTCGAAGCCCGCGACGCAGGCGTGACCGAATTCATTGCAAAGCCCTACGGCGTTGAAGGTTTCTACCGGCGGATGGTCGGTATCGTTGCGCGGCCGCGTGCTTTCGTAGACAGTAACGAGTATTTTGGTCCTGACCGGCGCCGCCGTCAGGTGCCTTATAATGGGCCGGACCGGCGGGATTAGCAGCTAGGATGTCGAATTGACTGTGGCAAAATCAAAGCTTTTGCCTCCGGCGGAGGATTTGACTCAGCGTGCCGCCAACAGCACGACCGGGATGGACTTGCGCCTCAGTCCCGGGGTCCTGCGCCGTCTGGAAGAAGTGGTCAATGAATCCCGCGAGAAGTTCGTGGTCGATCTTGCGGCACGCCTGCGCAAACTGCGGGCAAGCACGCAGGCCCGGACCGATGGCCAGATGAGCGATGTGGATCTGCTGAAGCTGGTGTTCGAGGAAAGCCTGCAGATCAAGGGCATGGGCGGCACAATCGGTTATCAGGTCCTCAGTCTGATCGCGACGACCCTGAACGATTTCGTGACCGAGCGCCAGACGCTGGGCCGTATCCAGTTTGAAATCCTGCAGCTGCACATCGATGCCATGTATGTCGTGATCGCTGACCGCATCACGGATAATGGCGGGATCCTGGAAGATCAGGTGCTCAGCGGTCTCAGGGCGGCTGTCCGAAAATTCAGCTGAGCGCAAACTCGTGACAGAATGACGTCGTGCCCTTATCTTAGGAGTACGTGTTTAACTGGAGCCTCCGATGGCCGACTTCGACAGAACGGACCGCAAAGCACTGGGCATTCTTTCGGATACGGTTTCCGAGAAGCTGGGGCCGTCCGACAAGGTCACCCGGGAAATCCGGCGCGCCTATACGTCAGGCAAGCAGATCGACCGTTTCATGGCCCGTGCCGCTTTCGACGCCTTGCCGGACTGGCAGCGTAGCGACATCGGTTCGGCCGCTGAACACTTGGCCCATGCGATCATCCGGGAAGAGCTCGGGGAGGCTGCCCCGTTCGGTACCGAGCGCGATTGGCGGGATATGGACGCATCGCAACGCAGGGCGCGTCCGGCAAGACAACCGGCGGCTGGTGGAGACATGCAGTCGCCGCCGCGCTTTCTTTCCCGCACAACCCGTTAGCGAGCGGGGCGTGCGCGTCGCCACATGCCCAGCCCCCAGTTGTGACTGTTTTGAATGATCGGCATTGTTTTTCGATGCCCGTATCGGCTAGTGTTTGGCGCAATTTGAATATAATTTTGTTTTGCTGGACGCGATCGCGATCCACTTAAAGATTAGGGCTGGTATTTGACCGGCTGAGCGAGCCGGTCCAGTTGAGGAGTTGACGATGCGCGGCAGGGAGCCGGTGCAACAGTTCATTGTCGTTGAACATGTTGCCAAAGAATTCGCGCGGTTCCTGAACCGTGTCCAGAATGACCAGGTCGATATCCTGGGCTCGTTCCTGATCGAGAATGAGTGGGAGAAATACAAGAAAGACAGTGAAGGCGTCGTTCAGTCGCTTGAGCTGGCTGGCTTCGCGATCGTCCCGAAGGAGCCGACGGACGGCATGATCGCGGCGGCCGACAAGACGCTTGCCGGCGGCCTGATGGGGCAGCGTGGCGCTCGGGTCTATGTCGAAGCGGTCTTCGGCGCCATGGTTGACGGCTGGATCGAGACCTACAATCCGAACCTGATCCTCGACATCTTTTCGATGGCCCTGTCACGGGCATCCAATCCGCGTGCGCGGCGCGACAGCGGCGGAATGGATTCCTCGTTCCAGCGTTTCCGCAAGCATTCCCAGGATATGCTGGCCGGGCTGATCAAGAACGGCCAGGTTGTCGTTCCCGACGAGCCGACTCCCGAGATGGTCGCGGCCGGGGTTGCCGAGACTGCGGAAATCCGCAACCAGACGAACCAGCAGGTCAGCATCGGCGCGGATCCGACCTACCTTGCCAATCTCTATGAAAACATGGTCGAGGCGCGGCCCAAATAAGGACCGCCTCCGGTTCCGGGATTTTACGGCTTCAGGATTTTCCGCCCGGTTTGAACGCGGCGGCCAGAAGAGTGACCGCCTGTTTATGGCGGGCACTGCCGGCCGGTGGCGGCGGTGCGGAGCTGCGGGTGCTCGACATGGTCTGGGCCCCGCCCTTGCTGATCGCTTCCAGAAGTGTTGCGGCATTGTCCTTCGGACGGGCGCGCTTGCTCGCCGGTTTGCGCCGCGGGGCACCGGTGGACATCGCCCGCTGCACCGCAAGAGCACAAAGATTGTTGAGAAACGGTCCGACCAGCGCGGATTTCAACTTGTCGTCGCTCTCGGCCCAGACCCTGAGCAGCAAGGCAGCCTCGTGACGATTGTTGCCTGTTGCCTCCAGCGCTTCGAGGGCTTTTGTTCGGGCGTAGTCTTTAGCCATTCGTCACCTGCCAGATCGCGGACCGAATCCGTTCCCATACAATAGCATAGATCAGGTCGGTCCGCGCATTCCGTTACTGAGCCGAAGCTTTCAGTCTTGTTTCGCGCCGCGCATTTCGATCACACGCTGCGGGAACGGAATTTCGATACCGTTGGCGTCGAGAGCTTCCTTCACGGCTTTGTTGAAGGCGAACAGGGTCGGCCAGTAGTCCGACGCATTCACCCAGAACCGGAGGCCGATATTGACCGAGCTGTCGGCCAGCTCACGCACGGTGACCTCAGGTTTCGGGTCGGCCAGAACCCGCTCGTCATCCTCGGCCAGTTTCATCAGGGCGCCGAAAGCGGTGTCGATATTGCTGCCGTATCCGATGCCGACGACGATATCGATGCGCCGGGTCGCGTGCCGGGAGAAGTTGCTGACAGCACTGTTGATGATCTGGCTGTTTGGCACCGAGATGAAGACATTGTCCGGTGTGGTCAGCTCGGTGGTGAAAAGCCCGACCTCGGCTACGGTGCCGCCAGTGCCGCCCGCGCTCACATAGTCGCCGACCTTGAAGGGCCGCAGGAACAGGATCATCACGCCGGCCGCAACATTGCTGAGCGTGCCTTGCAGGGCGAGGCCAACGGCGAGGCCGGCGGCACCGAGCACGGCGATGATACTGGTGGTCTGCACGCCGAAGCGGTTCAGCACCGCGACAACGGTAATGATGACCACGAGATAGCGGACGATGGAGGAGATCAGCGGTTTGATCGTGCCGTCCATCCACGCGATCTTGTCCACGGCACCCCGTGTGGCGCGTCCGGCCCAACCGGCGACAATCCAGCCGAAGAGGAGGATCAGAACAGCACCAAGGACATCAAGGCCATAGGTGGCCAGGGCAGCCTGGGTTTCTTCCCAGAGAACGTTCACTTCACCGGCAACATCAATTTCCATGAGCCGAATCCTTCATTTATCTAAAATTGTTTGTTGATTTGGTCGTCAAAGCGGAGGCGGTGTCAAGCGCCGCGCCAGATGGATCAATCCGCCGAGGCCGCCAGTTTGCTCAGGGCGTCGCCTGAAACCGTGTAGCGCAGAGCGTTTTCTTCATGTTCGAAGCCAAGGCTGCGATAGGCCTCGCGGGCCGGGTTCCAGTCCAGCACGGTTAGCGATATCCGGCCGTGCCCCTCGGCAATCGCTTCGGCAGCCACCGCCGCGACAAGCCGGCGGCCGATCCCCTTGCCACGTGCCGCCTCGGTAACGAAGAGATCGTCGATATAGCAGGCGGACCGGCCGATCCAGGTCGAGTAATTGGCGGAATAGATCACGCTGCCAAGCAGCTTGCCCGTGCCGTCGTCTGCGACGAAAGCCTTGAAGCGAGGAACAGCACCGAAGCCGTCCCGCAGCAGGTCTTCTTCCGATGCGCGCAGCAGGTGGGTTTCCTTCACATAGTCCGCGAGTCCGCGGACCATCTCGAACATCTGGTGAACGTCTTCGCGGGTGGCGCGGCGGATGGTGATTATGTCGGTCATGGTCAGTTCCGATGGAGCATGAGAGAGGGTCAGGAGGCGCGGGATTTGATGTCTTCGAGAAGATCGTCGGGGATATCGACACCGTCGCGTGCCGCTGCCTCACGGAGCTTCAGACGGCGGTCGCCGGGGAGCCGGGCACCATCCTGTGCCAGGATCTCGCCGAACATCTCCTCGGCCCGCTCGTCAAAACTGTCGGCACCGCCGAACGCGGCGGGATCGAAGAGCAGGATCATGTGACCGATGGAGGGCGGGGCACCGGTCGGCTCGAAGAAAGACGTACCCTGATAGCCGAAGTTAGAGCCGGTGAGCGCGCCACAAAGCAACTCGATCATGAGCGCGAGAGCCGCGCCCTTTGCGCCGGCCCCGGCTCCGCCAAGCGGCGCCATGGAGCCGGCAAGGGCCGCCTTTGCGTCGGTCGTCGGATTGCCGTCCGCATCGAAAGCCCAGTCGGACGGGATCGGCTCTCCTGCTTTTGCAGCAAGTGTGACCTTGCCGCGGGCGACGGTGGAGACGGACAGGTCGATCACCATTGGTGTTTGGTCGGAGCGCGGCCAGGCGAAAGCAATCGGGTTGGTGCCGTAAAGCGCGCGGGACCCGCCCCAGGGTGCGATGGCGGATGGGGTGTTGGAAAAGGCCAGGGCGACCAGTCCGGCATTTGCCGCGTCCTCGACATGATGGCCGGCGGCGCCGAAATGATGGGAATGGGCGATCCCGATGGCCGCCATGCCAGCTTCACGAGCCGCTTTTATTCCTTCTTGGAGGCCCAGCTCGACGGCCGGGAAAGCAAACCCGATATGGCTGTCCACATTGATCACGCCCGGGCGTGTGCGGTTGATCGTGGGCTTGGCGAAGCCGTCGACTTTTCCGCATTTGGCCTGTTCCGCATAGGGCGGGACACGGGCGACGCCGTGCGAGGAAATGCCGTCCGCCTCCGCCCGGACCAGAGCTTTCGCCACGATCTGCGCCGTATCCGGAGCCACCTTGCTGTTCTCGAAAGCTTTCGCGATCAGGGTCTGCAGCGCGTCGAGCGAAATCTGCATGGGGCGTTCTCCGGTGAGGTTCGTCCAAGGGAGCCAGGGCGTGGCTGAACTTGCGACGGGCCTTCTTTCTTGTCAACGCGACCTTACCGGCATGCGGGCGGGTCCGGATTGGCAACAGACTCTATCTTGGTTCTGGCTTGGCTTTGGCTTGCAGCCAGCCCGGTTTGGAGTACTCTTTCGCTCCCGCCATGCGCTAATCCGCGTCTTCCTTGACTGGAGTCCTTATGTCCGACACTACCCTCATCTGGAAAACTGCGACCGAAATCCGAGACCTGCTGGCAAAGGATGAGGTTTCACCGCTTGATCTGTTGGACTCTCTCGAAACACGGATTGCCGAGGTCGAGCCGAAGATCAACGCGTTGCCGACCCTCTGTTTCGAGCGCGCCCGCGACGCGGCCAAGGCTCTGATGGAGAAGCCCAAGGACGAGCGCGGCACGCTGCTGGGGATGCCGGTCGCGATCAAGGATCTGGAAGAGGTGAAGGGGGTCCGCACAACGTACGGCTCGCCAATCTTCGCGGATCATATTCCCGACCACTCCGACCTTGTCGTGCAGACGCTGGAAAAGAATGGCGGTGTCGTTTACGCGAAAGCCAACACACCGGAATTCGGCGCCGGCGGAAACACCTTTAACGAAGTGTTGGGTACCACGCTGAACCCGTGGAACCAGAAACGCAGCGTTGCCGGATCTTCCGGTGGGTCCGCTGCGGCACTGGCCTCCGGCACAGCCTGGCTGGCTCAGGGCTCGGATACCGGAGGTTCGTTGCGCAATCCGGCCAGTTTCTGTTCCATCGTTGGCCTGCGGCCGAGCCCGGGACGGGTTGCACGCGGCCCGGACGGTCTGCCGTTCGCAAACCTGCCGGTCGCGGGGCCGATGGCGCGGAACGTGACCGATGTGGCCATGATGCTGGACGCCATGTCGGGCGAGCATCCGCGGGACCCGATCTCGCTGGCCTCTCCGCTGGAGAGCTTCAGCGATGCGGTCAAGGCTCAGCGACTGCCCAAGCGGGTCGCTTTCTCGCGGGATCTGGGATGCACGCCGGTGGACCCGGAAGTTGCGAAGATCTGTGAGGAAGCCGCGCTCCGGTTTGAATCCCTCGGCGTGAAAGTCGAGGAAGCGCATCCGGATTTTCATGACGTCCAGGACATCTTCCAGGCCTTGCGCGCGGAAGGTTTCTACATGACCAAGCGGAAGCTCCTGGAAGAGCATCGCGACAAGCTGAAGCCGGAAGTAATCTGGAACATCGAGAAGGCGCTGGATTACAGCATCGAGGATTTCACCCGTGTCCAGTTGGCGCGCGGCGCTTATATCCAGCGGGCTGTGGACTTCTTCGAAACCTACGATCTGCTGCTGTCTCCGGCGACCTGCGTGGCGCCCTATCCGGTTGAGCAGCGCTATGTCGCGGAATGCGACGGGCATACGTTCGACAATTATGTCGAATGGCTGACCATGGCCTATGCGATCACGCTGACGACGTTCCCGGCCCTGTCGATGCCGGCCGGGTTCACCTCGGAAGGGCTGCCGGTCGGCCTGCAGGTCGTAGCCGGTCCGCGCGGCGAGGGAGCCTTGCTCTCGGCTTCCGCTTTGCTGGAGACGGTTCTCGGTCAGGCGACAGCGGTGCCGATTGACCCAATCTGAGGCCACTCCGGGATGGGCTCTATTCGGCGGGAGACGGCTGGAGTAGGATGTGAGGGTCTTCGTTGAACGTGCAGAGTGATCGTGACGCCGAAGCCCTGGAAATCCTATATCTCGCCACTACCGTCGCCAGGCCGTCAGTTTTGTCTGCACGCTGTCGATGTGCCGGTGGGGCGGTTTGGTGCTCTGGGGGCGTTTGTCCAGATCTGGCGGGACAAATGGCGTGACGGCAAGCTGCCGTCCTGGTCGGCCTTCGATTTCTATGATTTCGGCGGCTGGCACGGCTGGATCCATATCGACGAGACCATCTCGGAAAGTCCTTTCGAAATGCGCTGCCGCCTCTGGGGCTCGGAGCTCGTCGATCGTCTCGGGATAGACGAGACCGGCAAGTTGCTGAGCCACTCACCGGCCATGGTCGAGCGAAACCTGATCCCTTTCTACCAGGATATTCTCTCGATTCCGGCCATCGGCACCAATTCCGGCTTCGTCACCAGCTATGATCGGGCATCCGAATGGAGCGTGATCAAACTTCCCTGTCCCGGATATGGCGCCGAGCCGGATGTCATCCTGTCCTGCAGCATGGCGGGTACGGCGCTCGTCTTCCAGCCGGAGGATTTACTGGAAGGACGTGCGGACTAGGACTGTTCGAGCGGGCTAGACAATCTCGACCGAGACCTCTCCGAATTTCCCGAACCGTGCCTTCACCTGATCTCCCTTGTTGCCGAAATGGACGCTCGTTGTTGTGCCGGTGCTGACGAAGGCTCCGGCGGGCAATGCCACCCGGTCTGCAAGCCATGCCAGCACACCAAGCGGTCCGCCATCGACGTTGCCGGCATTGCCTGTTGCAACCTGATCGCCATCGACATGCAGCGTGACTTCGGCATTCATCAGGGTATCGACATCCCAATCCGTGATGGGCTCTCCGTGTACCCAGCCGTAGGACGAGCCGTTGTCGGCAATCACGAGGGCCGGGCCGGCGCGGGTCCAGTCCTTGTGACAGGAGGAGACGATCTCGAGCGCCGGCAGGACCGCGTCCACGGCTCCGGCGACGCTTTCGGCCGTGTGCGGTGCGCCTTCCGGTCCGAGCGGTTTGCCGAGCCGCAGCGCGAATTCCGGCTCCAGCACGATGAAAGGATAGTCGCTGCGCGCGATCCGGGCCGGGCTTGCCATCGCTGTGTCCGATAACAACGCGCCATGAAACGGACCGTTCAGACCGAGCAGGTCACGCGCGGACTGATTGGTGCAGCCGACCTTGCGGCCAATAACCTTGCCGCCGCGGCGACGCTCCATCCCTTTGAGAACATTGATCTGAACGCTGTAGGCGTCGTCAATATCGGTGTTGCCGCACCAGTGTTCGGTCTGCGCGGGCATCTTTGCGTCCAGCCGGGCAGCCAGAATGCAGTCCGCCAATTTATCCATATCAATCATGTGGTTGGTTTCCTCCCGTTTCTTGCGCCTATCTAAGCAGTTGAGGGGGGCGTGCTCCATGGATATATTCCTTTGCTGCAGTGCAAAAAAATATGTCGGGAGGTCTAATGTCACCTGTTGTTTCTCACGCTCCGGAGAAGATCGGACGCTACTTTCTGGAAGATCTGGAGATCGGTATGCGCGCCGAGTTCGAGCGCCAGGTGACCGAACCGATGGGCGAGGAATTCGCGGAAGTTACGGGAGACCGGAACCCGCTCCATTTCGACAAGGAGTATGCGCGCGGCACCATTTTCAAGGACCGCATTGCGCACGGGATGATTTCGGCCGGGTTCTTCTCCACGCTGTTTGGCGTTGTGATGCCGGGGCAAGGCAGCATTTACCTGAAGCAGAATTTGAAATTCACGGCCCCCGTCCGCTATGGCGATGTGGTGAAGGCCGTCATCGAGGTGGTGAAGATCGAGCCCGAGAAAAGCCGGGTTCTGTTCGCTACGCGTTGCTCGGTGGATGAGCAGTTGGTGATCGACGGGGATGCTCTGATCATGGTACCCAGCCGTCCTCTCTAGGATGGCGGGATCATGCGGATCATACGTAGCCTTGCGGACGTAACCACCGATGACCGCGGCGCAATAGCGGCGGTCGGCAATTTCGACGGTGTCCATCTCGGGCACAAGGCGGTCATCGGACAGGCCCAGCACGCGGCGCAACTCGCCGGTGCACCTGCGGCCGTCCTGACCTTCGAGCCCCATCCCCGCATGCTGTTCCAGCCGGACGCTCCGGCTTTCCGGCTGACCTCCGCTGCGGCGCGCGCGGAAGCCATTGCCGCGCTCGGAACCAACATCCTGTTCGAGCTGGGCTTCGATGCGGAGTTTTCCCAGGTTTCAGCCGAAGATTTCATCACCGGTATTCTGCACCGCGGCCTCGGGTTGCGGCATGTGGTGATCGGCCATGATTTTTTCTTCGGTCATCGCCGCCGCGGCACACCCGAGATGTTGCAGGAATACGGTATCCGGCTCGGCTTCGGGGTCAGCATTATCGACCCGGTGACGGAACAGGACGGAGCGGTCTATTCCTCCAGCCGGATCCGGCAATGCCTGAAAGAAGGCGATCCGCGCGGAGCGGCAGCCCTGCTTGGCCGGCCGTGGGAAGTGATGGCGACCGTGATCCAGGGTGACCAGCGCGGCCGCACGATCGGGTTTCCGACGGCTAACCTGCAGCTTGAAGACATCATGCACCCGGCGCATGGCGTCTACGCGGTTCGCGCACACGACGAGGACAGTGATATCTGGTGGTCCGGGGTGGCGAATTTCGGACGTCGGCCGACCGTGAATGATCGGGGCCCGTTGCTGGAAGTGAACCTGTTCGACGTCTCGCCCGATCTCTATGGGCGAAAACTCCGCGTGCAATTCATTGACTTTATCCGCCCGGAAATGAAATTTAGCGGCCTTGACGAGCTGAAGGCGCAGATCGCGCGCGACGCAGATGCCGCGCGCCAGACACTGTCCGAATAAAAGGCGCGGGCCTTAAGAGTGCCCGCCAAGAGAGAAAACCGATGAGCGTGGACTATAAGACGACCGTCTTTCTGCCGAAGACCGACTTCCCGATGCGCGGCAACCTGCCGACCCGTGAGCCGGAGATTCTGGCGCACTGGGAAGAGATCGGCCTCCGGAAGAAGCTGCGCGAGAGCCGCGCCGGCGCCGAGAAGTTCATCCTGCATGACGGCCCGCCCTACGCGAACGGCAACCTGCATATGGGCCATGCGCTCAACAAGGTGCTGAAGGACGTCATCAACCGCTCGCAGCAGATGCTCGGCAAGGACGCGAACTACGTGCCCGGCTGGGACTGTCACGGTCTGCCGATCGAGTGGAAGATCGAGGAACAGTACCGGGAGAAGGGTCTCGACAAGGACACTGTCCCGGTCATCGAGTTCCGCCGCGAATGCCGCGAGTTCGCCCAGAAATGGGTCGATATCCAGACCGAGGAATTCAAGCGGCTCGGCGTCTCCGGCGACTGGGAACAGCCATACCTGACGATGACCTTCCCGGCGGAAGCGCAGATCGCCCGCGAGATCGGCAAGTTCATCATGAATGGCGGGCTCTACAAGGGCGCCAAGCCGGTCATGTGGTCGGTGGTCGAGAAGACCGCTCTGGCCGACGCCGAGGTCGAGTATCACGATCACAAGTCGGTCACGATCCATGTCCGGTTCCCGGTAGTGGAAGCGAAGCATCCGGCCGTCGAAGGGGCCGCGGTGGTGATCTGGACCACCACTCCCTGGACCATGCCGGGCAACCGCGCCGTCGCGGCCGGTGAAGAGTTCGAGTATGTGGTCATCGAGGTTGGTGAGGTCAGCGAAAACAGCCTCGCCAAGCCGGGCGAAAAGCTTGTCGTCGGGGTGGATCTGCTCGACCAGGTCAAGCAGGCCGCAAAGATCGAAAGCGCCACCGAACTGGCCCGCGTGACCGGTGCCGATATCGCCGGTTCCGTTCTCGCCCACCCGCTGCGCGGGCAGGGCTATGATTACGACGTGCCGCTGCTGCTGGCCGATTTCGTCACGACCGATGCCGGTACCGGCTTTGTCCATATCGCGCCGGGCCACGGCGCGGATGACTTTGTGCTCGGTAACGAGAACGGCCTCGAGATCCCGCAGACGGTGGCGGACGACGGTTATTTCTACGATCACGTTCCCATCTTCGCCGGTATGCATGTGCTGGAAGATAACCTGAAGATCTCCGCCATCCTGCGCGATGCGGGCGGCCTTCTGGCCCGGGGCAGCATCACCCACTCCTATCCGCATTCCTGGCGCTCCAAGGCGCCGCTGATCTTCCGCAACACGCCGCAATGGTTCATCTCCATGGAGACGAACGAGCTGCGTGAGACCGCGCTGAAGGCGATCGACGAGACCCGCTTCGTGCCGCAGGCCGGGCAGACCCGACTGCGCTCGATGATCGAGCAGCGGCCGGACTGGTGCATCAGCCGTCAGCGTACCTGGGGCGTGCCGATCCCGGTTTTCGTCGAGAAGAAGACCGGTGAAATGCTGCGTGATCAGGCGGTGATCGACCGGATCGGGGCTATTTTCGAAGAAGAGGGCTCCGACGCCTGGTTCACCAGCGAGCCGTCCCGGTTCCTCGGCAACGATTACAACGCGGACGATTACGAGCAGAACAAGGATATCGTCGAGGTCTGGTTCGAAAGCGGGTCGACCCACTCTTTCGTGCTGGAGCAGCGCCCGGACCTGCAATGGCCGGCGGATCTCTATCTCGAAGGCTCCGATCAGCATCGCGGCTGGTTCCATTCCTCGCTGCTGGAAAGCTGCGGGACTCGGGGACGCGCGCCGTATAATGCCGTGCTGACGCACGGCTTCGTGCTGGACGAGAACGGCCGCAAGATGTCCAAGTCTCTTGGCAACATCACCGCGCCGCAAGATGTCATCGGCCAGAGCGGCGCCGACATCCTGCGTCTCTGGGTGGTGAATTCGGACTATTCCGAGGATCTGCGCGTCGGCAAGGAAATCCTGAAGCATCAGGCCGACCAGTATCGCCGCCTGCGTAACACGCTGCGCTATCTGCTTGGCAATCTCGACGGCTTTACCGAAGCCGAACGGCTGCCGGTTGACGAGATGCCGGAACTGGAGCGCTGGGTGCTGCACCGGCTCTGGGAGCTGGATGCCATGATCCGGGAAAAGGTCGAGGCATTCGATTTCCACGCGCTGTTCACCCAGCTGCACAATTTCTGTGCCGTGGATCTGTCGGCTTTCTATTTCGATATCCGCAAGGACAGCTTCTATTGCGACCGGCCGGACTCGGTCCGCCGCCGGGCCGCGCGCACGGTGCTGGATGAGGTCTTCAACCGGCTGACCGCCTGGCTCGCGCCGGTGCTTTGCTTCACCGCAGAAGAAGCCTGGACAACACGCGGGATGGGGGCGGAGGAATCCGTGCATCTGCGGACCTTCCCGGAAACGCCGGAAAGCTGGCGCGACGATGCGGTTGCGGCACGCTGGGCCGAAATCCGGAATGTCCGCCGCGTCGTCACCGGCGCGCTGGAACTGGAGCGCAACGCGAAGCGGATCGGCTCCTCCCTGCAGGCAGCCCCGGATGTCCATGTCAGCGAAGCCGCCTTGAAGGCGTTCGACGGTCTGGATGCAGCCGAGATCTTCATTACCTCGGGTGCCGAGTTGATTGCCGGTGAAGGTCCGGAAGAAGCTTTCCGTCTCGAAGACGTGGAGGGCATTGCGGTGGTTCCGGCCCTTGCCGATGGCGGCAAGTGCGAGCGCTGCTGGAAAGTCCTGCCCGAGGTTGTCGAGCCGCCGGTCTGCAAACGCTGTGCGGACGCGGTCAGCACCCTCGAGACTGCGGCCGAGTAATCAGGTGCCGGGTAGTCTGAAACGCAACCTCACCGTCGGCGGCTTGTTGGCCCTTATCGTCGTGCTCGCCGATCAGGTGACCAAGGAGTGGGCGCTGGCGACCCTGTTTCGTGACGGGGCCGTCGTCGAGGTGACGCCATTCTTTAATCTGGTCGCGGTATGGAACCGGGGGGTCAGCTTCGGCCTCTTGGCGAGCGACGACCCGATGACGCCATTCTATCTGTCCGGTTTCGCGGTCGCCGTGGTGATCGGGCTTCTGGTCTGGTTGGCGCGGGCTCCAAGCCAGTTGCTGCGGATCTCGCTCGGCCTGATCATCGGCGGGGCGATCGGGAACGTGATCGACCGGTTGCGCTATAATGCGGTCGTCGATTTCATCGACTGGCATGCGTTCGGGTACCATTGGCCAGCTTTTAATCTTGCCGATAGCGCGATATCGGTTGGCGTAGTATTTCTGTTGTTTGATAGCTTTCTTGGTGACTCGCATCGCTCCGATCCCCAGATGACAGGGAAAGACGGAGAATGAACGGGACAGCCATCGACCGGAGTAGCATGGAATGATCAGGGTCAGTCGTACTGTCGGCTTCGCCCTCTGCGCCGCAGTAATCGGCCTGCAGGGGTGTAGCGATATTCAGAAAGCGATCGGCAACACCAAACAGGCACCGGATGAATTCGCGGTGGTCGCGCGCCCGCCGCTCAGCGTGCCGCCGAACTTTGCCCTGCGCCCGCCGACCCCGGGGGAGCCGCGGCCGCAAGAACGTGACGTGACGAAGAGTGCCGAGCGGCTGGTGCTGGGAAGCGGCAACCAGAGCACGGTTTCCGGCACTGCAGGAACGGTTCCGTCGTCGGCGCCGAGCGCGGCTGTTTCCCGGCAAACGCCAGGCGAGTCGAAGATGCGGCAATTGCTGAATACGGCCAGTGCCGAGCCGGGTATCCGTCAAACGGTCAATCAGGAGACCGGCTCTTTCGTCTACGAAGAGGAATACCTGATCGACAATCTGCTCTTCTGGCGTGAGAAGGCGCCGCGCGGCGTTGTTGTCGACGCACAGGCCGAGCAGAAGCGGTTGCAGGAAAATGCAGCACTCGGCAACGAGCCGACAGCCGGCGATACGCCGATCATCCAGCGCAAACGGAAGGGCCTGTTCTAGGCGGGTCGGCCGGCAGATCGACGAAGATTGAAAGGCGCGGTGTTCTGAACCGCGCCTTTTTGTTTTGACGAATAATGGCGATCCGGCGCGGCCGCCTTGTTCCTGCCGTAAACTTTTCCATATCTCGTATTGCCGGAATTCAGGGACAGGCCGTCACCCGAGGCAGGAGACTGACAGTGAAATCAAGGATGATCCCGGAACGCATGATGCTGGCTTTGATGGCGATTGCGGTTCTGATGATCGGCGGAGCGGCCGACGCGAAAGTCTACGAGCCGGAGAGCATCACGCTCGCGAACGGCATGCAGGTCGTCGCCATCACCGATCGCCGGGTACCCGTGGTCACCCATATGGTCTGGTACAAGGTCGGCGGGGCGGATGAGGCGCCGGGCGAGACAGGCCTCGCGCATTTCCTCGAGCACCTCCTTTTCAAGGGCACCGAGACGGTTCCCTCCGGCGAGTTTTCCCGCACCGTTTCCCGCAACGGCGGGGAAGGAAACGCTTTCACCGGGTACGACTACACCGCTTACTTTCAGACCATCGCCTCGGACAAGTTGCCGCTGGTGATGGAAATGGAAGCCGACCGGATGGTGAACCTGACGCTGGACCCGGACGAGGTCGCGTCGGAGCGCGAGGTGGTGCTGGAAGAGCGCCGTTCCCGGATCGACAACAGTCCCGGCTCGTTGCTGGGCGAGCGTACCAACGCGGCGCTCTATCTGAACTATCCTTATCGCCGCCCGCTGATCGGCTGGGCGCATGAGATCAAGGCGCTCACCCGGGAGAACGCGCTGGCTTTCTACCGGAAATGGTATGCGCCGAATAATGCCGTGCTGGTGGTGGCGGGCGACATCACCATGGATGAGCTGAAGCCGTTGGCGGAGAAATATTACGGTGTCATTCCGGCGCGGGCGGTGCCTGACCGTAACCGGCCGATGGAGCCGGAGCAGATCAGCGCCCGCCGGGTCGCATTTTCGCACCCGCAGGTCGGCCAGATCAGCTGGAGCCGCCGCTATCAGGCGCCGAGCCGGTTCTACGGCGAAAGCGATCAAGTCATGCCGCTCGCCGTGCTGGCGGAAGTGATCGGCGGCGGGGCGACCAGCAGGCTCTACAAGGCATTGGTGATAGACCAGAAAATCGCGCTCTCGGCCGGTGCGTCCTACAGCGGCAGCAGCATCGGTCCGGGAACATTTTTCTTCTATGCCGTACCGGCGGAAGGAAAGACCGTCGAGGAACTGGAGGCGGCTTTTGAAGCGGAGCTCGCGGCCATTCTGCGTGACGGCGTCGATGTGCAGGACGTTGCGCGCGCGGTCAAGTCGATGAAGACCAGCGCAGTCTATGCCCGCGACAGCGTGACGGCTCCGGCCCACGCCGTGGGGCAGGCGCTTGCCATCGGGCGCACCATCGAGGAAATCGAAAGCTGGCCGGACCAGGTGGGTGCGGTGACACAGGAACAGGTCATGCAGGCGGCGCGGGCAGTTCTGGGAACGCCGGCGCATGTCACCAGCATCCTGCGCCCGAAACCGGCTAGCTGAGGAGAGAATGATGCGGACCCTTTTCGCGCGGGCTTCTGTCCCGTTTCTGATTCTCGCCACTCTCCTGCTGGCCCGGCCGGGAATGGCGGAGGCCATCGAGATCCAGCGTGTGGTCAGTCCCGGCGGCATTGAGGCCTGGCTGGTCGAGGACCACAAGAACCCGATCATTACTCTTTCCGCCAGTTTCGCGGGCGGTGCCGCTGCCGATCCGGAGGGCAAGGAAGGCCTGGCCGTCCTGACCGCGAGCCTGCTGGATGAAGGGGCCGGTCCCTACGACAGCGATGCTTTCCGCCGCAAGCTGGAAGACATGGTCATCGGGCTTCGCTTCAATGCCCGCAATGACAGTTTCGGCGCCAGCCTGCAGACCCTGACCGAGAATTCGGACGAGGCCTTCGATCTGCTCCGTCTTGCCATGACAGAGGCGCGGTTCGATGCCGAACCGGTGGAACGCATCCGCGCGCAGATCGTTGCCGGGTTGAAGCGTAACGAGAACAGGCCGCAGACGATTGCCAGCCGGGTCTGGTGGCGGGCGGCTTTCCCGAACCATCCCTACGGCCGCCCTTCCAGCGGCACGGTGGAAAGCGCCGGACGTATCACAACGGCAGACATGAAGGCATTCGCCAAACGGGTGCTGACACGCGGCAGCCTCAAGGTTGGCGTGGTCGGGGACGTTACGCCGGAGCGATTGGGCGTACTGCTCGATAAAACATTCGGCCCGTTGCCGGAAAACGGCGCCGCGACACCTGCTGTGCCGGCGGAACCGGCAGCCATCGGAGAGACCTTCGTGGTCGAGAGTCCGGTGCCTCAGTCGGTTGTCGTGTTCGGCCATCGGGGCATTCCCCGGGATGATCCGGACCGGTTCGCGGCCTCCATCCTGATGGAAATCATGGCGGGCGGGTTCGGCTCGCGTCTGACGAATGAGATCCGTGAGAAACGCGGCCTGACGTATGGCATTTATGCCTACACGCTGCCGCTTGAGGATGCGCAGATGATCATGGGCGGCGTTTCGACCCGGAACGACAAAGTTGCCGAGACGGTCGGGCTGGTGCGGGAGATCTGGGCAGACATGGCACAGAATGGTCCGACCGAGGAAGAAGTGCGTGATGCCAAGACCTATATCAACGGCTCTTTCCCGATGCGCCTGACCAGTTCCCGGCCGATTGCCGGATTGCTGGTCTCGCTACAGCGGGACGGGCGGCCCATTGATTATCTCGATGGCCGGGCGGACCGGATCAATGCGGTCACGATGACGGACCTGAAGCGGGTGGCGAAGCGCTTGTTCCTGACGGACGAGCTGACATTCTCCGTGGTCGGGCAGCCGAAAGGTCTGACCGCTACGGCTCCGGCGCCGGAGTCGCGCTCCTGAGCGGGCGAGGATGCGATTATATGCTTGAAGGCTCCGTTCCGGTGGTGGCTCCCGTTCAGGGCATCTGCTAGATTCTTTCATCATGAAGACGTGTCCCTTGGTGGCCGGCCCGCTCCGGCATGATTTTTCCGCGACATTCGAGGACCGGATCGGCGATGCCGGTCTCTCTGTTGCCGGTCTTGAGGCGTTGGCTCCAGCTGCAGCACAGTCTCTGGCGGACCTCCGGAAAAAGAAGGAGAGCGGCACCTTGCCATTGCTCTCGCTGCCCTGGCGGCGGGACGACCTTGAAGAGGGCGCACTGCTGGCAGCCGAGCTGAGTGCCTGGGCCAGACACGTACTGATCCTCGGCATCGGCGGCTCCAGTCTTGGTGGGGCGACGATATGCCGTCTGGCGGAGAAGGGCGGCACCTTCTCGCCGGACGCGCCGAAGCTTCATTTCCTCGATAATATCGACCCGGCAACCTTCACCTCGATCTTCAAACGCATCGCGCTGGAGAAGACGGCGGTGCTCGCCATCTCCAAATCGGGTGGTACGGCGGAAACGCTGTGCCAAACCCTGATCTGCCACGATGCTTTCGTTGCGGCAGGGCTCGATCCGGCGGAACATTTCATCACGGTCACCGAACCCGGACCGCGCCCGCTTCGCCAATTTGCGGAGGAGACCGGGTGCCGTTGCCTTGAGCACGATCCCCATATCGGCGGGCGCTATTCGGGCCTGACGTTGAACGGATTGCTGCCGGCCATGATCGTCGGACTCGACGCCGAGGCCATCCGGCGCGGGGCAGCGGCGGTAACCGATGCGGCGCTTGCGCCGGCGAACCCTCTGGAAAGTGCCCCGGTTCTCGGTGCGATGGTCAATATCGGCCTCGGGCGGGAGCGTGGCGTCACCCAGACCGTGCTGATGCCCTACAGCGACCGGCTGGACCGGATGGGCGACTGGTTCACCCAGCTTTGGGCGGAAAGTCTCGGCAAGCACGGTAACGGCACCACACCGATCGGCGCGCTTGGTGCTGTCGATCAGCACAGCAGCCTGCAGCTCTTCCTCGACGGTCCGCGCGACAAGCTGGTGACACTGGTGCAGAGCGCGGTTGCGGGCACGGGCGGTACGGTCGGTGCGAACGCGATGGCGCTGATGGGCGACGGGCTCTCTTATCTCTCTGGACGGACCATGGGTGATCTGATGGATGCCGAGCAACGGGCGACGGCGGAAACCCTGATTGCCAACAGGCGGCCCACCCGGATCATCCATACCGATGCCATCGACGAGGAAAGTGTCGGCGCGCTGATGATGCACTTCTTCCTGGAGACGATGGTAGCGGCCGATCTGATCGGCGTCGATGCGTTCGACCAACCCGCCGTCGAGGATGGCAAGGTCCTGGCGCGGCGCTATCTGGCGGAGATGGCCGGGTGAGCGGCAACGCTTCCAGGATTGAGGAAACCGTCGGACGGATCCGGCGCCTGCCGGACGGACTGGTCAACCGGATCGCCGCCGGCGAGGTGGTCGAGCGCCCGGCCAGCGCGGCCAAGGAGCTGATCGAGAACGCGCTGGATGCCGGGGCGACCCGCGTTGACGTGGTCATGCGCGACGGCGGCCGGACCGCTATCGCCGTGACCGATAACGGCATGGGCATGAGCCGGGAAGAGCTGGAAGTCGCGGTCGAGCGGCACGCCACCTCCAAGCTGAAGGGCGAGGATCTTACCCATATCACCAGCCTCGGTTTCCGGGGCGAGGCACTGCCTTCCATCGGCGCTGTCAGCCGGATGACGATAACCACCCGCGCGGCGTCTGCGGGCCCGGAGGAGAGCGCTTGGAGCCTCTCTGTCGAAGGCGGCAGGGTCACACCGCCGGAGCCTGCCGCGCTCGGCCAGGGCACGCGCATCGAGGTCCGGGACCTGTTCTATGCCACGCCCGCGCGCCTCAAGTTCCTGAAAGCGCCGCGCACGGAATACAGCCACGCTGTCGATGTCATCGAGCGGCTGGCCATGGCGCATCCCAACGTCGCCTTCACGCTCGGTGACGGCAACCGCACGACGATCCGGCTGAACGAGGCGGAAGGCGACCTGTTCCAGGCCCGGCTGGTCCGGCTCGGTGCCGTCATGGGCCGTGATTTCGAGGATAACGCCCTGCCGATCGAGGCGGAGCGCGAAGGCATCCGGCTGTCCGGCTATGCGGGCCTGCCGACCATCAACAAGCGCACCACCAGTCACCAGTTCCTGTTCGTGAATGGCCGGCCGGTGCGGGACAAGCTGCTCTATGGCGCGGTGCGTGGCGCCTATATGGATTTCATCTCGCACGATCGGCACCCGCTGTTGGCGCTGTTCCTCGACGTGCCGCCGGAAATGGTCGATGTGAACGTGCACCCGGCCAAGACCGAGGTCCGGTTCCGTGAGCCAGGACCGGTGCGCGGGCTGATCGTCGGGGCGTTGAAACATGCGCTTGTCGCGGCGGGTCATCGAGCATCGACCACGGTCGCCAACGCGACGCTGGGGGCGCTCGGGCGGTCCGTTGAAAACCAGATGCCGCAGACAAGCTATGCCTGGCAGCCGCAGAACCGGTCGGGATACGGCAGCACGGTATCGCGTGGCATGGCCGAGGCCGGGATGGCGTATCAGGCTCCCATTGGCCAGCCTTCCGCCGATCACGGGGCTGGGGGGATGTGGCAGGACGAGGCACCGCAGGCCCGTTCCGAGGCTCCGACCCCGGAAAGTGCGGCGCTGGAGGCTCATCCGCTCGGTGCGGCCCGGGCCCAGTTGCATGAGAATTACATCGTGGCCCAGACTAGCGAAGGCATGGTGATCGTCGATCAGCATGCGGCCCACGAGCGGCTGGTCTATGAGCGTATGAAGAAGGCACTGGAGGCCGACGGTATCAAGCGGCAGATGCTGCTGATCCCCGAAGTGGTGGATCTGGACGAGGCGTCGGTCGAGCGACTGGCGGCGCGGACGGAAGAATTTGCTGAACTTGGCCTGGTGTTGGAGCCGTTCGGCGGCGGTGCCGTGGTGGTGCGCGAAGTTCCCGCGCTGATGGGTGAGGCGGATGTGGCGGGTCTGGTACGTGACCTTGCCGAGGAGCTGACCGAGTTCGGCGAGGCCATGGCCCTGAAGGACAAGCTGGCGCATATCTGCGGCACTATCGCCTGTCACGGCTCGGTGCGCTCGGGACGTCGGCTGACCGTCGAGGAAATGAACGCGCTATTGCGCGAGATGGAAGTCACTCCGCATTCCGGGCAATGCAATCACGGCCGCCCGACCTATGTGGCGCTCGGCCTCAATGATATCGAGAAGCTGTTCGGCCGGCGCTGAGGGAGCTTGAGTGGTCCGCATCAGGGAATATCGCAAAGCGGATCTTCCGGCGCTCTACCGGATCTCGGTGATGACCGGTGACGGTGGCGGTGACGCACGGCACCTTTACCGGGACCCCGATCTCATGGGGCATATCTATGTCGGGCCTTATGCGGAATTTGCACCCGATCTCTGTTTTGTCGCGGAAGACGATCTTGGTGTTGCCGGTTATATCGTTGGAACAGTCGATACGCGTCCGTTCGAAGACCGGCTCGAACGCGAATGGTGGCCTGCCTTGCGCGAGCGTTATCCGGACCCCGGCACGGTGCTGCAGCCAGACTGGGACGCGGACACGAAGCGGGCACACCGGATGCATCATACGGCGGTGATACCGGACGCTGTTGTTGCCGAGTGCCCCGGCCATCTTCACATGAACCTGTTGCCGCGCCTGCAGCGCCAGGGCATCGGGACCAGACTGCTCGAACGCTGGTTTGAGACGGCGCGAAAGGCCGGTGCCGGGCGGGTCCATGTCGGCGTCAATCCCGGTAACGCGGACGGCCTTGCCTTTTGGCAGCGGGCCGGGTTCGAGCGGATCGTGCTTCCGGAGGCGGATGATTCCGGGCGTGCCATCTGGCTCGGCAGGCCCGTGCCGTGATGCAGGGTTAGGCCAGCATCCGCTCAAGGGGGGCGTTGCCCTGCACCAGATCGGCAAGAGTGCTGCGGTCGAGTTCCGTAAGGAAGGCGGTGACGGCACTATTGATCACGCCTTTCAGACGGCAAACGGGCGTGATCAGGCATTGTCCCCGCCCCGCCTGAAAGCATTCGACCATGGCGAAATCATTTTCCATGCAGCGGACGACCGCGCCGACCGTGATCTGCTCCGGCGGCTTTGCCAGCTTGAGGCCGCCGGAGCGCCCGCGCACCGATGTGACGAACCCCTCATGGGTGAGGGCGCTTGCCAGTTTCATCAGATGGTTTCGGGATATGGAGAACCGGTCTGAAACCTCCTGGATGGTGACCAGCCGGGAGGAATTCACCGCCAGATGCATCAATAGCCGCAGGGCATAGTCCGTCTGGGTGTTGAGGCGCATGCCGGCTACTCCGTGTAATTCAGCGCAGTCATGGCTTGGGGCCGCGAGCGCGCTGCAGTTCCGGCACGCCGAAGATCGCCAGTTTCAGGCTCTCGGCAATGCGCCGGGCACGCTCCATGAAATAGGGAGGCACGCCTGGTGTCGGCGCCGTCGCTACCAGCGTTTTTTCGAACAGGGTGAGCCAGTGATCGAAATGCCCGGCCTCGATTTCCGTGATGGCGTAATGCACCGGAACCGGTTTGCCGGAATATTGCCCGGTATAGAGCGCGACCGACCCCCAGAAGGCTTTCATCCGGGCGAGATGCGGGTCCCAGTCATCGCCGATGCGGCGCTCAAAGATCGGGCCAAGCATGGCGTCCGCGCGAATGCGCTCATAGAAGCTGTCGACGAGGGTTGAGATGTAAGCCTCGGTAATGCCGAACGCTGCCGCTTCGGCGCGAAGGTCATCCCTTGAGGCGGGCCTGCTGCGGATTGGAATGGAGGTCATGGTCCGAGCTCCAATGTTAAAAGATGTATTTAATACGCACCTTAAATGACGAAGCGCAAGACGTCCGGGCCAGGTGCGACAATCGGCTCGGCAGGAGCCGATCAGTCGGCGTTGGCTTCGATATTTTCCATGTCGTCGTCGGAGAAACCGTAATGGTGGCCAATCTCATGGATCAGCACATGCCGGACGATGTCACTCAGAACCTCTCCGGTCTCGCACCAGTAATCGAGGATCGGCCTGCGGTAGAGGAAGATCCGGTTGAGGTCAGACGGGCTCGCCAGTGTCACGGCCTCTCCGAACGGGATGCCGGCATAAAGGCCGAGGATCTCGAACGGGCTTTCGGCGCCGAGTTCGTCCAGCACGTCCTGTTCGGGAAAGTCGGTAACGAGGAATGTCACATCGCCGGTCTGCGCGCGAAACGCGTCCGGGATCGTCCGAAACGCTTCGCGGGCGAGGGCCTCTATATCGTCGAGGCTGGGCGGTTCCATGGGGTGCTCCACGGGCGGCTGAACAGGCTGGCTCATGCTTCCGCTATAACCGGCGCGGGGATTTTACGCTAGTGTGGTGGTGAACGGACAGGGAGGTTGCCTTGGCAGACAAACTCACCGATCAGGAACGGGAGTTGGCGATGGCCGCTCTCACGGCATGGGACGCGGTCGCAGGCCGGGATGCGATCCGGCGCAGCTACAAGTTCCCTGATTTCAAAGCCGCATTCGGTTTCATGAGCGCAGTCGCCGAAATCGCCGAGGAGCTGGATCACCATCCCGAATGGTTCAATGTCTACAACCGGCTGGACGTCACCCTCACCACGCATGATGCGGGCGGCCTGACGCTGCTTGATATCGATCTCGCGAGGCGGATGGACGCGGCGGCGGAAGACTTCGGCGCCTGAAACTCAGGCGTCCCCGGCGAGCCAATCCTCGATCAGCCGGCGGGCGATGGAATCCTTGCTTGGCAGTCCCTTGCCGAGGGCGCGGAAATTCATCAACTCGTCGCGGCTGAACCACTGGGCGTCTTCCAGCTCGTCGTCGCGCCGGAAGATTTCCGATGTCTTCGCCTCGGCATGAAACCCGAGCATGATCGATGCCGGGAAGGGCCAGGGCTGTGAGGAGTGATAGCGCACGTCGCACACTTCGACGCCGGTCTCTTCCAAAACTTCCCGGGCAACGGCTTCTTCCAGTGTCTCGCCCGGCTCGACGAAACCGGCGAGGGTGGAATAGCGCCCTTCCGGCCAGACAGCCTGGCGCCCGAGCAGGGCCTTCTCTCCGGCCGCGTCATGCACCAGCATGATGACGGCGGGATCGGTGCGCGGGAATGCCGGGGTGTTGCAGCTCTCGTTCGTGCAGCTGCGCTGATGCCCGCCTTTCGCGATCCGGGTGGGCGAGCCGCAGACGCCGCAGAAGCGGTGACGCTGATGCCAGTGCATCAGACCCCGGGCATAGGCGAGGACGGAGCCCTCGAAGCGCTCCAGCACGGGGCCGACTTGCCGCAGATCCATGAATTCGCCGGCATCGCTCACAGCAGCCGCCGCTTCTTCCTCTTCCAGGTGGGAGAGATCGACCGCGACATGCGCCTCGCCGTTCCGGTTGCCGAGAAAGATGACGGTCTCGGAACGTTCGACCAGGACAGCGAACTCCCGCGCGTTCAGCAATGAGGCGGCCGGGGTTTCGCTTTCCGCGCCGAAGACGAGCGAACGGCTGCGCCAGACCGGCACCAGCCGGGTCGTGGCGTCACCGACAAGCCGTTCAAGCCAGCCCTCCTCCTCGCGGAGGTGAGCGCTGCGGTCGAGGCCACTGAAGCCGTAGATGTTCGGCTGGCGGCGGGTGAGGTCGAGAGGATACTGATCGGACATGGCGCCGGAGTTTACACGCTCCGGCGGGCGCGGCAATCACCGGTTGGTGGCTGCCGCGCCGTCTGTGCGTCTTAATCGTTGAGCGCGGCCTCGAAAAACGCATCGGCAGTGTCACTTTCGATCAACCGGCCATCCTCGATCCGCCAATAGTGTGTTGCCACAGAGCGGATGAAAGCCCGGTCATGCGAAACGAACAGGCTGGTTGCCTCATGAGTCGTCAGCTCACTTTCAAGGGCCAGCTGGCCTTCGATATCGAGATGGTTTGTCGGCTCATCCAGCAGATAGAAATTCGGGGTCGAGAGGTGCAGCACAAGCATCGCGAGACGGGCTTTCTGCCCACCTGACAAAAGCCCGGACGGTTTTGTCTGCCGATCGATGGCGATCCCCGCTCCGGCCAGCATGGTACGGGCACGCTGGTCGCCGATATCGAACCGGTCGCAGATAATCGAGAGCGGGCTGGCGTCATCCGGAAGATGGGACAGGGCTTGATCGAGATAGCCGAGGGCGAGAGACGGCGTTGCCTTGATGCCGGGCTGTGGGGTGCCCGGGGCGATAAGAGCCGTGTGTATTCTCGTCAGCAATTGCGATTTGCCGCATCCGTTCGGGCCGAGCAGGGCAATCCGGTCCCCGCGATGGATACGCCGTAACCCGGTCTTCATCAGCGGGACGCCGTCAGGTGTCGCGACGGACAGATTGTCCAGGGTCAGAAGGACGGTGGCATGGCTGCCCCGGTTGCCGAGACGGATGCGCCCGGCCGATCTCTCCTGGTGTGCCGGGCGTGATGCATCTTCCAGCTCGTCCGCGCGCTGCTTCAGTTGCTTGGTCTTCGTCAGCAACAGATCGCTTCCGGAATTGATGCCGATATTCTTGAGTTTGGCGGCCTGGTGGCGGAGCTTCCGCGCTGTCTTCATATCATCCTGAAAGCGCCGCTCCATCGCCTGGTCGATATCGTCCAGCGCCGCTCTCGCTGCGGAGTAGGGCAGGGAGAAAGCTTCCGAGCGGTCTGGGCGGAGAAACAGTGTCCGGTTTGTCACCGCGTCTAGGAACGCCCGGTCGTGGCTGCTGACCAGAATGCCGGTATCGCGCGGCAAGGCGCTCAGCCAATTTTCAAGGCTGGCGATGCGGGCGATATCGAGATGGTTTGTCGGCTCGTCCAGCAGCAGTACGTCTGGATCGGTAACGGCCGCCCGGGCCAGAAGCGCGGCTCGTTGCCAACCGCCGCTGAGTTCCTTCAGCGTCCGCGTGCGGAAGGTGTCCGGAACTTCCAGCACCTCCAGCAAGACGTCGGCGCGCCACGATTCTGCTTCCGCCTCGGCCGGGCTCAGGGCATCGCAGACAGCTTGCCTGAATGTACGGTCCGCCAGCGCGGGGGAAAGATGCTGTTCGACATAGCCGAGGGTCAGTCCCCGCGCGCGCAGCACGTCGCCCGATGTCGGCTCCAATGTGCCTGCGATGCAGCGAAGAAGCGTGGATTTTCCACGCCCGTTGGCGGCAACGAGGCCGATCCGCTCGCCTTTGGAAAGAGTAAAGTCAACGTTGCTGAACAAGGGCTCGCCATAGGCAAAGCCAAGGCCGCGCAGTGTGATCAAAGTCATGGGATATCTTCCAGTCCGCCGGGCGAACGCAATGCGGAAGGCCGCTCAGGGCGGTTCCGGCATTCAGCCCGGTATATCTGCAGAATGCGTCTCTCGCGGATCATCAATCCGGCAAGATCACGCTCTCTCAAGGGCAGACCAAGAAGAGGATGCTAGAGGTGCGTCTCGGTCAGCCCTGCAAACGCATTTGCAGGGCATCAACAGGGCCACGCTGGCGATCATGTTGAATGAGAGGGGCCATAAAAACGCCGTCACTTTGTTGCAGGATGTTGAATATCACTACAACCGGTGCTTGTCACGGGTCGATGGTCGTCAATGCCAAACTTGGAATATCACGCGCTCTCATGCACGCATTCGAAAGTGCCCACCGGAACCTGATGCACAGAGAGCCCGGCTCCTTCCTGCCAGTGCAGGAGCTGGATCTGTGGTGGCTCCATGAAGACCTTGAAGCCCGGCTGATGAACCAGGTCGAGGCCCATCTGGTGGGCGGTGGAAGAGCAGATGTTTGCCGTTGTTCCTGCCCAATTGCGGTGCATCGAGCGATGGAAATGACCGGACAGGACAATTTCGACATTGCTGAATTGCTCGATGACCGCGCCGATGGCATCGCCGTCGCGGCAACCGATTTCGTCCAGCTTCATGCCAGTGGGAAAAGGCGGGTGGTGCAGCATGACGATTGCGGGCTTGCCGGAAAGAGTTGCCAGCGTTTCGCCCAACCAGTTGCATCGTTCCGCGCCGAAAGTGCCGTAAGGCTCTCCCTCTTCAAGCGTGTCCAGTGCGATGAGCGTGAGGGGGCCGAGATCGACGGCATAGTCGAGCGGGCCCGTGGCGGGCATGTAGCCGTCCGGGGCGAAAGCCGCGCGCATGAGCTCTCGCGCATCGTGGTTTCCAGGGGTCACGTAGGCCGGGATGCCAAGGGGCGCTACCATTTCGCGGAATAGCGTATAAGAGCCCGCCGTGCCGTCTTCCGATACATCGCCGGCGACCAGCAAGGCATCCGGCTTCGGTGTCAGGGTGGCGATTGTGGCGACGGCCGCGTCAAGATGGGCTTTGGTGTCTATCGTGCCGTAGGCCGGGACGCCGCCATCCATCAAATGTGTATCGGTAATTTCGGCCAGAAGCATGCCCCTACCCTCTCATTTCTGAAGCAATTGCACGGGTCTATTCACCGCTTGTCCAGTTTCTTTCCCTTTGCATTTCGCCGAATGTGACTTAAGTCACGTTAACAAGGGATCCGGTGTTTTTAGGTGGATGGCGAGCCATCCGCACGTCCTGCTGTCGGGTTCCGGCGAAATTAACAAGCGAGAACAGGAGAGCGAAATGGCCCTCGAACTGCCAGCCCTTCCCTACGATTACGAAGCGCTTCAGCCGTACATGTCGAAGGAAACCCTCGAGTTTCACCACGACAAGCACCATCAGGCGTATGTCACCAACGGCAACAAGCTGCTGGAAGGCACGGGTCTTGAGGACAAGTCCCTCGAAGAGATCGTGCAGACCGCCTACAAGGAAAAGATGGCCGGCCTGCTCAACAACGCGAGCCAGCATTGGAATCACCTGCAGTTCTGGCAGATGATGAAAAAGAATGGCGGCGGCGCTATCCCCGGCGCGCTTGAGAAGAAGATCATCGAGGACCTCGGCTCGGTCGCCGATTTCCAGGCAGCTTTCATTGAGGCCGGTGTTACCCAGTTCGGCTCCGGCTGGTGCTGGCTGGCCATGGGCAGCGACGGCAAGCTCAAGGTCACCAAGACTCCGAACGGCGAAAGCCCGATGGCCTATGGCGAGACCGTTCTGCTCGGTTGCGACGTGTGGGAGCATTCCTACTACATCGACTACCGCAACCGCCGTCCCGACTACGTGAAGGCCTTCATCGAGAACATGGTGAACTGGGACTATGTCGGGGAGCTGTTCGCCAAGGCGAGCTGATCCGGCAAGACCCTGCACTGAACTGCGACGGGCCCGCCATTGGTGGGCCCGTTTTCGTTTTGATACCGGCAAAGCGAATGGCCCAGTGTTTCTGGAATCGTGAGGGTCAGCCCTGTCATGAACTTGCTGCCCTCATTCGCACAGCTATGAGGCAAGCCAGCCTTGAATTAATGAATTTCGGCTGAACAGAGAGAACTGAAGCAGCTTCTACAGCAAAGCAGCTCATAGAAAATAAAGTCCAAGGAGACTAAAAATCCCAATTTAAAAATTTGTTCAGCATTTGAGTGGTTTGCTTGCGGATCGCATAATTGCTGTAATGCTGCGCATGCGGGGAGTCTTATTTTGGCTGAGCCATATTCGAGACTGCTGACTTTGGCCATATGCTGCAACTTGATAGTGCTGGCCGTCTTCAGCGCGGACTGGACCGGCCTTGTGCAAGTCAGTACGCCCTTTTCAGCTCTCGCTCTCGGCCTTCTTTTCGCTGCGTCGCTCGTTCTGGCGCTCCTTCGGTCCAGGGCCCGCGTCGTCGAAAGCGATCTCGAGCGCCTCAGGGTTTCGGAATCCCGGCTCGGCACGCTCTTCGAACATTCGCCAATCTGCATGGATCTCAAGGACGTTGACGGGCGCTATCTGCTGGTAAACGCGGCCTATTGTGATTGGCTCAACAAATCAGCTGACGAGATTCTTGGGCGAAGCAATGCCGAGGTATACGCCTCGGATCCGGTCCGGCGTGCGAACGTCGACAAGATCGAACGCAGGGTCGCCCAGACCGGCCAACTCTTGAGACAGCAAGTTAAAGTGCGACGCGGGGACAAGGTTCACGAGCGGTTGCTGGTCAAGTTTCCGATGCGGGATGAGCAGGGGGATGTTGTCGCCGTCGGAACCTGTGCGGTCGATCTCACGGTGCAGAAAGAGACCGAGGACGCGCTGACGAGGGAGCGGGAGCGCGCCTCGCACCTTGAAGGCGTTCTTCGGGAAGCGATCATGGCGATGCCTGCGGCATTTGCGATTTTCGACTCGGAAGACCGGCTGGTGATCTGCAATTCGGAATTTGCGCAATATTACCCGTCATTCGAAAGTGATCCCGAACTGGGCGCAGGACGTGCTTTCCATGGATTGGTCGATGAACTCATCGCAGCCGGCCACATACCGGTTACGACTCCGGAGGAGGCCGCAGAGTTTGTTGCGCTCAGAATGAAACAGCATCGCGAAGCCGCGGGGACGCCATTTGAAACGCTCGTCAAGGACCGGATCTTCGTCAATACCGAGACACGCATGCCCGAGGGCGGGACGATCATTTTGCGTCAGGACATCACCGAGCAAAGGCGGTTGGAAAAAGAGCGTCAGGACGCGGAGGACCTGCTCCGTAGTCTTTTTGAACATCTCGATCAGGGAGTCACGATCCGCGACCTGGATTGCCGGGTCGTTCGACTGAACAAGGCCGCCTCCTACTGGGGTGAATTGCCTGTAACGGAGATCATCGGCAAGACGACGGAAGAATTACTGCGACTGACCGGTCATCATCAGGAGGCTGAAGGGGTTATAGACGAGGAGCGCGCCTTGATGGCTGAGCGCCGGCGAGACGTGTCGATACGCAAGCGCGTCATGTCGGACGGATCGACGCGGCATATACGCCTCAGCCGTTTTCCGATCATTGGCAGCACCGGCGAGGTTCAGGGCCTTGGGGCCTTGGGCTACGACGTGACGGAGTTGATCGAAACCCAGGAAGCGCTTCAGTCAGCCAAGGAGCATTTGGAAGTTACCGTCCTGGAGCGGACTGGCGAGCTAAGAGCCAGCGAGAACCGGTTTCGCAATTTGGCTCAGGCCTCGGCCGATTGGTTTTGGGAATGCGATGCGGACTACCGGTTTAGCCATCTTTCAGAAAGTTTTCCGGTTCCTGATGGTTTGACCCGCAACGATCTGATCGGTATGGCGCTTTCGGACTATTTCGAGGCCAGTGCCTTCGAGCCGGATGTCCGCCAGAGGCTCATCGATGCATTGCGAAAGCATGAGCCGTTGCGGGATTTCGAAATTACGCGCCCAGTTGGCAGCGAAATTCGAATGTATCGTATAACGATGATGCCAATCTTCGAGGATGGCATTTTCACTGGTTATACAGGGTCGACGGCCGATATCTCCGAGCTCTATGAGGCACGACAGAGTCTTGTCGAGGCGGAACGTCTGGCGTCCCTCGGAGCGTTGGTAGCCGGCGTTGCGCACGAGATAAATACGCCTATCGGTGTTTGTGTTACCGCGATATCCACCGTCTTGGCAGATGCAAAGAAGCTGCATTCACGGTTGGGGGACGGCAGTCTCAAGCGTAGTGAATTAGAGAACGGTACTTCAAATATCGTGGATGGAGCGGTGCTGGTCGAATCGAACCTCGCTCGCGCGGCGCGTCTGGTGTCGAGCTTCAAGAGCGTCGCGGTCGATCGGACTAGCGAGGCGGAACGCGATTTCAATCTGATCCGTTATACGCGCGAGGTTGTTGAGAGTCTGAGCCCGCATCTCGGCGGCGATCGCATTGCGGTAAGGGTCTTCGGGGATGAAGATATCGAGCTTAGGAGCTATCCCGGCGCGATCGCGCAGATCCTGACGAATCTGGCCATGAATTCCATCATTCACGGGTTCGAGGATATGGCTTCGGGGAACATCGAGATCGAGATCGCGCGTGAGGGCGCCTCGGCGATATTGCTCTACCGGGACGACGGCTGCGGAATGCCCGCTGAAACCGTGCGCCGGGTCTTTGACCCCTTTTTCACCACCCGCCTCGGCCATGGCGGTAGTGGTCTCGGAATGCATATTGTCTTCAATCTGGTCGCACAGGTCTTGCTGGGGGCCGTGCAGTGTCGCAGCGAGCCTGGAAAAGGCGTTGAGTTCGAGATCCAGTTCCCGATCCGGCCGCCGAGTTGATCCGACTGGACCCTGGACTCCAATACGACAGGCCCGCCATCGGCGGGCCTGTTTGCATTCCGGAAAATCACGCCTGGACGCTTGCTTTCCGAGTCTGAATCGGCACACTTCCGGCTGGGAAATGACCATGGGGTTGGACAATGTCCATGCAGGCCGGAAATGCGATCCGCAAAGTTGAGCAGGGGGATATCGCGGCACCCGTGAAGCTTCCACGCTGCGCCGGGGAAGAGTTCAGTCTGATCGCGGACGAGGTATCCGGAGATTTCAACATATTGGTCCTGCTGGGGCATGACGCTGCGGCGAACAAGGCGGCGGCAGTGGCTTTTGAGGCCGCGCGGGAGCGGTTCGCCGGGCACGGCGCGCAGATCTATTATGTGGCGCCGGGCAAGAAGAAGCCGGGTCTTCCTAAGCCGGTTACTGATGCCTCGGTTCTGATGGATGCCGATGGCAAGGCTTTCGCGGCCTTCGGCCAGCAGGCGCCGTTCGGGCGGCCGCTGAATGCGGGCCCGACCACGGTGTTGATCGCGCCGAACCGGCACATCCTGAGGCTTCTCGATGCGGACAAGCCCGATCATCCTGAGATCGTGGGAAGTGTGCTTGAGGCCCAGTCCGCGCTCCGGGCCGAGCAGCCCTACCGCATGCATCCGCCGGTGTTGCTGGTGCCGGATGTCTTCAGTCCGGCCGACTGCGCGCATCTGATGAGCGTCTATGCCATGCAGGGGCAGGAATATGTCGAGCCGGGGCACAACACGCTGCAGAACCGGACCACGGACTGCAAGATGCGGATCCCGGAATATGGCCGCGGCGACCGGATCGATCACTGGGTTATCAATCCCGAGACGCAGAACTATATCGACGAGCGAATCGCCGGCCGGCTGCTGCCGGAGTTGCAGAAATCGTTTCATTACAAGGTCACCCGCCACGAGCGCTATCGCATCGCCTGTTATGAGGGCGAGCGTGGTGGCCAACTGCACGGGCATCGGGACAATACGGATGCAGCGGTTGCCTATCGGCGCTTCGCGGTGACCATCAACCTGAATTCCGATCAATATGAGGGTGGCGAGATCTGGTTTCCGGAATTCAGCCAGCAGTCCTACAAGCCTCCGGCAGGCGCGGCCATTGTGTTTTCGTGCTCGCTGCTGCATGAGGTTCTGCACATGCGCAAGGGGCGCCGTCTCGCGCTCCTCGGTTTCCTCTTCGGCCAGAGCTGATTCCAATCACCATTTTCAATCGCCACAGGACTGACCGAGGCTCTCAAAATCTCGGTCTACGCACCCTGCTATAATGCCGAGCGGACTTATCGGGAATCGTGTCGGGTCCATCGATTCAGTCGGTGCGGCCGATCGCAGGCGAAGCTTTCATATGACGCAAGATCATGAGCAGAAGGTCGTTGAAAATCCTCGCTTTCTGTTTGGGGTGATCACGGTTCGCGAAGTAGAGTTCTTTTCGTTTTCAATGGTTAAGCTTTCGTCATAGAGGCTTTCCAGTAAATTTTAGCCCGGCAGTTCACAAGGACATATCCAATGCACAGATTGTCGATCTTGGTTGGAGGTCTCAATTTTGCGTTGGCGATTGTCCTCGCGCTTGTGTGGGCCGATGGGGCGTATCGGAGCGCGGGCTTTCTGAATGTGGCTGCGGGACTGGGGGGCGTAGCTTTTATTCTCGGGGTGATCCTTGTCTTCAAGACAAGAGCCGCCGAAAAAATCCTCGGGGACCTGCGTAATACAGAATTTCGGCTTGGAGCTCTCTTTGAGCATTCTCCCATCTGCATGAACCTGAAAGATCCGGACGGCAGGTATCTTATGGTGAATCAGGCTTATTGCGACTGGTTCGGCAAATCCGCCGGGGAAATTGTCGGCAAGAGCGGGGCTTCAGTCCTGCTGAGCTCTGAGGAAATCTCATCGGGTATCCAGTCCATGGAGGCCCTTGTTGCGGAAACGGGTCAAGTCGCGACGCGGGAAGTTCAGGTTGTCCGTGCCGGAAAGACACACCAGCGCTTTCTGGTGAAGTTTCCGGCGATTGATGATGAGGGCAAGATTGTCGGTCTGGGAACGATTGCCTTCGACATGACGGATCAAAAGGCTGCTGAAGCCGCACTCTCCGCGGAGCGCGACCGGGCGTCCCGGCTTGAAGCAACTCTCAGGGAAGCGATCATGGCGATGCCTGCTGGCTTCGCCGTCTTTGACGAGTCAGACCGTCTGGTCATCTGCAACAAGCAATACGCTCAGTTCAATCCTTCCTTTCGTAACGATCCGGAGCTCGCGGCGGGATTGAGCTTCCGCCAGGTTATGTCGGAGACCCTCGATTGCGGGTTGGTCGCCGGTGTTACGCCTGACCGGTACGAGTCAGTTTCAGAGGGCCGGATGCAGCGGCACAGGGAGGCGACAGGTGTTCCGTTCGAGCAACGGCTTGGTGATCGGATTTGTCAGACGATCGAGAGCAGAATGCCGCATGGCGGCATTATTGTGCTCCGTCAGGACGTAACCGAGCAGCGGAGGCTTGAGCAGAAGCATCAGGATGCTGAAGACCTGCTGCGCAATCTTTTCGATAATTTCGGTCACGGGATCATGATCCGGGATCGCGATACCCGCCTTGTTCGGGCGAACAAGGCGGCTCTTGGGCAAATCGGTCTTGCCTCCGATCAGGTCGTCGGCAAGACCACCTCTGAAATGTTCGCGGCGATGGGCATAGAGGATCTCACCGGCGATGTGACCGAACGGGAAATCGGGATGATGGATCGGCGCGAGGCAGATGAAAGTCTGATCGCGCGGCCCGGCCCGGACGGTATGCAGAAATATGTTCTGCTTAGCCGTTTTCCATTGATCGACCGGAACGACGAGGTCAAGGGGCTTGGCGTTCTGCGGTATGACGTTACTGAACTGATCGAGGCCCAAAAAGCACTGGAAGCCTCAAAGGCCAATCTTGAGCAGATGATTCTGGAGAGAACGGAGGAACTGCGTGTCAGTGAGCGGCGTTTCCGGGTGCTGGCGCATGCTTCCGCAGACTGGTTCTGGGAGTGTGACGGGGATCTCCGCTTCACGTACTTGTCCGAGAATTTCCCCGTTCCTGACGGCGCGGCGCCTTCCTCGCTGATCGGCCTCGATATTGCCACGTATCATAAGAAAGTATGGGGTAATCCTGACATTGGCAGGGCTCTGCTGTCAGCCTATGAAGCTCGGGAACCGGTCCGGGATTTCGAGGCCGTTCACAATTTAATCGACAGGTTCGGATGCTATCGAATCAACGCCACCCCGCTCTGGGAAAATGGCGTTTTCGAAGGCTATGCCGGCGCCACGACAGATATCTCGGAGTTGTATCAGGCTAGGGAAAGTCTCGTTGAGTCCGACCGCCTTGCATCGCTGGGTTCAATGGTCGCGGGGATAGCTCACGAGATAAATACGCCTGTCGGGATCTGTGTCACTGCAGGAACGACGGTACTGAGTGCGGCTCAGGCGCTGCGAGAGGGAGTCGCGGGTGGAAGCCTCAAGCGAAGTGAGTTCGAGGCTGCACTGACGAAAATCACCGAAGGGATGACGCTTGTCGATTCCAACCTGGCGCGAGCCGCCCAACTGATCTCAAGCTTCAAGAGCATCGCTGTCGATCAAGCCAGTGAAGCCGAACGAACGTTTCATCTCGTTGCATATTTGCAGGAGATCGCAAACAGCCTCAGCCCAAATCTGAAGTCCAAGGAAGTCTCGGTCGACATTTCGGGTCCAAGCGATATGGAGTTGAAGAGCTATCCCGGTGCTTTCGCCCAGATCGTCACAAACCTGGTGATGAATTCCATGTTGCACGGTTTTGCCGAGCGGGATGGAGGCAGCATTGCCATCGCGGTTTCCGAACAGAGCGGTTTCGCGGAGCTGCGCTACACGGATGACGGCATCGGCATGGAAGAGGAAACTGTGAAGAGGATCTTCGATCCATTCTTCACAACGAAGCGTGGGCAGGGCGGCAGTGGTCTTGGTATGCACATTCTGTTCAATCTCGTCTCGCAGATCCTCCGGGGGACCGTTCGCTGCAAGAGTGCGCCTGGCGAAGGCATTGAGATTGTGATCCGGTTTCCGATCATCCCGCCGGGGGACTGATCGGGAGGCTGGACTGCGCGTTAGACTGGGTAAGCTTTTCTGAAATTAGAAACTTTCTTTCTCAGGCGCCCAGCCTTTGAGGTCTGATTTTCCAATCAAATTTTAGCCTCGTTAGAGGGAATGACGTTGCGCATATCATATTACGCGCCTATTCTGGTAAAAAAAACAGGGATTAATGAGGCGCGTGATAGAAACGGATCTCATCTATCAAAACGGCTTTCAACTCCTGAAAATCAAAGTTCAGGGAACTATGACTGGCGCGGTTGTCGGGGCCGGTATGGAAGCACTCAATGTGTATGAAGAGTATGCTGCTGGAGTCCCTGTCTTATGGGATCTTCGGGAAGCTGATCTGTCGCAGTACACGACGGCTGAAATGGAGATCACCAACCAGCTCCTCCAGCATCATCCCGGACGTCGCAATGTAAAATCGGCGAGTTTGGTTCCTGATCGCGGTGCAATGCTTCTGGCACGCCTCTGGGAAGTCTATGGCGTTGACCGGTTTCCGTTGCAACGCCGGGCATTTCTGAAGCTGGAAGATGCAATGGAGTGGCTCACGTCGGACGCCGGAGCGTAATGATTTCTCTGTTTGGCGGCCGTCAGCGCATCAGCTGATAGGGGATGTAGAGCGCCAGGTCCTGCCAGAACCAGAGCAGCACTGCCGTTGCCAGCATGATGACGGCAAACGGCACCGCGCCGCGAGCCACGTCCTGCAGGCTGGCCTTACCGACGGCCTGGATGACGAAAAGGTTCATGCCCACGGGTGGCGTGATCAGCGCGGTTTCGATCAGCACGACGAAGAAGATGCCGAACCAGATCGGGTCGATATTCATGTTGAGCACGGCCGGCAGCATGACCGGTACCATGATCAGCAGCATCGACAGGCTCTCCAGAAAGAAGCCCATGATCAGCAGCACGGCTCCAACAGCGAGCATGAACAGGCCCGGCGTCGAGATGCTCTCGGTCAGCAGCGCCGAGATCGACTGCGGGATCAGGTAAAGCGTGATGGCGTAGGAGAACACCTTGGCGCCGGCGACGATGATCAGCACCATCACGGAGGTGCGGAGCGAAGCCTCGACAGCTTCCTTTAGCTTCGGCCAGTCCATCCGTCCCATGGCGAATGTAATGATCAGAGCGAAGACGAACCCGAGCCCCGCGCTTTCGGACGGTGTGGCGATGCCGAGATAGATCGAGCCGACCACGGCGGCGGCCAGCAGGATGGTCGGCAGGGCTCCCAGGGTGGCGGAGGCCCGTTCTCTCCAGTTTGCCCGGCTGACCGGCTCGTAAGTGCCGGAGAAACGTGCGTGGACCATACCGTAGAGCGTGAAGACGGCGGCCAGGAAGAGACCAGGGCCGATCCCGGCCAGGAACAGGGTGGGTATGGAGGATTCCGAGATCACGCCGTAGATGATGAGCGGGATCGAGGGCGGAATCAGGATACCGAGCGTGCCGCCAGCGGCGAGCATGCCGAAGACGAAGCGCTTGTCATAGCCGCGCGCCACCATTTCCGGAATGGCGACGGTGCCGATGGTCGCGGCGGTTGCGACCGACGAGCCGGAGATGGCGGAGAACAAAGTGCAGGACAGGATGGTGGCAACGCCGAGGCCGCCCGGCCAGTGACCGACCCAGCTTTGCACGGCGGCATAGAGATCGCGGCCGACTCCGCCTTTCAGCAACACGTTCGACATCAAGAGGAACATCGGCACGGCCAGCAGCTCGAAACTGTCCATGGAGCCATGCAGCCGTTGCGGCACCGCCACCATGGGCAGGCCTTTGAGCGCAAGCAGGATGACGCCGAGGCCGCCGAGGGCGAAAGCGACGGGAGTGCGCAGCAGCAGCAAGGCGATCAGGGCCGCCAGGATCAGGAAGGCTTCCATCAGTGCGCGCCTTCCAGCACATCGTCCTCGGGCAGGTCTTCAGTCCAGACCCGGACGAGTTGGGCGAGGCCCTGCAGCACGAGCAGCGTGTTGCCGAGCCAGACCGGTGCCTGGGTGAACCATTTCGGCGGGGCGAGATACGTGTCGGTGGTGTGCCCGGCCAGCGTGTCGTGCAGCCAGAGCGAGAAGCCATAATAGATCGCAGTTCCGGCGAACAGGAACATCACCAGGATAGCGAGGGTTTCGGCGAGGCGGCGCCAGAGTGTGTTTGGATTGCGCAGGATCAGCTCGATGGTGACCATCTCGCGGTGCTTCAGCACGAAGGCGGCGGCGAGATAGACCACCCACACCTGCAGGATGCGGCTGACCTCGTCGACCCAGATGGTCGGCGCGTTGAAGACGTAACGCATGACGATCTCGAAAGTGATGAAGAAGCCGACCGCGACCAGGCTCCAGGCGCAGAGCTTGCCGACGAACTCGGACAGGGCGTCCACCCAGCGCACAAACATACCGGCCTCTTTCCTCGGATCGTGTTGTGGAGCGAGGATACCGGAGGCGGGACGGTCCAGCCCCCGGTGTCGCTCGGTTTAGTTGGCTGCAGCGGCCTTGACGGCTTTCACGGCGGCGGCACCCTTGTCGCCGGTTTCCTTGACGAAACGGTCGACGATGCCGGCGGTGGCTTTCACCCAGGCGGCGCGCTGGGCGTCGGTCAGCTCGACGACATTCATCTTGCCGCGGGATTCATCGACGGCGGCGGCCTGCTGGGCGAAGATCTGGTCGCGGAGCTTCTGTTCGACCTCGCGGGCGGCGTCGTCGATGATCTTCTTCTGGGCGTCGGTCAGGCCCTCGTAGAAGTCCTTGTTCATCACCGCGACGAACTCGATGGCGGTGTCATAGGTCAGGGTCATGTGATCCATGACTTCATAGAGCTTGCGCGACTTCACGGCAGACGCGCCGGTCATGCCGACATCGACCGCGCCCTGCTGGTAGGCCAGGAACTGCTTGGAGCCGGACATCAGGGTCGGCGCGCCGCCGAGGGCCTCGACGGTCCAGCCCTGGATCTTGCCATAGGTCCGGACCTTTTTGCCCTTGAGGTCGGAAGGCTCGACGATTGGCGCATCCTTGCCGAGATAGATGTTGAGGCCGAATGCCTGCCACCAGAGGATCTTGTTGTTGGTTTCCTTCAGGATGGAGGAATCGATTTCCTTGCGCAGCGCCGAGCCCGGGGCCACGGCGGCGCGGACATGCGCCTCGTTCTCGAAGATGAACGGGATGGAGACCACGTCGACGGTCGGCACCGAGCCGGCGAACCGGCCGATGAAGGCGGAACCGGCTTCAACCGCGCCAGAACCCACCGCGCCGGGCACTTCCTTGTCCTTGAAAAGCTGGGCGGACGGGAACAGCTGGATCTGCAGGTCGCCGCCTGACTTCTCTTCGACGATCTTCTTGAAGGCGAGCCAGTTCTGGCCGAGCGAATGCTTCTCCGGAAGCTGCAGCGTGACCCGGATGGTCGTCTCGGCAAAGGCCTGGACCGGCGCGGTAACCAGGGCAGCCGCGGCAACGGCTCCCAAAATCCAACGCTTCATGGTTTCCTCCTGGAAATGGATGTTCTGTGGTTTATCGAAAGGTTCGTTCAATTTGCATCCCGTCAGGGCAACGGTCGCATTCTGTAGAAAGGAATTCGGCACGTTTCATATCCGAATTTGCGCACGGGTCAACAGATGTGATCCGGAAAGCGAAGGCTGAACGGTGCAATGTATGGAGCGGGTTGAGCTTGGCGCAGGCAATTCTCGCCGTTCCGTTGCGATGTTGCGACAATTCACCTGACGCTGTTTTCCGTCGGCCGGCCTATAGTCGGCTTTCCAGTTAGTTTTGCATTGATGGTCGCACAGTCAGAATGAGTTCCGATCTTGTAGGCTTCTGGTTGATCTATGACGGCGACTGCCCTGTCTGCCGCTCAACCGCTCATGCTTTCGCCATCAGGAAAGAATATGGGGTTTTGAACCTTGTGAATGCCCGCGCCGCGCCAGATCATCAGGCGTGCAAGAGAGCGCGGGCAGAGGGACTTGATCTCGATGAGGGGATGGTGATTTTCGCCGACGGCGCGATTTATCACGGTGCGGGGGCTGTATCCTTTCTGGCGGCTTTTGGCGAACCAGCAAGTCTGCTGACAAGGGCTGGCTTGATGCTGCACCGCTCACCTGGGCTTTCGGTTTGCGTTTACAGAGCGCTGCGCGGTCTCCGGAATATCCTGCTTCGACTGCGGCGCATCGGGCCGATCAATAATCTCCGTCGTTCTGATTGAATCAGAAGGATCATCTGCGCGACGCAGGCCGAAGAGTGCTTACGGTTGTTTCTCGGTCGCTGCATGAGCGCCGGACTCTCTGAATTCCATCGCGTCAGCCGGACGGAAATTGTCGGCCCGGGCGAGGTTCCACGGGGTGGCGAAGGCGTCCGGGCAACCCTCTTCGAAGAGCTGTCCCGGTGCCAGCCGGTGGTGCAGGATGCTGTCCGGGTCGGTGGCGCGAATGTGCAGCGTTTCGGGCCGGATCTGACTCGGATCGTCCAGACCCATCGCACCAAGCATTTCCGCGAAGCCGCGCAGCGTGTTGCGGTGGAAGTTCGCGACCCTCTTGTACTTGTCCTCGACGGAGAGGCCGCGCTGGCGCGTCGGGTCCTGGGTCGCCACGCCGGTCGGGCAGCGGTTGGTATGGCAGGCGCGGGCCTGAATGCAGCCGATCGAGAACATGAAGCCGCGGGCCGCGTTGCACCAGTCGGCGCCGAGCGCGATGGCGGTGGCGATGTCCGCGCCGGAGATGATCTTTCCGCTGGCCCCGATGCGGATATGCTCGCGAATTCCAGCGCCAACGAGCGTCATATGCACGAGATGCAGTCCTTCGCGTAACGGCATGCCGAGACTGTTGGTGAACTCCACGGGAGCTGCACCGGTGCCGCCTTCCTTGCCGTCGACGACGATGAAGTCGGGATAGGTTCCTTGCGCGATCATCGCCTTGCAGATCGCCATGAACTCGTGCGGATGACCGACGCAGAGCTTGAAGCCGACCGGCTTGCCGCCTGACAGTCGGCGCAGCTCGCCGAGGAAGGAGACAAGCCCGGCCGGGGTCGAGAAAGCGGGATGCGCGGCCGGGGAAACACAATCCTGTTCCATCGGGATGCCGCGTGTTTCGGCGATTTCGGGTGTGATCTTGGAGGCCGGCAGAACGCCGCCATGGCCGGGTTTCGCGCCCTGGGAAAGCTTGAGTTCCACCATCTTGACCTGAGGGTCGGCAGCCGTCGCGGCGAATTTCTCCGCATCGAACATGCCGTCCTCAGTGCGGCAGCCGAAATAGCCAGATCCGATCTGCCAGATCAGATCGCCGCCAAAACGCCGGTGATGCGGCGAGATCGAACCCTCGCCCGTGTCGTGCGCGAAGCCGCCGGTCGCCGCTCCCCGATTAAGTGCCGCAATTGCGTTGGCGCTGATGGCCCCGAAGCTCATTCCCGAGATGTTGAGCAGGGAAATGTCATAGGGCTGCGTGCAATCCGGCCCGCCGACATGGCGGCGGAAGTTGTTGTTCTTGGGATGCAATGGGGCCAGGGAGTGCGTGAAATAACCGTATCCCGCCTTGTAGACGTCCATCTGTGTGCCGAAGGGAACCGTTTCCTGCTCCTGCTTGGCGCGTTGATAGACGAGCGAACGTTGCTCCCGGTTGAACGGAAAGGCGTCGGCGTCGCTTTCAATCAGATACTGTCGGATTTCGGGACGGATGCCCTCGAACAGCCAGCGCATATGGGCGATGACTGGATAATTGCGCAACAGGCTGTGCCGACCCTGAATGAGGTCCCAGATGCCGAGAAGCGTCAATGGCGCGGCGATGGCGAAGGCTATCCACCCCCATCCGATACCGGCTAGTCCAAGACCAAGTGAGGCGAGGGCCGCTATGATGATGGCAACAAAGAATGCGAAACGCACTACGGTCTCTCCCCGCACTGATAAAGATCCGGCCGCCAAGGGTAGACGCGGTTTAGACTGTCGGGAAGAGGGCGATAGATTTCAGCGGTCGACGATTGTTGAACAAGTCGACCCTTTGGGTTGGTTTAGGAGTGCTTCCTACAAAAGGTCGTTTACCCAGTAGGCGATGCCTTCATAGGTATATTGCGGCAGGGTGGCGACCACACTGTCTCGCTCGCTTTCCGAAACGGTATAGAAGTGCGTTCCTGTGTCGGAGTTGAGCAGTCGATACAGCGCCTGTGAGCCTGCGACCTCTCGCGTATAGGCGTTATACATCTCGCCCTCGTAAGTATAGGAGGGAAGCTGAGAAATCACGTTATCCCGCTCGGCTTCGGATTGGGTAAAGAAATGAGTACCCGCGTCGGTATTGTAGAAGCGGAAGACCGGGGCCTGAGCGTCGGTTTCGTGGCCTGGGGTAGCACTACGGAACGGGATGCCCTCATAGTTGAACTGCTGGATGTTATTAATAACGTAGTCTCGTTCTGTCACATTGGTGCTGTAGAAATGCGTACCGGTCAGAACATTATAAAATCGATAGATGCCTTCTGAAATGTCACTTGGCGCGATTATGTCCGACAGCTGAAATGTGCCGTTCGAGAATGCGTAATACTCTGTCTGATAGACCGTGTCGGTGTCATCGCGTCTGGAAATAGAGTCCTGGATTACGACTGCTAAACCCTGTTCGCTGACGGTGTATTCCGAGGATCGTCCATTGAATAAGGCCCTGTCGGTTCCTTCGTCGCCATCGATGATGTCGTTGCCGGCGTTGCCATAGAGCGTGTTGTTCAGTGAATTGCCGACCAGCGTATCGGCGAAGGCGCTGCCGGTAGCATTCTCTATATCCCCCTCGAGCCAGAGGAAGGTTAAGGGCGAGGAGTAGTTCAGCTGTGAAAGAGGCGTTGCGAAGCCGAAACGCTCTCCGACAATGGAGGAGAGAATTGTTTCCGGAAGCTCAATATACCATCCCTGCGATGTTTGACTGGCATCCACCGTGTCGGTGCCACCGGCATCCCAGATTGTGTGATAGTTGGAGTATTGGTTAAGAGAGTATGTTGTGCTGCCGGCGTTGGTCGACATGTCCTTGCCGTAGAGTGCCTGGAGGCCGATGACGTCGAGGACCATGGGCGTGACTGGATCAAATTGGATCTGGTCAAAATCGTAGTCGTCCGCGTAGGACATCATACTGAACCAGTCTTTGTCGAAATCACTGAGACCGATATTCGAAAGTGACGGACGCCCGTTAAACGCATCGTGGGTGTGTTTGAGGCCTAGTGCGTGTCCCAACTCGTGCAGCAACAGAAACCAGCCCTGGCTCCCAAGTTCGTAGGACAGATAGCTGGCGGGGCTATTCAGGTTCAGATAAACGTCCCCGCTCTTTCCAGCATAACTTCCAGCGCTAAAATCGAATTGTGTCGTCGGCCAATTCCCGACCGCCCAGGCGCCTTGAGTAAAGGCGTTGTACTGATCCAGAGAAACGTTGATTTGGGATCCGAAGTAATTCGCCCAACCTGGATTGGCATAGTAATCCGTGTAGACGAAGTCGATTGGGATGTACTGCTCAATCGTCGTCAGCGCGAGATTGATCCGATCGTAAGCATAGTCCGGATTGCTCCAGTATTCGCCGTACCATCCGTCGCTGAATGACCAGTAGATCTGGTCAGAGCTTGACGTCTGCCAACTCCAGCCAGACGTACTGGCATCAACAAGCGTGTCGCCCGTTGGTGGCGATACGTACGATGTTGGACTGGCCATCCTCACGCCTCCATGCAAAATAGATCAGAAACCGGCGGCAGCTTAAATAGCCAGCGCCATCGCTTGGCTCTTGATGGCTTCCGTCCGGCTCCTTACAGGGTTAATACAACCTATCATATCAACCGGAAACATTCTGAATCAGACTCGTAGACAAGTGGAATGCTTTGACTTTTGATGCAATCGAGCTCCCGGTATTGACGCCGCCAGCCGCAGGGGAGGTCCACATATGGTCGGCGGAGTTGACGTTGGACGTTTCGCCAGCTTGCCTTGACGACGAGGAACGGGACCAGGCGTCAAGATTCATCACTGCCGAACTTTCTCGCCGTTTTACCGCCGGCCGGGTTATGCGGCGGATGGTGCTGTCGAAATATACCGGCCTTGCGCCCCATGCCCTTCGTTTCGGCGAAATAGGGCAGAAAAAACCCATCCTTCTGGGACTGCAAAGCCCGCTCGAATTCAATCAAACGAACAGCGGTGACCTGGCTCTCCTCGCAGTTTCCAGCGATATGCCGGTTGGAATCGATCTGGAAGTTCCGAAAGACCGTTCCGCAGCGCTCGATATCGCGAAGCATCAGTTTCACGAGCTGGAAAAGACCGCCATTTTCTCGAGGTGTACTGAGAATGAGCAGGTGGCGGCTTTTTATCGCTGCTGGACGCGTAAGGAAGCCTTCGTCAAGGCGCTCGGCCTCGGGCTTTATTTGCCGTTGAACAGTTTCGCCGTCGATGTGAACGGCCAGGAAAGAACAAAATTGCTCGTTTGTCCGGATGAGCATGGTCCCCCGGCTATGTGGGAGATACTAGATCTCGGCGTGCCCGGCGGAAATTTCGCGGCTTTGGCTATTGCGCAGCCTCAAGCCCGTTTGCAGTGCTTTAGTTATGCATTCGAGCGATGCTAGAGTCCTTTCGGAACTCCAAATGAGTGTTCAGGGGATCTGATGAGAGAACGCGTCGTCGCCCTAGCGACCATGAAAGGCGGCAGTGGAAAGAGCACTGTCGCAACCTGCATCGCCGGATATTGGTGGGCCAAGAAGCGCAAGACGGCCTTGATCGACGCGGACCCTCAGAAGTCAGCCGCGCGGTGGCTGGAAACGGGCGAGGCCTTGTCAGGCTTGCGCTGTGAGGTCGCCAACGAGAAGAGCATTTCATCTAAGATCGAGGCCCTTCTGGAAGAGGGATATGAGCGGATCGTGATCGACACGCCCGGGTTTCGCGCATCGGTCACCGATATTGCCCTCGAACATGCCGGCCTCTGCCTGATCCCGGTTCGTCCCTCGCCGGTCGATTTCGAAGTTGCTGCGGACAAGGTGGATTTGATCGACAAGTTGAGAAAAGCCGGCGCCGAAGGACCGGTCGCCCTGCGTCTTTTGCTGACTCAAGTGGTCCGCAATTCCGTTGTCGGACGGCACATGCGGAACGAAATGAGCCATGCGGGCTACAAGTTGATGAAGTCGGAGATCTGCCATCGGGTCGGGTATACGGAGGCGGCGCTTATGGGCTCGGTCCCGACCCTCTCGCAGCCACGCGGTGCAGCGGCTCTCGAAATCGCGGCACTCGCCCAGGAAGCTGATAAAATATTAGCGCGATCTTAGAGTTATCCAGGAGATCTCGATACCAGCCAGAGATGAAATGGACGTGCCCGAACCGGTCATGATCCAGTCACCGTCGCCTGCGATCGTCGAAGCTCAATGAATGGGCCAGACCTCGGGTGGCTAACCAAGATAGAAAAACTCTTAGAAGACGGCTGGTAAAACCGGGATCGCCGGTGCATGGTGTGTTTCTGACCTTGGGGGGGGGAATGAAGAAATCGGTTTTTTTGTTTTGGCCGGTAATTTTTGTCGCCTTGCTGATCCAAGCCCCGCTCGTCCAAGCCCAGCATGCGATGCCTGTCGTTGCTGAAGACGTTACCGTTCAGGACGTAGAGGCCGTTTATCGAACTCTCGGCAGAATTTTGGCGCAGCGGGATGCCATCGTGACGGTTGAAAAATCGTCACGCATCAAGGAAGCCAAGATCGGTGATGGTGAGCGCGTTAAGGCGGGGCAGACGCTCTTTTTTCTGGAGAGCGCGATCGAAGAGGCGAGCCTCGCCGCTGCGAAAGCCGACTTGGATGTGCGCGTCAAAGCCCTTGAGAGGCTGAAGAAACTGGTCAAGGTCAAGGCCGCGCCCGCTGCCGATATCCCGGCGAAAGAAGCCGAAATCGTGGCTGCCAAAGTTGGTGTCCGGGTGGCTGAGCTTGATTTTGAGAAGACAATCGTTCGCGCGCCGTTTGCCGGCGTTCTCGGCATCTTAGAGACCCATGCCGGAGACTACGTAACTCCAGGCGAGGTTCTCGTCATCATTCATGAAATGCCGCCTCTCAGGGTCGCATTTGAGTTACCCCAAAGGGACTTCGAAAAGGTGGCGGTTGGCCAGTCGCTTAAAATCACCCATTCCTTCGGCCAGAAGCATACGCATTCGGGGGTCCTTAAGACAATCAATCCCACGCTTGATCAGGAAACGGGCTCTATCCGGATGATTGGCGCCATCGACGAGGCCGATGAACTGCGGCCAGGCATGGTTGTTGAGGTTCGGGGCATAATCGAGACCCGCCGCAATGTCACAATGGTGCCGGAAACAGCGCTTGTTCCGCGGCCAGATGGATTGATCATTTTCAAGATAGTGGATGGCAAAGCAAAGCTCGTGAAGGTCAAGACAGGCGTGCGGCGCGATGGATTGGTCGAAATCAAGGGCGGGCTTGAGGCCGGCGATAAAGTGGTTGTGGAAGGTCAGTTCCGTCTCCGTGACGGCGCACCGGTCGCAGCAGCCAAGAGCAGCTGACGGCGGTCAAGATGTCACTTCCAAGCTTTTGTATCGAACGGCCGATATTCACGATTGTTCTCAATATCCTCGTCATCGTTTGCGGCGTGATTGCTATTGAGCACTTACCGGTCCGCCAGCTACCGCGCGTGGAAACACCGGTCATCTCCGTTACCACGTCTTACGGGAAGGCGGACTCGGCTCTCATCGAACAACAGATCACGACGCCGCTGGAAGAACAGCTTGGTGGCATTCCCGGATCGCTCTTCATGACATCGACCAGCAATGATGGTGTCAGTACAATCTCCATTAATTTCGGTCAGGACACAGATATCAACGAAGCGGCGAACGAAGTGCGGGCCCGCGTCGACTTGGCCGTTTCTGCGCTTCCGCCCGACGCCGAACGCCCAAAGGTCGCAAAAACGGACCCGGACGCTCAGCCAATCATGTATTTGGCGTTCGAAAATCCAAATATGACGGATGTCGCTATCTCCGACTATTTGGACCGGTTTGTGCTGAATGGTATCCGCGCGATACCGGGCGTTTCCCGCGCAATAAAGTACGGGGCCCGCGATTTTGTTATGCGGATCAAGGTCTCACCGGAGAAACTTGCGGCTTATGGCTTGTCGGTGACCGAGCTGGCAGCCGGAATTCAGAACCGGAATGTCTCGGCACCTGTCGGGTCCATTGATATCGGACCGCGGAAATACAGTCTCAAGCTCAAGAGTACGCTCGATTCCACAAGTGAGTTTATGGATACGGTTGTTGCAAAAAGCGCCAACCGGTTAGTGCGACTGGCAGATGTGGGAGAGGCGGTTGTCGATGGCACCGATCCAGCCACTCTCATGCGGATTAACGGCAAGCCGGCTGTCGGAATCGGTGTAATTCGATCAAGCGATTCCAGTCCAATGGAGGTAGCCCGCGCTGTTAAGGACTATCAAAAATCTCTCCAGGAATCGTTGCCTGCCGGCATGACGGGGAAAATCGTCTTCGATCGTACAATCTTCATTGAAAAGTCCATCGAAGAAGTGTTCCAGACGATCGGCGAGGCCTTTGTGCTCGTGGTTTTGGTCATCATCCTGTTTCTTGGCTCTCTGCGAGCGGCAGCGATCCCCGTCGTCACCATTCCTGTATCGTTAATCGGCGTGTTGGCCATCATGGCCATGCTCGGCTTCAGCATTAATACAATTACGCTGCTGGCCCTGGTTATGGCGATTGGACTTGTCGTCGACGATGCGATCGTCGTCGTAGAGAATATCCACGGCAAGATGAAGCCTGGCGTGACGCCGAAACAGGCGGCGCGCGACGGCATGGCTGAAATCACCGTCCCGGTCATTGCCATGACGATCACTCTTGCGGCTGTGTTCGCGCCTGTTGGCATTATGCCAGGGACGGTCGGTCAGTTCTTCAAGGGGTTCGCATTTACGCTTGCAGCAGCAGTTGGCATTTCGGGGTTTGTTGCGCTCACGCTGTCACCAATGATGTGCGCGTATCTTCTTCGCGAGGGTGAGCCAAACCGCTTCCAACACATGACGGAAGCAGCAATGGACAAACTCGCGGACGGCTATGAGGTTCTCTTACGTATCGCGATCAAAGTCCGCTACGTGATGGTTCTCGTCGGGTTGGGGATCGGCGGCAGCGCTTGGTTTCTTTACAACGACCTGCCGCAGGAATTGGTACCCACAGAGGACCAAGGTTATTTGATTGTCTTCTATCAAGGGGCCCAAGGCGCGAGCCTGGAGGCGTCCGCGGCGGAGGCGGAGAAACTTGAGAAGATCATAAAAGACTCCAGCGAAATGATTGAAAGGGTGATCAGCGTCGTCGGAACGCCGTCGCGAAATGGGGGAATCATGATGGTCTCCCTGAAACCCTGGGATCAGAGGCCCGGGTTTTCCGCCAAGGATCTGCAGGCCATTCTTTGGCCCAAACTATCGTCTTTTCCGAGTGCCCTTGCATTTCCGATTATTCCGCAGGTTTTCGGCTCAGGGGCTTCCGGCCAGCCGGTCCAAATCGTCTTCCGAACGGCTTCGGGATATGAGGAGCTCGACACTCTTATGCAGAAGCTGGTCGGCAAGGCAGCAGAGAGCAAAGCCGTCACAACACCGAGAAGCGACCTGCGTTTCGACACTCTCACCTTCTTGATAAGTCTGCAAAAGGACCTGGTCGCTCAGCTCGGAATTGAAGAGTCTCAGATAGCGGCTGCAACAGGTGCTTTGTTCGGCGGACATAACGCCGGCAGGTTTGAGTACAACGGCCGTCAATTCGATGTGCTCGTGGAAGCGGAGAATGACCGGCGAACCGAACCCGACGATGTCAAGAATGTCTATGTGGAGAGCCGGACCGGCAACATGATCCCGCTTGCCAGCGTCGTCACGGTGACGTCGGAGATCGGGGCGGCAAGCCTCGCGCACTATGACCAGCTTCGCTCCGCTACTCTGCAAGCGGGCCTTGCGCCTGGGGTCACGTTGGGCGACGGTTTGAACGAAATCTTAGCTGAGCTGCGGCCGATGCTGCCTGCATCCACTCAATTGGCATTTTCCGGTCAGTCCTACGAGTTCTTTCAGGCCCAGAGCGGGGTCGCTCTCGTCTTCAGCCTCGCTATCGGCGTAATTTTCCTGGTTCTAGCGGCCCAGTTTGAAAGCTTCAGGGATCCGGTGATTATTATGGTCACGGTGCCCCTTGCGATCGTTGGTGCGCTCGTCACGCTGATCGCGGTTGGGTCAAGCAACAATATTTACAGCATGATTGGAGTGATCATGCTGGTGGGGCTCATATCGAAACATGGCATCCTGATCTGCGAGTTCGCCAACCGTCTTCAGGAGGTCGAAGGCTTGAGCAAGGTGGATGCTGCCGCTAAAGCCGCAAAACAGAGGCTGCGGCCTATTATCATGACAGCGTCCACCATGGTTTTGGGCGTGGTTCCATTGGCGATTGCAACGGGGCCGGGTGCGGTTGGCCGTCAGTCTATCGGCTGGAGTGTTATCGGCGGCTTGATCTTTGGAACGATTCTGACGCTATTCGTCTTGCCGCCCCTATATGCGATCCTGGCTAAAACGAGGCGGCTGCCCGACGACGCGAGCTAGTCAAGCGGGCTTGGCTTTTTCGTATTCTTGATAAAAGTAATCCTGCTTAGCGGCGGGGTCGAAGTCGAATAGATTCCCTCCGCTTTCAAAATGCTGGATGAAAACCAACCCCATTGCGCGGGTAGAGGTTGCGGCAAGAACGGAGATGGTCGCAAGTCCGACACCCCAGCCAAGAACCGGAGTTGCTTTGACCAAAAGTCCAGCGAGACCGGCGCCCGCTGCCCAGGGAAAGACGCTGCCGACGAGTGTGGAAATAATTGCTCTCCCACGGTTCGCCGAAAAGGGCACATCGTATATTTTCGATATCTCCCGCAGCATGGTCAACTGGACTGCTGCGATTGCTGCGATATCGACGAACGGGACTGGAATCACTCCTCCCGCCGCAGCCCACTTTACGCGCCTGTTAACGACCGCAATGGCGCGATCGAAGTTGATCGACATGCCCGCTTGGCTCGACCGGGAAATGATTTCGGTTTCGATCGGCTTTCCATCATGTTCGGCCGAGACGGAATGGATAGTGTCCGAGCGCTTTTGTTGAGCGCGGCTTTGGGTGCTATGCGATTTGCTTTTCCCCGCGTGGGAGCGGGGTCGTGTTTTGGCTTTTGACCGGGACGGCGAGGCCGGATCCGCTGACGTGTCTTCCAACCCGTCTCCCTCGACGTTAGGCGACGGAGCTTCAGGCATTGCCGTTGCATTTGGTGCACGACGGTTGAGACCGGGCAGCTTTTTCATGGTAGGCCTCAAATTATTCCAACATTAGTCAAAATTGAAACGGGAGGAGCCTGATGGAGGATCGTCCAATTTCTGGCGTGTTCGCCAACAAAATCTGGTGACCAAACGGCTTGCGAAAGAAAATCGAGCGGTGGCGCGACTGGGTCGTTGATCGCCTGCAGCAGAGGGGGCAACCCCCACGTCACTCTTTCCTGATCCTACCGACAGCCAAGGCTGCCGGCAGGAATAGGTATTTTGGGAGAGATCGGAAGACGGAGTCGGTTTAGCTTGCCATTGCTTGCGGTTCCGAAGCGACGCTGTCTTCTTCCTTGTCTTTGCGACGAACCAAGGATTTTGCCTTTTCCTTGCCCGTCTTATAGAGCTCTGCCAGCTTCCCGCTATAGTCTTTCGTGTTGAAGTCGAGCAAAGTTCCGCCCATCTCAAAATGCGCGATGAAGATCTTCCCGACGGCATAGGTGAATGCGGTGTTCGCGATCGGGAGGGTCAACATGCCGGCAGCCATCCCGGCGCCAGGAATCAGTTTGCCTACACTGAGACCCAAGCCACCCGCGAGGCCAAGAGAGCCGACAGCACCACCGATACCCGTGAGCGCGCTTTTGGCGATGTTGCTCTTGAAAGGAACATCATAGATTTCGCAGAGGCGCTTGACCAACATGACGTTGGCGCCGATGAATGCGGCGACATCAACGACAGGAATCGGGATCAGTCCAAAACCGGCAGAGGCTACCATGTAGTTATGAAGCGTGTTATTGGCACGCGACATCTTGGTCTGCTCTCCTTCAACGGTCTCGGTATCTTCCGTCACGGCTTCAGGTTCTTCCGTTACGGCTTCAGGCTCTTCAGTTTTCTTGGTTGCCATTGAACTCTCCTTAGCATTCGCGGGACGCAGCTATCAGCATCTTCCGGTACGTTTAGTCGAATTACAACTATCACGAAAAGCCGGACGTACGAAACGGAATAGCGGACCGGGTTTTACGCCTTCAAACGTCAGATCTCGACGAGCTTTCCATAGTCCAGCTTGATCAGCTTGTCCGCGTGTTCGAAGTAAGCGTCGTCGTGTGTGACGACGATAACGGTCTTGCCGGCGGATTTGAGGGACGGAAGTATGTCCTCATAGAAAATTCGGCGGAATTGAGGGTCCTGGTCGGCCGCCCATTCATCGAAGACAAGAATTGGTTTGTCTTCCAGCATGGTGATCACCATTGCCAGTCTTTTCTTCTGACCGGTGGAGAGGTCGATATTGCTGAAGGCGTTGTCAACATACGAGGTCTTGTTGTCTATCTGCATTTCTTCCAGAAGGCGGTGAACCTCATCTGGGTTCACATCGCCCAAACCGTAGAGCCGGTCGAACAGGTGAAAATCGCTGAAGATCGCGGAAAACAGCTCGCGATAATCTGGATAGTCTTCGACTTTGATCGGATGTCTATCCACCCGAATTTCACCAGATTTTGGCAAGTAAAGGCCGGTCAGGACTTTCAGGAGGGTTGATTTCCCGCTTCCGTTCCCACCGGTGATAAAGGTTAGTTTCTCGCGCTCAATTTCTAGATCCAGCGGTCCGATAGAGTAGGTTTCACCGTCTCCTGGATACTGAAACTGGAGCCCCTTGAGGGAAATCGTTTTGAAATTCTCCCAGCTTCGGCCGTTCGGTTTGTAAGAGACATCTTGCTCCTCCAGCGCCGCGTCGAGCTTTTCTTCGAGTTGCTCGATGTTCTTGAATGCGACTTCCGCTTTGTTATGAAAGTAGTAGGCGGTGAATGCTACTTCCAGCGGCGAAATGATGAACAGGCCGGCGGCCGTCAGCTTCAAAATCCGTTCGGGATCAGCGAATTCCATGGTTGGAAAGACGAAAACCAGAGTCGCAATCAGCAAGTAGAGGGATGTTTGTGAGCCGACGAGGTAGGTGACATATCGAAGACCGGTATTGACCATCACGGTCTCGGTTTGCTTTGCGATCTCGGCAACCCGTTCCGTCACCTCATCGTTTTTGCGGTGATTGAGTTTGATTTCCTTGAAGCCGTCGACCAGATGGCTGAGCGCGTCAAAAAACTGCGCTTCTTTCGCGGTAGCTGTTCTCAGATCGGCGACAATGAGGCGAGAGTTGCGGACATATGCAAACCCAATCACTGACAGAAACAAGATCGTAAGTATGCAGGCGATCCAGGAAACGAAAGCGATGTAAATCAGGCCCGCCACGAGGATGACTGCCGATTGATAGCCATTGAAGATCATCGGAACGGCTTGTGAGATCGAGGCCGTGTCCTGAGTTAGACGCGCGTAAATATCACCGCGCCCGGTATTCTCGACGAACAACAGCTCGGAATGGCGGATTTTGTCGGCCAAGCGTATCCGCACTTCACGGATAGCGCGTTCTCCTGCTCTAGTCGCACGCGAAAGAGCGACGCGTTTAGTGACCGTGAAAAAGAGTAAGGTCAGTGCGAAAATCGCAAAAAACCGCAACTGCACTTCGCTGTTCGCGGCCATTTCCGCGGCTGTATTGATAACCGCGAGCAAGAGGCCGCCTGACATCCCTGAGGCGGCCACGAGCATGAGAATGAAGCGTCGGGAATACTGTCCCTTTTCCGCGAAAAAGCTTAGAATTTTCATGAGGGTGAGATCTTTAGGAGCCTAATTCGCTTTGGTTAACTTGTCTTTCTTCGAGTCCGATGCCAGCAAGATGATCAATCCGATGACCGGAGAAAGAATAAGAGAAATAAGAAACATCAAAGCGAAACCCAGTTTTCGGTTTGACCCCATGAGGCCGATTATTAGGGATGCTAGGATCCATACGACAACAATGATGGGTGAGTTAATTACCATGATTTGGCTCCTGTTTTTTGTGTAACGTTTAGGAGATTAACGCTTAAATCTCTGGGTTATTCAGGTAGCCGTTGAGTGCGGCCTAATTCGAGTGTGAGTTTTCAACAGGCTTTTCCATTCCGCGTTCATCCTGATACCCGCTCGAATTGGCTTCTCTGGAACATCCAACGTTGGACATGTCATGCGTGTCTCTCATGATCCGCGATGGATCGTGATGCTCAATATACAGCTTGCCGTCAGGCAGGTAAGTGATGAAGTTGAATGCCCGGTCTTTTAGGTCTCCCTTAAGATCAAAGGCAATCGGTCCTGTCACGCCCTGATAGGCTCCAGTGAAAGGCAATGCGTGCAGCGTGGATGAAATTTTCGCCGCAACTAAGGACTTGTTTTGTTCTATGGCAGCGACCACGACATTTACCGCGTCGTAAGCAAGCGCCGCTTGCTCGTTTGGTTGGGAGCCGAACCGGGCCTCGAATTCGCGCACGAACTGGTCCCATTGTTCACTGTTCGCCGAGGGGTCGAACATGGAATAGGTCGTGATGTTATAGAAGGCGTCTCCAGCAAGGGATTTTGTTCTTCTTTGGCTCAGCGCATTGTTGCCGAAAATGGGGGCCGTAATCCCGAGTTGTCGCGCGATCTGGATGAACTCTCCTCCATCTCCCGCGTTCGCAACCAAGTGGATCGCATCGATATCGTCAAAATCGAAGATCGGATTGTCTAATAAGTAGACCAGGAAATCTTTAAAATTACCCGTATTCTCCGGATAGGATGCCGATAGAACAATCTCTATGTCGTGGCTGCCTGCCATTTGAGAGAAGCGTAGCGCGGTTTCCATTCCGTAGGTGGTGACGGGCCATATTTGGATAACTTGGCAAAGCCCCATTTTGCTCGCGTGATGCGCCAACCCTTCGTTAATGCCCTTGGCGGTAAGATTCATTCGAAAGACTGTGCTGAATGAATGTTGGGTAAGGGAATCGTCTGAGTCGTTGGTTGATAGAAAAAGAATTCCTTCATTTTGGTAGACGGTTGACGCCGCGATTGCCGCGCTTGATTGAGTGTGTCCAATAACCACAACGGGTCTCTGGGTCGCCAACTTTTTAGCTTGTTCGCGGCCCCTGTCCGCAACAAGTCGTTCATAGATCGCGGGTTTACCGTCCAGTTCAGGCGGATATTCGACGATCACAGCAAGGGGGTGGCCTAGAACCCCACCTTTTGCATTGATCTGTTCGATCGCCAATTTGGCGCCGTTGAGAATGTTTTGTTCGTGAGCGATATCGGTGATCGCCATACCAACTTTGATCGGTGCGTCGGGCAGGAGGCCAAGCTCATCGGCATGCACCTCACGCAGACTGACAGTCGCAACGATGAGCGAGAGACCGATCCTGATCCAGGTCATCATTTAGTCTCGGTCTTTGCTGGGGCTGTTTCGATGTCTCTAACGGCATCCAAGGGCGGCGGCGGGGGAGCGTCCGCATTTCCCAGGATAATCGGCAGGCCGTCGGGACCAGAGCCGATAATCACGGTTTTTGCGTTGGGGGAAGTGGCGAGCTCCCTGGTTGCATTCACACCCTGCCAGCGAATGATGTCCTTGGTCAGGGATTCCTGAACAGTTTTGTTGTAGTCACGAATTCCTCGGGACTCGATGCGCTTGCGGTCCGCTTCTTTCTCCTCAAGCCTCAGCCGGAATTTATAGGCCAGCTGTTTCTGTTCGTAGACGAGTTTTTCCTCGATCGATTTGCGGATGGGCTCGGGTAACTCAACCGAGCGGATCATGACATCATCAATGGTCACGAAACGGCGTTCGTTTTGCTCCAGTGCACCCAGGACGATACGGTCAAGGAGGCCACGCTTCGTAGTGTAGACTTCGACAGGGTCGTAATTTCCGATATTTCGGCGCAATTCAGAGATCGTTTCCGGTAGGACGACTTTGTCCACATAGTCCGGTCCAACCTGAGTGTGTAGGAGGGTTAGTGTCTTGTAATCCGGCCGGTATCGGATGACGACTGTGAGTTTGATCGGCAGTCCGCCTTCCGTCAGCGCCTCGATGGTTCGCGACACCGTTTGAACGCGTGCGTTGTAGACGTACATCCTGTTCCACGGCCAAATGGTGTAGAGGCCTTCCGGATAAACCTTGTCCAATTCGGTGCCGCTGAAGCGCCGGAACATTACACCCGCTTCGCCGGAATGGATGGTGATAACCACAAAAGGCCAAAGGACCAGAACTCCGATGGCTACCAGGACGGAAATCAGGAATATTTCCAGCTTACGCCGATTCATGAAGGTTTCTATTGGCTTTAGGTAACCGATAAGAGCGTTTCGCATGTTTAGGAAACCAGTGTCTGGATGATGCCAATTTTCGCGTCCGCAACCGCGGGAGGCACTTTAGGCTTAGCATGCCTCCAATACAATAAATGGAGTTTGGACAGTTTTCGGCTCCTTCGACATCCCGGTTTGACTGACCGTTTGCGCGATCCCGCCACCGTCAGTGACCCGTTCTCCGGAGATCTAATGAGTGCACTGAGCCGCCCGGTGAGCCGTCACCCGGGAAGCCTTCAAAGATGTCCCTGTAACAGGCAAATTCCCGCATAGATCTGCTGGGCGGGCAGATCGTGCGCGGGCCTTGCGAGTCCAGCCGGACCTGAGTTTAAAACGCCGTGCGAGCTGCTGCTGGTTGCCGTTCCTGTGTCCAGTCTTCAACTCATATTTGGCGGTGCAGCATATTTCGTGCTTCTCTCTTCGGTTGAAATAAGTTGTTTGGAATCTTGCCTTCCTGTCCCGGCCTGGAGTTGAGGGCAGAAATTCATGATAAATTTTGTGCATATTTCATGGGATCTCATGCTCCGATGGTAGCGTAGTTGCCGATTAAGTCTCTCATGAGGCACGTGACACCCTTGAAAGCGACGCTTTTTTAATGTGAGGTAGGGTGAAGGTTCGGCGCCTAAGGCCAATGTCGGGCTACATAAATAGAGGCTCACCGTTTGTTAAAGTGCATGAATGCCATGTTGCACGGCTTTGTGGCCGTCCCGGTTGTGAGCGCCTGTTCCAGGAACGGGTTGTTCGATCGCTTGGCATCCACCGAAGGCGCGACGACCCAGGAACTCGCGGCTGACACTGAAGCCCGAGAGGGTTATCTGATGGCAGCCCTCGAATTGCTGGAATCGCTGGGATGGGTCTCGCGCTCTGATGACGGCCGGTTCCGTGCAACCGGAAAAGCCGCATTCCACCGCGAAATACCAAAAAATATCAATGAACTGCTGCTGTTTCCCTATGACGATTATCTGACTGCATCGAGCCGGACCCTAACCCTGTCAGCTTGGGTGGAGCACGCCAATGCCGGCTGGGGTTTTTCGGATCCGCTGTTGGGTGATCTACTGGACGGTGTTCTCGTTATCCCGCTTGTGATGGCGCTTGATCGACATGGCCTCGTTGACGGTACGGACGACCCCGTACTTTGTTTTCCAGAATCGATGCTGCCGCAGGTGCGATCGGAGATTTGCCGGTTGTTTGACCGTCTGCAGTGGACGGAGCCCGGCAACCCTGACCAGAAAAAGATCAAATTAACCGAGACGGGGCGGTTCTTCCTCGGGCGGCGGTTCAATTTCGCGATTTCGTTCTCCTACCTACCCATGCTGCAACACCTGTCTGAGTTGATCTTCGGCGACAGCGACATAGTGTTTCAGCAGTCGCCCGAAGGCGCCGAAGGCCATGTCGATCGCGGACTTAATGTGATCGGGAGCGGATTCCAGCACCAGCGGTACTTCGCTGACATGGAAGAAATCATCCTCGACCTCTTTGATACGGACGATTTTTCGAATCAACCGCGCTACATTGCGGACACCGGGGTCGGTGATGGAGCTTTGCTCAAGAAGATCCACGCTATTGTTCGAGACAAGTGCCGTCGCGGTAAGGTGCTTGACCAATATCCGCTGACTCTCATCGGGATCGATCTGAACAGGGCGGCCCTGGCGGAAGCGGAAGCCACGCTGCGCGATCATGATCATATTCTGGTCGAAGGCGACATCGGGAACCCTGCCGAGATCCTGTCGAACTTGCGGTCATTCGGTATCGATGACCCGGACAGCATTCTGCATCTGCGGTCGTTCCTTGATCACGATCGCCCGTTCCGCCCGCCCGAGGACATTGCTGCGATCGAAGCGCGGACCGGTATCGATCCCGGTGGTGTCTTCATCGACAAGAGCGGCCGGCCGATCTCCAGTCACGCCGTATTCCAGAACCTGGTCGAGCATTTCGCCAGATGGTCAGACGTCGTCGGCCGCCATGGCTTGATCACGCTTGAAGTCCATTCCCTGGACCCGGCGACGGTTGGAGAGTTTTTGCTGCAAAGTGAGAACCTCCATTTCGACTGCTTGCACCGGTTGTCGCACCAGCTCCTGCTTCCGGCGGGAGATTACCTCTCCGCGGCTGCGGAAGCGGCCTTGCTTCCGGCCCGGGAAAGTTTCCGGCGTTATCCGAAGACCCTTGGCTACAGCCGAATAACGCTTCAGCACTTTCAGCGCCTGCCTTACCTGATCAGACGTGCGCGGATGTCTGACCTCGAAGCACTCGTGCGGTTGGAGGCGAAATGCTGGGCGCCGACGCTCCGTGCTTCCGAAAGCGCGTTGAGGCGGCGTCTTGATAACCACCCAGCGGGCCAATTCGTCGCCGAGATCGATGGTCAAGTTGTTGGTATTTGCTATACGCAGCGGCTGGAAGACGCCCGGCAACTGGAAGGCGTCACATACGATCAGGTTGAGGAGCTTCATTCAGTAGGGGGCGGAGTCGTACAATTACTGGCGATCAATATCGCGCCGGAAACCCAGGAACTTCAGCTGGGCGACAGATTGCTGGAGTTCGCCTTACAACACTTCAGCGTAACGCCGGGTATCAAGAGCGTCGTAGGTGTTACAAGGTGTAAGAATTACCGGGCCTCGGAGCATGGGGCCTTGGAGGACTATATCCGCCTCCGCAACGACGTCGGCGTCATTTCGGATCCGATCCTCCGCTTTCATGAGCGTCATGGTGCGCAGATCCTTGATCTTGTGACGGGTTATCGAGACGGAGATAAGGAAAATGGCGGCCACGGCGTTCTGATTGCCTATGATCCTCGGAACCGCCTGCGGACCGATCTGACCGGCGCTTCGGTTAATACCGTATCGGAAAAGGGCCCCGGAAACCCTGCCGAATTCATCGAGCAATCTGTAAAGCAATGCCTCGGACCGGAGGCTGCCGCTTCGTTCGACTGGGATCGTCCGTTGATGGAGCTGGGGCTGGATTCAGCCGATATGCTGGAGATCACCGAGCGGCTGGCTGGGGCGTTCGGCTATGAAGCAAAGGGCACATTCCTTTTCGAGCATAATACGCCTGCAAAGATACGCGCCTTCATCGATGCCTATGTTTCCAAGGACGAGGTGGGTGAAAGGGCTAAACCAGCCGATGTCCACACGCGATCAAGAGCCGGCTCTAAGAGCTCGGTCCGCAAGCAGCAGTATCGCGATGACGACGTGGCGGTTATTGGCGTTGCCTGCCGTTTTCCGGGAAATGTCGAAAGCCTGGAGGATTATTGGCGCCTGTTGAAAGACGGCCGAGATGCGGTCGGAGAACTGCCTTCCGGCAGATGGCATTGGCCCACAGGGCAAGGACCGTCCGAACTCCCGGGGATCGATCAGGGCGGTTTCCTTGAGGACATCGCCGGGTTTGATGCGCCTTTCTTCAAGCTGTCCAGGCTCGAAGTCGAGGCGATGGACCCGCAACAGCGTCTTTTGCTGATGTTGAGCTGGGAGGCGTTTGAGAATGCTGGTTATCCGCCCCGAAGTTTAGCCGGCTCATCGACCGCTGTGTTCATTGGCGCCAGCGGTAGCGATTACGGACGCCTGATTGATCAGATGGACATACCGGCCGAGGCTTATACCGCCATTGGCAACGCGCCGTCGGTCATGGCTAACAGGCTGTCGTATTTCTACGATTTTTCCGGGCCCAGTCTTCAAATAGATACCGCTTGCTCGTCTTCTCTGGTCGCGGTCCACAAAGCGGTTCGGTCATTGAGGGAAGGTGAGGCGGACTTGGCGATGGTTGGCGGCGTCCATGTGATGTGCCATTCCGCCAACAGTTTAGCGTATTACAACGCAGGCATGCTGTCGCACTCGGGGCGGTGCCGAACCTTCGACAACGACTGTGACGGCTATGTTAGAGGAGAGGGCGCGGCAGTCCTGCTGTTGAAACCGGTCAATGCCGCTCTTCGCGATAACGATCGCATTCAAGCGGTTATCAAGGGAAGTGCGTGCAACCACGGTGGTCGGTCCGGTGGATTGACCGCGCCAAATCCCAATGGTCAGGCCGAATTGGTCAAAAGCGCTTGGCGAGATGCCGGGGTCGAAGGCCGCACGATCAGCTATATCGAAACTCATGGAACGGGCACGCCTTTGGGCGATCCGATCGAGATTCTGGGGCTAAGAAAAGCCTTCGACGGAGAGCATGATGCTGATTGTGCCCTGGGCGCGGCCAAATCCAACATCGGGCATTTGGAAGCCGCAGCCGGACTGGCCGGGGTGGTGAAAGTGATTGCCGCCCTTAAGCATCGGGAATTGCCGAAGACACTTCACTTCAGTCAATTGAATCAAAACATTGAACTCGCGGGAACGCCTTTTTCGATTCTGGAAGAGCACAAGGCTTGGCGTCCCGGCGAAGACGGCCCATTGCGAGCCGGTGTCAGCAGCTTCGGTTCAGGCGGAAGCAATGCGCATGTCGTATTGGAAGGCGTCCCCGACATCGAAGCATCGACCCAGGATGAAGGAGATGCGGAGCTGTTCCTCCTGTCTGCGTGCGATGATTCAGCGCTGCGGCGGTACGCGGAAAAGGTCGTTACATGGCTCGCCTCACCCGAGGCGGATGAACTGGCGTTCGCAGATATTTTGCAGACGTCACGTATCGGCCGCCAAACGATGGACACCCGTTTGGCTTTGGTCGTGTCCAATAAAAAAGGTCTGGAGAATGGCCTTCGGGATTTCCTGGTAGGCAACACGGACCGGCCCGGAATCTGGAGCGCGTCCGTTAAAAAATCGCAAGGAGTGAACGGTACGCTGGCATACAGCACCGCGGGCCGGAAGGTGGTCGCAGCCGCCGTCGCCGAAAAAGATTACGAAACGCTGGCGGCTCTCTGGATTGCAGGCGCAGATATCGATTGGACGAAGATGCGCTCCGAAGGGGCGCCGCCGTCGGTGTTCCCGACATACCCATTTGAGTTGGAACATTATTGGATTGCGGACCAAGCGAAACCTGCTGTTCCGTCGGCCCAGAACACTCCCGACCTTTCGAACATCTATTCGTTCGAAGAGGTTTGGTCACCCTGTCGTGACGACGTCGTTCAGAATGTCGGGGATGCGCAGGCACTAACCTGCATTCTCGGAGAGGACGTCTCGCTTGATCCACAAATCGTGCGGGCGGCTGCTTCGAAGCTCCCGGGCGATGTTCGTATCGTTCAGACATGGAAGGACGTGACGCCCGATCAACTCGCGGCGGACAACCTCCTCTTCTGGGGGCACGCACTGGACACGGAGATTGTCGCCGAGCTCCTGCGCGCGATTGAACGGACGGGCGTGCACCCTAAAAAGCTGGTCCTGGCGGGGTGCTTTAAAGACGGACTTGAGCGCAGCCATCTGGAATCGTGGATCGGTTTCGAACGGACGCTGAACCGGGAATGGTCCGATACAGCAATAACAATTGTAATCGGAGACAACACGCGGAATGACGTTTCGCTGGAAGGCTGGCTGACGGTCTTCTGGCGAGAGCTTGTCTTGAAAAGCGACTATGGCGCGGTCCTGTATAGCGGTGGAGATCGACAAACGCTCAGTCTGCGCTCGGTCTCGAACCCGTCCACCAGTTTTGACTTTTCCGGTGTCGATACGGTGCTCATTACCGGTGGTACCGGTAAATTGGGCTTGCTGTTCGCCAGACATCTGGCTCGCAAGGGCATCCGGAACCTGATCCTGACGGGCCGCTCGGACTTGAGCCCAGACAAGAGCCGAGCGATCGCGGACCTGGAACGCGAAGGAGCGGAGGTCCGGTATCTGGCGGTTGACGTCGCAGACAAAGAGGCACTGGAACGCGGCCTCGCATCCGCTATGGAGTACTTTGGGCCGATCCAGGGAGTCGTCCACGCGGCCGGTATTTGGAATGGCGGCAAGCTTCGCGACAGCGATGAACGAAGCTTTCGAGATACGACCCTCCCCAAAATCGGCGGGGTGCTCGCGCTTGATGCAGCTCTCAAGAATGAGCGGCTGCGTTTTGTCTGTTATTTCTCGTCAAGTTCCGCTGTCCTCGGCGATTTCGGCTGTTGTGAATATGCTGTCGGCAACCGTTTTCTCGCCGCCTATGCGCAGTATGGGCGCCAAAGTGTGCCGAAAGCGCATGTCATCGAATGGCCACTTTGGGCCGATGGCGGAATGTCGATTGGCGGACCCGCCGAGATTTCACTCTATGAAGACCTGACCGGTCAAACGCCCCTGAAGAGTAATGAAGGGGGCAGGATATTCGATCGGATACTGAGCGGTTCGGGTGGTCCGATCCTGGTGATGACCGGGGATGAACCCAAAATTCGGCAGCTTCTCGGTATTGATCGAAGTACCCCGGCCCGGGTGGAGGCAATATCCCGGGTGGAGCCAGTACAAAGAACAGAACAGCGCCCGAGCGGAGATATGGCGCAGACCTTGGCAAGGCTGGCCAGTGATCTGTTACGCACGCCGGCAGAGCGACTCGATCTCGACCGGAATTTAGCGGATTTCGGCTTTGATTCCATTCTCCTTGCCCGCTTTGCAAGGATCCTGTCCGACCATTTTGGTCTGGAAGTCATTCAATCGGATTTCTATCGGCACACAACCCTCGCAATGATTGCCCAATATCTGGCGGGGCGTTTGGGGGAACAACGCGCAGATCAGAACGCCCGGCCGAAAATCTCTACCACCCGAAGTTTTGCTGAGAAGTCTCCAATCCGGGCCAATTCGGATGACGGGATTGCGGTCATCGGTATGAGTGGCCGGTTCCCGGGCGCATCGTCAGTGGACGAGTTCTGGCAGAACATTTCCGGATCGATGTCAAGCTTCGGGCCGGCTCCGAAAGATCGGGAGGATTTCGGCGGGACCAGCGAAGTCACAGGGGCTTTTCTGTCGGACATAGACATCTTCGACGCGCGTTTCTTCGAAATTCCACCGAGTGAAGCGGCGAAGATGGACGTTCGCCACCGCCTCTTTCTCGAAACGGCATGGCATGCGCTGGAAAGTGCCGGTTACGTCGGTCGGAGAAGAGAGACAGCCAAATGCGGTGTCTATGTCGGGGTGGAGGAAGGCAATATAGGCCTGTTCCCCGATGACGGGTACTTGAACAGCCAGCAGACTTCCACATTGGCTGCCCGCATCGCCTATCATCTGAATTTGAACGGACCGGTTCTTGCGACATCGGCCGCTTGCGCCTCCTCTCTTGCCGCGGTTCACCAGGCCTGTTCCTCTTTGCGTCTCGGTGAATGCGATCTCGTTTTGGTCGGCGGAGTCAGTCCGATCCTATCCGGCAAGGCTTTTGAGCATTTTAAGAAAGCCGGCATTCTCTCCGCTTCCGGATCGTGCCGCCCCTTCGGTGAAGGTGCTGACGGCCTGCTTCCAGGTGAAGCTGTAACTGCGGTCGTGTTGAAACCGCTGTCTGCTGCGCTTCGGGATGGGGACAACATCCTCGGATGCATTCGTGCCAGCGGTATTAATCACGATGGGCGGACCAACGGCATCACCGCGCCGAATCCCGACCGGCAAGCCGAACTGATCAAAACGGTGAACCGGACATTCTCGATCGATCCGGAATCCATACAGCTGGCGATGGCCCATAGCGTGGGTGCCGAGACAAGCGATGTGCTCGAGCTGGATGCATTGCGCGATGGCCTGGGCGGATCATCCGTCAGTCCGTGTGTCGTTTCATCCGTGAAATCCTATATCGGTCATACCTTCGCCGCGTCCGGCCTGGTCAGTTTGATCGCGGTCTTATTGGCAATGCGTCATCGCGTTATGCCGGGGGTGGGGGCTTTCCGGACGCTCAACAAAAACATCGAAGCCCGGGCCTCACGGTTCACATTTCCACAAGACAGTCAGGCTTGGCAGGCAGGCGGAAGCAGTGATCGACGGGCCGCCATCAGTGCGACCGGGATCAGTGGAACCAACGCCTACATTGTTGTTGATGCGGTCGAGCAGGAGAACCTGCGGCCGGCGGCGGATAGGGCTTCGTTCGAAACGGTTCTCCTGTCTGCTCAGGACAGGGAGAGCCTCTCAGAAGCCATCAAAAACCTTCATTCCCATCTCTCCGAAAATCAGGATCAGCATCTAAACGATATCGCATACACGCTCCAGGCTGGCCGGGCCGTTCTTCGTGAGCGAGTGGCATGGGTTGTCGGATCCCGCGCCGAACTGAAGGCGTGCCTGGAACGTTACCTGGAACAGGGCCCGGCCGACCCGGGCGGGATCCCGGACGGATCTCTGGGGCCAGATCGTGCCGACGCGCTCAAGCTGGCGGAAAGATGGATGTCCGGTGGAACTGTCGATTGGGACATGGAAGGACGCGGCGCGACGGGCCGGATCGTTTCATTGCCAGGCTATGCGTTTCTCAAGCGTTCCTTTGCAAGCAAGCCCAAAGCGATTGACGGGCAGAGCGGAGCGGAAAGGCGAAAAGTCGTTTCCCTCTATGAGGAAATCGCAAAGGACGGAAAAAACGAGTTCCACGGCGGTTATGTGACCTTCTTTCCGCTGCCGGAACGGAAATCGGGCTTTTCCATCACGCGCGTTGTCAACAATCCGGACAAATATCCCGACGAAGCCGCGTTGGTTCGCGAGAAACAGCGGGAGAGCCGGAGGGTCTTTTTCGACTGCGTACCCTTTTCTGAAACAGAGAAGATTCTCGATTTCGGTTGCGGCTATGGCACCGATGTCATCGGTATATCCGAGCTCTACCCTCATATTCAGGCGCACGGTTACACAATCACCCCGGCGCAAGCCGATTACGCCAACGACCGGATTCTGGAAAAAAGGCTGAATGCACAGGTCTTTAACCGGGACAGTGCGGCGCATCCCTTCCCGTTGGACTATGACCTGATCTTCGGTATCGAAGTTGCCTGCCACATCGAGGACAAGCAGGGGCTGTTTCGAAATATCCACAGGAACCTCAAGGAGAACGGGCACCTTCTGATCATGGATTTCGTTGCCGACCTTCAGGGCTGGATCATCGATTCCAAGGTGTCCGTTTATATTCCGACCCGATCAGGCTGGGCAAAGCTCCTGGCGGAACACGGCTTTCTCATTGAGGAAGTCATCGATCTATCAAGGGAAATCGCGAACGGTCTCTTTGATCCCGATTGCGAAGACAACATCCGTGATCTCCCGCCGGTGGTCCGGGACTCTTGGCGCAATTGGACCAACAATGCGGTTGCGATCGAGCGCGGCTGGGTCAGTTATTGCCAGTTCCGCATCAGGAAAGCGGAGGCTGGGCAATCCGAAGCGGAGTTGCGAGCGCTGAATGATCACCGGCTCGCGAATGTGAAGGCTTATTCACAAGCCCTGCGGGAACTCGAGGCGCGTGGTAAGGTCGGATATCCGTCATCGGAGGACGCTGTTGCGCCCGTCGTTAAGGGACCGGGGCCGGCAGAGGATGCCATTCTGCCCCTCCTGCAAGACACATTCCGCGACGTGTTGGCCCTGAGGGAAGACGAGCTTTCCGACAGCCTGCAGGAACTTGGACTCAGCTCGATCAATGCTGTCGAGTTACTGGAGAGCATCAACCGGCGTTTCGGTCTGGAACTGCCGACAAGTGTCGCGTTCGAGTTCCGAACCCTGACGGCATTGGCCCAATACATCGCCACCCAGAAGCCGACCTTGCCGCGGGCGGCTGCTCGATCCGCCGATACCTCCCGCAACATGATGGCTGGAAGTTCCAGTGGTTCAGGGGACGGGGACATTGCAGTCATCGGTTATGCGTGCCGAAGTGCCGGTGCCGGGACCGCGGACGATTATTGGCGGCTGATCTCGAATGGTGAGTCCCATATCACGGACATCACCGATCCGAATTGGTTGGCCTATTTCGACCGCCTGGCGGACCCGGGCCTGCCGGCCCGCTATGGTGCGATCGACGACAAAGACTGCTTCGACCCCCTGTTCTTCCGGATTTCCCCGAAAGAAGCCGCGTCCATGACGGCCGCGCAGCGAATGCTGCTGCAGGAAAGCTATCACGCGCTGGAGGATGCTGGGATTTCACCTGCATCTCTGAATGGGTGTCCGGTCGGAACCTATATCGGGACCATGGGCGACGCGCCGGTCAACGAGGAATGGTCGCATCTGTCCATGCTCGGCGGGGATTCGAGCGTATTGGCCGCGCGGCTTGCCTATTTCCTCGGTCTGGAAGGACCGGCCATTGCCATAGACACGGCCTGTTCCTCTTCGCTGGTGGCAATCGACACGGCGCGGCGCGCCCTGGCGACAGGCGATGTGGATCTGGCGGTGGCCGGTGGCGTGACCGTCTGGAACCATCCCGGCGTCTTCATATCGATGCACCGCGCTGGAATGCTGTCTCCGGACGGTGTGTGCCGACCGTTCGACAATAAGGCGAACGGTATTGTGGTCGGCGACGGTGTCGGGGTCGTTGTTCTGAAACGCCTGAAAGATGCCGTCAGGGACGGCGATCCAATTCGCGGCGTTATCAGGGCGAGCGGAACAAACCAGGACGGACAGACCTCCGGCCTCACCGCGCCGAGCTTCCTGGCCCAAAGCCGGCTGCAAAGCCGTGTCTATGAGAAGACCGGGATTGATATAGAGGACATTCAATATGTTGAAACCCACGGCACTGGCACCGTCCTGGGCGACCCGGTCGAAATCCACGGGCTGACAGACAGCTTCCGCAAATTCACCGGAAAAACCGGGTTCTGCGGCATCGGCTCTGTAAAAGCGAATATCGGACATACCGGCGCGGCTGCGGGTGTGATGAGTCTGATCAAGGTTCTCCTGGCCTTGAAGCACAGGCAGGTCCCTCCTTCGATTAACTTCGACGAGGCCAATGCCAATTGCGATTTCGCGGGAAGCCCTTTCTATGTGAACCAGGACTGCCGGAACTGGGGCGAGAGCGGCCATGCCAAACGCTTGGCGGCAGTCAGCGCGTTCGGATACAGCGGCACCAATGCGCATTTGGTGGTCGAGGAATGGATCCAACAGCACGCGCCGCCGGTTTCCGCTCAGCCTCACATCTTTCCGATGTCGGCCCGCACTTCCGATCAGCTGGAGCAAGTGGTTTCCAATCTGCTGGCTTATGTCGAGGGGTGCCCCGAAGCCGAATTGGATCTCGAAGCCTTGTCCCGCACTCTGCAGGTGGGGCGGGACCCGCTCGAACATCGCCGCGCCGCAATCGCGACCAGCAAGAGAGAATTGCTGACGCAGTTGGGCCGCCGGGATTTTTCAGATACGGCCTCAAATGTCGGATTGCCGGGCGATCTTGTGAAAGTGGCCAGAGACTGGGAAGCCGGGCGAGAGGTGACTTGGCCGGCACGGAGAGATGATGGCGCCGCGGCCGCTACACCTAGGCTCCAGTTGCCGGTCTATCCATTCGCACGCAGCCGCTATCCGTTGCCGACAGTTGATCTGGTTCCCGAAGGCCGAAACCAGGCGCCCTCGGCCGATCGTATCGAGCGCATCCTGTCCCCGAACGATCCAGTGATCGGACATCACAGAGTTTTTGGGGAACCGGTGCTTCCCGCTATGGCGACCATCGAGATCGTCCAAAGTGCGATAGCAGAAAAACTCGGCTCAGACGTCAGCGCAATAAGCCTGGAGGATGTCACCTGGCTGAGGCCCGTCGTGGTCAGCGCAGATGAGACTGTCATCGAAACGCATCTGAAGCAGGATGGAGCTACAGGCAGTTTTGTCATCGAATTCGAAGGGAAACAACATGCAGCAGGGCGCTTTCTCTCTGCCGAGAGCGTATCCCGATCGGTCGATCTAGATCAGCTTCGCGGCGCACACCGGCTCCGGACCATCAGTTCGACGCAGTGCTACGCGGATTATAGGTCGGATTCCATTGACTATGGTCCCGCTTACCGGGGCATCCAGGCTATCCATGTCGGTGCCGGTTCGCTTTTGGTCGAAGTACGACTTCCTGACGCGGCGCGCCACATCCGAGGTGAGGTCAATCCCGTCATCCTCGATGCGGTTTTTCAGCCGTCTCGTTACCTTCTGACCGATACCGGGAACGAGGCACCGCTCCTTCCTTTTGCGTTGGACCGGATAGATATTTTCGGGCCGACATCATCCGTCATGTGGGCTCATATCTTCCTGACCGACGATGCCCCTGAGCGCGCGGTCCCCGGGATATCAATGCACCTATATGATGGGACGGGGCGTCAAATCATCCGGGCTCAGGGACTTTCCTGCCGCAAACTGTCGGTGGCCGCGGCGGAGCGATTGGTGCCTGTTTGGCAGTTGGTGTCCGAGGAAGATCATGATCGTGCTCGGATACGTCCGGCCGGGGACACCCTTGTGTGTCATAGCGGACATGTCCCCCGAGAAATCCTGTCGGGTGTTTCCGATATCTATTCCGATGCGGTCTGGCTGTCGTCGGCCGAGATCAATGACGGCGCGCTGACGAAGCGCCTCAATGGATCCGGTTCTGTCACCAACGTCATATGGCTGGCCTTTGGGCAGGCACCAGAACTTGACGCTGGAGAAGATTTCGGGATCCGGGCCCGGTCTGAGCTCTTGGCCTGTTTCCGGTTGATCAAGCATCTGCTGAGTACTGGTCATGACGCTTTGGAGCTGAACTGGTCCGTCCTGACAGACCGCGTGTTCCAGGGCAACCCGCTCAGCGCCGGGTTGCACGGCCTGATCGGCTCCATGGCACGGGAATATCCACACTGGTCGGTACGTGTTGTGGATTGCGCCGGACCCGTCGCAGGTAAGCTTGAAATGCTGCTTGCGTTGCCGTTCGAAGCACCGTTGAAGATTGAGAACGGGAAGGTATCGAGGCGCGTATTGCAGCCTGTGGGGACAGATACCGTCCACACACTTTCCCCTGTCTATAAACCGGGCGGCGTTTATGTCGTGATCGGCGGGGCGGGCGGAATCGGCATGGCCTGGAGCCGTGAGATGATCGAGAAATATGGCGCGCAAGTCATTTGGATCGGTCGTCGGCCCTTGGACGACGCGTTGCAACGGTCCATCGACGCGCTTTCCGCCATAGGCGGTCCTGTTCCGATCTATGTTCAAGCCGACGCAACCCATTACGGATCGCTCAAGCCAGCGTTTGACGACATAAAGAAGAGATGGCCCAGGATCGACGGACTGGTCCATTCCGCGATCGTTCTGAAGGACAGCGGTCTTCTGAAAATGCAGGAGTCTGACTTCGATGCGGCGCTTTCGCCGAAGTTGGATGCCACCATAAACATGGCCCGCGTTTTCGGCGGCGAGGAACTGGACTTCGTTCTTTTCTTCTCGTCTATGTCTTCCTTCCTGACCTTGGCCGGTCAGAGCAACTATGCAGCCGGATGCACGTTCAAGGATGCGTTCGCGCACTATCTGAAAGGCCTCTGGGATTGCCCGGTCAAGATCATGAACTGGGGTTATTGGGGCAGCATCGGAATCGTGAAAGACGATGCCTATCGAGAGCGGTTATCGCAATCGGGGCATGGTTCAATCGAACCCGCAGAGGCCTTTGCCGCGCTTGAGGCGCTATTGCAGGGACCGTTGGACCAGATGGCGCTGGTCAAGCGGGCAGAACAGATTGAGGCTAATGTCGAGCAGCGTGTATCTGCTGCATCGGAAACCCATGACACTGGTGATGAGAGCGACCTGCGCGACGGGGCCATTGAGCATGTCAAGGGACTGGTTGCCAGGACGCTTCAGATCCCGATCGGCGACATAGAGGCGGACAAACCTTTCGAGGTCTATGGCCTAGACTCGATCCTCGCCATCCAGATGACCAATGCGCTCCGCGAGGACTTCGGGAAAATCGGCAGTACGCTGTTCTTCGAGGTACAAACCATCGATGCGCTGGCGGACTATCTGCTGGAGAACCGACGGGAAGACCTGCAAAAACTTCTGGGCGCGGGCATGCCCTCCCGCCGTTTGGATACGGTACCGCCGCCGTCAAAAGCGGCGAGCAACCCGGTTGCAAAGGTCGTTGCCCCGGTGCTGCTGGAACGGGCGGAGCGGGTAGCATCCGTCGGTGACATTGCCGTTATAGGCCTCGATTGCCGCTTCCCAGGCGCACGAAACGCGGAGCAGTTCTGGGACAATCTGTGGGCTGGGCGATGCTCGATCGGTGAGGTTCCTCTCGATCGTTGGGATTGGCAGCAGTATTTCGACGCTGCTCAAGGCAAGGAAGGTTCCAGCTACAGCAAATGGGGCGGGTTTATCGACGAAGTCGACAAGTTCGATCCGCTGTTTTTCCAGATCTCTCCGTACGATGCCGAGCGAATGGACCCGCAGGAGCGTCTTTTCCTGCAAACCGCCTTCAAAGCCCTTGAAGATGCCGGATATACGCCGGCGACTTTCGCCGCCGGCGGCCGGGTCGGTGTTTTTACCGGCGTTATGAACAGCATGTACGGCCGCCAGCCCAAGGCCTGGTCGATCCCCAATCGGGTCTCTTACCAATTTAACTTTCAGGGGCCGTCGATCGCTCTCGATACGGCCTGCTCGTCGTCTCTGACCGCGCTTCACTACGCGATCGAGAGTTTGCGTAGCGGTCAGTGTGAGCGGGCGATCGTCGGTGGCGTGAATTTGATCCTCGCGCCGGATCATTTCATCGAACTCAGCGAAATGATGGCGTTGTCGCCGACCGGGACCTGTCGTCCATTCGGTGAAGGCGCCGATGGGTTTGTCGATGGTGAAGGTGTTGGCGTCGTCGCACTGAAGCCACTGGAGGAGGCGGAGGCTGACGGCGATCACGTTTACGGGGTTCTGAAGGGAAGCATGGTCAATGCCGGCGGCAAGACCAACGGCTATACTGTTCCCAACCCGCTCGCCCAAAGCCGTCTGGTCGAGGAAGCCGTCGCGCGATCCGGGGTTTCCGGCGCGAGCATCACCTACGTCGAAGCCCACGGGACCGGGACGGCCTTGGGCGATCCCATAGAAATCAACGGTTTGTCCCGCGCATTCCGGAAGATGGGCGATGACGGGTCAAACCGCTGCGCCATCGGTTCGGTCAAGGCGAACATCGGACATCTGGAAAGCGCCGCCGGCATCGCCGGGTTGATCAAGGTCTTGCTTCAATTCCGGAAAGGGAAGATCGCGCCGTCGCTGAATTCAGAGACGACTAATCATCATATCGAATTCGAAGACACACCGTTTTTCGTGCAGAAGCAGGGTACGGACTGGCACAGGGCGGTCGTGGAACAGGGCGGTGATGCTGTCGAACTGCCGCGGGCAGCCGGAATTTCGTCTTTCGGTGCGGGCGGTTCGAACGCTCATCTGGTGGTCGTTGAACATGTCCCGTCGGCCGGGCGAGTCGAAACGTCCGCTGATACGGTAGAAGCAATCATTTTGTCTGGACAATCCGGGGAGGCATTGAGTCAGCGTATCGACGATCTTCTCGGCTTCCTGGATCACAAGTCCGGCGAAGAGCCCCGGCTGGCCGATATTGCGTTCACCCTTCAATCCGGACGCATCCCGATGGATCACCGGATCGGTTTCATTGCTGGGTCGATCACCGAACTCAAGGACAAGCTGAGAGCGTACAGACATTCCGATGGGAATTTGGCCGGGATTTATTCCGGTGATGTCAAAGCCCAGAAGGGCGCACTTTCCCTTCTGCTCGGGGATAATGACCTGAACGATGTCGTAAGCGCCTGGCTTGCCAAATCGAAGCTTGAAAAGCTGCTCGCCGCTTGGGTTCAGGGCCTCGACATTTCCTGGGCCGATCTGAGCCGCGGGCGGAATGTAAGACGGTTGCCATTGCCGACCTACGCTTTCGCGCGCGAGCGCTATTGGTTGCCTCGGGATATGGCGGACGGTGCGCGGGCCACCCCGGCACCGCAGCATGGAGCGTCGGCCGCCGAGACGGCTTCCGAGGTGCCCGAGCCCTCTCGCTTGTTGGACATGATGCTTGTCCCGTTATGGCAGACAATTCCGTCCCCGGAGACAGAGCATGCCGAGACCGCGTTCGCCCTGATTGGAGGAACGGTGTCGCAACGAGCGTCGGTCGAGGAAACCTTCCCCGAGGCGCGGCTCCTCGAAGTGGATCTGGCGGATCCGGATCTGGCTTCGTTCGACGGTGTCGGACACCTGATTGTAAAGATCCCCGACTTCCCGGTTACGGGCCTGACGGATGACAATCTCGTCGAAGGGCAAACGCACGGCGTCTTGTTCCTGTTCCGGCTGGTGAAGAAACTGCTGTCGGCAGGTTTCGCGAACAGTCGGCTCAAGCTGATGATTGTCACGACCAATTGCCTGAGCCTCAGCGACAACCGGGAGGCGAACCCCGCCCACGCCGCGATCCACGGGTTTGCCGGTTCGCTCGCCCAGGAATATCGTGGGTGGTCATTTCGTCTATTCGACTTGGATGGTGAGGATGATTGGCCCATCCACGAGATGCTGGCCGCCAACGATGCAGAGGATGGCCGGGCCGATGTGAAAATGCACCGGAACGGTCAATGGTTCTCGCAATCCCTGGCTCGCGCCGAGGCGCTCCCAAGCCACCCAGTTTCTTATCGCGACGGCGGTGTTTACGTTGTCATTGGTGGCGCCGGCGGGCTTGGAGAGATCTGGTCGCGTCATGTCCTCGAGACTCACAAGGCGAACGTCGTTTGGATCGGGCGCCGACCCATCGACAGCGGGATTCAAGCCAAGATCGACCAGTTGGCCGCCGCCGGTCCCAGACTGACCTACATTTCAGCTGACGCTTCCGATTTCCATGCCTTGCAAGAGGCGTTCGCCGAGATAAAGCATCGGTTCGGGACGATCAACGGCGTCGTTCACTCCGCGGTCGGTGCATTTGACCGTTCGATAGCGGACATGGACGAAGGGGCATTCAGGGGCGTTCTCCGGTCGAAAGTTGATGTCAGTGTCCGGATGATGCAGGTCTTCGGCAAGGAAGACCTGGACTTCGTTCTGTTCTTCTCGTCGATGTCATCCTTCATCAAGGCCGGCGGGATGAGCGGCTATTCGGCTGGATGCACGTTCCAGGATGCTTATTCGAAACAACTGAACCAGCGGCTTCCCATGCCGGTGAAGACCGTGAACTGGGGATATTGGAATACGGGCACTGGCCTTACCATTCCGGACGCTTCGAAGCGGCGCATCGCTCAGTTGGGCGTCGCGTCGTTGTCGCCCGCGGAGGGAATGGCGGGACTTGGCTTCCTGATTTCATCTCCGTTCGATCAGGCCGTAATCCTAAAGGCGAGCGATTATTCAATTTTTGAGGGCGGCCTGGGTCCTGAAAGAATTGTCGTACTCAGGGAGGCAGAGACGCCCGCGCTGGCGGATCTCGAAGAGTGGATGCCTCCGCAGTTGCCGGTCACTGATGAACTGCGCAAAGCCGCGGTTTTTTATGGCAGTGACATGGAGGATATCCTGGCGCGGCTGCTGCGCGCGACTCTTAAGGACTTGGGTATCCTGGCAGAGGGCGAGGCGGGCGGCCCGAGCTTTTACCGCCGCTGGCTGGCTCAATCCCGCGCCTTCCTGGAGCAGTTTGAGGGGGAGCCGGAAAGCCTCGAAACCCTCTGGGCCGAATGGGACGCGGGACAGAAAGATCTCTTGAGGTCTGCAGATACCCGCGCGGCAGCCATCCTCGTAGAGCGCTGCATGCGGGCTTTGCCTGAAATCCTGAAAGGTGACAATCCGGCGCCGAATATCCTGTTCCCCAATTCTTCGATGGAGCTGGTCGAAGGAATTTATAAGGGCAATTTGGCGGCCGACCATTTTAACGGGGTCCTGTCGGATACCCTGACCGCTCTGGTCGATATGCGCGCGCAACGCGGTGGCGCGAAACTGAAGGTCTTCGAGATCGGGGCCGGAACCGGAGGAACGACCGCCGGGATCGTGAAGCGATTCAAGGATCGTCAAAGAGACATTGGAGAATATTGTTACACCGATCTCTCCAAGGCATTCCTGTTCCACGCGCAAGAGAATTTTGCACCTGATGCCGACTACCTGACGACGCGGATTTACGACGCAGCGCGGTCGCCTGCCGAGCAGGACATACCGCTGGGCAATTATGATGTGGTGATCGCTGCCAACGTTCTCCATGCGACGGCGAACATCCGGCAAACTCTGCGCAATGCGAAAGCGCTGCTTGGAAGCGGCGGTGTGCTCGTTCTGAACGAGCTGAGCGAAGCGTCCCTGTTGGCGCACCTTACCTTCGGACTGCTGGAGGGCTGGTGGCTGAATGAGGATGATGGCATTCGAATTCCCGGCTCTCCCGGTTTGACGCCGGACGCCTGGGAACGGGTGTTGCAAGAGGAAGGGTTTAGCTGCGTCAAGTTTCCTGCCTCGGCCGGATTGGAGCTCGGGCAGCAGATTATCGTCGCGGAAAGTGACGGCGTGATCAGGGTCACCGGCCCGGCCGCTGCGCCGGCGGGGTTGGAGACGCATCTCGGTGCAATGGTCTCAAGCACGCACAAGGAGCCGACCCCGGCAATCCCCTCTCCGATGAACGTGGAGTCGGATGATATCCGCGAGCGCGCGGATGCGAGGGCCGCCCTCGGCGATGATTTGCGAAGCTGGACCGGCGACTATGTCCGGGAGTTGGTTGCCGATACGTTGCGTATCGAGCCGGATAAAATTGACCCGGCCGAGCCACTGGAACGCTACGGAATTGATTCGATATTGATTTCCCGCGTGACGTCTGTCCTGCAGGAACGGTTCGATGGTATCAGCTCCTCTCTTCTTTTCGACACGCGAAGCGTAGACGAACTCGCCGACCATTTGATCTCCGAGCATCGCGCACAGCTTGCGGCACTCTCGGGACTGGGCTCAACTGCTGAAGCGGCGCGGCGGACATCGCCCGCGTTACAGGAAGCGGCGGACGCGGGGGCGTCCGTCTCCAAACCGCGGCGAGCTGCTGAAACCGCAATTGCTATTGTCGGAATGAGCGGTCGATATCCTGGCGCTGGGGATATGAACGCGTATTGGCGCAATCTTCTGCAAGGCCGGGATTGTATTACCGAGATCCCTGAAGACCGGTGGACGATGGACGGATTTTACGAGCCCGATCCAATCAAGGCTCAGGAAACCGCCCGCAGCTACGGGAAATGGGGCGGGTTTGTCGACGGTTTCGCCGACTTCGACCCGCTGTTCTTCAATATCTCGCCGCAAGAAGCGCTTTGCATCGATCCGCAGGAGCGGCTGTTCCTGCAAACGGTCTGGCATGCGCTCGAAGATGCCGGATATACCAGACAGCAACTAAGCGGAACCTACGGCGGACATGTCGGTGTATTTGCCGGTGTGACGAGGGTCGGCTACGGACTGTTCGGTCCGGATGTGTGGCGAAAAGGGGAGGCGATGTTCCCCTACACGTCCTTCAGTTCCGTCGCGAACCGTATCTCGCATTTCCTCGATATCAACGGCCCGAGCATGCCGATTGATACGATGTGCTCCTCGTCCCTGACAGCCATTCATGAAGCGTGCGAAAGCCTTCTGAGAGGGGAGTGTGAACTCGCGATCAGTGGCGGTGTGAACCTCTATCTGCACCCCTCAAGCTACGTCAATCTCAGCGCCAACCGCATGCTGTCCGCGACCGGGAAATGCAAGAGCTTTGGAGCGGAGGCCGATGGCTTCGTCCCAGGCGAAGGTGCGGGTGCGGTTGTCTTGAAGCCTTTGGCACGGGCCGAAGCCGATGGCGACCAGATCCATGCCGTCATTCGGGGAACCGGCATCAACCATGGAGGCCGGACGCACGGCTACATGGTGCCAAGCCCGAAGGCGCAGGCGAGCCTTATTCGGCAGGTCCTGGACAGAGCGAAGGTCGATGCACGCCGCGTCGGATACATCGAAGCGCACGGGACGGGTACCGAGCTTGGCGATCCGATCGAACTGGACGGTTTGACCAAGGCGTTCCGCGATCAGACGGACGATAACGGGTTCTGCGCGATCGGGTCCGTCAAGTCTTCGATCGGACATCTGGAAGCTGCGGCTGGGATTGCGGGGCTGACCAAGGCGGTCCTGCAACTCAAGCATGGAAAGCTGGTGCCGAGCCTCCATGCGGAACGGATCAACCCGAAGATTGCTTTCAAGAAAACGCCCTTCGTCCTGCAGCGGGAAGCCTCCGATTGGGACGTGGAGGCGGGTGGGACACGCATCGTGGGCGTGTCCTCCTTCGGCGCCGGTGGGGCGAACGCCCATGTGATCCTGGAAGAGTATCGGGTGCAGCCGGCGAGGGTTCCGGAGGACGGAACACCACAGGCGGTTGTCCTGTCGGCCAGGACCCGGGAGAGCCTGCGGCAAATGGTTGGGCGCCTGGCCGTCTTCCTGAGGGAGGCCCGCGACGTCCCGCGCCTGATCGATCTGTGTTTCACATTGCAGGCCGGCCGGGAGGAGATGGATTTCCGTTTTGGTTTCGTCGCGACGTCGGTTGACGAGGTGATCGAGAAACTTGAGCGGGCATATGGCGATTGGGCGACCGGCTTTGCGGACGGGACCTATCTCGTGGCCCCGGAGGGGAATGAAAGCCCTGCCAGATCGGAGATGAAGGCCGGCGGCACTATCGCTGACCGGGACCTGATCCGCTGGCTCGGTGGCAAGACGGTCGATTGGGGGCGGTCCTATGGCAATGACCGTCCCGGTAAAGTCTCGTTGCCCGGTTATGTATTCGCGACGGAGAAATACTGGGCGGTCGAACAGTACGGGTTGGAGGACGATCATCGGTTTGCGCCGGAGAGGGCATCCGGAAAGGCTGCCGTCGGGGTGGTCGGGGTGGAGACCCGATTGTACAGACCTGTATGGACAGATGCCGCTATGGGGCTTGCCGGACAGCGGGATGTCTATTCCAAGCATGTGATCGGAACCTGCGATCTCCAACAGGTAGACGACTGGTTCCAGTTGACGCCTGCAAAGGGTAATCCGGCGCGGCGCTATACGTCGGCTTCAACCCAGTTGCTGGATCAAATCAAGCTGGTCATCGGCTCGCTCAACGGCGGCAAGGTGCTGTTGCAGTTATTGGTTCCGTTGGATGGGAACCAGTCCTTGTTCGGCGGATTGGCAGCCCTGCTTCGCACAGCGGCGGCAGAAACACCGCAACTCGATGTGCAGCTCATTGAGGTGCCGAGAGAGACGCCCGTCGAAAAAATGACGGACATCGCCGGCGCTCTGTCGAGCCGAACCCAATTTGACCACGTCCGATATGGCTCAGACCGGTACGAGGTTCCCAGCTGGCAACTGGCACCGGCGCCGTCGTCGCTCAATCCATGGCGGGATGAGGGCGTCTACCTGATTACAGGTGGGCTCGGTGGGTTGGCGAAGGTCCTGATACAGGATCTCCTGGAGAAAACCGACAATGCAAGGATCGTCCTTTGCGGCCGATCAGACGCATTGGCGGAAATGCCGGACCGCCGGGTTTCCTACTATCAGACGGATCTGTCGAGGCGGTCCGAAGTCGATAAGTTAGCGAAGAAAATACAAAATAAATTCAGAAGGCTGGATGGAGTTATCCACGCGGCGGGTGTGCTGCTGGACGGGCCGGTTTCCGGGAAAAGTGCAGCCGACCTTCGTAAGGTGTTTGCTCCTAAGGTCGCCGGTATTTTGAATCTGGACAATGCCACCCGGGACCTGGAACCGGCCTTTGTTCTGCTTTGCTCTTCCTGCGCGGCGATTGGCGGAAACCCCGGTCAAGCCGATTACGCAGCGGCTAACGCCTTCCTCGATTTTTATGCGGAAAGCCGAAACCGTGATCTGAAATCTGACGGCAAAGACGAACGGATCCTGAGCGTCAATTGGCCCTTATGGCAGACCGGTGGCATGGGAATGGGGCAGGCCCGCGAAGCGGCGGTACGCCGTGAAACCGGAATGGTCCCAATGCCCAGCCAAGCGGGTCTGGATGCGCTTTACAAGGCAATCGCCTTGGCCGAGAGCGGTGAGGCCAGCCGCGCCATGGTCCTTCACGGAGAAATGCCGAAACTCGAGCGGACATTCGTCGGACCAGAAAAACCGCACGGTGAGAGCGTCGCGCGGCAAAGCCCTGGTCGCGGTGCCCGTGAAGGCATTGTCGCGGTTATACACCGCGCTCTGAAGATTCCCGCTGGAAGCGACGTGAATGAAAAGGCCAGTTTTGTCAGTCTAGGGATCGATTCGATCCATGTTGTCCGCTTCGTCGCTGAGCTTTCCAGGCTGATATCGCGGGACCTGCCGGAAACCATTGTATTCGACTATCCGAGCATCGGCGCGATGGCGGACTATCTTGTCGATCAAGGGACTACCGTGGCGGGCGGCGAGGGAGAACTTGCGGAGCCGGCCATGCCGGATTTGGGGCTCCATAAGGAATTGGTTTCTTTGAGCGAGAACGGATCGGGCCCGACCTTGTTCTGTGTCCATCCGATGTCCGGCGATGTCGGGATCTACTCGAAGTTGGCGGAGGCTGGAGCGGGCCAGTTCAACATCGTCGGCATAAAGGCGACAGGGTTCCTGGACGGTGGCCAACCCGCTGCATGCGTCGAAGCCATGGCAGACCGCTATGCCGAAATTATCCGCGACACCCAACCGAACGGGCCATGGCATCTGCTGGGGACCTCCATGGGGGGGAGCGTGGCCTTCGAAATTGCCCGCCGCCTGAAAGATTGGGGAGAAGTCGCGAACCTCTTCCTGGTTGAACCTCCACTGATCGCCTGTAGCGACGAAGAGTCCGCGTGGAACACGGATGCGCGGCGGAATTTGGTCATGAACGCCAATTTCCTGTTGATCACGATGTTGCATCTGGACCCGGAATTCCGCCGCAAGAAATCCGATGGGGAAATCAGGTGGTCCGACATCGAAATTAGTGAGGACCAGGTTGCAGCGGCAGGCACGGAGGACGAATTGATCGCTGCCATTGTCGAGCTGGTGTCCGCGCGCGGCGTCAAACAGGACAAGTCACTCCTGGCGGACCGGTTGCGGAACATGGCGGAGGTCCATCTTGCCAATCTCACCGCCTTGAAACGGTACAGGGCGAAACCCTTGAGGCCGGGAGACGCGCTTAACGCTGTGCTTCTTCGCACAGACAGCGCCACCGCTATTTCCGAGAATGTCTTCAATCCCGACTATCTGGTGAACGTTCAGCGCCAGATGGGCGGGCTCGACCAGTTGTTGCAAAACTGGGATGGAATTATTCCTGGCTTGGAGACGCGGGTCTTGTCTGGCGACAACCATTTTGAACTGTTCGGCAACCGCAAGAATATTGATCAGCTAAGTCATCTGATTGCCGGAAGAATCCGCCGGGAACCGGAGATGGCGAACAGCGGCATGGCAGGGATGGAAAAGGGCGCTATTGCCGTTATCGGCATGTCCGGCCGGTTCCCGGGCGCCGCAGGTCTGGACAATCTCTGGGCGCTTCTCGAAAGCGGAGAGACAGCCTTCTCCACATGGCCTGGCCGAAGCGACGGATTGCGAGAGCGTGGCCGGGAGGGTGAGCAGCTTTACGGCGGCTACCTGGAGGATATCGATCAGTTCGATCCCGGCTTCTTCCAAATCACGCCGAACGAGGCGAAATGGATGGATCCGGCTGAACGTCTGTTCCTGGAAGAAGCCTGGAGAGCGGTGCGGCAGGCCGGATTTGATTCGGAAGATCTGGCCGGGGAACGATGGGGCGTGTTTTGTGGCGGCAGCGGAAACTACACGGAATTGATCGCCCAGAAAGAAGGCTTGTCGCCCCATGTCACGGTTTCAAACATTCCGGGTCGTGTCGCTTATACGTTCGGATTGACTGGTCCGTCGATCGCGGTTGATGCGGGCTGCGCATCCTCCTTGCAGGCTCTGGCTCAAGCCTGCGATCAGCTTACTTTGGGGAATTGCGAAGTCGCGATTGCAGGCGGTGTCACGATCCATACGACACAGAACCTGATTAGGGCGTCCGAGCGGACGGAGCTGTTGTCCTCGGAAGATAGAGCCAGCGCTCTCAACCGGGAAACCAACGGCATGCTGCCGGGCGAAGGTGTCGGGGTTGTTGTCCTGAAACCAATGGAGCGTGCGCTGAGCGATGGAGACGAGATCCATGGCGTCATCGATGCCTGGGGCAGCAACCATAGTGGCCGGACGAACGGAATGTCGGCTCCGAGTTCGAAGGCGCAAGAACGCTTGCTTTCCGGGCTGTTGGCAAAGCAGGGCATTGATCCGGCGACGATCGATCTTGTTGAAGTCAATGCGACCGGTACGCCCCTCGGGGACAAGGTCGAGATCAGTGCGCTTCGGGAGGTTCTGGAGAAGGGCGAGGAGCGCGACACTCCATGTGTTCTCGGGACGGTCGAAAACAGTATCGGCCACGCCTATCATTCTTCAGGCATCGCCCATCTTCTCAAGGTCTTGCTCTCTCTCAGGTTCGAGACGATCCCGCCGACCCCGAATGTGAAAGACCCGGTTTCGGGTGACGATTTCATCGTCAATGGCGATGGCTTGCCATGGCGAATGGACAACGCGCGCCGGCGCCGGGCGGTTGTCAGCTCGTTCGGGGCGACCGGGACGAACGTACAGCTTCTGGTGCGCGATCATGCCGGGACACCGGCGTCGAACCCGCTCACTCCGGCCGTCCCATTCAAGCGAAAGAGCTATTGGCTGAAGGATGAACCGGCACCGGAACGCGCCAAGAAGCGTGTCGGAGAGCCAGGCGTGTCCGCGGTCATTCTGGATTTCCTCTGCGATATCACCGGGCTTGAGGCAGATCAGGTCGAGCCTGATATCCCGCTGAGCAGATATGGAGCGGACTCTCTGATCACTACGAGACTGTTGGCTCTTTTGAACGACAGGTTCGACACTGATCTTCAGTTGTTGGATTTGGCCGAGAATCCAAGCATTCGGCGTCTTGAGAAATTGATCGCCGCGAAAGGGGAGCTAAGCGAGCCGTCGGGTTCAGCGGAACAGAATTCTAGAATCATACTCTCCACTGGCAGCCCGAAAGACTGGTTGATGGGGAGGTTGATGTGAGCGGCCGCGATGATCTTCATATGCTGACGCTGCCGAAGGCGGGTGCCTCTGCGCGGAGCGACCTCGATCCCGGTCTGTTCGAGACGCTGCTCTCTTCCCTCTTGGGACAGGGGCTCGCCATCCTCAATGCCGGTGCGGAACTGTGCTTTACAGCATCCCGCATCGTCGACATCCAGGCCGTTCTTGATGAGTTGCCGTCCGGTGGGCTGGCGTTGCTGGGCGACCGGCTCCCATACGGGGAGCTGGTTCTCGCCGCATCCGGAGAGCAGGAGAGAAATCTCTATCAATCGGAGGTTCTGGGTCAAACGGTCTGGAACGTTCAGCAGGTCTTCGAAGTCGACCGGCCGTCTCTGGATGTCAAGCTTCTGAACAGGGCCTTGGCACTCTTGTCGGGTACGCAAGATATTTTGAGGACTCGGTTTGCTTTGGTTGACGGCCGGTGGATGCAAGCCATCACCGTGTCCGAGGATCTCACCCGGCCGTTTGTGTTTTCCGAACTTCAGATGGTCGACCGTGACCGTTTCCGGGCCTTTGTCGCCAAATGCCGGGCAAAAAGGATCAAAGCGGACAGAGCGCCTCTGTTCCAAAGCTGGGTCTGTTCGGCCGGTGGAAAGTCCTACCTCGGTTTTGTCGCTCATCACGCCGCCGCGGATGCCTTCACCTTGCCGCTGTTGTTCAATCAGATAATGGCAATTTATGAGTCGCTGGAGAGCGGTCGCGAAGTGTCGCTTCCGAATGTCGGTGAGCAGGTCTGGCAATATACGCTCAAACAGTTCGACGCATTGTCCTCGAAAAGACGGGCGGCGCGGAGCTATTGGGGTGACAAATATGCGGGCACGCCCGGCAAGAACGAACTGCCCTATCGCCAAGTCCCGGATGATGCGGAGAGCCGTGGGCCGGAACGATCCGACAGCCTAGCCATCGAACTGGATGACGATCTGAATGACAGGATCGTCCGTCTGCAGAACGAATTCGGCATTCCCTACGCCCAGCTTTTCACGGCCGCCGTCTGTTTCCTCCTGGTGCGGGGCTATGGGAATTCGCAGGCCTGGATCCAAAGCTTCCATAGCAGAAGACATAAGGTGGATTTGTTCCAAACCCTTGGCGAATTCACCAATGTCCAATCGGTGCCATACAACCTGAACGAAGAGGGCGATGTCCTTGCCTGGTTGACAGAAATCAAGAAGCGCAGCCACGAAGCGATCGGCCATCATTTGGAATTCTCTGAATTCCTCAGTCTGTCCGGCATGGCGAAGGACGACCGCATGGCGTCCCTTGCAGAATACTGCAGCCCTAGGGGCGAGGTAATGATCGACAGCGCCGATTTGGACACGGCTGGTGTGGATGTCGGATATGGGCGCTCTCTATTTGCCGAAAGCCTCGTCCGATCAGAAGAGTCAGGCGTGGGACGTCTCGGGGAAGCGGTCGCGACCCTGTTCTTCCAGCTGCTGAAGATGAATGGGCGGATCACGGTGGTCTGCTCCTGGCGGCACGACCGGTTCGAGACCGCCATCATGCGGGAAATGATGGATCAATTGCTGCGTGTCACTGGGTGGCTCGCCGCGAATCCCCGCGCGCCAATCAGCGAATTGCACCGGCTTCAATTGACACCCGGAAAACGCGTCGCGGCCCGCAAGCCGTTCTTTGTGGAATGCCAGCTGCTGAACCGCACAAATGAAGGTTCGGAGGGGAGCGACAAACCAATCTTCTGGGTTCACGGCGCGTTCGGCGATGCCAGCGTCTATCTGCCGATGGCACAAAAGATCGAGAGACCGGTTTACGGCATTCAAGCGCGCGGGCTTTTCGATGAGAAAAAACCGTTCGACGGCGTTGAGCGGATTGCCGGGTTCTACAAAGAAATGATCCGCACGATTCAGCCGGACGGCAGCTATGATCTTGGGGGGTATTCCATCGGCGGGACCTTCGCCTATGAGATTGCACGGCAATTGCAGGCTGAAGGTGCTCAGGTTGATAGTCTGACTCTGGTCGACGCCCTGTATCCGTCGGATCATGGCCGTATCGGGGGCGACTATTACGATCACCTTTATTTCGTCGCGCTTGGATTGATCGCCGTTGCGTGGCGGAGCGATGCCTCTTCCAAAAAGAGCGCTGGCGATCTCGGGCCAAGACCGAGCCGAGATGAGCGCGCACCCCTAGCTCTGCGCGATGCTTTCGCCCGGTTCTGCTGTGATGCCGGGGTCAAGAAACCGCTGAAATGGATCGTCGACTATCTGGATCGGATGGTTCGGATCCAGGAAGGCTATCGGATCGAAGACTACGAACCGAAGCGCTTGGCGCGGCCGATCGACAGGGTTCATTACATCAAGAACCGGGACGGTCTGTTCTTCGGTACGCAAAGCGCGTTCATGAATGCCAATCCGGAGGATCCGCTTCGAGGCGTCGACTATTGGTCAGCATGGCGGGCCTTGTTGCCCAACCTGACGATGGAGTCGTTCGACGTTGACAGTCATATCGAGATGCTCGCAAGCGACGCGGTCCAGGATGCCGTCGCCGACCGGTATCGTGCCGCGCCTCCCGTCGAGGCTGCGAACGTCGAGGACGGAACTGGACTGAATGCTGCGGTGGGGCCGCTTTTGGTTTATCTCCGGCAGCAATTCGCCAGAATACTCGATCGGGACATAGCCGAGATCGCGCCGTCGGTCCCTGTCGAGGAATTCGGCATGGATTCCCTCATCGCGACGGAGCTTACTCAACGCATTCAAACGGACTTGGAAGAACAGGTTCCAATCACCGTTTTCTTCGAATGCCGAACCATCCAGCAGCTGGCGGATCGTATCGCGGCCGATTTCAGTCAAACGGTCGCACGGCGTTTTGCGACGTCCGAAAGGGCTGCGACGCAACGAGCCGCGACGACGCCTAACACCGAGAGCCGCCGGACAAATGGTAAACCAAAGGCGGAGAAGTCCCGCCAGGTAGCCATCGTCGGATTGGCCGGACGCTATCCGCAAGCAAAGGATATGGAGGCTTTCTGGACTGTTCTTGCAGAAGGACGGGACTGTATTTCCGAAGTTCCCTCTGGTCGCTGGGACTGGCAGGACTTCTTCTCATCCGACCGGACGGCACCGGGCGCGCATTACAGCAAATGGGGCGGGTTCCTGGAGGACGTCGATAAGTTCGACGCCAAATTCTTCAACATATCCCCACGCGAAGCGGAATTCATGGACCCGCAGGAAAGGCTGGTCCTGGAACAAACGTGGGCCGCTTTGGAGGATGCAGGGTATCGTCGTGAAGATATAGGCGGGGAGCGCAATTACAGCGCGCCGGTGTCCGTATATGTCGGAGCGATGTATGGCGAATATCAGTTTCTGGGCATCGAAGCCCAGGAACGAGGCGACCGTAGGGCGCTCGGCGGAAGCTTCGCTAGTATCGCGAACCGCATTTCTTATTTCCTGGATCTGCATGGCCCGAGCATGGCCATCGATACCGCATGCTCGTCTTCGTTGACGGCGATACACATGGCCTGCCGGGATTTGCGTGAAGGTGTCAGCGATATGGCGATCGCCGGGGGCGTGAACCTGACCCTGCATCCGAACAAGTATTTGATGCTGAGCGAAGGGCAATTCATATCCAGCAAAGGGCGCTGCGAGAGCTTCGGTGAAGGCGGTGAAGGTTTCATCCCGGCCGAGGGTGTTGGCATTGTCGTTCTAAAGCGCCTGGATGACGCCGAACGCGATGGTGACAACATCTACGGCGTGATCAAAGGGAGCGCGGTAAACCATGGCGGCAAGACTCATGGCTACACCGTGCCAAATCCGAAAGCACAAGAACATGTCATCAAGTCTGCTTTGGCTGAGGCAGACATCGATCCGAGTTGGATCTCCTACATTGAGGCGCATGGAACCGGCACAAAGATCGGCGATCCGATAGAAATCGCCGGTCTGTCGCGCGCTTTCAGATCGTCGTCCAAAAGGTCGGCCGCGTGCTGGATCGGCTCGGCAAAATCGAATATCGGGCACTGCGAGGCCGCAGCGGGTGTGGCTGGATTAGCGAAAATCCTGTTGCAACTCCAGCACAAGCGGATTGCTCCATCGCTGCATTCGGAAGTCCTGAACCCTCATATCGAGTTTGCCGATACACCGTTCACCGTGAACCAGGACCTGCGTAAGTGGAAGCGCCCCAAAGTCGGCGGAGAGACACGGCCCCGGATTGCAGGGATATCTTCCTTCGGGGCGGGCGGCGCAAACGCGCATTTGGTTGTGGAGGAGTATCAAGCAGCTCTGAGTGATTCCGGCCAGGTCACAGGTCCGACTGTCATTGTCTTATCCGCCAGGAACGTAGAGCGCCTGAAAAAGCAGGTGTCGAATTTGGCCGTTTGGCTCCGGCAGCCCGGTCGGAAACGCAAAACCGGGTTGGCGGACCTCGCCTACACCCTGCAAGTCGGCCGGGAGGCGATGAGTTATCGTTTCGCGACGGTCGTAAAGAGCTTCGATGACTTGCAAGAGCGGCTCGACGCTTTTGTCGCGAGCGGGAAAAAAACCAAGAAAGTCTTCGTGGGGCATGTGCGTCATGAAGTTGTGGCAAATGAGCAGCCCGAGGGTGAAGCTGCACAAACGGAGAAGGTTGAGAGAGCAATCGAGCGCGGCAAGTTCAAGAAACTTGCAAAAATGTGGGTCCGTGGCGGACCAATCGATTGGCAAAAACTGCATCAGCCCGGCTCGCGGCGTCGCGTCAGTTTGCCGACCTATCCGTTCTTGAAAGAGCGGCACTGGTTCGAAAGCAACAGTCAGGGCCAGGTCCGGAAAGAGGACCTGCCGGCCGACAAGGCGCATAGTTTGCTGATGGCGACCTCCAACTGGAGGCCCGTGCCGATGGCCGGGAGAATCGCGAGTCCGACGCTGGATCGCCGGGTCTTTGTCTGCGGGTTCGGCACGGCAGCGCCGTCCGAACAATGGACCAGTATCGACTCCGAGAAAGAGGATACCGGGGAACGCTTCCTGGATGTTGCCGGACGGCTCTTCAACGAGATTCGCAGTTTTCTGCAGGTCAAACGATCCGAACAGAGTTTGATCCAGGTGATTGTGCCGGCGAAAAGCGTCCATAGGGCATTGTCTGGGCTTCTAAGAACGGTTCGCCGTGAAGCCGTCGGGGTTTCGGCGCAACTGATAGAGTGGGAGCCTGATACGGACTCCCGGTCTATCCAAGAGATCGTTGAAGCGGTGTCGGAGGAAAATGCAGCCCGTCCGATGGACCCACACGTTGCCTATCGGAGCGGGCAGCGCGGTGTGCTGGGGTTGGATGAACTCTCCGCCAGCACCAGTCTGCCGCAGCACCCCTGGCGCGACGGCGGCACTTATGTGATCACAGGGGGGCTTGGCGGGCTCGGCCGAATTTTCGCATCCGAGATCGCGGCGCGGGTCAAAGCGCCGGTGCTTGTTCTGATCGGACGTTCTGCCTTGTCGGAAAGCGGCAAGGACGCTGTTCGCGAGCTGGAAGCCGTTGGTGCCCGGATCCTTTACCGTCAATTGGATGTTGCCAACCGCAGCGAGGTTGTCGCGGTTATCAACGACCTCGTTGATCAGGGACTGGCACCGGATGGTGTCATCCACAGCGCCGGAGTCATCCGGGACAACTTCATCGCTAATAAGTCCGACGAGGAGTTCTTGAGGGTCGCGACCGGGAAAGTTCTCGGATGCGTTAATCTGGATGAGGCCACTCGTCACCTGGATCTGGACCTGTTCGTCTTGTTCTCTTCGGCGGCAGGACTCCTGGGAAATGCGGGCCAGGCCGATTATGCGACAGCAAATGCTTTCCTGGATGCATTTGCGGCGGACCGCAATCGTTTCGTGCAGACGGGACAGAGGTCAGGTCGAACCCTTTCGATTGATTGGCCACTGTGGCGTGACGGGGGCATGAGCGTCGACAGCGCGACCAAACACGCCATCGAGCGCCGTTCGGGCATGGTCCCGATGGAAACCGACAACGGCCTTACCGCGTTTTATCGGATGCTGTCGCGGGATGAGACCCATATCGCTGTCTTCGAAGGCGATCTCGACCGTTTGCGAGACGGTCTTCTCGACAGGTCTCCAGTGTCCACAGAAAAGGCAGGCCTGACGGAAACGCCCCAACAATCGATACCGGTCCCTGACCGTTCCGAAGAGGTCTTGCTGCGTCCTCTCAAGCGCCTGTTCGGAAATGTCATCAAGCTCTCAGAAGACAAGGTCGAAGAAGAAGAGTTGCTCGAGGTCTATGGCCTTGATTCGGTGATGATCACCCAGCTGAACACTCAACTGGACGCTCAATTCGGAGAGGTTCCGAAAACACTGTTCTTCGAGTTCTCGCGGCTCAAGGACATCGCAGATTATCTCTACAAGACATATCCCGAAGCATACCGCGATTGGTGCGGCATGGAGCCGACTGGGCAAGGTGGGTCCGAAGGTCCAGCACGTTCGCAATTGACCACAGCCGCCCCGGCACGTCGGGTGTCAGATCTTGAGAAAACTGACGACGCCATCGCTATTGTCGGGATGAGCGGACACTATCCGCAGGCTGAGAACCTTGAGGAATTTTGGGATAACCTGAAAGCTGGAAAAGACTGCGTAAGCGAGATTCCGGCGGATCGGTGGTCGCTCGCAGGGTTCTTCGAACCAGACAAGACGAAGGCTGTTGAGACCGGCAAGAGCTACAGCAAGTGGGGCGGCTTCATCAGCGGTTTTGATCGCTTCGATCCGTTTTTCTTCAATATATCCCCGCGCGAAGCGCGCCTCATGGATCCTCAGGAAAGGGTGTTGCTCAAGACCGCCTGGGAGGCCATGGAGGATGCCGGTTACACCCGGGAGAGTTTGAACGCGCACCATGACGGGGCAGTTGGCGTATTCGCCGGGATCACCTCTACCGGATTTGATCTATATGGGCCGGAGCTTTGGAAGCAAGGGGACACGGCTATTCCCCGTACCTGCTTTGGGTCGGTGGCGAACCGTGTTTCCTATGTCCTGAATCTGCATGGACCGAGCATGGCCATCGACACGATGTGCTCCTCGTCTTTGACGGCGTTGCATGAAGCGTGTGAGCAAATCCGCAGGGGCGCATGCAACGCGGCGATTGTCGGTGCGGTCAATCTCTATACCCATCCAAGCAGCTATCGAAACCTGAGTGCAGCGCGAATGCTGTCGGCGGATGGCCGCTGCAAGAGCTTCGGCAAGGGAGGCGACGGTTTCGTCCCGGGGGAAGGGGCCGGCGCGGTTCTGATCAAGCCGTTGTCCCGGGCGCTGGCAGACGGCGATCACATCCGCGCGGTCGTCAGGGGAAGCCATCTCAATCACGGTGGGCGCACCAATGGCTACACCGTGCCAAGTCCGGCAGCTCAGGCCGACCTGATTAGTGAAGCCCTGAACAATGCCGGTATCCGCGCCCGCGAGATCAGTTATTTCGAAGCGCACGGAACCGGAACGGACCTCGGGGATCCCGTTGAAGTGGAAGGCATGTTGAAAGCCTTCCGAAAAGATACCGATGACAGCGCATTTTGCGCATTGGGATCGGTCAAATCGAATATCGGTCATCTGGAAGCCGCTGCTGGAATGGCGGGGCTTTCCAAGATCATTCTGCAAATGACCCATGGTGAACTGGCGCCGAGCCTGCATGCCCGGGACCTCAATCCCAACATCAGGTTCGAGGGATCGCCCTTCGTCGTGCAGCGCGAGAGAAGCGAATGGAAACGGCCCGTTCTCAATGGCCGGGAGCTACCGCGCTCGGCATGCCTGTCTTCGTTCGGCGCCGGAGGTTCCAACGCCCATATTGTGCTCTCGGAAGCTCCTGCATCGGAAGATCTACGCGAGCCGGCCGACCTCTCGACCGCTCTGCCGTTTATCATTTCGGCAAGATCGCGAGACAGTTTGTTCCGAAGCGTCGAGAACGTCTTGGCTGCTCTGGACCGTTCGAATAAGCCAAGCGTATTGGCGGATTGCGCTTACACGCTGGCGGTTGGCCGGGAGGCAATGCCATGCCGATTTGCAGCAGTGGTCGGATCGCTCGACGAGGCCCGGAAACGACTGCACGATTTTCTCGCCGGACATGTGAAGGAAGACGCCTTCCATCGTCAGGATGTCACGCTCCTGAAACCGGACGACGCCTCGCGGGACAGCATCGCCAAAGGGATGACGGGGGCAAACCTTGGAGACCTTTGCCGTCTCTGGTCCGAGGGATATGCGGTTCCGTGGGAGACTCTGTTCGCTCCGCTGGCCAGCCAAAATGCCGTGCGCAGGATGCCTTTGCCGACCTATCCGTTTGAGGAAGGCCGGTACTGGTTCAATCTTGAACGCGACGCCACACCGGATCAAACGGCAGTGGATCGTCCGGCATCGGAATGGGACGGCTTCAGCTATCTGACGCGATGGCAACCGGACGATCGCCCCGCGACCGCCGGAGCGAGTGCTCCCGATCAGATCTGGGTCCTGCATGGAGGCGACCGCAATGCGTTCGTTCGCGCCCTGGAGGATCGGGTGGCGCGCGATTTCCCGGACGCCGACATTGCGGTGTTTGATCCGAAGAGCCAGCCTGACAGCATATGTGGCTGGACTCTCCGAGTTTACTTTGTGGCGCAGGGCCGCATCGATGAGTTGGGAGCGGATGACGCCGAGCACCTCAGTTCTGCAAACGAACTGCGCTTGCTGAAACTGGTTCAGCAAGTGATGTCGCAAGATGCGGATGGCCCGGCGCTCGATCTGTTTGCACTGAACTTCGAACCCCGAGCCAACCCGTTTGGCGGAGGACTTTCCGGCCTGTGCTTTGCGATGGCACAAAGCGACCATCGGCTGCGTGTCCGGTCGATGCGCCTAAACGCACGCGAATTGGAAAATCGGGAAAGCCTCGACCGGATTTTCGATATGGTTCAGGCGGAGCCTCGTTCGGCGAGAGGAGAAACAGTTCTCTTCGACAACGGCGTCCGCAAGCAGCAGAGTTTCATCCCCTGGCTTACCTCCCGCTCGGCCGCGTTGCCGAAGGCCGACGGTGGGGCTGGCGAGGCCGGTTTTCAGAAAGGCGGCCGCTATCTCATTCTCGGCGGCAGCGGAATGGTCGGACAGGCAATCTCCCGGCGGCTGATCGAGCGCTTCGAGGCAGACCTCGTCTGGGTCGGCCGCTCGCCTGTCGACTCCCCGAATGTTCAGAACGCGTTGGCCCAGTTCGGGCGCGCCTCGAAAGCGCCGGTCTATTTCCAGGCGGATGCCTTGAACCCCGAAGCGCTCGAACAGGCTCTGACGCATGCGGTCGGAGACGGTGGTTCGCTGGACGGCGCTTTGTTTGCGGCCAAGGCGATTGCCCTGAATGATCGGTTAGCCGACTCCAGCGCGCAAACCTTCAAAGAGATCCTGGATACCAGGACAAAAGGCGTTCTGAATTTCCATCATGCGGTCGCGAAATATCGCCCGGGGTTCGTGTGTTACCTCTCGTCGATGCAGGCCTTCCCGTTCCTGCCGGCCAATGAGAGCGTGGGCTATGCCGCCGCCGTTACCGCCGAACAAAGGCTGGTCGCGGCCCTGAAAGAGGAAACCGACTGTCCCGTCGGCATCGTCAACTGGGGGTACTGGCAGTCCAGTGTCGCGGGCACCGAAGTGGAAGACCGGCTGTCGCGGCACTACCGGTTCATCGATGACGATCAGGGGTTCGATTTGCTGGACATGTTCGTCAAGGAGCTCCGGGACAACGGTCTGGATCAGGCGGTCTTCGCCGGCATGCGGGAGAGCGTCGCGCAGTTCATGAACCGCGATGAAACCGACATGGTCAGACAGGTGGACGGAGACGCACGCCTCGAGAGCGGTTGTGAGCAGCTTTCATCCTCCGTTGCCTTCGCGCGGCAATCCGTCCGCCCGAGGATTGTTGCGGGCCGGAGTGCGCGGGATGAGCTCAACACGTGGGCTGCGCGCTTGCTGGGGCACCAGCTTGGTCGAACCGACAGACAGCGAATTCTCGCCAGACACCATCGGCTGGTCAGCGAGATCGAAGCCATTTCCACGCCGGACTTGTCGCAGGATGACCTCTGGGGCGAATGGGAAGGGTACCGTGCCGGGCTGAGCTATCCGGAACTCATCGCCGCCGCCAGTCTGGTCGATGGCGGCGTCAGGGCTCTGCCGCGGATCTTGACGGGAGAGGCGCAAGCAACGGAGGCGCTGTTCCCGGGAGGCTCTTTCGAAAAGGTCGAAGCGCTGTATCGGGAGAATGCGCTTTCTGACTACTTCAACGAGGTGATTTCCGTCGTTGCGTCTCGGTTGGTAGAGGGGCGATCGGGGCGAGTCCGCATTCTCGAGATCGGCGCGGGGACCGGTTCTACGACCGGGCATGTTGTTGGCGCGCTACGTGAGCTGTCGGACAAGGTCGAGAAATATCACTACACGGATATTTCCCAAGGCTTCCTGACAGAAGCGAAGCGCAAGTTCTTGCCGCAATGCCCGTCGATGACCTTCGGGCTTCTGGACATCCAGAACCCGGTCGCCGAACACGGCTTGGAGATCGGTAGCTATGACATCGTCATTGCGACCAATGTCCTGCATGCCACCCGCAACATGCGCGAGACGATGCGGAACGCCAAGGCGCTGCTGCGGCGCGGAGGCACGTTGATCGTCAATGAAGTGGTCGAGAAAAGCGCGGTCGGAACCGCGACCTTCGGATTGCTGGATGGCTGGTGGTTGTTCGATGACCCGGACGTGCGCATACCGGGCTCACCGCTATTGGATATTGAGGGTTTCAGGCGCGTTCTGGATGACGAGGGCTTCCGCCATGTGACCGAGGTGACGGGACAGGCGGCGGAATTCGGGCAGGAGGTCATCGCCGCACAAAGTGACGGGATGGTCGTGCAGCCCCGGCGTCAGGACGGTCACGTAAGGCCGCAGGTTCCGCAGCCGCAACAGCTTCGGATTGAAGATAGTCTGAAGCTGGTCGGCGAAGGAAACGCGCCTGCCGAGGAAAACCCCGGTCGACTCGATATCGGCCGTTTCGTTCGTGACGCGCTGGTCCAGGCTCTCGATGCGAACGATCTCACGATTTCGGACGAGGTTCCGTTCGCGGATTATGGCGTCGACTCGATCATTGGTGTCGGGTTTGTCGACAAGATCAATAGCGGGCTTGGGCTCGATCTGAGCGCCACGGTCCTGTTCGAATTCACCTCGCTCCGCAAATTGACCGATCATATTTCAGCGGAGCTGACATCCGCTGCCACGGCGTCATCCGAGCCAGTCGCAATCATTCCGGAGGAGCCAGGCAGCGCGGATGGCATCGCCATCATCGGCTATTCCGGTCGGTTCCCCGGGGCAAGCGATCCGGAGGCTCTGTGGGAGTGCCTGATGACAGGTAAACCCCTGTATGGCGAGCTGCCCGAGAGCTTCACGAACAGCTCGGGAGGCTATCGCTGGGGCGGCCTGTTGGACGGACGAGACGAGTTCGATCCGCTTTTCTTCAATATCTCGCCACGCGAAGCGGAATCCATGAACCGGCATCAGAGACTGGTGCTGCAGGAGGGCTGGCATGCGCTCGAACATGCCGGTTACGATCCGAAGAGCTTCGAGAACAAGCGTGTCGGCGTCTTCGTCGGGGCTGAACCCTCGACGCCGATGGGAACGTCTTTTACCGGCGGATCGGACGCGATCATCGCGTCCCGCCTGTCCTATTATCTGGGGCTGAGCGGCCCGGCGCTGATCGTTAATACGGGCTGTTCATCCTCCGGTGTGGCGCTTCATTTGGCCTGCCAAAGCCTCCGCAACGAAGAGAGCGAGATTGCGGTAGCCGGCGGGGCGTCTGTCGACCTGGATCCGGACATACTCGACCGGCTGGCGGAAACAGGAATGCTGTCGCCAACCGGCAAGTGCCTAACCTTTGATCATCGGGCGGACGGCACCGTGATCTCCGAAGGGATTGGTTTGGTGGTGTTGAAGCCTCTGGCCAGGGCGTTGGCCGATGGGGACACCATCCATGGCGTGATCGAGGGGGCTGGCATCAACCAGGACGGGGCCAGCAATGGAATAACGGCCCCCAGCGGGACAGCCCAAGAAAACCTGGTCAGAGAGGTTCTGGATCGGTTTGACATCGACCCGGGCGGCCTTTCCTACATCGAGACACATGGTACCGGAACGGCGCTCGGCGATCCGGTCGAGGCGAATGCACTAGCCAGGATTTTCCGGCAACTTTCTGGCAGCGAGTTCTCCTGCGTGCTCGGCAGTGCCAAGGCGCATCTGGGGCACGCATCCGCTGCGTCGGCGGTCATCGGACTGATAAAGATATTGTTGTCGATGAAGCATGGGACGCTACCGCCGATCCCCGGATTTGAAAGGTTGAATGAACGGATCGAGTTCGCGGACACACCGTTTTCGATCCCCCGGAATGCGGTTCCCTGGACTGGGAACGGACGGCCGCTCAAAGCGGCCCTCAGTTCCTTCGGTCACAGCGGGACCAACGCGCATTTTGTGATCCGCGAAGCTCGTCGACCTGTGGAGCGGCATGCGGGTTGGCGCGGGCCGATCCTTATCTCCGCGCGGGATGACGAGCGCCTGCAGGCCGTCGCGGAGACACTCTCTGCCTTTATCGAGGCGAACCCCGAAACGGATCTGGCCAACCTGGCCTATACACTTCAGGTTGGGCGCCATCACATGGAGGCCCGCGCCGTATTCGAAGCCGGAAGTCTCTCCGAATTGCGAGATGCGCTGCGTTCTTATCTGGATGGGGAAAACGTATCCGGTGCGCTACCGGATACAGCACGGCGCTGGGTCTCCGGCGAACAGATAGACTGGCAAGCCTCGTGGCGCGGCATGACCGGGCTGCGCCGAATTCCTCTGCCTACATATCCCTTCGCCAAGGATGTCTTCGCGCCGCAAGCAATGCAGCTGATTGCGGCCCCAGAAGCTGTCGTTCGCCATGAGCATCCGCTTTGCCAGCGCAATAGATCCGGTTTTGACGGCGTTCGCTTCAGCTCGATGTTCGACGGAACCGAATTCTTCCTGACGGATCACAAGGTCCATGGCGCGCGCGTAATGCCCGGGGTCGCCTATCTCGAAATGGCGCGGGCCGCGGTCGAGCTTGCAACGGGTCAGTCGCCCGGCCGGCTGGAAAACGTTCTCTGGGAAAGGCCGTTTGAAGTCGATGATGCGCCGGTCGAGTTGCAGATAGAATTCGCGAAAGGCGCAGGCGGTAAAATTGACTTCTCGATCACCAGCGAAGACCGGTCCGGTGATCGTCGCGTCCATAGCCGCGGGGTTGCGGTGATGGAGGCCCATTCCTTGAACGAGACGGTCGACATTGGTGCCGTTCGGGAATCATGTGGAAAAAGGGGGCCGTCGCTTGTCGATTGCCGGAACGCGTTTGACGCGCTTGGTATCGAATACGGTCCGGACTTTTCGCTCACCCAGGACCTAGTTGCTGGCGCGGACGGTATCCTGGCCAGGCATGTCGTGAAGCGAAACGTACCCGGTTTCGTGCTGAAGCCGGGCCTGATGGATTGCGCCTTGCAATCGGCCATGGCGTTGACTCTGCAAGACCACGGCGGCGCTGTTCCGGACTGTCCGTCCGTGCCGTTCCTTCTGGAAAGCGTGGAGATTTACGGCTCGTTGCCGGATGAGGTGACGTCCTGGGTCCGCAGGTCCTCCGGCGATGGGGCCAGCAGGGACCGGGAACAAATCGACATCGATCTCATGGATGATAATGGGTGTGTTCTGGTCCGGATGCGGGGCCTGACCTCGCGTCGCCTTAAGCCGGAAGTGCCGACTTCGGATCAAGGCTCCGAAAAGACGCCCCAGGATGAAGACGATGTCACTGCACAGGAACAAACGATCTTCGCGCCGGTTTGGCGGGCCTTGTCGAATCTGGGCGATCAACCTCCGTCCGCGGATGAGCGCGGCGTCTTGGTCGCCGGAGGCAGCGCCGAGGATCTAGAAGTCATCAAATCAATCTACCCGAATGCCCGCCATCTGCCCTTCGCCCCGTTCGCAGGGACTGGTGAAATCGAACTGCGTCTATCGGAACCCGTTCGTCATCTAATATGGATCGCGTCCGATCCCATCGATGAGAATGCAGCTCCCATTTCGCCGGACTCCGAGAGCCTGATTACGGAGCGGCACGAAGGTGTCGGCGCTTTGTTCGAGTTGATCAAGGCACTTGTCCGTGCCGACTACACACTTGAGGAAATGCGCTGGACCATTCTCACCACGCAGGCGCGGCCGGTCAGCCAGGATGAACCGGTTTACCCCGGCCATGCCGCCATTCACGGCCTTGTGGGCTCCATGGCGAAGGAGTTCCCGCACTGGAAGGTTCGTTTGCTCGACCTTGAAGCGTCGCGGAACCGTCCTTTGCACGAGGCATTGTCAATGCCTTTCGATCCGAATGGAGATGCTCTGGTTTGTCGGGGAGGCTCGTGGTTCACGGAAAAACTGGCGCCAGTGACCCTGAAAACCGTCACGCAACCAGAGTACCGGAAAGATGGAGTCTATGTCGTTCTGGGCGGGGCCGGTGGGCTTGGCGAAGTTTGGTCACGCCACATGATCAATGAACACGGCTCACAGATCGTCTGGCTCGGCCGGCGGCCGCTGGACGCGGCGATAACCGCCAAACTGGACGAACTGGCCCGTTTCGGGCCGCGCCCCGAATATATCCAGACCGACGCAACCAACGCACTTGAATTGAGACGTGCAAGAGACGCCGTCTTGAATCGCTTCGGGCGGATCGACGGTCTGGTGCATTCCACTTTGATCCTATCCGACAAAGGCCTGGTGGCTATGAGCCGGCAGGAGTTCCATCGCAGCGTGGATGCGAAGATCGTGACTGCGGTCCGTATGGCCCAGGTATTTGGCCGCGACGACCTCGAGTTCGTGTTGTTTTTCTCGTCGCTGCAGTCGTTCTCGAAAGCGCCGGGACAAAGCAATTACGCTACCGGTTGTACTTTCATTGACGCCTTTGCTGCGCGGTTGTCATCGAGCTGGGATTGCCCAGTGAAGACCATGAACTGGGGATATTGGGGCTCGGTCGGAGCCGTCGCCAATGAGCATCATCGTGATCGCATGCGAGATGCGAATATTTTGTCGATCGAACCGGCGGAGGGCATGGAGGCTTTGGGGAAGCTGATCTCAGGGTCCTTGGATCAATTGGTTATGGTCAAACTCGGAGGCGACGGCCGGTCATCCAGCCTCTTTGATGAAGATGATCAGATCAGTATTTATCCGCCAACCATTCCAAGCGGATTGCGGATGATCGCGTCATGAGGAATGCATCCTTGGAACTCAGCAAACCTGTCGAAACCGGCCTTGCCGATATGAACCGGCACATGGCCGTTTTGTTGGATGGCGCCCTGTCAGCGGTCGACCTTCGAAAGGTTTCCCCGAAATACGAACCCTGGGTCGCGGTCGGCAGGGAACTGTTGAGCGAGATTGATCTTTCGAATGCGCAACGTGGCGAAGGGTGGCGCGATTGGGATGCCGTCAAGGGCGTCTGGCTGTCCAAGCCGGAACTTGCTCCCCAGGTACGACTGGTGGAAGCCTGTTTGAAGGCGCTACCTGACTTGTTGACGGGGCAGATCGAAGCACACGAGGTCCTGTTTCCCGAAGGTTCCATGGATCTGGTCGAGGGCGTCCACACGGGCAACAAGGTTGCCGACTATTTCAACGACATCCTTTGTCGAAGCGTCGAGAAATATATCGAGGGACGCGTTGGTTTGGATCCTGAGGCGCAGATCCGTGTTCTGGAAGTCGGCGGCGGTGTCGGCGCGACGACAGCCGGACTACTGGAGGGCCTCAAACCCTATTCCGGCAATATCAGCAACTATTGCTTTACCGATTTGTCGAAGGCGTTCCTCGATAGGGCCGGCGAGCGGTTCCGGCCCGAACATTCCTTTTTTTCGACCGCGGTCCTGGATATCGATACCGCGCCGCGGCACCAGGGTTTTGCCGCAGACTCTTATGATTTGATCGTCGCGTCGAACGTCCTGCACGTCGCGTCGAACATTCGCGAAACGTTGCGTGGGCTCAAAAGCCTGCTGCATTGCAACGGTCTGCTTTTCGTTAACGAGTTGAGCGAACGGTCACTGTTCACCCACCTGACCTTCGGGCTCCTGGATGTCTGGTGGTCGTACGAAGATGGACATCTCCGCATTCCCGGTTGTCCGGGGCTCACTCCCGATGCATGGAAAGCCACTCTCGTCCAGGAAGGCTTCCCCAATGTCCTCTTCCCGGCGGAGCCCAACCATGACAGGGGCCAGCAAATACTGATCGCCGAAAGCGATGGCATTGTTCGTTCAAGGCGCGCGGCAGGCACAGATCCGGTACATCTCGAGGCAACCGAAACGCCGCTCAAGGCCTCGAAACCCGAACAGGTCGCTCCGTCTGCCAATGGTGACGAAAAGGACCGATGCGCCGAAATCGTGACGCGCATAGTCAGCGACGTCCTCAAGATCCCGAGCAAGAAGATTGATCCCGCGAGGTCACTGACTGATTACGGTTTGGACTCGATCATCGCAATTCAGCTGACCAAGGCGATGAAGGATGTCTTTCCATCCATCAGGACAACGACCTTTTTCGAAGCGGATACGATCACGTCATTGGTCGAGTATCTGCTGAAAAATGACGAGCGGCCTGGTCCGTCGTCCGGATCGACTCAAGGGAGCGGACGGCCAGAACAGAACAACAGCGGGGAGGCCTCCTCACGGGCGAGCAGAGCTTCCAATCTGGAGGGGATCGCAATCATCGGCCTCTCCGGCCGCTATCCCGGAAGCAGTGACGTTGATAACTTCTGGCGGCACCTGGTCAACGGCGAGGATCTCGTTACCAGGTTCCCGGAGGATCGTTGGCCGCACGCTAAGCTTGATCGCGCCGAGCGTTGGGGTGGTTTCCTGGATAGAGTCGGGGCGTTCGATCCCCTGTTCTTCGACATCTCCCCGCGCGAAGCGGAATTAATGTCCCCGGAAGAACGCCTGTTCCTGGAAACCGTCTGGAACCTTCTGGAATCCGCCTGTCATACCCGGAACCGGATATCCCGGCAGTATGACAACCGGGTCGGCGTTTATGTCGGTGCGATGTATCAGCACTATCGGGAAACGACGGACGACGCGGATTTCAGAGCGGTTACGTCTCTTTCGTCATTCAGTGCCATCGCCAATCGCATTTCGCATTTTTTCGATTTCAACGGACCCAGCGTAGCGGTCGACACGATGTGTTCAGCGTCCGCCGTAGCGATCCATATGGCGTGTGAAAGCCTGCGCAAAGGAGAATGCAGCCTCGCCGTCGCCGGCGGAGTCAATCTGTCGCTTTATTCCGGCAAGTTCGATGGGTTGGAAAAGACGCAACTGATTGCAAGCGGTCCCGCGAGCCGGAGTTTTTCCGATGGCGACGGTTATCTGCCGGCAGAGGCGGTCGGCGCTGTTCTGTTGAAACCACTGGCACAAGCCTGCGAAGACAATGACGAGATCTTCGGCGTGATCCGGGCCAGTGCCATTAATCATAACGGACACACGGCTAGCCAGGCCGTGCCCAATCCAAAGGCGCAAAGAGCGCTTATCGAAGACAATTTCCAATCCGCCAATATCGACCCCCGGACCGTTGGCTATGTCGAGGCAGCGGCAAACGGTTCGGCGCTGGGAGACGCGATGGAAGTCTCCGCATTGTCCGGCGCGTTTCGTGAATTCACCGACGACCGCGATTTTTGTGTTCTGGGGTCGGTGAAGTCGAATATCGGCCACCCCGAGGCTGCATCTGGGATCGCGCAACTGACGAAAGTCGTGATGCAGCTTCGCCATCGCAAATTCGTCCCGTCTGTCGGTGCGCGACCGCTCAACCCGGACATTGATCTGTCCTCGTCGCCTTTTGCCATCATCGAACACGCCAGGGAATGGCCGGCGATAATGACCCCCGAAGGCATGCCTTTGCCGAGACGGGCCACGGTTAGCTCTTTCGGCGGCGGCGGAACCAACGCTCATTTCATTGTCGAGGAATTCGACGAACCGCCGAGCGCATCGTCGCCTGGCACCGGTCCCTGGCCCGTGATGCTGTCTGCGAGATCACCGGCCGCATTGCGGGCCGCGGCCGGAACTCTGCTCGAACACATTAAACAAAACCAGGATGTTGAGATCGGTCGTGTGTCGTGGACCCTCGCTATGGGGCGGGAGGCCATGGAAGAGCGGCTTGGTTTGGTTGTTTCGGATCGCGACGGTTTGGCCGAGGGGCTGAGAGATTTCCTGGGGAACGGGCAGCGAAACACCACTTTCCGTCTCGGCTCTGTGGACTTGGGCGTACCGACGGCGCCCAACAAGGGCGACACGCCGTCGACACTTTTGGATGGGTGGCTGAAAGGACAGGAAACCGACTGGTCACCCTGTTTCGGCTCTTCCGCGCCCGGCTTCCTCGTGCTTCCGACCTATCCGTTCGAACGGCAGGACTATTGGCTTCCGGCGAAATCCGTGGGGCCTGAGGTGGTGGAGCGCAGCTTCGAGTTTCCGAGCGAGGCGCCGTGTTTGAAGGACCACGGGAGTGTGTTGCCGGCCGTCGCGGCTCTGGACATGGTCGCGGCCACTGTGGGGCCGCGGGAAGATCGTCTGGTTCTAAAGCGCATCGTCTGGAACCGGCCCATGGCCGCGCGTGACGGTCATGTCATTCTCAGAGTCATTGTTGAGCACGGCGAGAGGACGGCAAAGTTCCGCGTCTTGGATGACGGAAACGTCTCTTATTGTGCGGGCGCGCTTGAGGTGGCTCATTTCGGCGATGGTGGGAGCCGGGCCCAAGCAGAGGCAACCGCCTTGGAGCGTATACGGGCGGCGACCCCGACAATCCTCAGCCGTTCAAGTTGCGATGAAATACTCAAACGATCCAATGGACCGTCCCTCTTCTCGATAGACCAAGTGCGGTACGGGGAAGGCGGTCTTCTGGCGCAGGTGCGCAAGTCCAATGTCTCCGGCCCCGGAGGCCTGGATCTGGGTCTTTTGAACAGCCTCGTCTTGTCGGGCGTTATCTGGCAAAGCCTCTTGGAACCCGGCGCGGCGCTGCCGCAGCCGTTCACACTCGAGGAGTTTACGCTCAGCAAAGGGCTGCCGGACGAAGGCTATGTCCATGTCCGCAAGAGCGCGACCCATTCCCGGTCAGTTCCGAAATTCGATATCAGCCTGTCTGACAAGGACGGCAATGTAAGTCTGAGTTTAAAAGGGTTCACGGCGGCATCGCCAGATGCCTCTGATCGATTGCAAGGCATTGAACCGGTTCAGGAAACGGTCCCATCGGCTGATCATATAACCGAAGAACTGGTGACTATTTTTTCTGCGATTCAGAAGATCGACGTCGAACGCATAAAACCGCAGTCGAATTGGGCCCGATATGGAATGACGTCCGTTGGGTTCACGGAATTCACCGAAGCAATTAACGACCGATACGGTTTGGACCTGATGCCGACCGTGTTTTTCGAACATCCGACGCTGGCGTCCCTGACCTCGTTTCTGTCGCGAAAGGTTGCCGGCTCTGCAAGCGTGGCAAAGTACGCCGTTTCGCCCGCGGACAAGCCCGGGAGCGCAATTGCCATCGTCGGCATCAGCGCCCGCCTTCCGGGAGCCGACAATCCCGCCGCGCTGTGGAACATCCTCGCCAACAACAAGGACATGATCACGGAAGTTCCCAAATCCCGATGGGACTGGCGCGATATCTATGGCGACCCTCATCAGGAGCCTGGCAAGACACGTGCGAAATGGGGCGGTTTCATCGCCGACATGGATTGCTTCGACCCGCTGTTCTTTGATCTCTCCCCGAGGGATGCGGAAGGCATGGACCCGCAAGCAAGATTGGTCATGGAGTCCTCATGGGCCGCGTTGGAGGATGCGGGATACACGGCGAGTGCGATTGCGGGCACTGACATGGGCGTGTTCGTGGGTGTCTCCACCGCCGACTATAAGGACATATGCCGGGATCTGGATCCGGCTCTCTCCGCGCAGATCAAACCATTCCTGATTGCCAACCGCGTTTCATACTTCTTGGATCTGCACGGTCCGAGCGAGATCATCGATACCGCATGCTCTAGTTCCCTGGTCGCGATTCACCGCGCAGCGGAAAGCATCCGGCAAGGCAGTTGCCGCGCCGCGCTTGTCGGCGGGGTAAATGTCCTCGCGTCTCCAGAAATAACTCTGTCCCTTAGCAAATCCGGCGTGTTGAGCGAGGACGGCCGGTGCATGGCCTTTGATAGTCGTGCCAACGGCATGGTCCGCGGGGAAGGCGTGGGCATGGTGGTCTTGAAACCGCTTGCCGAAGCTCAGGAGGCAGGAGACCGGATATACGCGGTGTTGAGGGGCACTGCCGTAAACCATGACGGTCAGTCCAGTTCCGCATCCGCACCCAACCCGAAGGCGCAGAGCGATCTGATTGTCCAGGCGATGTTCGAGGGTGGGATTGCGCCAGAGACCGTTGGCTATGTCGAGGCACACGGAACCGGCACGGAGCTCGGCGATCCGATCGAAATGAAAGGGCTTCGGACAGCATATGAGGAACTGTCCGGCAAGGCGGGCGAGCCACCGGTCAGTCAGCCCTACTGCGCGGTCGGCACGATCAAAGCGAATATCGGGCATCTGGAAGCTGCGGCCGGGATCGCGGGGCTGATCAAGGTTCTCTTGATGTTCAAGCACGGGCTGATTCCGGGAAATCCGCATCTCCAGACACCAAACCGATACCTGGAACTCCAAGGCGGACCTTTCTATCTGGCCAAGAACACTGCGGAATGGCCTCAAGGACATACGCCAAGGCGGGCTGCTGTCAGTAGCTTCGGGATTGGCGGCGCCAACGCTCATGTCGTGCTTGAAGAGTACCCTGCCAAGGCCCGGCAAGAGGACAGGCCGATCTCCATCCAGCCCGTCTTCGTTCCGCTTTCGGCGAAGGATGAAGCGGGCTTGAAGCGGGTCGTCCATCAAATGAGCCACTTCGTCAAAAGGAACCAGTCGCTGGAGCTGGAAGACTTTTCATACACCTTGCAGGTAGGCAGGGAAGCGCTTCCGGCCCGCCTCGTTTTCTCGGCGCGGTCCATGGCCGAAGTCCAGACCGTCTTGGAGAAATTGGCCGCATCCGAAAGCGCACTCTCCGGTACGGTCATGAACGATTACGGACCGGCCGAACATACCGGTCCGTTGAAGCGATGGGGCGAAGGCGGGGCGATGGACTGGTCGGAATTGTACGATGGCCCGACGCCAAACCGCATCACGCTGCCGACTTACCCGTTCGAGCGGAAACGATATTGGGTCGCGGCCCCGGAACAGGAAAATGCTGAGCTGCGGGTCGAGCATGCTCGCTCGCAATCCGCCGGACCTGTCTTGCTCTGTCGTCCCGTCTGGGAAGATGCGGAAACAAGCATCGGTGTGGCCTCCTCCGAGCCACCGCTTCGCCGCCTCGTCTATTTCTGCGGCCGGGCGGAAAATCCCCAACCGCTCGAAGAGGGAGAGCACTGCTTTGCGTCTTCGTGGCCTGATATAGCCAAGCGATTTGAAGATGTTTCGACGCAGGTCTTCGAAGAGGTCCAGAGCTTGCTTGCAAGTCGACCGAAGGAAGAGGTGCTGCTCCAGGTTGTCGTCGATCGGGATGGAGAGGGGCACCTATATGCCGCTCTCAACGGCCTGTTCAAAACTGCGGCAAAAGAGAACTCTCGTATTCACACGCAACTGATCGAAATCGAGGCGGAGGCCCCGGCCGACATGGTGCGCACGCGACTGACGGAGAACCGGTCACGTCTTGAAGACACGCATATCCGCTATCTTGACGGTGCTCGGCAGCGATTGGTCTGGCGGGAGGCACCGGAGGCAGGCGAAGAGCCCCGCCCTGTGTGGAAGGAAAACGGAACTTATCTGATCACCGGCGGTATGGGCGGTCTCGGCACCATCTTCGGAGAGGAGATCGTTCGACACTGCAAAAACCCGACATTGATCCTGGTTGGGCGGTCCCGCCTCAACCCGGATGCGATCAAGCAGTTGGAGAACTGGACGTCGCGGGGCGCTGACATCCATTACCGGCAGATCGATATTGGTCGCAGCGAGCAAATCGATGCGCTGGTCGACGAAATCCGGCATCGCCACGGAACACTGAACGGTGTTCTGCATTGCGCGGGCGTCAATCGGGGCCGGTACATCCTTAAGAAAACTGCGGCGGAGTTCCGCAGCGTGCTGTCGCCAAAAGTCGCCGGGACCGTCTATCTAGATGCCGCGACTCGGGATATGGCTCTGGATTTCTTCATCATGTTCGCGTCCGGATCTGGCGCGATCGGCTACCCGGGACAAGCCGATTATGCGACCGCGAACGGGTTCCTGGATTATTTCTCCGAATGGCGGGCGAACCGCGTGGCGCAGGGGGAGCGTTCCGGCCGAAGTCTGGCAATTGACTGGCCACTTTGGAAGTCGGGAGGCATGCGTGTGGAGCAAGGCGATCAAGCCGCCTTGGCGGACACGAGCGGCATGGTCGCCATGGAGACCGAACAAGGTCTGGCCGCGTTTTATGATGCCTTGAATAGCGGATATCCGCAGGTCGGTGTCGTGGCCGGAAATCATGACAAGATCCGTGCGACCTTCCTCGCCGGTCATATCGATAACCCGAAAGACCGCTCCGCCTCGCGCCGTTCAGACCCGTCCGCGTCCGGCTCTCTGACACCAACTGTCAGGGAAAAGATGAAAGAGTTGGTGGCCAAACAAGTGAGGCTGCCCGCCGCCGAACTCGATCTGGACGCGTCCTTCGAGGTCTATGGAATAGATTCCATCGCTGTCACCGAGCTAAACCAGAAACTGGAAGAGATCTTCGGCCCCGTGCCGAAGACACTCCTGTTCGAAGTGCAGTCCATCCGCGAGTTGGCGGATTACTTCATCGAGGACTATGCCGACGAGTGCAGGGCCTGGTGTGGACAAACCGTCCCGGTTTCGAGACCGGAGCGTGCGGCGGTCGAACAGATTCAGGAACGCGGAAACGTCCCACGCAACCGGACGCACCAGGATGAGCCCGTCGCGATCATCGGGATGGCAGGGCGGTTTCCGGATGCGCCGGACCTGGATCAGTTCTGGATGAACCTGCAAATGGGGCGTGACTCGATCAAGGAGTTGCCGTCCGATCGTTGGCCGTTGGACGGTTTCTTCGAGGCGGATCCGGATAAGGCTGTCGCAGAAGGAAAAAGCTATAGTAAATGGGGCGGTTTCCTTGAGAGTGTGTTCGAGTTCGATCCCCAGTTCTTCGGAATTTCTCCGAAGGAAGCGCTCATGATGGACCCGCAGGAACGTTTGTTCCTGCAGACGGCTTGGGCAGCGCTCGAAGATTCAGGATATTGCAAGGAAAGCCTCAAGAGCTCGATCGGTAGCCGGGTCGGGGTTTTTGCCGGGATTACGAAAACCGGATACGACCTGTTCGGACCGGATCTCTGGAGAAACGGAGAGCACGTCTATCCGCACACATCCTTCGGCTCCATCGCCAACCGGGTGTCCTATATTCTGGACCTGAAAGGTCCGAGCATGCCGATCGATACGCTCTGTTCGGCATCGCTGACCGCACTTCACGAGGCGCGTATACACATTCTGCGGGGCGAATGTGACATGTCGCTCGTTGGCGGCGTAAATCTGTATCTGCACCCTTCGAGTTATACCAGCCTATGCGCATATGGCTTTCTGGCCCGCTCCCACCGATGCAAGAGTTTCGGTGAAGGCGGTGACGGGTTCGTGCCGGGCGAAGGGGTTGGCGTTCTGGTCCTGAAACGTCTGTCGCTGGCCGAACGCGACGGTGACGAGATCCTCGCGACCCTCGAGGGGACATCGGTCAATCATGACGGCAAGACCAGCGGCTATACGGTTCCCAATCCCAAAGCGCAGTCCGAGCTGGTGCGCCAGGCTCTGAGCAGCGCAAACATCAACGCACGCGATGTCAGCTACGTCGAAGCCCACGGGACGGGTACCAAGCTTGGTGATCCGATTGAAGTGCGCGGACTGAGCCAGGCATTCCGGGAAGATACGGACGAGACGTCCTTCGCTGCCTTGGGGTCGGTCAAATCCAATATCGGCCATCTCGAAGCGGCGGCGGGCGTGGCCGGGGTCATCAAGATCCTCTTGCAGATGAAGCACGGTAAACTGGCGCCGTCCCTTCATGCAGAAAAGCTGAACGAGAATATCGACTTCCCGGCGACGCCCTTCACGGTTCAACGCACCGTCTCGGAGTGGCCGGGCGACGAAAAAATCGCGGGTATCTCTTCCTTCGGAGCAGGGGGATCGAATGCGCATGCGATTTTGAAATCGTACCGGAAATCAGCACCGCACGAAGATCAGAGCTCGGATCAGCCGGAAGCCATCATTCTATCCGCGCGCAGCGAGGATCGACTGAAGAATATGGCGCGGAACCTGCTCGCATTCGTCCGCGATGGAGGTGTCCGCCTCTCCGATCTTGCCTACACGCTGCAAGTCGGGCGGACGCCGATGGAATGCCGTCTCGGCTTCATCGTCAATTCGACGGACGATCTTGTCGAAACGCTTGAGAGGTTTGTTTCAAACAACACGGACGGTGGTGTTGTAAGCGGGCGCGTGACGGCCAAGACCAAGACGTTGGAAGACATGCTCGGAGCGGACGAGGCCACTGGTATCGTCGATGGCTGGTTGCGGAAAGGCGAGCTCGACAAGCTGCTGGAGCAATGGAGCTTGGGATATCCAGTTTCCTGGCAGGATCTGGCGCGTGTTGCCGAGCCAAGAAAGATGCGAATTCCAACCTACCCGTTCGCCCACGATATCTATCGCCTGGAAACGCCCGAACCGATCCGAACTTCGACCGCAAGCTCAGACCATTCCGGGCGCCACGACCTCTTCTGTTTCCGGGAAAGCTGGGCGGAACGTGCTGTGCCGAGAGAGACGGAGAAGATCGGCGGGGTTCTCTGCTTTGTGCCCGGAGATTTCGACCCGGCGCAGATGGCAGAGCTTGCGGACGATGCCGGTCTTGGCGAGTTCGCCTGTCGGAACATTCCGTCCGACAATGATTGGGGCGATCTCGAAAAGGCGCTTGCCGGGAAGGACCGCCTGATGTTCGTCGGTAATGGCGAGGTTGGCGACGCGCTTCATATTGCATCCCTGCTCCGCTCCATCGGGTCATCGGGCAAGTTGCCGGCCAAGTTGGTCCTCGCCGGCCGTTTTGAAGATCCGGTTCAGCGTGCGCACATGGAATCCTGGATCGGATTTGAACGGTCGCTCCGGATCTCTGCGCCGCAAACCGCCATCTCGGTGGTTTTCTCGGATGCCACGATGAGCCTTGCCGACTGGATGCGCACTTTGAGCACTGAGCTCCGCTCGCCGTGCTCTGGCGCCGTGCTCTATAGTGGCGGAACGCGTAAGGAGCCGTTGTTCGAGGCTCTGAGTCTGCCGCAGAATGAGACGGCATTTTCCCGGAGCGCTCCGGAGACCGTCGTCATTACAGGCGGGTGCGGCGGATTGGGGTATCTGGTCGCGCGGCATCTGGCAGGCAAAGGTGGGATCAATCTGGTCCTGACCGGACGGAGGCCGCTGGACGCGGAGATCAAGCGCAAACTGAAAGCGCTCGAAGCCTCTGGTGCCGGTGTCCTTTACCTTCAGGCGGATGTCGCGGATCGCCAGGCCATGGAAGCCGGGCTTGCCGAAGCGCGGGAGAGGTTCGGGACCATCTCCGGCTTGATCCATGCCGCCGGTGTCGAGGCAAAGGGCAGCATCTTCGAGAATGATGCCGCGGACTTCCAATCGGTGACGGCGCCGAAAATCGAAGGTGCCTTTCTATTGAAGGAGCTCTTGTCCGGCGATCAACTGAGATTTGTGTGCTTCTTCTCCTCCAGCGCTGCGACTTTGGGCGATTTCGGATCCTGCGACTATGCCGTCGCAAATCGTTTCCTGATGGCCTGGGGCGCTGCCTGGTCCGAACCTGTCCACGTCATCAACTGGCCGCTATGGCGGGATGGCGGTATGGGCAAGGGAAGCGATGACGAAACGGACTTCTACCTCGAGACCAGCGGTCAACGCATGCTCGAGCAGGATGAGGGTTTGGAGCTGTTCGACCGCATAATCGCCAATGAGGGTGGTGACCATCTTGTGCTTGCGGGAAAAGCCGAGGCGGTGAAGCGCTTCCTGGGGCGGATCGAACAGATGCAGGAGGAGGTGCCGCTTCCACTGGAAGAGCGTCTCATGCTCATCGCAGGCAAGATCATAGACCTGCCGGCGGAGCGTTTCGACAATGACCGCAGTTTCTCCGACTTCGGTTTCGATTCCGTTTCTCTCGCCAGTTTCGCCGGGGCGCTGTCCGAGGAACTCGGTGTTGATGTGGCGTCCTCTGACTTTTACGGGCACCCGACTTTCGAGGCTTTGGCCGCCTATCTCAACAGCGCATTTTCTGGCGCCGTCGCTGAAGAAACCACGGGGCGGCGAGAAATCCCTGTTCTGCCCATAGCTGTCTCCGCCCAGCCCCAACAACCGCGGCAAAAGCGGCAAGATGTTGCCATGGCCGTCGACGAGCCGATCGCCATCATCGGCATGAGCGGCTGCTTTCCGGGAGCGAATTCCGTTGGAGAGTTCTGGCAGAACGTTCGGCAGGCCAAGAGCGCCATTTCAACGATGCCGAAGGAACGCCTGACCGGTAGCGTCGACGGGGAAATCCATGGAGCTTTCGTTGACGGCATCGACCGCTTTGATCCTCTTTTCTTTGGAATTCCTCCGGCAGAAGCTGAAAATCTCGATCCCCGTCAACGGACCTTCCTTCAAGTCGCCTGGCATGCTTTGGAGGATGCGGGCGCCATGGGAGAGCGAATTCGGGGGGCGGCCTGTGGCGTTTATGTTGGGGTCGAGGAAGGTTTACCCCTGGCCCTTGGCGAAGGCGGCGATCTGAACTCGTCGCAAAACGCTACATTGGCCGCGCGTATCTCCTACATGCTCGACCTCAAAGGTCCGAGCCTCGCGTTGACGACCGCCTGTTCCTCATCACTGGTGGCGCTTCATCAAGCCTGTATGGGGCTGAGACATGGCGATTGCGAGATGGCCCTCGTCGGCGGCGTCAATCTTATCTTGTCGTCCGATGGTTTCGGCAATCTGAAGAGCTCCGGACTGTTGTCATCGGATGGTGTTTGCCGGGTCTTCGAGCAAAGCGGCGATGGACTGGTCCCAGGTGAGGCAGTTGCAGCCGTGTTACTGAAACCGCTCGCTGCCGCATTGAGAGACGGCGATCCGGTTTATGCATGCGTGACGGCGAGTGCAGTCAATTATGATGGCAAGACCAACGGTATCACCGCGCCAAGCCCGGTTCGGCAAACGGAGCTGCTGGAAGGACTCTATGAAAAGGCGGGCATAGACCCCGCGAGCCTGCAATTGGTTATGGCCCATAGTGTCGGTGCTCAGGTAAGCGACGGCATCGAAATCGACGCTCTGACCACCGCTTTCCAGAGTCATACGGAACAGACCGGCTTCTGCGCATTGCGTTCCGTCAAGCCATTGATCGGTCACACTTTCGCCGCCTCGGGACTCGTCAGTTTGATCACCGCCGTCATGGCCATGAAACACCGACAAATCCCCGGCCTGAATCTTGATGGCGACTTGAACGAGCGGATCGATCCGGCAACCAGCCCATTCAACTTCGACGCTGAAACCCGCGAATGGCCGCGCCCGGCCGAGTCTCCGCGCCGTGCTGCCCTCGGGGCGACGGGAATCAGCGGTACCAATGTTCACGTTCTGCTCGAAGAGGCCCCGGATCCAGCCGGTGCAGGTGCACCGACAGACGGCCGGCCTTTGATGTTTGCGTTCTCGGCGAAGTCGCCGGACCGGCTGATGGCGCTGCTCGAAAGAATGGCAAGTTACGTCGAGACTGTTGCCGAGAGCGATCTTGCGGCACTGGCGCGGACCCTCATCGACGGACGGGACCAGATGAAGTGCCGCATGGCCATCCTGGCAAGCTCGATCGAGCAACTTCGGTCGGCCATCCGGGCCCAGCTCGACAAGCGGGATATGCCTGACGTGGTGTTCCAGGGGCGAGTGAAACAGGACAAGAATTCGCGCGCGGATATTGATGTCCGGCTCGCAGATGCTTACCGTTCGAACGATCTGCCCGGAATCGCGCGAGCCTGGTGCAGTGGGGCGCGGGTCTCCTGGTCGGACATGCAGGGCGACGATCTTCCGACCATGCTTTCGATGCCCGGTTACCCGTTTGAACAGCGTCAGCTCGGTAACAAACCGCAGCAGGAGACAGAGCAGGAAGGAACGGTTGCCGAGCTCTATCGAACCATCGCCGAGTTGGAACGGCCTGAGTTTCGCGAAGGATTCCTGACGTTCTTCCCCCTGTTGGAGAAACGGCCGGGCTTTTCTGTCACGCGCATTGGCCTTCATCCCCAGGACCATCCGGAAGAGGTGGCCCTTGTCCATGAGAAGCAGAAGGAAAGCCGTTCCGTTCTTTTCCACGGGACTGATTTCGACACTGTCGAGAGCCTGGTCGACTTTGGGTGCGGTTACGGGACCGACGTTGTGGGATTAGGCAAGAAGCACCCCCACCTGTTGGCCGACGGGTACACGATCACTCCTGCCCAGGCCGAAATCGCTCAAGATCGCATCCGGCGCGAGAATCTGAGCGACCGCGTACGGGTTTTCAATCGCGACAGCACCAGGGATCCTTTCCCGCAGCGCTACGACATCGCCCTGGGCGTCGAGGTCACGTGCCATATCGAAGACAAGGATGGATTGTTCGACAATGTCTTGAACGCTCTTCGGGACGATGGCCGCGTCCTTCTGATGGATTTCGTCTCCAACATGAAGGGTGGGATCGTCGATCCGAATGTGTCGGTCTATATCCCGACACAGGAAGAGTGGATCGACTTGATATCCCGGCATGGGTTGGCATTGGACGAGAGCGTCGATCTATCCGCCCAGATCGCGAATTCGATTACCGATCCCGAATGCGAGGAGAATGTCAAAGGACTGCCGAAAGTCCTTGCCGATTCCTGGCGCAACTGGACCAACAACGCCGTTGCGATCGAACGGGGGTGGGTTGGATATCGGTTCTTCAAAATGAGGCGCGTGACCGGCTGGGACGAGGCGGCTCTGAGACGCCACAACAAAGCACACTTCGGCGCGGCGACGGGATATCCAGAAGCGCTGGCGGCCATGCTTGCGGCCGAGCCTTGGCAACCGCGGCTTATCGCGCCGGAGGACGCGGTACATAAGACTTCCGACGAGCCCACACCCCGAGTTTCGGCCAGGCCGCTCGGAAAAGCGGACTTGAAGGAGGTGAGGGAGCGGCTCGCCGAAGTTTTCACAAAGGTGCTTCGACTGGAAAAACAGGACCTCCAGACGATCGACACGATCCAGGAGCTTGGGCTCGATTCACTGAATGCGGTCAGCTTGCTGGAGGCCATCAATAGCGAATTTGACCTTACCTTGCCGACCAGCACGGTTTTCGAGTTTGCCACCATCGCCGAGATCGCCGCGTATATAGCCCCGCGCATCAAAACCCGTTCTGACGTGCCGCTGACGGCGATTGGTGAGGAGATTTCGACCGAACCGCAATCGTCCGGCAACATCGTCCAATTCGATACGGGCTATAAAGGTGCCGCGCTTTCCGAACATACCCGCCCCGCAGTGACGGCAGCGCCCGAAGAGGCGGCGGAAATCGCGATCGTCGGCATGTCATGCCGATGTGCCGGTGCGGAGGATGTCGACTCGTTCTGGAATCTCGTTAGCGAGGGGCAAGACGCGATCTCGGATGTCACCGATCCCGCATGGCTGAACTATCTGGAGCGCCATTCCGAAAGTCCGATCGTTCCGCGCTACGGTGCGATGGCGGATATCGACAAGTTCGACCCGCTGTTCTTCCGGATCTCGCCGAAAGAGGCGGATGCGATGGGTGTCAACCAACGGCTGCTGTTAGAAGAGTGCTATCACGCCCTTGAAAGCTCAGGTTATGCGCCCGACCGTTTGGCCGACCTCCCGGTCGGGACCTATGTCGGTCTGGGTGCCGGGTTCGATTCCGAAGAGCCCGAGCATTCTCATCTGGCGATGCTCGGCCTTGATACAAGCATCGCCGCCGCCCGGATTGCCTATCTGCTGGACCTGAAAGGTCCGGCTCTCGCGGTCAATACGGCCTGTTCCTCGTCCCTGGTTGCCGTCGATCTGGCGTCGAAAGCCCTCCGCAATCGCGAAGTCGACATGGCATTGGCCGGGGGGATTACTGTTTGGGATCACCCGGCGCCGTTCGTTTCCATGAACAATGCGGGGATGCTGTCCCCGACGGGGCAGTGTCGTCCATTCGACCGCAATGCGGACGGCATCATTGTCGGAGACGGCGTCGGCATCGTCGTCCTGAAAAGATTGAGCGATGCCATCGCGGACGGGGATTCCGTGCTCGCCGTGATCAAGGGGAGCGGCACCAACCAGGACGGGCGTACTTCCGGGATTACGGTTCCGAGTTTCCTTTCGCAGAGCAGGCTCCAATCCTCGGTCTATCAAACGGCAGGGACCAATGCCGGGGACATCCAGTACGTCGAAGCCCACGGAACAGCGACCAAGCTTGGCGACCCCGTCGAATTGCATGCCCTGACGGAAAGCTTCTCGCAGAGCTCGAACGACAAGGGGTTCTGCGCTACCGGGTCCGTTAAGGCCAATATCGGTCACACGGCGGCCGCCAGCGGTGTCTTGGGGCTGATAAAGGTCGTCGCGGCGCTCGAACATGGCCAGATGCCGCCATCGATCCATTACGAAGAGCCAAACGAACACATCGATTTCGCGAGCAGCCCGTTTTACGTCAACACAGCCCTGACCGACTGGCCCCGCAACAAACAGGGCGAGCGGCTCGCGGCGGTGAGTTCGTTCGGGTACAGCGGAACCAACGCGCATGTTCTCGTCAAGAGCGCGCACCTGCCGGAGCGGCGGACCCCGTCAACCGACCAACGTCCGCAAGTGCACCTGATTGTACTGTCGGCGCGAGATCGTGAACGGCTGAAGCGCTTGGCCGAGCGGCTTTGCGATTTCATTTCAGGACGTCAGGACCGGCTTTCACTCGCCGACATTGCCTACACCTTGCAGGTTGGGCGTGATGCGATGGAGGAACGGGTCGCTTTCGAAGCATCCGACATGGACGGGCTTCTGAAGGGCTTGCGCTCCATCGCAATGGGTGAATCGACCTCGAAAACTCATTGGCACGGGCACAGTAAACAGAGAGAAGGGGCCGCAACTCTTCTGGTGGACGACGATGACGCCGAAGAGCTGATCGCGCGTTGGCTTGCGAAAGGGCGGCTTCATAAACTCGCGGAACTTTGGGTGACGGGGGGCGGGCTCGATTGGCGAGCGCTTCACGGGTCCGGAACTCCGAGACGGGTTAGGTTGCCCGGATACCCATTTGCACGGCGTGCCTGCCGGTTGCCCACGGTAGGTGTCACGGCCCGTCCTGTCGAAACCAACCTGCATCCGCTCATTCACCGAAACACCTCCGGATTGGCCGGTGTTTCCTTCGCCAGCACCTTTACCGGCAGCGAGCCTGTTTTCAGCGATCACCAGGTCGCAGGTCGGAAAATGCTGCCCGCGACCGCCTATCTCGAGTTGGCTGTGGCCGCCGTGACCCAGGCCTCAGACGCCACGCCGCAAAACCTGCTGTTGCGCGACATGATGTGGGTTCAGCCGATCACGTCGAGCCCGGACCCCTTGAACGTGCTGACGCGGTTGCAGAGTCGCGGCGATGGTGAGGTTCAGGTGGAGATCGGGCTTGACGGCGGCGGCACCTCGAATGTTGCCGCGCGCTGTAAAGTGTTGTTGCGCAAGGGAGAAGCCGCTGCTGACCTGGACCTCACAACACTCGGCAGGCAAACTTCCGGTACCATCTTGAGCGCCGACGATTGTTACGAAATCTTCGCCAAAGCGGGGGTCATTTTCGGACCCTCCCATCGCGTTTTGGAGCAGGTGCGGGTTGGCGAAGGACAGGTCCTGGCGCAGTTGAAGCTACCTCGCTCCCAGCAGGATTCGCGGAATCTGTACCACCTGCACCCGGGTCTACTGGACGGGGCATTCCAGGCGACGGTCGGTTTTATGCACCAGCAGACGCGCTCGGACATGCCCGCTCGACCCATGCTGCCTTTCGCGTTGAGAGAGATGCAGGTTCTCGGCAGCGTTCCAGATGAAGTCTGGGTCCATATAAGGCACGCAGACGGTGGCAATGGGCCGAACCTGGTCCTGGATCTGGATCTTTGCGACGGCGATGGATCCGTATGCGTCCGCCTGAAGGGCCTGACCGCGAGAACTCTGGATGGAGCCGCCGCGAAAGACCAGAAAGCGCCAGCCATTGAGGGAGCGTGCACGCTCTACGCCGCTCCGAGCTGGGTCGAGCGCGAGATTGTCGTTGAACCGTCTCATACTCCGGACTTTCAGCAGCGTATCATCGTCACCGCCGGTCTCCCCGCATTGAAAGCGGACAAGGCCACCGCCGGGCTGACAACCCTGAATCTCGGGACGCAGAAGGCGGAAGAGACCGCCAATTGGATTGAAGCCTCGGCAACCAGGCTCTTCGAACAGATCAAAGCGCTTCTGGAAAATGAGCGTGGCCGGAAGATCCTGATGCAGCTGGCTGTTCCGAATTCGGGCGATGCGCAGCTCGTCGCGGGGCTTTCGGGGTTGCTGAAAACGGCCCGGATGGAGTTTCCGAATTTCTACGGTCAGGTTGTAGAGGTTCCCGCTGGAACAAAGCCGAAAGCGCTCCGCACACTATTGGATAAAGAAGCGGCTGCGGCGGATAGCGGGCCGATAAAATACGCGGACAACCGCCGCCGCATTCTGCAGTGGAACGAATTCGATGAAGGAGCCTCTACAGGCTGGGCCTGGAAGAATGATGGGGTCTATCTCATTACCGGCGGCCTCGGTGGCCTCGGGCTGCTGTTTGCCGAGGAAATTGCAGCGCGGACGAAATGCGCGAAGCTCGTATTGCTTGGCCGTTCCGAGCCGGACGCGGACGCTCGCGCCCGACTGGCGGCGATCGAGAAACAGGGCGCCGAAATCCTTGTCAGGAAAGCGGACGTCTCCAGGCTCGAAGAGGTGTCCCGCATTGTTGAGGAACTGGATGACAGCCACGGCGGCTTGACCGGCGTCATCCATGCGGCGGGCATCATCCGCGACGGGACAATCCGGAACAAGAGCGCGGGTGACTTTCAGGCCGTACTCGGGCCCAAGATCACCGGAACGTTCAATCTCGACAAGGCCGTCGGCAGCCGGGAGCTCGACTTCTTTGTCCTGTTTTCTTCCGGCGCCGGTATCTGGGGCAATGCAGGCCAGGCCGACTATTCGGCCGCCAACGCCGTGATGGACCAGTTGGCGCGGAGGCGAAATCAACTCGTTGGCGATGCCCAGCGTCATGGCCGCACCTTATCCATCAACTGGCCGCTTTGGCGGGATGGTGGGATGAATGTTGGTGCGCGGGTCATCGAGAAGATGGCCAGAACGATCGGTGCTGTCCCTTTGGAAGCTCGAGACGGGTTCGCCGCCTTTGAATGCGCCCTTGGCTCCGACCTCTCACAGATTTCTGTGATGCGCGGCAATCCGGACATATTGAGACCGGCAATGTTCGGACATGATACCCCGGACGAAGAATCAAGAGACCCGATGTCGCCCGAAGCGACGAATCCAGTGCCGGCCGGCCATACGGAAGATGGCCACACGGACCTCCGCACTTGGACGCTCGACTTTCTGTCCGACTCACTCCGGGAGACGCTTGGCGGCACCCGGGACGATTATGACGAGACGAAGGATCTGGCGTCTTCCGGGCTCGATTCGGTTCTGGTACTGGAGTTGAATCAGACGCTTGAAGGGACGTTCCCCGACCTCCCGCAAACCCTGTTTTTTGAATATGGAAGTTTAGGCGCGCTCACCGATTTCTTTCTTGAGCACTATTCGGATGAGCTGAAGAAATTGTCAGCCGCTCCGTGCGGCACGAGCGTTCCTTCTCGGTCTCCGCAGCAGACGCGGGAAGCTCCCTCGCTTGATCAGCAACGCCTGTTTATCCGTGACCTGCTTGCCGAGACGATGAGCAGTGTACTTGGGCTCGACCGGCAGGATCTGGAGGATACGAAATACCTCATGGATTACGGGCTCGACTCCGTTTTAATCCTGGAGGTGAACACACTTCTGGACGCACATTTCCCCGACCTCCCGCAAACCCTGTTTTTCGAGCATGGCGACCTTGAGAGTCTGCTCGAATACTTCCTGGAGAACCACGGCGACAAGATCGCGGGCTTGATGTCGAACGCGTCCACGCAATCTGCCCTCGCGGCTCGCCCAAGCCCGCAGGCTCAAGAGGTTTCGTCACCGAACGGCGCCCTGCCGAACAGCTTCGATGCCTTCATCTCAAATCTTGAAGCCAGCCCGGTGGACGAGGCCTTCGATGGCGATCCTTTGGGCGCGCGCCGCGCGCACTCGCCATTTCACAGTGTCGCGCTCCCGCCCGAGCCAATCGCAGGGTTCTCCCTGGCGCGCAGTATCGTCGCCCCGGAAGCCTGCGTCGGACAGATGAGGGAGGTCGTTCAAGTTCAGGCCGAACTGCGCCAGGTGCTTTTCCATGCCGTCGGCCTGGAAAAGGCACACAGGGTGATCGATCTTGGATGCGGGATCGGTGCGGATCTTGTGGAACTTGCCTCCGCCTACCCGAACCTGTCCGTCGAAGGCATGACGGTATCGGAGGAAGATGCTGCGGCGGCGCAGGTCCTGATCGAAAACCGGACATTGTCGGATCGCGTTGCCGTTCGACTCGAGGATAGCAAAGCCTGCCGCTTCGATCCCGGAGGTGACCTTTTCTTCAGCATCCAGACCATGCATCTCCTGGGCGACGCTGCGGAAAAGGCGGGGCTCTTCAAAAATCTCGCCGCGGCCCTGAAGGACGGGGGGTATCTGCTCATGGCGGATTACGTCGGACGCGGGGGTGGGTCCGTGAATGACAAAGCCCTCGGTTCCTCAGTCTTCTCGGAGCAGGAATTGGCTGAAATGCTGGCCGGTTCAGGATTCGAAATCGAAACTGCGATCGACGCAAGCAACGAAGCCTTGAATTTCCTGAGAGACCCCGATCTCGACGCGGCGCTTGCCGGAGTTGAAGCCGGGATTGCCGGAACTGTTCGAAAGCTGACGCAACAGGCCGTCTCGATCGAAAAGGGGTGGGTGCGGTTTTGTTTGATCAAGGCTCGTTTGGCGGACGCAAAGAATGCTGCGTCCAATGGCGATCTCAGGTCGAGAAACCTTGATCACCTGTTGACCCCGCAAAGTTATGCGGCCGCTCGGGACGAGGTGAAGCTGAGTGCGCCGCACGTCTACGAGGACGTGTTGGCGCGCTTCCCGGAATTCTCAATTGCCGGGGGAGATGCGCCGTGAGTCAACTTATCCACGAGCAGGAGCTTCAGAACCACCCCGAACTCGCCGGGATCGTGGCCGAGGTCGATCAGGCTGTGCCGCCGATCGGGTATGAGAGGCTGCTCTACCGGCATCTGTTCGTCATGACAGACGATCGCAAATATTTGCGGGTTGTCGCCGACGACCGGAACAAGCTGATTGTGCCCTTGCATCTCCATAATCGCCAGGAGCACGACGCCCTTTCCGATTACTGTGATCGGCACGGCTGGAAGCTGCTTGTTCTGGACGGCCATCACGACTGGCTGGTCAGGGATGCGCGGCCGGTTCCGATAGGCGTTTGGCACGACATTGATTTGGCGTCGTTTCATCTCGACGGCCGCAGAATGCGGAAGCTCCGTTATCTGGTCCAAAAATTTGCGAAATCCGGGACGCCGAAGCTCTTCGAACCGGACCGCCCAGCTGCAACGGAACGGGCTTCGATGTGCGAGGTGATGCTCGCATGGGCCGGCGCGAAAAAGAATGTCATCGAGCATTCCGTGGTCTGCATGGAGGAGATTCTCGCCGGCGGCCTGAAGGCCGGACACCGGGCGTTCGTGACCTATCTGGACGACACGCTGTGCTCCGTGATCGTCATTGAGGATGCTGGTTCCGGCAAATGGATCATGGACCAGGAGTTCTACGATCCCGGGGCAGCGCCCCTGGGGCATATGGAATATGCAGTCTGCGAAATCATCAAGCTCCTGCAAAGCGAAGGCGCGCAGTCATTTTCACTAGGGCTGACCTGGTTTCCCGACGCGTTCGCAGATCACCCCGACAAAGACGATGAGGGATGGGAATGGCTCTCAGCTCAGGTTGAAAAGGGCACCCTGTTGAGCAAGGTGTTCGAATTGGGGCGCGCCAACTTCCAGTTCAAGAAGAAGTTCGCCCCGGACGACCAGCCGTTCTTCGCCTACTTCCCGGACGGGATGGCGTTCGAAACGCTTCTGAAGTTCTGGCCCGTGTTCATGCAGAACTCGCTCACCGCTGCCCAGGTCGCGGATCGATTGGCCGAACAGGTGAGGGAGGACGATGCCTCTACCGTGCCGGCTGAGATCGACCTTCGGACCGATTCCTGGTGGGGCAGGGAGAATGAACATACCGCCAGATTGAGGTCACGGGACCGAACGCAGCTGATCGAGGACGCAAAGGCCTTCAGGGCGTTGATCCCATTCAAGCATGTGTTCTTCACGCCGCGCGGCAGAGATGCCGAGGCCCTGTTCTACAAGGCTTTCGCCCAACACCGCAGGCAACGCCGGATCATGACGGCACTTCCCTGGACGACGACCTTGGCGTTTCAGCTGGGTAACGGCTTCCGCGTCGAGGAATTGCCCCATCCGACAATACTGAATGCTGCAGATACCAGTCTTTTCAAAGGTGAAATCGACCTTGAGGGCCTCGCCGAGGCGTTGGCGGTAGAGCATGCCGACGACATTGCCATGGTCGGTATCGAAGCCCTGAGCAATGCTGCGGGCGGTGCACCGGTGCGTCTTTCGCATTTGCGGGAGCTCCGTGGCAGGTTGGCTGGATCCGGCATTCCCTTGGTCCTGGATGCCACCCGAATTGTCAGAAATGCCGCCTTGATCAAGTCTCATGAACCGGGCCTGCACTACCGGGAAATCTGGGATCTGGTCAGGGAGACACTGTCCAGTGCCGACCATGTCGTGGCGAGTCTGGCCAAGGATTTCGCCATTTCGCAGGGCGGGCTGATTGCGACGGACGATGAGGATCTGGCCCGGTCAATCTCGTCTCTGATCGCAGATGGCGGTTTTGAAAGCGAGGGGGGCACACCGCTTTCGGACCCCGGATGGAAGGCGCCCGTGATTCCGGATCTGGATCTCGCCTTGTCTCTCGTAGAAAAGCAATTGCGGTTTATGGAACGGATTGCCCGGATGGCGGCAGGCCGCCATCCAGGACCAATCGGCCCCGTGCTCGGCCATGCGCTTGTCCTGGACGTTGCCGCGTTGGACGCTGACCCTGACGCGTTTCTTCAGGACTTGCTCACCGGTACAGGCATCAAAGGCGGTCGTCATCAGGCCGGAAAGCAGCGGCAATCGGCACTTGCCAAGGCTGTTCGCCTGGCTGTCCCGCTCGGTCTCAGCGCGTCCGATGAAGAGCGCATTCTGCATGGGCTCGAACGGTTTCTGCAGAAGCCGCAAATGCCATCGTCAATCGAGGTTGCAGATCATGACGACGACATCGCCATTATCGGCGTTTCAGGACGCTTTCCGATGGCCAACACGCCGGAGGAACTCTGGGAAAATCTCCGTGCCGGGAAAGACTGTGTCACGGAAATTCCAGCGGATCGGTGGAACTGGCGGGACTTCTACGAGGCCGACCGAAATTCATCCTGGCAAGCCGGGAAGAGCACATCCAAGTGGGGCGGCTTCATTGATCGTCATGACCGGTTCGACGCCGCCTTTTTCGGCATCGCCCCGCGCGAAGCCCGAATCATGGATCCGCAAGAGCGTCTGTTCCTGGAAGTGGCGTGGGCTGCATTCGAGGATGCCGGATACAATCGGTCAGCCCTGAAATTCAGCGACAGTCTGGGCCGGGAACCGGTCGTCTCCGTCCATGTTGGTTGTTCCTGGCAGGAGTACGGTCTGTTCGGCGGTAACGGACTGCAGGACCGCTCGGCACCGATTGCGACTTTTGCCGCCAATATCGCGAACCGGGTTTCGTACTGGTTCGATCTCAAGGGCGAGTCCCTGACATTGGATACGGCCTGTTCTTCGTCGCTCAGTGCGTTGCATCAGGCGTGCAAGGCGTTGCGGCAGGGCGAAAGCGATATGGCCCTGGTCGGAGGCGTTAATCTTTCTCTCCACCCCAACAAGTACCTGCTGATGTCGCAAGGCCAATTCCTGTCCAGTACTGGCCGATGCAAGAGTTTCGGCGATGGTGGAGACGGTTATGTGCCAAGCGAAGCCATATCTGCAGTTCTTGTTAAACCGCTCGGTCGCGCCAGACTGGACGGGGACCACATTTACGGTGTGATCCGCGGGTCGGCAGTTCGTCACGCCGGAAAGACCAACGGCTACAGTGTTCCCAATCCTGCGGCGCAGGCAGAGGTCATCCGTGACGCCCTAGAAAATGCTAAAGTTGCGCCAACCGAGATCGGCTATATCGAAGCACACGGGACCGGGACGGTCCTCGGCGATCCGGTCGAGATCGAAGGTTTGTCCAAGGTCTTCGGGACACGCGATCCGCTGCCGGTCGGTTCCGTGAAATCGAATCTTGGTCACTGCGAGGCGGCGGCCGGATTAGTTGGGCTGACGAAGGTTCTGATGCAGTTCAAGCATCGGAGTTTCGCACCGTCGCTACATGCGCAGCCGCTCAACCCCAAGATCAGGTTCGCCCAATCTCCCTTCTTTGTTCAGGACCGGTTCGGTCCATGGACGACCCCGGAGGGCAACCGCCGGATGGCGGGCATCTCCTCCTTCGGGGCGAGTGGAACGAACGTTCATGTGATCGTTGAAGAATTCATCTCCGAGCCAGGCGCCACCGAGCCAGGAACGACCGAGACGGAAGCGTTACCCGAAGCGATCATTCTTTCCGCGCGGAATGAAGAGGATCTGATGCGTCTCGCCAGGTCGATGAGCGCGTTCCTGCGAAAGAATCCGGGCATCCCGTTCGACGGGCTCGCATACACCCTGCAGACTGGACGGGAGCCGCTGCGCCAAAGGCTCGGCTTCACGGCTTCTTCGACAAGTGCCGTGATCGACAGGCTCGACGCGTTCTGTGAGGGGCGGCGAGACGATGTCGTGACGGGGCGCGCCGCTTCGGGGCCGAAGAACGGGAGCCCAGCCGCGCCAGTCGAAGGCGATGATCTGGAGCGAATGGTCGAAGTCTGGGTTCGAGGGGGGGATGTGCCCTGGAACAGGATGGAGCGGAAGCGCCGTCCGATTAAGCAAAGCCTCCCGACCTATCCTTTCGACGGCCCGCGTTATTGGGTCGAAGACAACGCATCGCGGAATGTCAGGAAGGCCGATGTCCGGTTTCTGGAAGAGCTGTGGCAGGACGTGCCTGTGCCGCAAATCCGGCAGGGCTCGGGCGCGGCACTGCCGCGTGTCCTATGCCTCCTGAGTAGCGAGAAGGATCAGGCCGAACTTGGCGGCATTCTGAAGACGTATCTAGAGGGCTCCGAAATCCTGTTCCTTAGGGACGATGGCCAGACACCGGAAGACCTCGCCGCGGCTATACAAGAGATCGGGCGCGTGGATGGGGTCTTATACCTATGGCCCATTGAAAACCCCGAGCGAGCTCAGGACCTTTCGGTGGTGCTGGGGCTGTTGAAAGAACTGACCTCACTCGGGTTCCCGAAGAGGGTCATGTTTGCGGGCCGGGATGCGGGTGCGCTTGGAGGCGTTCATTTGGACTCTCTGGTCGCCATCGAGCGATCGCTGTCGATGGCTCACCCGAACAGCGCGATTTCGGCCTTCACGATGGCTGAAGAGGGATGGGAAGCGGCGTCGAAGGCGCAATCGCCTGAAAGAAAATGGCTGCCCATAGTCCAGAGCTTCCTGGCGGAGCGTATTTTTTCATTCAAGTACGATGGCGAGACGTGGCGACGACCGGAGGTCCGGGAGGTCACCGCGCCCGGCAATGAACCCGGTCATGAAGAAACCCATCCGATCGATCTGGACAGGCCCATTCTCATTACTGGCGGATCCAACGGCCTGGGATTCCAGTTGGCGGATCACCTGGTATCCAGGGGGGCGAGGAAACTCGTCCTCACCGGTCGGGCGGCGTTAGCTGGTGACAGGCGTCGACGCCTGGCCGATCTGGAAGGCAAGGGGTGCCGTGTTCATTATCTGCAGGGCGACGTCACCGATCGGGCGGTGATGGAGGCCGGGCTGGAGGAGGCGCGGCATGCCCTCGGTGCCATTGGTGCCGTGTTCCATGTCGCGGGGGTAATGGAGCCGAAGGCGCTGTCGGAAAAGACATCCGACGAGTTCAGCGCGGTCCTCGCGGCAAAGGTGACCGGACCGCAGGTGCTCGACGCGCTCTTGGCCGGCGATCCATTGACGTTGGTCTGCTACTTCTCCTCCTTGTCCGCGTTGTTGGGCGATTTCGGCTTCTGTGATTACGCGATGGCCAATCGGTTCATGTCCGGGTACGCGGCGTATCGGAACGCCCTTGCTGAAAAACACGAATGCACTGGGCGCGCAGTGTCCATCCAGTGGCCATTGTGGCGCGAGGGAGGAATGGGCGGAGGCGGCACGGAATGGGCCGACTTCTATTTGGACAGCAGCGGGCAGAGACTGCTCGAAGCCGGTGAAGGCTTTGACCTCCTTGACCGCATCATTGCCGGGAATTCGACCGTCTGCACACCGCTCGTCTGCGAAGGTGGTGCCTTTGAGCGGATCATGGCGGGCTTGAACGAAGAGGCTCGCTGGAAAGAAACCGCGCGCCCCTCTGTGCGGCACGCCGCGCAGACGCCTTGCGGTGTTGTCGTCCAGGACGCCCTCCTGGCCGACCTGCGTGTGGGCGTTATCGAGGTCCTCGGCATTGATGAGCGAGAGCTGGAAGACGACGCCAGGTTCACGGATTTCGGATTTGATTCGATCAGCCTATCGGAGTTTTCTGGGCTGCTGACGTCTGGTTTCGGTTTTGATGTGACGCCTGATGTGTTTTTCGGCGCTCCGACGCTGAACGATCTGACGGCGTATCTTCTTGAGGAGCATGGGGCTGCGCTGGAGGCGCTTTTCGGAGCGTCTTCTGAAGAGGGGGCAGCGGCCCCCGTGCCGGAGGGTT